>NZ_CP115920.1:2400000-3000000 GCF_040412085.2 Vibrio sp. CB1-14 | reverse complement strand
AATGTCTATCGCATTACCAAGAAAACCGTTGGCTTTGTCGTTCGTCTAGTGATTGCTGTAGCCGCTATGGTGGCGGTATTGCTGTGGCAGCTACAAGACATGCAGCAGTGGCTTAGTTGGGGCTTATCTGAGCGTATTGTTAGCTTGACGGTACTGATTGGTCTTGGAGGGGTGACATACTTGGTGGCACTGCTTATTTTGGGAATTCGTCCGAAAGACGTAAAAGCAGCGACAGATTAACAATGATTGGTTATAATCCGTCGGTTTCACACTCGTAATATTTACTCAAGCAGGTGGTTTGGTCGTTTCATGGAACTCATTCGAGGCATACATAACCTTAAAAATCAGCACCATGGCTGCGTTTTAACCATCGGCAACTTTGACGGTGTCCACCTTGGGCATCAACGTGTACTGAGCCAGGTAAAACAGAGAGCATCTCTGCTTGGTTTGCCTGCGGTTGTGATGACTTTTGAACCACAACCGATGGAGCTGTTTGCGAAAGATAAAGCGCCAGCGCGTTTGACTCGATTACGTGATAAGTACGAACTGCTTGAGAAAATGGAACTGGATCGCCTGTTGTGCGTGAACTTTAATCAACGATTTGCCAGCTTAACTGCGGAGTCTTTTATTCGAGACTTGTTGGTGGACAAATTGGGTGTTAAGTTCCTTGTCATCGGCGATGACTTCCGCTTCGGTAAAGGGCGCGAAGGTAATTTCGAGATGCTTCAAAAAGCGGGCGATGAGTTCGGTTTTGAAGTCGTGAATACGGCAAGTTTTCTTGTTGAAGAGACTCGAGTCAGTTCAACGGCCATTCGTCAGGCTCTTGCCAATGACGAGCTCGATGCAAGCGCAGAAATGTTGGGGCGTCACTATACTTTGTCAGGGCGTGTTGCCCATGGTCAAAAGTTAGCGCGTGGTTTTGGATTTCCGACCGCCAATATTTCACTTAAGCGCTATGTCGTGCCGGTGCGTGGCGTTTATGCTGTGCAGGTATTCGGTGTGGATGATAAGCCGCTACCAGGCATTGCTAATGTAGGTAAAAAGCCAACGGTCGCGGGGACAACGCCCGATCTTGAAGTGCATATTTTTGACTACGAGGGCAACCTTTATGGTCAACAAATTGAAGTGGCACTGCTTCACAAAATCCGTGATGAGAAAAAATTCGAGTCATTGGAGCTGCTTAAGCAGCAAATAGAATTGGATGCTGATGTAGCAAGGGTGTGGCTACGTCAGTTTAAGGGTTAGCGGAAGATTCCACCGCTAACATAATGTCTAACTGTCGCCCAATACAACGGAATTAAGAATCGATGAGTGAGTATAAAGATACCCTGAACCTACCTGAAACAGGGTTTCCAATGCGCGGCAACCTGGCCAATCGTGAGCCAGAAATGCTTAAGCGTTGGTATAAAGAAGATCTTTACGGTGAGATCCGTAAAGCTAAAAAAGGCAAAAAATCCTTCGTTCTACACGATGGTCCTCCATATGCGAATGGTGACATTCACATTGGTCACGCTCTAAACAAGATTCTTAAAGACATTATTATTAAATCCAAAACACTTTCAGGTTTTGATTCACCCTATATTCCAGGTTGGGATTGCCACGGTCTACCTATCGAACTGATGGTAGAGAAGAAAGTGGGTAAGCCTGGCCAAAAAGTGACCGCGGCTGAATTCCGTGAGAAGTGTCGCCAGTACGCGGCAGGCCAGGTTGAAGGTCAAAAAGAGAGCTTCAAGCGTCTAGGTATTCTTGGAGAGTGGGACAAGCCTTACCGCACGATGGACTTTGCAACTGAAGCAAACATCATTCGTGCACTAGGTAAGATCGCAGACAAAGGCCACCTACTAAAAGGCTTTAAACCAGTTCACTGGTGTACAGACTGTGGCTCGGCACTTGCTGAAGCAGAAGTTGAGTACAAAGATAAAGTTTCTCCTTCTATCGACGTACGCTTTAAAGCGGCCGACGAAGCTGCGCTTTTGTCTAAATTTGAGCTAAGCGAAGGTCATGAAGGCCAGGGCGATATCTCAATTGTTATCTGGACAACAACACCGTGGACACTACCTGCTAACCGTGCGGTATGTCTACGTGACGATCTTGAGTACGTACTTATCCAAACTGAAGGCGACAACCCAGAGCGTATTATCGTGGCTTCTGAGCTAGCGAAAGACGTGATGGATCGTGCTGGTATCGAGCACTTCCACAACCTTGGTTTTGCGAAAGGTGCCGATCTAGAGCTTTCTCAGTTCAACCACCCATTCTACGACTTCACCGTTCCGGCGATCCTAGGCGATCACGTAACGACTGAATCAGGTACTGGTGTGGTTCATACAGCACCTGGCCATGGTCAAGAAGACTTCGCGGTCGGTCAAAAATACGATCTAGAAGTCGCTAACCCAGTAGGTTCAAACGGCGTTTACTTGCCTGATACTGAGCTATTCGCGGGTCAGCACGTATTTAAAGCTAACGATGCCGTTGTAGAAGTACTGAAAGAAAAAGGTGCGCTACTTCATCATCACGCTTACGAGCACAGCTACCCACACTGCTGGCGCCATAAGACGCCAATCATCTTCCGTGCAACACCTCAGTGGTTCGTATCTATGGATCAAGCGGGACTACGTGCTAAAGCACTAGAGTCAATCAAGGGTGTTGAGTGGATGCCTGAGTGGGGTCAAAGCCGTATCGAAGGTATGATTGAAGGTCGCCCTGAGTGGTGTATCTCTCGTCAACGTACTTGGGGTGTGCCAATCGCTCTGTTTGTTCACAAAGAGACGGCAGAACTTCATCCAAACTCGCTAGAGCTGATTGAAAAAGTGGCTCAGCTAGTAGAAGAGAAAGGCATTCAAGCTTGGTGGGATGTAGAAACTGCAGACCTACTGGGCGACGAAGCTGGCCAGTACGAGAAAGTTCTGGATACACTAGATGTTTGGTTCGATTCTGGTGTGACCCACTACTCTGTTGTTGATTCTCGTGAAGAGTTCAATGGCAACAGTGCAGACCTTTATCTAGAAGGTTCTGACCAACACCGTGGTTGGTTCCAGTCTTCGCTAATTTCATCTATCGCGATGAAAGACGAAGCACCATACAAGCAAGTGCTAACG
The DNA here is from genome assembly GCF_040412085.2 of Vibrio sp. CB1-14. Lineage (NCBI taxonomy): Bacteria > Pseudomonadati > Pseudomonadota > Gammaproteobacteria > Vibrionales > Vibrionaceae > Vibrio > Vibrio chaetopteri. Next base: position 2,996,905 of record NZ_CP115920.1, on the reverse strand, counting down.
CACGGCTTCGTGGTTGATGGTCACGGCCGTAAGATGTCTAAGTCAATCGGTAACGTTGTTGCGCCAAAAGATGTGACTAACAAGCTAGGTGCAGACATTCTGCGTCTATGGGTAGCATCGACTGACTACACAGGTGAAGTCGCGGTTTCTGATGAAATCCTTAAGCGCTCTGCAGATGCTTACCGTCGTATCCGTAACACAGCTCGCTTCTTCCTGGCAAACCTAAACGGTTTCAACCCAGAAACTGACCTGGTACCAGCAGAAGAAATGGTGGCATTGGATCGTTGGGCGGTAGGTCGTGCACTAGCGGCTCAAGAAGAGATTGTAAAAGCGTACGAAGAGTACAACACGCACGGCGTGACTCAGCGTCTAATGCAGTTCTGCTCTATCGAAATGGGCTCATTCTATCTAGACGTTATCAAAGACCGTCAGTACACAGCGAAACTGGGCGGCCATGCACAGCGCAGCTGTCAGACAGCGCTTTACTACATCGTTGAAGCACTTGTTCGTTGGATGGCACCTATCATGTCGTTCACTGCTGACGAAATCTGGAACGAAATGCCAGCTTCTCTTCCAAATGGAGAAAGCCGTGATAAGTTTGTCTTCACGGGTGAATGGTTCGAAGGTCTATTCGGTCTTGCTGAAGGCGAAGAGCTAAACAACGAGTTCTGGGCTGAAATCCAAACGGTTCGTGATGCAGTGAACAAGCAGCTAGAAGCGGCGCGTAGTGAGAAAACCATTGGTGGTGCACTACAGGCTGAAATCACACTGTTTGCTGATGATGCGCTAATTGCGAAGCTTGGCAAGCTAGAAGATGAGCTACGTTTTGTTCTTATTACGTCTGCAGCAATGGTTAAGCCAATGTCTGAGAAGACAGATACAGCGAAAGCGACAGAGCTAGAAGGCCTATTCGTTGAAGTAGCCGCTACTGAAAACGAGAAGTGTGACCGTTGTTGGCACCACACTCCGGACGTTGGTACGATTGCTGGTCACGAAAAGATTTGTGGTCGCTGCGTATCGAACGTAGACGGTGAAGGCGAAGTTCGTAAGTTCGCTTAATGGTAAGCTAACCGGAACTTTTGAAAGATTTAACAGCCCCAGTTTTTACTGGGGTTGTTTTTATCAGCTAACTGATTGAATATATAATTCATTGAATGTTTGCTACCAAAGGTAGCGAGAAAGGAAACAGATGAGCGAAACGGCAATCACATTTCGACAATCAGGTGTGCGCTGGCTATGGCTAGCGGTAGTGATTTTTATTGCTGATATCAGCATCAAACTCGTGGTCATGGATAACATGGGCTACGGCTGGGCGAATCGAATTGAGATCTTGCCATTTTTCAATCTGCTTTATGTCCATAATTACGGTGCCGCATTCAGCTTTTTGAGTGACCAAGCAGGCTGGCAGCGCTGGCTGTTTACCGGTATCGCGTTTGTCGTCACTGGCATGCTAACGTATTGGATGAGCAAGCTTCCGGCAAAAGAGAAGTGGAACAACATTGCTTACGCGATGATCATTGGCGGCGCAGTGGGTAATGTCTTTGATCGCGTTGTTCATGGCTTTGTTGTCGACTACTTGGATTTCTACTGGGGTAACTATCATTGGCCCGCCTTCAACCTAGCAGACATGGCGATCTGTATTGGTGCGGCGATGATTATTATCGATAGCTTTCGCAATAAAGAGCAAAAGTAGCGCAGATAACGAATAACCTTAAGCGCTGTGCGTTGATATGCACGGCGCTTTTTTATATAACAAGCTAAATGATAAAGAGCTACTGTGCGTAATCAATCAACACAGACTCAATAACACAAGGAAGCCGTAACGTGAGCATCATTTCCAAAGATAGCGCTGTCACCCTACATTTCACCATCAAGCTGAGCGATGGCTCGGTCGCAGATAGCACCCACAATATGGGTAAGCCTGCGAAATTTATTATTGGTGACGGCAGTTTAAGTGAGAATTTCGAAAAGTGCTTGGTGGGTTTGTCATCCGGTGACAACAAAGCGATTGAGTTAAAGGCCGCGGATGCGTTCGGTATGCCAAACCCTGACAATGTTCACCATATGGATCGCGCAAAGTTTGTGGGTGACTCTGAAGTTGAAGTCGGTACAATAATGGCCTTCTCAGGTCCTGATGGCATGGAGATCCCGGGTATCATCACAGACATTGCGGGTGATTCGGTAACGGTAGACTTTAATCACCCGTTGGCAGGGCAAGATGTCACCTTTGAAGTTGAAATTCTCGAAGTAGAATAACGACAAGACAGACCTAGATTAATACGATAAGTAATAGCGGTTCCTCAATGAGTAATGAAATGAAAATTAAACTAGCTAACCCACGTGGCTTTTGTGCGGGTGTAGACCGAGCGATCAGTATTGTTGAGCGCGCGCTTGAGATGTATCAACCGCCAATCTATGTTCGTCATGAAGTGGTACATAACCGTTTTGTGGTTGAAGGTCTTAAGCAGCGTGGTGCGATCTTTGTTGAGGAACTGAGTGAAGTGCCTGATGACAACATTGTGATCTTTTCAGCTCACGGTGTGTCTCAAGCGGTTCGTAAAGAAGCGAAAGCGCGTGAACTGACGGTATTTGATGCCACTTGTCCGCTGGTAACCAAAGTACATATGGAAGTGGCTCGTGCGAGTCGCCGTAATATGGAAGTGGTACTTATCGGTCATGCGGGTCACCCAGAGGTGGAAGGGACAATGGGTCAGTACTCAAGTGAGACTGGTGGCATGTACCTTGTTGAGCGTCCAGAAGATGTTCTAACGCTTGAGGTCAAAGATCCAAGTAATCTTCATTACGTGAGTCAAACCACGCTATCTGTGGATGAAACCGCTGATGTGATTGATAAGCTTCGCGAAGTGTTCCCTGAGATCCAAGGTCCTCGTAAAGACGATATCTGCTATGCAACGCAAAACCGCCAAGATGCGGTTCGTGAACTGGCCGGTGCCGTGGATGTTATGGTTGTCGTCGGCTCAACCAACTCTTCGAATTCAACGCGCCTTAAAGAGCTTGCGGAAAAGCTGGGCACACCGGCATACCTGACAGACACGCCTGATTTGATTGAAGCCGAGTGGTTTGAAGGAAAAGGTTTGGTTGGCGTGACAGCCGGTGCATCCGCGCCAGAAGAGCTAGTCAATCAAATCATAGATAGAATCAAAGCGCTGGGCGCTGATGATGTTGAGGAAGTGTTAGGCCGAGAAGAAAACATGTTCTTTGAGGTACCAAGAGAGCTTCAAGTTAAAGTGGTGGATTAACCCTGAATCCAATCGATTGAATAAAAACGCCGCGTTTTAATCGCGGCGTTTTTGATCGATACTCATTATTGAGTTTCTAGCTATTTGGTTTGCTGGGACAGCAGTGCTTCTGTGGTAGCTAAGCGCCAGGTATTACCCTTATCGGAGCTGACCAGCAATACTGGGTGGTGCTGGAATTGTTGACTGTAACGACTTGGACTACCGGCCAGTATTTCGTTAGGCCAGCGGCGATAGTGCTCGCTAACCACATGAATGCAATCCTTGGCATCAGACAGCAGCTCACACTCTTGTTGACTTGATTTTGAAACACGCAGCATCTGGTTAAACCAAGTATCATCGTTAAAGTTTTGGATCTCATAGGTATACAACAGGTATAGATTCCCGCGTTTATCCTGATGCAGTTTTTGAGTGTAGTTTGAATACTGCTGCCAGTTTGGCATCACGATGACACCTTTGTCTTGCCACTGGTATTGACCATTTGTTTGTGGCGTACCGGCTATCCATTCAAGTCGATAGCCGCTTGGTGCACTTGTAGCGGGCGCTGTGTTGCGCATAACGAGTAAAATGCTGTCATCGCTTTGGATAACTGCGTGTACATAGGTATAGCGCCCTATTGGCTGACCGACGTAATTCACGTTGTTATCGCTGGATGTCTCTTCTGGATAGCGGCCAACGGGCGTTTCTCGTCCGTATGAAAATTTGTCGTTTGCTGTTACGTTGCCCCATAAATTATTTCCATTGTTCCAATCGTTATTGGTTACTGGCTCTAACGAGTAGCGGTGCCAGATCTGGTGGTTGTGAGCACCAGAAATAAAGTGCAATCGTTTTTGGCTGTCGAGCAAAAGGATAGGTTGGTTGTGACCGTCCGGTGTTGCCTCTGAGGTTGAGCCGCTCCAGCCCATAAACAGGACGTCTGCTTGCTCAGTGCCAAGTTGATAGCGGACGTAGTATTGCCCCGTGTTGTAATCAAGACGATTCAGTGCACTCTCATCGTAGCTAATGGCTGCGATATGTAGGGTATTGCCTTCCCAAATGACGGGCTTGCTACCTCGATACAAGCCTAAGTGAATTGGCAGTGATAGCGTCTCTTCTTGCCAATCGAGTTCATCATTACCAATGTCGATTAAGCGAGAGATGGCGTATTCGCTGTTGTTGTTCGATGTGCGGATGAATAGCGGTGCCTGGCTACCATTCCCCACCATTTCAGTTTGTGCTAACCAGTTCTTTTTATAGCCCTGCCAAGTTTGGGTTTGTGCCTGATAGCGGATAGCACCATGGTCGAGTTTGAAAAAGACATCACCATTGTCTTGAAAATACACCTGTTCAATATAACGGTAGCGATAGCCATCTAGCCCATCGGCGTTTTGCCTAAACCCAAACTCTTGCTCCATAGCTCTTAGCGATGTGCTGATCCATTCACCGTTTGGTGTCAATCTCACTAAGTATGAGTCACAGTCGGTACATGGATTGGCGTCGCTATATAGAGATGAATAGACACGGTCATCGTAAGTCAGTGCGTGTAGCGGCTTATTGGTTTTCTCTAGAGTCACCGGATCTTGATGATAGCCAGGCTGACCGTCGCCGACGTTGAACTGATTCATGTTGTTGACGATCATCCATGGTAGGTTATTGGCATCAAAATAGGGACGACCGGGGATGAATCTTGGATTGTAACCATAGCGCTCACGCTCACCATCAAAAATATTCGCGTAGTGAACCGAGGATGAGGCGTCCGAACTTGTCGTGAACTGCGGCGCAGGTTGCGCTGTTTCATCACAATGGTGATCGTATTGGGAGCGAGTCCAGTCTCGGTTGAGATCGGTGAAGCTTTGTTGCCAATCGACATCACAACGATTGGTTCTTGGTGGCTGCGAAGGCGCATTTCCTGCGCTATTTGAAGAATCACAGCCAGAGAGCAAAACACCGGCGCAAAGCATTAGAGAGGATGCTAGAAGAGTAGAACGAGACATGTGATATGACACTTATATGAACAAACGTAAAAAATGATTTCCATAGGGGAAAATGGGCTTTACTCATGGGCGTATTTTGGTATCCTACGCCGCGCTACCAGTAGGGTAGTTTTTTCGGAGATAACTATGAACAATACCGACCATCCTCCTAGTATGAAAGGAGAAAAATAGCCTCGCGTCGGTAATTGCGATCTTCGTTCCTACCGTTGAGGTAGGTGTGTTTCCCTTCTATAACATCCTGATATTTTTCTCCTTTACTACTATTGAGTCACTCAATGAGTATGCCTTTTGATGCGTGTTTTGGCTGTGTACATGGCCTGACATTGGTGCGCCTAGACTATGTCTTCGTACTTAGCATCTGGTCATGCTTTTGGCATTATTTTGTCAATTAGTGAGCCGACTTTCTGATGGTCGTTACCAACGCTAATCGGGAGATTCGCCATGACGGTAATGAGCAATACATATATTGAAAATACAGCACCTCGCTTCTCTGAAGAGGAGATCAGTGCTGCAACGAAAGCATTTCTGCAATACGAAACAGATCAGCAGTTAAACCTGCTTACGGTAATGCCGATCGATGAAGCGGTAGGTGTGCTGCAGCACTGTGCCTTAGGACAAGTTCAGTTCTTGATTGAAGAGCTTGATTTGCAAGGGCACGATAAACGCGCAAGACTGTACGCCCACCATTTGGGGTTGATCCACTCAGAAGCGGAGACCACAGGTGGTTACTTGACGACGGGTGTACTCGAACACGTCAAGCAGCGCATAGGATGGATTGTTACCCTAGCACTGCTAGGCATCGTTTCTGGGCTTATCATTGCACAGTACGAAGATACCTTGAGCCAATTAGTACTATTGGCCGTTTACATGCCAGTGATTGCCGCCGCTGGTGGTAATACCGGTACCCAGGCCGCAACTCTTGTGATACGCGCATTGGCAACCGGTGAGCTTCGAAAGAGGCAGTGGTTAGAGGTGCTCTGGAAGGAGAGTCGTGTCGCGGTATGTCTGGCTGCCGCAGTAGCTCTGGTGATGGTTGGGCGTATTCTCGTCTTTGGTGATGTGAATTCTGCTGGCGGCTTTGATATCAACCTTATCGCGATGGCGATAGCGGTGGCGCTGTTTATTCAGGTCACGGTATCGACAACGTTAGGCGGCGTTCTGCCTATCATCGCTCGTGTGTTTAAACTCGATCCTGCAGTACTGGTGAGCCCAGTATTGGCATCGATTGTCGATATCTCAGGTATGTGGATTTACTTTACTGTGGTCAATCATTTCCTAGGTTTATCTTAATTGACCACAATCTACTAAGTCGATATTACGATGATAAAGCGCAGCTACGGCTGCGCTTTATTGTTTGAGCGCTCCAATGAATAACTGTAATCAACTACTTGGCGATAATAGGCCTTCTCAAACTGTGTTAACGGTGACTCCACTGGTTTGCTGTTGGTCGCTTTCTTTGGATGGTAATCAGTGACAAATTGGACAAACAAGCTTTCACGCTCCCCTTTACTGCCAAGACCAAATCCCATCATGTTATAGGTGCCAAACAGAGAGCCACTTTTTGCCACTAATGCGCCTTTAACCGGTGCCTTTCGCATACTTGAACGATACTTTAGCGTGCCGTTGTTGCCAGAAACGGGCATGAGGCGAGCGAGCTTGAGTGTGCTGTCATTGTTGTGGATGTAGCTGAGTATCTCGCGCATTTGACTGGCGGTGACGCGGTTATTACGTGACAGTCCAGAGCCATCTTCCAGCACTGCCAGATCAAGGTTGATACCAGCCTTTTGCTTAATAATGGCTTTTATCGCTTCAGTGCCATTAATAAAGGAGCCTGGCTGGTTAAAATAGCTCATTCCAAGGGTTTTAGTGATGTTATCGGCATACAGGTTATTGGAGTCTTGTAACATCACTGCGAGCAAGTCATTGAGAGGCCGTGAGCGCTGAATAAACAGCGGCTTTTGTCCCTTGATGTTTGGCGTACCCACTTTGACTTCACCGGATAAACTCACGCCGATGCGCGAAAGCTCTGATTTGATGACATCGACGGTAAATTGCTCAGGTGACGAAACGGCAAACTTGAGTGGTATTGGCGACTTTCGCTCAACAGCGCAGCCACTAAGCGAGTATTGATTGTTAGGGCTTACTTCAAGCTGCAGATCGCAATAGCTCTGCTCTTGGTAGTCCTTAGAGACGCTCTTAGCGGAGGTCGACGCACTAATCGGTTGATGTGAAGGCACATTGATGCGTGTCGTACCATTCTTATTAGTGTATAACGCGCCTTGAACACAGTTGCCATCAAGCGTAATCGCAGAGGCTGGTGCGCTATAGCAAACGCCAAGAATATCCCAAGGCCAGCCAACACCGCGCTGGTAACCCGTAAACACGCTGTCATCCAACCAAACATTATTAAATCGAGCTCCCACCTCTGATTTGGCCTGTTTTAGCATTGTGGTGAGTGAAGCACGGCTAAATGTTGGGTCACCCGAGTATTTGATAATGAGGTCATTGCCTGAGGTATAGAGTGTGGTCTCAAATCGAAAGCTATCAGGTAGCGCCAGCTTGGCTGCCAGCGCTGTAACGACTTTTAGTGTGCTGGCAGGGGGAAAAAACTGCTCAGTATTGTTCTCAATTAGCGCCTGTTGCGGAGCTGAGAGTGGCGCGATGAGCTGTGCACTGCGGCTTCCGTAAGGAAGGTGTTTGGTTGCATCGACACCGCCTGCAAACGTCGCAGTGGAGAAAATAAGTAAACAGGTGAGTGGGAGTTTGGCTGTCATAGCGAATTCATCAGGATGGGCTTAATTTTTAATGTAGGCTAACAACCTATTAAGTCGAGATAAAGCGTTAAATTTTCGCAAAAAAGTCGCTTCGAATAGTCTTCGTACAGTGCAGCGAAACGGACGCAAGCTCGCTCACACTTTCATACTGTCGTCAGCGTGGTTTACCTTGCGAAATCAAAGCCAACTAGGCTATATTGTTGTGTTGCTCTAAAAGAATAACTCTGATTGTTATCAGAAAGAGCACCACAGCCAGTGCCAGCAATAAGTGTTCCCTTATTAGCTCAGAATCCGAATCACAGTGATTTGTATCCACGGATTGATTACACTAGGCTTAATCCAGTTTATTTTTCAAATTGTACTCAGGCTTGCTTGAGTAGGATTTTATTGTCCAAAGGGTGCTTTGGAAAAGAGGTTGTTATAATGGAAAAGGTTCCAATGACTGTACGTGGCGAACAGCAGCTACGTGAAGAGCTAGATCGTCTACTTAAACTTCGTCCACAGATTTCTGAAGCAATTGCAGAAGCTCGTGAACTTGGTGACCTAAAAGAAAACGCAGAGTACCACGCGGCTCGTGAAGAGCAGGGCATCTGTGAAGCGCAAATTCGTGATATCGAGTACAAGCTATCTGTCGCGCAAGTGATTGACGTGACTAAGCTAGACAACACAGGCAAGATCATCTTTGGTTCTACCGTTACTTTGATTGATATCGATACGGATGCTGAGCAAACTTACCAAATCGTGGGTGATGACGAAGCGAACATCAAAGCCGGCCGTATTTCAGTTAGCTCACCAATCGCTCGTGGCCTTATCGGTAAAATGGAAGGTGACGAAGTAACTATCGTGACCCCAGGCGGTCAAAAAGACTTCGAAATCGACAAAGTAGCTTACGTTTAAGCTGCGTTGTTGACTGAAAGGTTGTGAGAAAGTCGCCAAATTGGCGGCTTTTTTTGTGCCTGCATGTTGGTGGTGTTGTCCTCGTTTGGCAAACACACCTTGTCAGAAAAATGAAAAGGCCGCCTAAGCGACCTTTCCCACTTTGAAACAAATTGTTTCTATAAAACCAACTGCTGGGCTAATTACTTGCGTGGCAGTTCGATTTTTGCTCTGACTGACGGTAAAGAACAAGAGTCTTACCGATAACCTGAACTTTTTCTGCTTTTGTCTCGCGCACAATCGCGTCGATAATCAGCAGTTTAGTTTCACGGTCTTCTGACGCCACTTTCACTTTAATCAGTTCGTGGTGGTCAAGAGCGATTTCGATTTCCGCTAGTACAGCCTCTGTTAGTCCATTTGCGCCCATAAGCACAACGGGTTTAAGTGCGTGTGCTAGGCCTTTTAGGTGCTGCTTTTGTTTGGTGCTTAGGTTCATAACGCGGCCAAATTTATTTACTATTAGGGTTGAAAAGTCGTATTTTAACGCCATCTAATGACGAAGACTATACTTTATTCTAAGGGCATGCCCTTATTGAGTTGGAAATTGAATGAGTAAGCAAAAACATTCGGCCAGTTCGGGTCGTTGGCTAAAAGAGCATTTTGATGATAAATATGCCAATGAGGCCAGAAGAAAAGGCTATCGTTCACGTGCTATCTTTAAGATTGAAGAGATTCAAAACAAGGATAAGCTACTGAAACCTGGGATGACTGTGGTTGACCTTGGTGCTGCTCCTGGTGGGTGGTCTCAGTACGCTGCTAAAGTCGTTGGCGACGAGGGACAAGTGATTGCTTGTGACTTGCTGCCGATGGATCCTATCTCTGGTGTGAGCTTCCTTCAGGGCGATTTTCGTGAAGAAGCGGTGCTTGATGCACTACTAGAAAGAATCCAACCGGATATGGTCGACGTAGTAATGTCAGATATGGCTCCTAACATGGCTGGAAACTTATCTGTTGATCAACCTAGAGCTATGTATCTTGTTGAACTAGCATTAGATATGTGTCATCAAACTTTAGCCCCTGGCGGCAGTTTCGTAGTGAAAGTGTTCCAAGGCGAAGGGTTTGATGATTACGTAAAACAGGTGCGTGAAGCCTTCAAAGTGGTGAAGATTCGCAAGCCGGACTCATCTAGAGCTCGCTCTCGTGAGGTGTTTATTGTAGCTAATGGCTTCAAAGGCTGAACATTAGTTTACAAAGACAAAATTAACAATGTAGCTACAGCCTAAAAACTGTAGTACCCTACCTTTAATTACAATTAGTTATCGAGAGGCTGACACCTTGAGTGACATGGCAAAGAATTTAATTTTGTGGTTAGTCATCGCCGTTGTGTTGATGTCGGTATTCCAAAGCTTCGGACCGGGGGAAAGTAACGGTCGAGCGGTAGATTACACCACGTTCGTACAGGAAGTTGGCAATGGCCAGATTCAGGAAGCTCAATTCAAAGACAGCGAGATAACCTTTACTCGCCGTGGTGGTGGCAGTCGCTTTGTGACTTACATGCCGGTTTATGATCAAAAACTTCTTGATGACCTAATTAACCAAAACGTAAAAGTTTCGGGTACTCCACCAGAAGAGCAGAGCCTGCTAGGCACTATCTTCATCTCGTGGTTCCCAATGATTCTTCTTATCGGTGTCTGGATCTTCTTTATGCGCCAGATGCAAGGCGGCGGTGGCAAAGGCGCCATGTCGTTTGGTAAGAGTAAAGCTCGCATGATGAGCGAAGAACAGATTAAGACCACGTTTGCTGACGTTGCAGGTTGTGACGAAGCAAAAGAGGACGTTAAAGAGCTAGTAGACTATCTACGTGATCCAAGCCGATTCCAGAAACTGGGCGGTAAGATCCCAACGGGTGTTCTAATGGTTGGTCCTCCTGGTACAGGTAAAACGCTCCTTGCTAAAGCCATTGCTGGTGAAGCGAAGGTTCCGTTCTTTACTATCTCAGGTTCTGACTTCGTAGAAATGTTCGTGGGTGTGGGTGCATCTCGTGTGCGCGACATGTTCGAACAAGCGAAAAAAGCAGCACCTTGTATCATCTTCATCGATGAAATCGATGCGGTAGGCCGTCAGCGTGGCGCTGGTGTTGGTGGTGGTCACGATGAGCGTGAGCAAACCCTAAACCAAATGCTGGTTGAGATGGATGGTTTCGAAGGTAACGAAGGTATCATCGTTATTGCAGCAACCAACCGTCCTGACGTACTTGACCCAGCTCTACTTCGTCCTGGTCGTTTTGACCGTCAAGTCGTGGTTGGTCTACCTGATGTACGTGGCCGTGAGCAAATCTTGAAAGTACACATGCGTAAAGTACCTCTAGCGTCAGACGTAGAGCCATCATTGATCGCACGTGGTACACCAGGCTTCTCTGGTGCAGACCTTGCTAACTTAGTTAACGAAGCAGCACTATTTGCGGCTCGCGGTAACAAACGCAACGTATCTATGGTTGAGTTTGAGCTTGCGAAAGACAAGATCATGATGGGTGCAGAGCGCCGTTCTATGGTTCTGTCTGAAGAAACGAAAGAGTCAACGGCATACCACGAAGCGGGTCACGCTATCGTTGGTCGCTTGGTTCCTGAGCACGATCCTGTGTATAAGGTATCTATCATTCCACGTGGTCGTGCGCTGGGTGTAACTATGTACTTACCAGAGCAAGACCGTGTAAGCATGTCTCGCCAGCACCTAGAGTCAATGATCTCAAGTCTATATGGTGGCCGTCTAGCTGAAGAACTTATCTACGGTAAAGACAAAGTATCGACAGGCGCATCAAATGATATCGAACGTGCGACAGACATCGCTCGTAAGATGGTGACACAATGGGGCTTCTCTGAAAAACTGGGTCCTTTGTTGTACGCAGAAGATGAAGGTGAAGTATTCCTAGGTCGTAGCGTTACTCAAACGAAACACGTATCGGGTGAAACGGCTAAGCTGATTGACGAAGAAGTACGTCTCTTGATTGACCGTAACTACGATCGCGCTAGAAAGATCTTAGAAGACAACATGGATATTATGCATGCTATGAAAGATGCTCTCGTGAAATACGAGACCATCGATGCAGGTCAAATTGATGACCTGATGGAGCGTAAAACAGATATTCGTGAGCCAGCAGGTTGGGCTGACCAAGCCGCAGCCCAGCAAGAAAAGGCAGAGGCGAAGCCTGAGCCTAAAGCTGAAGAACCGAAAGTAGAAGAGCCAGCAGCGCCAGCCGCGGACTCAGAAACTAAGGCTGAAAATGTGTCTTCTGAGCCAACTAAGAAAGACTCAGAATAACCACTACTGATTAAGCCCCGAGCCTAGCTCGGGGCTTTTGTCGTTTAAAGCAGTTATGATTTTACAAGCAAACCAGAAAACTCTCTCTCTCGATACACCACAAGTGATGGGTATCGTCAATGTCACCCCTGACTCTTTTTCTGACGGTGGCAAATTCAATTCAGTGGATGCTGCGCTTGAGCAGGTTGTAGCGATGATCGCTTCAGGTGTGACGATTGTTGATATCGGTGGTGAATCAACGCGCCCAGGGGCTCCTGATGTTGAGCTGCAAGAAGAGTTGGCACGAGTTATCCCCGTGATTAGGGCAATACGTGAGCGATTTGGTGTTTGGATTTCCGTCGACACCAGTAAGGCAGAAGTCATGCGCCAAGCCGTAGAGGCCGGTGCAGATATCATCAACGACGTCCGTGCCCTGCAAGAGCCCGGCGCTCTGGAGGTCGCCGCAGCCGCGGGTGTGCCGATCTGTCTTATGCACATGCAGGGGCAGCCGCGCACGATGCAAGCCAACCCTACCTATGAAGATCTTCTGACAGACGTGGCGCAATTCTTACAGGAGCGTATCGCAGCCTGTGAAGCGGTAGGTATTACGCGCGAACAATTAATCTTGGATCCCGGCTTCGGATTTGGCAAAACACTGGAACACAATTATCATCTGCTAGCGCATTTGGACAAATTTCATCAGTTTGGACTGCCAGTGCTTGCCGGTATGTCGCGTAAATCAATGATTTTTAAGCTGCTTGATAAAGTACCTGCGGACTGTTTAGCAGGGAGCTTAGCTTGCGCTACTCTTGCTGCTGCGAAAGGGGCGCAAATCATCCGTGTTCATGACGCGGCTGAAACAGTCGAGGCGGTGAAGATCGTCCAGATGATGCAATCAAATCTATAAAAACGAATAAGGAAATAGAATGTCACAACGACGTTATTTTGGTACCGATGGTGTTCGAGGTAAAGTGGGCCAGTACCCAATCACACCGGATTTTGTACTTAAGCTAGGTTGGGCTGCTGGTCGAGTGCTTGCAAAGCAAGGCACTAAGAAAGTGATCATTGGTAAAGATACGCGTATCTCAGGCTACATGCTGGAATCGGCACTCGAAGCGGGTTTATCGGCAGCTGGGCTTAAAGCGATCTTCACCGGACCGCTGCCAACGCCGGCAGTAGCATATCTTACCCAGACGTTCCGTGCGGAAGCGGGTATCGTGATTTCTGCATCTCACAACCCCTACTACGACAACGGCATTAAGTTCTTCTCATCGGAAGGCACGAAACTGCCTGACGCTATTGAGCTTGCAATTGAAGAAGAGCTGGATAAAGACATCGAGTGTGTTGAATCTTCTGAGCTTGGTAAAGCGAGCCGTCTTAACGATGCTGCTGGTCGCTATATCGAGTTTTGTAAGAGTACTTTCCCACACAACCTAAGCCTTGCGGGTCTAAAAATTGTTATCGATTGTGCGCATGGCGCAACCTACAAAATCGCGCCTTCGGTATTTAAAGAGCTAGGTGCAGACGTTATCGCAATAGGGGTTGACCCAGACGGTACCAACATCAACGCGGAAGTAGGTGCGACAGATGTGCGTGCGCTACAAGCAAAAGTAGTTGAAGAGAATGCAGCTCTTGGTCTTGCTTTTGATGGCGACGGCGACCGCATCATTATGGTTGACCACTTGGGTAACAAAGTGGATGGCGACCAAATCGCTTACATTATTGCTCGTGACGCGCTTCGCTGTGGCGAGCTAAAAGGTGGCGTTGTTGGTACTCTAATGACCAACCTCGGTATGGAAAATGGCCTTAAGCAGCTTGGTATTCCATTTGTACGTGCCGCCGTTGGTGACCGCTACGTAATGGAGCAGTTGCTTGAGCGTGACTGGCGTATTGGCGCAGAAAACTCAGGCCACGTTATCCTACTGGACAAAGTGACGACGGGTGATGCCATTGTCGCTGCGCTGCAGGTACTGGCATCAGTGGTTGGCGCGAAGATGTCACTTAATGAGCTTGCCAGCGGTATGACCTTATACCCACAAGTGCTGATCAATGTTCGTTTCAGTGGCGATGCGAATCCGCTAGAAGCAGACGCTGTGAAGCAGGCGGTTGCAAAAGCAGAAGCCGATCTTGGCGATAAAGGTCGTGTGCTGCTTCGCAAATCGGGCACTGAGCCCTTGTTGCGAGTCATGGTTGAAGGCGAAGATGATGCGCTAGTGAATAAATCAGCACAATACATTGCTGATATCGTAAAAGAAAACTGCTAAGTCTCGACAATTTAGTATGAGCAAGAACCAAATTAGTTCTTTTGGTTCTTGCTTATTTTTTATATGATTACTCGCTTATTCTTATTGGTAATTGTTCTTTTGCCCTTTTTTTGAGCGGTCAGTTGCTCGGCGGAAGATTTTTGTCATTTTTCTCTTGTCAGTCAGTGCGGCATTCGCTAGTATTGCCACCGCCTTCGCTTAGGAGGTCATAGCCAGGCTTTCAATGCGTTCTGCAAGGAAAGCGGCGCTGGCTCAACAATTAGGAACATAGGTGGACACATGATTCAAGTTCTACTTGTGATTTACCTGTTGGCTGCGCTCGGTGTTATTGGCCTAGTGTTGATTCAACAAGGTAAAGGCGCAGATATGGGAGCCTCATTCGGTGCTGGCGCTTCAAACACAGTGTTTGGTGCTAGTGGCTCAGGAAATTTCCTAACCCGAATGACTGCAGTTTTTGCAATCGTATTTTTTGTTATCAGCTTAGTACTTGGCAACATGTACACTCACAAAGGTGAGTCTCAATGGGTTGACCCTACTCAAGGTCAAGTAATTGAGCAAGCAGCTGATACAGCGAGTGATGTTCCAGCTGAAAACAGCGACGAGATCCCTCAATAAGTCGATTGGTTCTAACGAATCAAGAAACTTAGATGCCGAGATGGTGAAATTGGTAGACACGCTAGCATGAGGTGCTAGTGCCTTTGGTGTGAGGGTTCGAGTCCCTCTCTCGGCACCATTATTTATAAACTTGTAATACAGTTTGGTGAGCGTATAATGCTCAGCAAGTCGGACGCGGGGTGGAGCAGCTTGGTAGCTCGTCGGGCTCATAACCCGAAGGTCGTCGGTTCAAATCCGGCCCCCGCAACCAATACTTTCCAAGTGTTGATGGATTGCAAGTTTAGCAGTGTGAAAAAATCACTGCACATCGAGAAAACACCAGCTATGTTTTTAGGGTGTTACTTTTTCTCGATGATCAGGGTCCAGCAACAAAAAACCCCGACTTTCGGGGTTTTTTGTTATTTGCGCTTTTTAAAAGGCAGCAAATACAAGTGCTTGGAATTTAAATTGGGCTATATGCCCTTTTTTTGTTTCTGGAGTGGTTAAATGACTGGTTTAGAAAGACAACTTACAGAATTGCTCGAAGCGCCTGTAGAGGCAATTGGCTACGAGCTTGTTGGTTTAGAGTTCATCCGTGCTGGTGAGCATTCTACCCTTCGAATCTATATCGACCATGAAAATGGTATTACTGTTGATGCTTGCGCAGAAGTAAGTCATCAGGTAAGTGCAGTAATGGACGTCGAAGACCCAATTACGGTGGCTTATAACCTAGAGGTGTCTTCACCAGGCCTAGAAAGACCACTTTTCAAAGCAGCACATTACCAACAGTTTATTGGTCACGAGGTCAGCATCGTGTTGAAAATGGCTGTCGGCAACCGTCGTAAGTGGAAAGGTGTAATCCAATCTATTGATGGCGAGACAGTGACCATCCTTGCCGATGGTACCGAAGAAGAAATGGCGCTAAGCAACATTTCCAAAGCTAACCTTATCCCTAAATTTTAGGTCCCTAATAATAAAAGCTTAGAGGCTAGATAAATGAGTAAAGAAATTTTAGCGGTAGTAGAAGCAGTTTCTAACGAGAAAGCTGTTCCTCGTGAGCGTATTTTTGAAGCGCTAGAGATTGCACTAGCAACCTCTTCTAAGAAAAAACACGAAATCGAAATCGATGTACGTGTTGCCATTGACCGCAAAACAGGTGAATTCGAAACCTTCCGTCGCTGGATGGCAGTAGAAGAAGTTGAATTCCCAACGAAAGAAATTTCTATTGAAGCGGCACAGTACGACGACGAGTCTGTTCAAATTGGTGACTTCGTTGAAGAACAGATCGAGTCAGTAACGTTTGACCGCATCACCACGCAAACGGCTAAGCAAGTTATCGTACAAAAAGTACGTGAAGCTGAGCGCGCGCAAATCGTTGAACAGTTCATCGACAACGAAGGCGATCTAGTGACCGGTGTGGTTAAGAAAGTTAACCGTGACACTATCATCCTAGACCTTGGTAACAACGCAGAAGCCGTTATCCTACGTGATGACCAGCTTCCTCGTGAAAACTTCCGTCCAGGTGACCGTGTACGTGGTCTTCTATACAAAGTGGCTCCAGAAGCTCGCGGCTTCCAGCTATTCATTACTCGTTCTAAGCCAGAAATGCTAGCTGAGCTATTCCGTGTGGAAGTGCCAGAGATTGCTGAAGAGCTTATCGAGCTGAAAGGCGCGGCACGTGATCCAGGTTCTCGCGCGAAGATCGCCGTGAAAACCAACGACAAGCGTATCGACCCTGTGGGTGCGTGTGTGGGTATGCGTGGTGCACGTGTACAAGCGGTTTCTGGTGAGCTTGGCGGCGAGCGTATCGATATCGTTCTTTGGGACGATAACCCAGCTCAGTTCGTTATCAACGCAATGGCGCCAGCAGACGTTGCTTCTATCATCGTTGATGAAGATGCACACGCAATGGACATCGCAGTTGAAGCTGACAACCTAGCGCAAGCTATCGGTCGTAGCGGTCAAAACGTACGTCTAGCCTCTCAACTAACGGGTTGGGAACTAAACGTTATGACGGTTGCAGACCTTCAGAAGAAACACCAAGAAGAAGCATCAGCTTCTATCGAAAACTTTATGAAGCACCTAGACATCGAGCAAGACTTTGCGGAAATGCTTGTTGAGGAAGGCTTCTCTACGCTAGAAGAAGTGGCATACGTGCCAGTTAATGAACTTCTAGAAGTCGACGGCTTAAACGAAGAGCTTGTAGAAGAGCTTCGTAGCCGTGCAAAAGATGCCCTAACAACACTTGCTCTTGCTCAAGAAGAGTCATTCGAAGGTGTTGAGCCAGCAGATGACCTACTAGCACTAGAAGGTCTAGAGCGTGAAATGGCATTCAAACTGGCTGCAAAAGGTGTAGCTACTCTTGAAGACCTTGCAGATCAAGGTGTCGATGAGCTAGAGGGCATTGAAGGGCTAACAGAAGAACGCGCAGGCGAGCTAATCATGGCTGCACGTAACATCTGTTGGTTCGGCGACGAAGAATAATAATCAGCAAGGAGGTAGTTGCATGACAAAACTTACGGTTAAAGCACTTAGCGAAGAGATTGGTACGCCAGTTGAACGCCTAATTGAACAACTTGCTGATGCTGGTCTGAAAAAATCAGAAAGCGATCAGGTGAATGATGAAGAGAAGCAAACGCTTCTTACTCACCTTAAGAAAGAACATGGTGATACATCTGGTGAGTCAGAGCCTACTCGTCTTACGCTTCAGCGTAAAACTCGTAGCACTCTGTCTGTTTCTGCCGGTGGCGGTAAGAGCAAAGATGTACAAGTAGAAGTGCGCAAGAAGCGCACTTATGTCAAGCGCAGTGCGATCGACGAGCAAGCAAAACGTGAAGCTGAGGATGCAGCAAATCGTGAGGCGGAAGAGCGTGCCCAACGTGAAGCCGAAGAGCTAGCCAAACGTGAAGCTGCAGAGAAAGCACAGCGTGAAGCAGAAGAGAAAGCTCAGCGCGAAGCCGAAGAAAAACGTCTAGCAGAGGAAAACGCTAAACGTGAGGCGGAGCAACCTGAAGCAGATACTGCTAAGCGCGAAGAAGCGGAAAAGGCTAAGAAAGAAATGAACGCAAAGAATGCTGAAGCGAAGAAAGAAGCAGACGAACTAAAACGTCGTCAAGAAGAAGAGGCGCAACGTAAGGCGGAAGCTGAAGCGGCTCGTCTAGCTGAAGAAGCTCGCAAACTAGCGGAAGAGAATGCCGCACGCTGGTCTGAAGAAGAGAAAAAATCTAAAGACAACGAAAAAGCAGACTACCACACGACAACCTCTACGTACGCTCGTGAAGCAGAAGATGCTCAAGACCGTAAAGAAGAGAAAGCGCCTCGTCGTCGTAAGAAGAAAGCAAGCCCACAAGAAGACAACCGCGGTGGTCGCGGTGGTCGTAACCAACGTGGTAGAAAAGGCAAATTGGCTAAGCCTACGTCTATGCAGCACGGCTTCGATAAGACCGCTCAAGTTGCTAAGCAAGACGTTGTGATTGGCGAGACTATCGTCCTTTCTGAGCTAGCAAACAAGATGTCTGTTAAAGCAACTGAAGTTATCAAGGTGATGATGAAGATGGGCGCGATGGCGACTATCAACCAAGTTATCGACCAAGAAACTGCACAGCTTGTTGCTGAAGAAATGGGTCACAAAGTTGTTCTACGTAAAGAGAACGAACTGGAAGAAGCGGTACTGTCTGACCGTGATGAAACATCAGAAGCAGTATCTCGTGCACCTGTTGTTACTATCATGGGTCACGTTGACCACGGTAAAACATCGACACTTGACTACATCCGTCGCACTCACGTTGCATCAGGCGAAGCAGGTGGTATTACCCAGCACATCGGTGCATACCACGTAGAAACTGACAACGGCATGATTACCTTCCTTGATACTCCTGGACACGCGGCGTTTACTGCAATGCGTGCTCGTGGTGCTCAAGCGACGGATATCGTTGTTCTAGTTGTTGCTGCGGACGATGGCGTAATGCCACAAACAATCGAAGCGATCCAACACGCGAAAGCGGCTGGCGTTCCTCTGATTGTTGCAGTGAACAAGATCGATAAAGAAGACGCAAACCCAGACAACGTTAAGAACGAACTGGCGCAATACGACGTTATCCCTGAAGAGTGGGGCGGTGAGAACATGTTTGTTCACATCTCTGCGAAACAAGGTACTAACATCGACGGTCTTCTAGAAGCTATCCTACTTCAATCAGAAGTACTTGAGCTAACAGCGGTTGCTGACGGTATGGCATCGGGTGTGGTTGTTGAATCATTCCTAGATAAAGGTCGTGGTCCAGTTGCTACTGTTCTTGTTCAATCTGGTACGCTGAACAAGGGTGACATCGTACTTTGTGGTCAAGAATACGGCCGTGTACGTGCGATGCGTGATGAACTAGGTAAAGAAGTGACGCAAGCTGGTCCATCTATCCCGGTTGAGATCCTTGGCCTATCTGGTGTTCCATCATCAGGTGACGAAGCAACAGTTGTACGTGATGAGCGTAAAGCTCGTGAAGTAGCAAACTACCGTCAAGGTAAATTCCGTGACGTGAAACTTGCGCGTCAGCAAAAAGCGAAACTAGAAAACATGTTCTCTAACATGACTGCTGGTGACGTTGCTGAGCTTAACGTAGTACTGAAAGCCGACGTACAGGGTTCTGTAGAAGCAATCTCTGATTCTCTACTGAAACTGTCTACTGAAGAAGTGAAAGTAAACATCGTTGGTTCTGGTGTTGGTGGTATCACAGAAACTGATGCAGTACTAGCAGCAGCTTCTAACGCTATCATCCTAGGCTTCAACGTACGTGCTGATGCTTCTGCTCGCCGTACTGTAGATACAGAAAACCTAGACCTACGCTACTACTCAATCATCTACCAGTTGATTGACGAAGTGAAACAAGCAATGGGCGGTATGCTTGCTCCTGAATTCAAGCAAGAAATCATCGGCCTTGCAGAAGTACGTGACGTATTTAAGTCTCCAAAACTTGGCGCAATCGCGGGTTGTATGGTAACTGAAGGTACTATCAAGCGTAACAACCCTATCCGCGTACTGCGTGAGAACGTTGTAATCTACGAAGGTGAACTAGAATCTCTACGCCGCTTCAAAGATGACGTTCAAGAAGTTAAGAACGGTTACGAGTGTGGTATCGGCGTTAAGAACTACAACGATGTTCGCGTTGGCGACCAAATCGAAGTATTCGAAATCGTTGAAATCAAACGTACTCTAGACTAATAGACAAAATCGCTACTCAGTATCAAACTTGAGTATTGATGGTTGTTGAATACGCCATGGGGGGCTGGTTATTACCATCCCCCCATTCTTTCTATAGTGAGAAATGAAATGTCAAAAGAATTTAGCCGCACACAACGTGTTGCGCAGCAACTACAAAAAGAGCTTGCTCTTATCCTTCAACGCGAAGTTCGTGATTCTCGCCTTGGTATGGTGACGATTTCAGACGTAGAAGTGTCTCGTGACCTAGCTTATGCAAAAGTATTCGTTACTTTCCTATGTGTTGGTGAGCAAACCCCAGAATCAAGCATTGCAGCACTTCGTGAGCACGAAGCTCATATTCGTATGATGCTAGGCAAGCGCATTCGCCTACGCCTAACGCCAGAAGTACGCTTCCAATACGACAACACACTTGTCGAAGGTATGCGTATGTCTAACCTAGTGAGCGAAGTGGTTAGCGAAGACAAGCGTAAGCAAGATGAAGCTGGTCGTAGCGAAGAAAATGGTGCTGAGGGAGAAGAGCAATAATGGCTAGACGTCGCAAGGGACGTCCAGTCAACGGCGTTATCCTTCTAGATAAACCTACCGGTATCTCATCGAATGACGCTCTGCAAAAAGTAAAGCGCATCTACTTCGCTGAGAAAGCAGGGCACACCGGTGCTCTTGACCCGCTAGCAACAGGCATGCTGCCAATTTGCTTGGGCGAAGCCACCAAGTTTTCCCAGTTCCTATTGGATTCAGACAAGCGCTACCGCGTTATCGCTAAACTTGGTGAACGCACCAATACCTCTGATTCTGATGGCGAAGTCGTAGAAACTCGCGAAATCAACGTAACGCCTGAGCTTCTTGATGAGTGCATCGACAAGTTCCGTGGTGAGTCTGATCAAGTGCCATCAATGTTCTCTGCATTGAAGTATCAAGGTAAGCCGCTTTATGAGTACGCTCGCCAAGGTATCGAAGTGCCGCGAGAAGCGCGCAAGATCACTGTGTATGAAATCGTTCTACATCGCTTTGAAGGTGATGAAGTGGAGATGGAAGTACACTGCTCGAAAGGTACGTACATCCGTACGATCGTCGATGATTTGGGCGAAATGCTAGGCTGTGGCGCACACGTGACGATGCTGCGCCGTACCGCTGTTGCTAAGTACCCTTATGAGAACATGGTGACCCTTGAGCAGCTTAACGAGCTATTCGAGCAGGCACAGCGCGAAGAGCGTCAGCCGCGCGAGCTGCTTGACCCACTGCTGATGCCAATGGACAGTGCAGTACAAGACCTTCAAGAAGCGAATGTATCGCCTGTGCTTGGTGATTTGCTTCAGCATGGTCAGCCGGTGCAGGTTTCAGGTTTGCCAGTGGATGCGCCAGTGCGTATGACTATGGGTGAAGAGCGTTTGTTTATTGGTGTTGGTGCCATGAATGACGATGGTAAGCTTGCGCCTAAGCGTTTGGTTGTTTTTCGTGAGGAAGAGCAGCAGTAGGGTGTGTTGTAAGGTTGGTGGTTGAGAGCTTTGAAGCTATAGAGCTATATAGCTATAGAGCTATAGAGCTTAAGAGCACCCCTCCTAGCCTCCCCTTATAAAGGGGAGGAACTGCTGGCTCGCTGGCGCATCGCCTAGTTGTTTACGTGCGGTGCGACGATAGGAGCTAGCAGTGGTTCTCCCCCTTAATAACGGGGCGCGTAGCCGGGGGAGTTAGAGGGGGTAGAATGCGAGACTCAAAGTGTCTCCACCTTTTTATCTCGTAACCTCTTGCCTTTAATTAATCCCACCCTTATAATCCCCGCTTCGCGTAGCGGCTGAATCAGAGATTGGCTGCTACAACTTTTAAATCTACTCTTATTAGGAGAGAATTATGTCTCTGAATGCAGAAACTAAAGCAGCAATCGTTGCAGAATACGCACAAGGCGAAGGCGACACTGGTTCACCAGAAGTTCAAGTAGCTCTACTTACAGCTTCTATCAACCACCTACAAGGTCACTTCAAAGCACACAAAGGCGATCACCACAGCCGTCGTGGTCTTCTACGTATGGTTTCTCGTCGTCGTAAGCTTCTAGATTACCTAAAAGGTAAAAACCTAGCTCGCTACCAAGACCTAATCAAACGTCTAGGCCTACGTCGCTAATCAGCGTCTGCATAGAAAGTTTGTTAAAAGGGGCTATATGCCCCTTTTTTGTTGGCTAAATTCTTTAGTTAATAGCAAAACTTCCACTAAGTAGTTTATACTACGTCCCGTCTAAACAGAGTTGTCTAACGCGCATTCGTTTAGCCACAATCTGCTCAGTACATTACAGTCCATTTTGTCGACCGCAGGGTCGCGACTATTCCAAGCACATTTGCTCGCTTTAAGCTGTTTAAAGCAACGAGCTAAGTTTGTTTGAACTAGTCGCGATTTGTAATGCATTGAGCGCACAATCAAATGATCTGGACTTGCTCCAGAAAAAAGGAAATACAATGTTCGAAAAACCAGTTGTTAAGTCGTTCCAATACGGCAACCACACTGTGACGCTAGAAACAGGCGTTATCGCACGTCAAGCTACTGCAGCTGTAATGGTAACAATGGACGATACGTCAGTATTCGTTTCTGTTGTTGGTAAAAAAGAAGCTGTGGAAGGTCAAGACTTCTTCCCACTAACTGTAAACTACCAAGAGCGTACTTACGCGGCAGGTAAAATCCCTGGTGGTTTCTTCAAGCGTGAAGGTCGTCCTTCTGAAGGCGAAACACTGACTGCACGTCTAATCGACCGTCCAATTCGTCCTCTTTTCCCAGACGCATTCAAAAACGAAGTTCAGGTAATCGCGACAGTAATGTCTGTAAACCCGAACGTTCAACCAGACATGGTAACAATGATCGGTACTTCAGCTGCTCTTGCTATCTCTGGTATCCCGTTTAACGGCCCTATCGGTGCAGCACGTGTTGGTCACATTGACGGTCAACTAGTACTAAACCCAAGCAACACTGAGCTAGAAAGCTCTAAACTAGACCTAGTCGTTGCGGGTACTGAAGGCGCTGTTCTTATGGTTGAGTCTGAAGCAGACAACCTAACAGAAGAAGAGATGCTATCAGCAGTGGTTTACGGCCACGACCAACAGCAAGTTGTTATCAAAGCAATCAACGAGTTCGCAGCAGAAGTTGCTACTCCAGCTTGGGATTGGGTTGCTCCACAAGAGAACACGACTCTTAACAATCGCATCGCTGAACTAGCGGAAGCTAAGCTTGTTGAAGCTTACCAAATCACTGAAAAGATGGCTCGTTACGATCGTATCCACGCGATTGCAGCTGAAGTGAACGATGTTCTTCTTGCTGAAGACTCAGAAGCGAATCTTAAAGAAATCCACACTATCTTCCACGATCTAGAGAAGACAGTTGTTCGTCGTAGCATCATCGCGGGTAACCCACGTATCGATGGTCGTGAAAAAGACATGGTTCGTGCACTAGATGTACGTACTGGCGTTCTTCCACGTACTCACGGCAGTTCACTATTCACTCGTGGTGAAACTCAGGCAATCGTAACTGCGACTCTTGGTACGCAGCGTGATGCTCAAATCATCGATGAGCTAACAGGTGAGCGTAAAGATCACTTCCTACTACACTACAACTTCCCTCCATACTGTGTTGGCGAAACTGGTTTTGTAGGTTCTCCTAAGCGTCGTGAAATCGGTCACGGTAAACTGGCTAAACGCGGTATCGCAGCAGTAATGCCTTCTGTTGATGAATTCCCATACACAGTTCGTGTTGTATCGGAAATCACTGAATCTAACGGTTCATCTTCAATGGCTTCTGTATGTGGTACGTCTCTAGCACTTATGGATGCGGGTGTTCCAATCAAGTCTTCTGTTGCGGGTATCGCAATGGGTCTTGTTAAAGAAGGCGACGACTTCGTTGTTCTTTCTGACATCCTTGGTGATGAAGACCACCTAGGTGACATGGACTTTAAAGTAGCAGGTACTAACACTGGTATCACTGCACTTCAAATGGACATCAAGATCGAAGGTATCACTAAAGAGATCATGCAAATTGCTCTTAACCAAGCGCAAGGTGCACGTAAGCACATCCTTTCTGTAATGGATGAAGCTATCTCTGGTGCTCGTGAAGATATCTCTGAGTTCGCTCCGCGTATCCACACAATGAAGATCAGCGCAGACAAGATCAAAGACGTTATCGGTAAAGGTGGCGCGGTTATCCGTCAGCTAACTGAAGAGACTGGTACAACGATTGAGATCGAAGACGACGGTACTATCAAGATCGCTGCGACTGACGGTGACCAAGCGAAAGATGCGATTGCTCGTATCGAAGCTATCACTGCAGAAGTTGAAGTGGGTAAGATCTACACGGGTAAAGTTGCTCGTCTAGCAGACTTCGGTGCATTCGTAACGGTTCTTCCAGGTAAAGATGGTCTAGTACACATCTCTCAAATCGCTCAAGAGCGTGTTGAGAAAGTGACTGACTACCTGAAAGAAGGCCAAGAAGTTCAAGTTAAAGTACTTGAAATCGACCGCCAAGGCCGTGTACGTCTAAGCATGAAAGAAGCGGTAGAACAGCCAGCTGAAGCTGCGAATGAAAAAGCGGCACCTGACGCAGAATAATTCGCATTTCTAGACCATTGCGTCTAAAAGCATGCTATAAAGAGGGGGCAATCGCCCCCTTTTTTAGTGCGCGAAGGAAATTACCTGCTATACCATTAAAGCAGCACGGCAAAAAAATTAATAAAAGCCGTCAGTTACGCTTAGCGATAGCAGGCATTAAGGAGAAGAATATAGTGAAGTGGTTTCGAATCTTAGGATTGAGTTTAGTGGCCGTAGTGACGGGTTGTGCATCCAACTCATCAACGCAAGATCAGCAGTGGTTGAATCCACCGATGGCAGTGCCTTTACAAGCCAATGTTCAATATGAAGTCCAGGTTGCAAGACTGACTCAGCTACTTCAGCGCAGCGATCTCGATAACGATGTGCGCGCGAAAATGCATTTCGAGCGTGGTTCTTATTTCAATAGCCTAGGTATGCGCGATTTGGCGCAGCTTGATTTCAACCAGTCGCTTCAATTAAACCCAGCTCAGCCAGTGGTGTTCAACCAAGTCGGTCAATACTTCACTCAGATCGGTGATTTTGACTCTGCGTATGAAGCGTTTGATTCAAGCTTAGAGCTGGATCCTGCCAACTCTTACGCACTTCGCAACCGTTCTATCGCACTGTACTACGGCGACCGTATTCCTCTAGCGATTGAAGGAATGACGCGTTACTACCAAGAGAATCCATCGGATCCGTACCGAGCGCTGTGGCTTTACATCATTTCTCGCCAAGCGAGCCCATCGGAAGCGGCTATTACGCTAAATAAACAGTATCTTGCTCGCAATAACGACTGGGGCTGGATTTTGGTTGCCTTGATGCTTGACCAAGTGTCAGAAGAGCAAGCATTCCAAGCGATCCTAGCGAGCAGCCGAGACAATAATGTATTGGCAGAGCGTCTGACTGAGGTGTACTTCTACCTTGCTAAGCGTCATCAAATCGACGGTGACTACCCAACCGCCGTCTCGCTCTACAAGCTAGCGATCGCACAAAATGTGTATGATTTTGCAGAGCATAAGTACGCATTCCTAGAGCTCACCAAAATCTTTGAAATTGTTCGCGCTCAGCAAGCAGAAGAAGCGAAGAAACAGCAAGAAGAACAAGCGAACGCAGAACCAAGCGACGCCTAGTTTCTCTCAATAAATCCAATACCTTAAAACACCAGCGATAAGCTGGTGTTTTTTTATGCGTTGCAGTTTACTTCCAATACCTCTAAAATAGTTAGCCAAGCTAATTAATAAATAACGTGAATGTCTATAGAAGTCAATTTAGAGAGAATGGAACGCCTCACTGCTAAGGTTTGGCGCAGTTACTGTAAAGAAGATCCATTATCTCACCTTAGCTTTAATGAATATGACTATCTCAAAACCGTGCAAGCCTCCGAGGAGCCGATTAGGCTCACTGACTTGGCTCGAGAGTTAGAGGTGTCCAAGCCGTCAGCCACCAATATGGTCAAGCGGTTGGAGAAGAAGGGGCTAGTGGAACGTTTAGCGTGTCCAGAAGACGCTCGTGCTAAACGGGTAGTACTGACAGAGAAGGCGCGTATCCCTCTAGCGTCAGAGCTGGAAATTTATAGGGTAGTTGCTGATAAATTAAAGGTGAACCTCACAGACAGCGAGTTTACCGAACTCAATCAGCTTCTAACTAAAGCGTTAAAACCTTAATACCTATTCGTTCTTAATCAACAGTAAGACTCTGAAGAGTCATTTGATAACAAATAATCGTAGTAACGTCGTGATGAATCAAAAATCAATTTACCAACAGTTTTGGCGTTATGCCGTACCTACCGTTGCCGCTATGCTGGTCAACGGCTTATACCAAGTGGTAGACGGCATCTTTATTGGACAGTATATGGGAGGCGACGGCCTTGCGGGCATCAATGTCGCTTGGCCAGTGATTAGTGTCATTCTTGGTCTTGGTATGATGATTGGTGTCGGTACTGGAGCGCTGGCGTCGATCAAACAAGGTGAGAGCGATCTTGTTGGTGCGAAGCAAGCTTTGGCAACCGGTTTAATGGCATTGCTAGCGTTGAGTCCAGTTGTTGCTGTCTTACTTTGGCAATACGCCGACAAGATGATCCTGATTCAAGGCGCACAGGGACGCATGTACGATCTCGCGATGCAGTATCTCGACATCTTGATCGTTGGCGGTGTGTTCACACTCGGCTCAATTGCAGTGCCGTTCTTATTGAGAAACGACGATAGCCCAAATATGGCGACTATCTTGATGGTGCTTGGCGCGGTGATCAATATCGTCCTTGATTACTGGTTTATCGCTATTCTCGATTGGGAGCTTACTGGTGCAGCGCTCGCAACAGCGATAGCTCAAGCTGTGGTGACAGTGTTGGGTGTAGGATATTTCTTTACCTCAAAAGCGAAAATGCGCCTTTCACTGCGTGACTTTAGGTTACAGTGGCCACTGTTACCTAAGATATTCTCCATTGGCGTCACAAGCTTTTTCATGTACGCCTATGGCTCTTTTATGGTAGCACTGCATAACGCTCTGTTTGCGGAGTACGGGTCGATGACCTTGGTCGGTGCATACGCCATCTTGGGTTATATCGTTGCTTTCTATTACCTAATTGCCGAAGGCATCGCTAATGCGATGCAGCCACTATTGAGCTACAACTATGGCGCTCGTCGTGAAGACAACATGCGTAAGCTGTTCAATGTCGCCATGTTCAGTTCCGTACTCGGTGGTGCGGTTTTTGTGGGACTCCTTAACCTGTTTCCTTACCAAGCGGTTTCAGTGTTTAACTCCAGTGAGCCACAACTTATCGAATATACGGTAGTCGGTATCCGCTTGCATTTGTTCTCAATGTTCCTTGATGGGTTCATCGTTGTGGCAGCCGCATATTATCAAGCGATCAGTCACAACCGAAAAGCCCTGTTCGTGACATTAGGAAACATGCTGATCCAACTGCCATTCCTCTACGCCATGCCAAAGCTTTGGGGGGTGAACGGTGTGTGGATAGCGTATCCGCTGTCTAACATCGCGTTGAGTTTGGTGGTTGGAGCCATGATGTGGAAAGACATTCGCAAACTGCGTGCGAATGGCTATGAGACGGCAACGGTTTAACGCCACTGAATTGGAACCTTGCCATTGAAAAAGAGCCTCGCTGATTAGCGAGGCTCTTTGGTTTAGATTTGCTTAATATCGAGGCCAGCAATCTGGTGCCAGTAGCCGTTGCACTGGCGATCGAGCGAGGCTTGTGGATTGCTGCCGTCTTCATTGGCTCTGAAACGATCCACTTCTGCAAAGGTATCCAGTCCAAGTGGGCTCAAACGTGCAACATCAACCAAGCCTTCCATCGATTTAAGGTCGTTGATTAGGTTGTACTGATAACCAGATTGCGTTTGGATTCCGTTTAGATTGAATACTGACTGACCTTCTTGGCTCTCTACTTGAAGGCCTGTCGGGTATTTAATACAGCAGGTTTCGCAGTCATCTTTCGCTCGGTTTTCCGCGCGAGCAGTGAAGCAGCGTGCAGAGTAAGCTAACGGCAGATAACCGTGGCTAAACACTTCTACTTCGAATTGACCGCGGATGCCTAAGTCGTCTGCTTGGTTCATGGCGTTCTCAAGCCACTCTCGTGACAGCTCGACTGGCATACACCAACGAATCATGCCTTGCTTAGCAAACAGCTGCAGCGTGCGGGCGTTGTAGGTGTTGACCGCAGGTCCCACGACAAAGGGTACCTTGCTTTCGCTAGCCAGTTGGATAGCGGACACGTCATTAGCTTCAATCGCAAAGTCACCGTTGTCGATGTACTTTTTCATAATATTTACTTCACTCGGCGCTTCGAGCAGTGCCATAGTGGACAGCACCACTTGCTTACCAGATGCGCTGAGCTCTTTAGCAATATCAAACCAATGAGCAGGTTTCATCTCACGGCGTTTGGAACAAACGCTCTCACCCAAATAGATGATATCGGCAGAGCTAGATTTTGCTTGCTCGTAGAAGCTCTCTACATCTTGCTTTGGCCAAAAGTACAGCAGTGAGCCTAATGCATATTTCATGTCGTTTGCTCCTTATTGCCACTTACGGTGGTAAGCACCGAGAGTGGTTTGTGTACCTTCAGAAACGTTCGCCAGAGCGTTGTCCCAGCTTGGTTTTACCTGGTATTGCTCTGGATTACGTTGGTACATATCAATCGCTTCACGCCAAGTACGAGTCACTTGCTCTACGTAGGCAGGACTGCGTTGGCGGCCTTCAATTTTCACTGATGCAACATTGGCAGCAAACAGCTCAGGTAGCATAGATAAGGTATTCAGGCTGGTTGGCTCTTCAAGAGCATGGTAGCGCTTACGCTCACCATCCACTTCCGCCTCAAATCGGCCTTTACACAAAGTAGGGTAGCCGGCGTTTTCACCTTGTGCGTAGCGGTCAATCAGAATGTCATTTAGACGTGATTCTAAGCCGGTTTCTGTTTCTTGCCAGCGTACATATTTTGCCGGAGAACATGCGCCTACTGTGTTTGGTGATTCGCCTGTCAGGTAAGAAGATAGGTAGCAGCGACCTTCCGACATAATACAAAGGCTGCCGAAGGCAAACACTTCTAACTCGACATCAGAGGTCATGTTTCGAGAGAGCTGTTTTACTTGATGGATCGACAGCACGCGCGGCAGTACGACGCGTTTGACATTGAAGTTCTTGTGATAGAAGTCGATGGCTGCCACGTTGGTCGCTGAGGCTTGAACGGATAGGTGCAGTTCAAGATCCGGATATTTGTTTGCTGCATAATCGAGTACTGCGATATCGGCAACGATCAACGCATCCACACCGAGATCGGCGGCTTGATCGACCGCGTTAGTCCAGCGTTCAAATCCATTCGGGTGAGCGAACGTGTTCAGTGCTATGTGCAGTTTCTTGTTGTGGTCGTGAACATATTGAGCCGCGCGCTCAAGCTTCTTACCTGTAAAGTTAAGACCCGCAAAGTGACGGGCATTGGTGTCGTCTTTAAAGCCGATATAGACGGCGTCGGCACCGCAATCAATTGCCGTTTTTAATGCAGGTAAGTTACCCGCTGGGCATAAGAGTTCCATATGCTCAATACCATAATTCTTTCAGTAGAGCGCATTTTATGAAAAGTTACTGTAGGCGAGTTTGATATAAGGCAGGTTTCGCTTAATAAGCAATGAATTAACACCAAAGAGGTAAGTTTGCTGAAAGGTCAACATCGGGCCTCTTTGGATAACAATTATAACTAGTTTCGGTGGCGACGATTTTGGGCAAATAGCGCTTCCACTTCGTGCTTAGGCTGCGGACGGTGGAAGTGGAAACCCTGAATAGAGTTACAGTTGAGATTTGACAGCAGCGTCGCCTGATGACGCGTTTCCACCCCTTCGGCCACCACAGACAAGTTGAGTGATTTACCTAAGTTGATGATGTTTTCAATCACCGTTAGCTGCTTAGGCAGGGTATCAATATCCATGATGAAAGCGCGGTCGATCTTAAGTTCATCAATAGGGAAATGAGCCAGATACGAGAGCGAAGAATAGCCCGTCCCAAAGTCATCAATCGACAGTGCAAAGCCAAGCTTTTTAATAGAGTTCAGCATTTGCAGCGTGTGTTCGCTGTTGCTCATGACGGCACTTTCGGTCAACTCGAAGGTAATGCAGCTAGGATCGAGTCCAGTGCTGCGCAGTAGGCGCTCCATATAATCAATGAGTTTAGGGTTACCAAACTGCTCTGGGGATAAGTTGATCGCCACGCGACCTGGTAAAATGCCCTGTAGCTTCCAGCGTTTAACGGTAGTAAACACATCGCGCATGACCACGCGGCCAAGACTTTCGATCAAGCCCGCTTGCTCAGCAACTGGGATGAAAGAGGCTGGGCTGATGTAGCCTTCTACAGGGTGCTTCCAACGCACCAGAGCTTCTGCGCCATTGATGCTGAAATCGCGCGCGTTAACTTTAGGCTGATACCAAACCTCGAGGCCATTTTGTTGCAGCGCCTTTTGCAGTTCAATTTCCAGCCATAGACGCATTCGCGCCTCTTTGTTCATCTGGTCATTGAACTTGACTAATCGGTTACGACCGCGCGCCTTGGCTTCGTACATTGCAGTGTCGGCATTTTGCAGCAGGATACGCGCATCATTGCCGTCGTTCGGCGATTGTACGCTACCGATGGAGCAGGCGAGTCGTTTGCTAAAGTGGTGTAGATCGAAGGGCTGATTAATTAAGCCGATGATTTTTTCTGCCAGTTCGTCGGCAGCGATATTGCTATCGGGTTCCGGCAAAATGATGCCAAATTCATCACCGCCTAAGTGAGCGAGCACCGCCTCTTGCGGCAAGTAGCGCTTAAGACGTGCCGACACTTCTTGGATAACTCGGTCACCAATGTGGTGGCCAAGTGAATCGTTAATATTTTTAAAGTTGTCTATGTCCAGATAGAGCATGACAAACGGCGTACCAGCCTCAATAAAATGATCGAGACAGCGGGTAAAACCAAGGCGATTATAGAGTTTCGTTAGCGCATCAATGTTGGCATCTTCGTGACTGGTTTGTGTCACTGGGCTTGGCTTTTCATCTAGGTCTTGCACTAAGATTAAGTGCGCATTGGCACCAAATAAATTCGCAGTGTCGACATGCAACGCCAAGCGTCGTTGGATGCCACAATACTCACTGGTCATAAAGTGCAGTGGCACTTTGGCATTGACCTGATGCAGATCGAGTTGCACTCGCTGGTTATCACTTTCGTTGCGAAGCAAACGCGTGAGTGACTCGCCCAGTAAATCACTTTGGCTTGAGTAACCAAATAGTCGTGCCGACGCTGGGTTGGCTGAGATAATACAACCATCTTCGACTAACAATAGCCCATCAGGAATCAGCTCTGTCAGCTTTAAAAACTTAGTTTCAGACTCTTCGAGTGAACGGGTAATGATCTGTTTTTCAGAGGTATCAATAGCATGAAAAACCACATACTCAACCACACCATTGAGCTCAATGGGAGAGACACTAAAATGCAGGCTAGATTCGATGTCCGATTCGTCGAGTGTGACTTCTGCCTCAATCGACTCACCAAGAAAGGCGCGTTCGTAATAAGGTTTGAGCTGGTGGTAGAAACGGGTGCCAAGTACCTCATGATCATTCATGCCTATGAGGTCGCTGTGAGTAAGTCCGGCCACATCGCAGTAGCGATCATTGACCATCCAATAACGGTGCTCGTCGTCTAAAATAGCAAAAAAGAAGGGGCTATTAGACGTTAACTTAGCAAAGTATTCCTTTAACAATTTGGATGACATCAATGTACTACCAGTTCTCTGAAGCGCTTATATATCAGTAACCCACACACTATAACTGTGATTTATCGGTTAGGAAAGGGTTAAGACAAAAGCAAAAAATTTTTGACGCACAACAGGATTTTTTTTGTACGAATACCGTATTATGGCGTTTCTTAAGTACAAACTAACGGAAAAACCGCGTGTTAGACAAGATTCGTAGTCAACTAGTTAAAAACGCAGCACAAATTTTGCGATCTCCAGTCCATTTTCTGCCGAACAAAATTCAGAATCGTGCCTTGCTTGAAGGACTAAAAACCGTTTTTAAAGAAGCACTTGAGGATGGTGACTTCGAATTTCTTGAAGACAAGTGGTTGAAAGTTCATATTCGTGATCTAAACCTCAGTTGGTACATTTCCTACAGCGATGAATCACTGATTGTTGCCGATTTTGAGCCACAAGAAGATGTCAGCTTCAGCGGTAATCTCAATGACTTAGTTTTGATCGCTGGTCGTAAAGAAGACCCGGATACGTTATTCTTCCAACGCCGCTTAAGTATCGAAGGCGATACTGAGTTGGGTCTAGAAGTGAAAAACTTGATGGACAGTGTCGATCTTGATGCGCTGCCAAAGCCGATGCTATCTGCACTCATGCACTTAGCTGAATTTGTACATAAAGGGTTGCAACCCGACTCTGAGGTGAAAGAGGTGTCCAATGCTTATTCGAACTGAGGCACCTGCCGACATATTGGCGATTGACCGCCTACTGAAGTCGGTGTTTGAAACCGACGCCGAAGCCAATCTGGTCATGGTGCTGCGTGAAAACAGCCGATTAACGCTCTCTTTGGTTGCGTGCAGTGATGAAGGCGAGGTGATTGGTCATGTACTGTTTACACCAGTATCGATAGATGGCGAAGAGCTGTCTTGGCAAGGGCTTGCACCACTTGCTGTGGCGACGTCACACCAAGGTAAAGGTATCGCGAAAGCTTTGGTTAAAGAGGCATTCGAAACGTTACTCGATTTTGGTTATCCTGCTTGTGTGGTGCTAGGTGACCCGAACTACTACTCGAAATTTGGTTTTACCTCTGCCAGTGAGTTTGGCTTAAAGTGCCAGTGGGAAGTGCCAGAGGGCGCATTCCAAGTGCAGTCATTAACCGAACAGACGATTCCAGAGTTATTGGAAGGCAAAACGGGCACCATTGAGTACAGTCCTGAATTCTTAGAGTTGTAATCGACCTCAGCCTAAGTTTGTCGTTAATCGTAGGCCATACCCTTATGGCCTACATACGTTTTTGGAAGGGCTCGTCGTTTGGCTAACCCTATCTGCTCTGTTACACTTCGCTCAATCGCCTCTGACGGCGCAACATCTTTGCTCAACTCTGAGAACAGGCCAATCTATGCATAACCGCACTACGTTACAGTTGATGGGGATCCAGACCTGGGAATTGACACATCCTGAGCGACTACCGCACAGTGCTCAGGCTCGCTTTTCTTTGCCCGAATCTTGTCAGTTGTTACTTGTCTCGCCGATGAAACCACAAGGTGACAAGGTTGCCTTTTTCGAAAAGATCCTCAAAGCGATGAAGCTTGAACTGTCACAGGCGCTGCATATTACGCCGGACATGCTCAGTCAATTGGATGCAGAGCCGATGCCGGGTTGGATTTGGCTTTGTGGCGTTGAATCGGCGCAACAGCGGCTGGGTCAATGGACAGAACAACATGCCAAGCAGCTCAACCAATCACCACGTACTTTAATCTCGCCACCGCTGGCAGAGATAGAAGGTCAAGATGCCCACAAGCGTCAACTTTGGAATCAAATCCGTGCCAAACAGTAATATTAGCTTCACTCAGATGAGTGAAACACACCTTGATGATGTCATCGCGATTGAGCAGCAAGCCCACAGCCACCCTTGGAAAACGTCGATGCTTACTGAGCTAAATGGACGTGGTGCCCACAATGTGGTGATGCTTGAAGATGATAAAGTGGTGGGCTACTTCTACGCTCAGAATGTGGTAGGGGAAGTTTCATTACTCAACGTTGCAGTGTCGCCGCGTCATCAAGGACAAGGTTATGGCCGTCAGTTGATTCAGCACCTATTGGCCTACTGTGAGTCTTGCCAAGCTGACAGCGCTTGGCTTGAAGTGCGTGAAAGTAATAGCGCCGCAGTGTCGCTTTACCTATCAGAAGGCTTCAACGAAGTAGACAGACGCCGAGACTATTACCCAACTGAGCACGGGCGCGAAGACGCAGTCATCATGTGCTATCACTTCATGTTTTCAGTGTAGTGACGGTCGGACGCCGAGGTAGTTCTATTGTCCATCATGTATAAAATGTAGCGATAGAAATGATGTTCATCCTTCTGGTTTGTATATAGGTTACATTACCCAGAGTTACTTCGATTACCCTACCAGTGCTTCATACTTCCCAGCAATTATTGATAATCATGGGATTAAAAACATGAAGCACTTTTCTACTCTTTCTGCAGCAATTCTTGCCGCGCTAGCGTTCAATGCGCAAGCTACTGAAGAGCAAACGAATGATCCTGCTGATGTAACTCGCCCACAAACCTACCTAAAATTCGATTCTGGCGCGAAAGGCAAAGATGGCCTAACTCGCTTGCAATTGAACATGGCAGGTTCGTATAACGAGAACATCGGTTACCTAGGTCAATTTGAAACTGATTTTCAAACCAACCTAGACGGACAAGACGGTAAGTCGAAGGACTTTGGTCTGTCTCGTATCCGTGCACGTTACTTCCAAGTACACGCGACTGGCTCAGAAGTGCTTCCTGAAATTGGTTTCTCGCTTGATTACATCAGCTATGGCTCTAACTGGGTAGCGAAACAAAGCGGCACTGAGCAAACGGCAGCAGTCGGTGCGGTCGCGAAAGTGATCACCCCGTTTGAAAACTGGGTTTCTTACCCAAATGTGGCTTTGATGCGTAACGAGTACGACAACGGTCGTTCAGAGAACGGTTGGCAAGCAAACTGGTTCAACTCGTTCTACCTATCAGAGCAAGGTCACTACGTAACAGTGAACCCACAATATGCTAACTACAACAACGCATTCGGTAAGAACGAGCAGTCGCTTGAGCTTAACTTTGAAGGTGGTGTACCGCTAACATCTGACGGCAGTATTTGGGGTAACCTGACCTACTCAGAGCACTTCTTCAAAGCGGGTGGCGAGTCACGCATGAAACACCTTGATGGCAACCGTGAAGTTCGCATTGGTGCGACTTGGTTCTTCTAACCCGGTAGTCAAAACAGTTCCTCTCAACTCTAAGGCAAGGATGCCTTAGTCTCATACTTCAAAAATCCCTTCATTAATAAAATTCATTTATTTTTCAACTTATTTACTGCCTGTTACTGGATCGTTTCCAGTTACTAACTGCTGTCAAATGCGCTCAATCGTTACACTGGTTCACAGTGAAATTTTAACCCTGTTTAATCAATGAGGACGCAGAACAATGTCTATGCCTTTTCAGCTCACAGACAAAGTTGTGGTGTTAATTGGTGGTACTTCGGGTATCGGTGAAGCGATAGCCAAACGTCTAATCAATGCTGGCGCCAAACTGATGATTGCTGGCATCAATGCCAATGAACCAGAATTGCAAACCCTAGAGGCACACTATGTCTATGCCGACGTCACCGATGAGTTTTCATTAAGTGAGTTGATGGCGATTGCGTTTGAACGTTTTGGGCAAATTGATGTACTGGTGAACTGTGCGGGCTCGACCAATGGTTACAGCACCATTATGGAATCCAAAAAGTCCGAATATAACGCCAACTTTGAAGTCAACGCGCTGGGTACTGCACTCACCATTAAACATGCGGTGCCATACATGCCAAAGGGCAGCAGCATTATTAATATCGCTTCTGTGGCGGGTACTCAAGGGGTGCCATATCTTGGCGCGCTTGCCAGCTCTAAATGGGCGGTGTTAGGCATTACCCAAACCGCGGCACTTGAGCTTGGCACTAAGCAAATTCGCGTCAATGCCGTGTGCCCAACCTCTGTTGATACCCCGCGCGCTTACGCGTCAGGCGGTGAGCCTCAGCTTCGAATGGAAAAACGTGCAGTACCACTTGGGCGCATTGCGAAGCCAGAGGAAGTCGCGGCGGTGGTGCACTTTTTAGCGTCAGAAGACAGCAGTTTTGTGAATGGTCAGTCGATTGGTGTCGACGGCGGATTTAGCGCAGGCATGAGTATCGATGCTTACAACCAGCTTGCGCAGTAGGAGAGTAGAATGAACAAGTTAAGTCTAATTATTGGTGCCTGTTTGATGATGCTAAGCTCGATGAGCTTTGGTTACTACTGTGATCAAGAAGCCGAAGGTGCTGTCGTTGGTGCAGTCGATGGTGCGGTTACAGGTGCGATTGTTGGCGGCATTGTTGATGGCAGTGATGGTGCAAAAACGGGAGCCTTAATCGGCGGCGGCGCTGGCGCGGTTGGCGGTGCAATTGATGGCGCGTATTATGAAGCTGAGTGCGAAGTAGCCACCGATGTGATCATTGAAGATGAGTACATCGCAGAAGAATACTTGGCCGAAGAGTATATCGAAGAAGAGTACATTGCCGAAGAAGTGGTGGCAGAAGAGATCATTGAAGAAGAGTACATCGCGGAAGAGATAGTCGAGGAGCAAATCGAAGAGGACTATCTTGAAGAGGCGTATGAAGATGATATCTACGATTACTAGCTCGCACTGACTGTCAACCTAATGAACCGTAAACTAAAAAGAGAGCCGTTTGGCTCTCTTTTGCTATCTACTATTTGCTTCCTTTGGATTACAAACGAGCAAGCCCTTCAAGCAGCTTGTTCTTAATCGCGGGGCTGGAGATAAACGCACCTAGGTAGCGCTCTTCATTGCCCTCAAAGTCAGGACGGATTTGTAGCATCTCTTTGTAGCTGGCTTGAGCTTGTTTGAACTCGCCTTTGTACACTTGAATCACAGCTTTCAGCATCGGTACCCAGAATAGGCGGCGTAGCGACAGCTTACTGATGGATTTTTCCGCGCCGTCAAAGTCGTCTTGCATGATTTTGTACACCACAGAAACCAATGAAAACCACGGCGGGCGGAATGGGTTGAGCGCTTTGGAGTTTTCTAGAAGCTCAAGGCCGCGTTCAAACTCTCCCGCCATGCACAATGCCCAGCCACATAGGCCAATTTGATAGGCGGCATTCGGGTTGATAGCGAGTACTTTATCAACGGTTTCGATAATGCCGCTCACATCGTCTTTTAGCTGATACGCCATCAGCATCGCCATTTGTGCTTCTTGGTTGCTTGGTTCAAGCTCCACGGCACGACGAGCGTGATTCAGACCGGTTTCTACTGCATTGTCTACCTGTCCCATACCGAGCATTTCGGCATCGAAATAGAGCACGGCCAGCATGGCATGTAGCAGGGCAATATCCGGTTCGTTTTGCACCGCGCTTAGTAGTGCCTGCATCGCTTGCAGGTGGGTATCTTCGGTCAGTGTCATGAGGTAATGACGATAGCGCAAGGTTGCTTCGTACGTCGACAGATGCTCAATCTTTTTCTGATTGCAGCTGGCGTAGATCTCACGGTGGATAATGCCAAAGCTTGAAGCAAGCTCAGCGACGATTTCGGCGATGATGTCATCTTGCACAGAGAACAAATCGTCGGTGGCTAAATCGCAGGTGTACTTCTCAGCCCAGACTTGCTCACCGCTGTCAGTGCGATAAAGCTTAGCGTAAATGCGTACCTTGTTGCCAAGGGCTTGCATAGTGCCTGAGGTGATAAAAGAGACATTGAGTTTTTCGCCCAGACCTTTTACGTCAGCAGAGGTGCGAGGGTCGATATTGGTGTCACCCAGCGCGTGCATCGATACCACTTTAAGCATGTCAAAACGGGCTAGCTCAGTGGCAAGCTCTTCACCAAAACCTTCGGCGAAGAAGCGCTTCTCGGCATCATCGGAGAGCGACAAAAACGGCAGTACAGTCAGAGTTGGGTTGAGTGCCTTATTGGTGTCACCCACCATTTGGGCTAGTGTAGTTGATTGACGTGCCGCTTGAGGGATCTGCGGGGTAAAAATCGGGCTATAACGACCTTTAGGGATCGATAGCACCAACGGGTCGTTTACCCCTTCCGTTAGGTAATAGGTTTCAAGTGTGCGGCGAACACGCCCCGCTTGAATACGTACAATTGGGTCAGCTTGGTGATCAAAGTCGGCATCACGATCAAACACTTCGGTCGCGATGGTGAACTGTTTGAGTCGATCTCCATTGCCCGCCAAAGTCTGTTCGACGACGAAAGAGAGTAACTGCTTCATCTTCGGGCTTTGGTCGAACGCTTTACTGGAAAGAATACGATTAAGTTGATCCTTCACACGGGTTTGATTTTCTTCGATTCGAATATCTAATGGAGCTTGTTCTGACACCGTTTCTGACTCTCTTTTTGTAGGATCTGCGTATTTTGCCACTTTAGGACATTGAAAAATAGTAACGAGTTCACTTCTTGATGAAAAACTAGATATCACTCGCTACTCATACCAATATAAAGGTATGCATGCCGTTAAAATAATAACCTAAACCATGGACTTATCACTACTAACTATAGACGAGCTAAATGCTTACAGCGAGCGGATAGGCTGACATTTTTACTAAAAAATGCCGCTAACTCAGTGGTTTTTGTTACCTAAACGTGATTATTATGTAACTATCAATACTCAGTGATATTGTGCGTTTTGCGTGCAAGGAGAGGTCATGGAAAAGACGAATAGTAAGATATTTCTGGCAGCTATTTCAGCCTTATGTGTTTCTACAAATGTAGGGGCGATGCAGCAATTCATTGACCCCAAAGACGGTATGTTCGATGCCAGTCAATGGGTGTTGGACAATGCTATTGGTTTTATGCCGGTACCTATCATCATCACTGATCCTGCGGTCGGCGTCGGTGGTGGTGCTGCAATGTTGTTTTTCCATGAGTCTGAAAAGCGCAAGCAGCTTCGTAAAGAAAACCCTGATGAAGTCGTTGGATTGCCACCTAGCGTGACAGCGGTCGCTGCCGCGGGAACCGAAAATGGCTCTTGGCTCACAGGAGCGTTTCACTTTGGCTCTTGGCAGGAAGATGCGTGGCGTTACCAAGGCGGTCTATTTTACGGCTCGTTCAACTTAAAGTATTACCAAGGCGATGTGCCGTTCGATTTCAACATCGATGGTCTCTACTTTATGCAAGATATCGATTATCGGATTGCCGGCAGCAATTGGTTTGTCGGTGCGAAATACTCACTTCTTTCTTCTAAAAGTACATTTGATATAGGCAATGCCATTCCGGGTATCCCACCGATCGATTTCGATCTTGAAGACGCTGGTGTCGAATTAAAAGTGACTTACGATAGCCGCGATACGATCTTTACCCCTAATGATGGCCTAAAAGCGAAATTCAGTACGGATTTTCACAATACAGCCTTTGGCGGCGATGTGGATTACCAAAAAGCGCGAGCTCAGGTGAATTACTTTGCGCCAGTGCGAGAGGATCTCATCATCGGTGTGCGTGGCGACTATCAAACGGTGAGCGACGATGCGCCATACTATGCACGTCCTTTTATCAATATGCGTGGTATTGCCGCGATGCGCTACCAAGGCCAAGACATGGCCTTGGCTGAGCTTGAAGCTCGCTATGATGTGACGCCACGTTGGTCGATTGTTGGGTTTACAGGAACGGGTAAAGCAGTTGAGGATGGTCAGAGTTTTTCTGATGCGGAGTATCAAAGCGTTGTCGGTGGTGGTTTTCGCTATTTAGTTGCGCGCCAACTGAATATGAGGGTGGGTGTCGACGCAGCTAAAGGGCCAGAAGAGTGGGCGTACTATATTACCGTCGGCCATGCTTGGCAGTTATGATCAAAAAAGTGGGCTGGAAGGCTCCAGCCCCAAAATCATCGTGACGATGATTCTTGCGGCGCAGCAGTTAACTTCAGAGACAAAGCCTCCCATATCAATCAGCTGTCCGGAGATAAGACGGCCTGAGGGAAACTAGTGATTGAGAATCAAAGCTAGATCGGTGAAAATAGCGCCCATTATTTTTTCGACGCCTTCGAGTAGTGGTTGAGCCAATGCCTTCAAACGCTATTCTACAAATCAAGAAGATCGAGATTCATGTCAAATCCTCAATTTTTGCAACAAGTTTCTAAGCGTAGAACGTTTGCGATCATCTCTCACCCGGATGCGGGTAAAACCACCATTACTGAAAAAGTACTGTTATTCGGAAACGCGATTCAGAAAGCAGGTACAGTAAAAGGCCGTGGCAGTGCACAGCACGCGAAGTCGGACTGGATGGAAATGGAAAAAGAGCGTGGTATCTCGGTAACAACTTCCGTGATGCAGTTTCCATACAACGACTGCTTGGTAAACCTTCTCGATACCCCAGGACACGAAGACTTCTCGGAAGATACTTATCGTACACTAACGGCGGTAGACTCTTGCTTGATGGTTATCGACGCTGCGAAAGGTGTCGAGGATCGTACTCGTAAACTGATGGAAGTTACCCGTCTTCGCGATACGCCTATCGTTACCTTCATGAACAAACTCGACCGTGACGTTCGTGACCCAATGGAAGTATTGGACGAAGTAGAAAGCGAACTTGGCATGATGTGTGCGCCAATCTCTTGGCCAATTGGTTGTGGTAAAGAGTTTAAAGGTGTTTATCACATCCACCGTGACGAAACGATTCTTTACGAATCTGGCCACGGTCACGAAATCCAAGAAGTACGCATCATCAAAGGTCTTGATAACCCAGATCTTGATGAAGCCGTAGGTGCTGATCTCGCAGAGAGCGTGCGCGAAGAGCTTGAGCTAGTAATGGGCGCATGCCCTGAGTTTGACCTAGAGTCATTCTTAAAAGGCGAACTGACGCCAGTTTACTTCGGTACTGCTCTTGGTAACTTCGGTGTTGACCACATGCTAGATGGTCTGACTAAGTGGGCTCCAGCGCCACAAACACGTCAAGCAAATGAGCGTGACGTTGAAGCAACAGAAGACAAGTTCTCTGGTTTCGTATTTAAGATCCAAGCAAACATGGATCCTAAGCACCGCGACCGTATCGCCTTCATGCGTATCGTATCAGGTACCTACAAGCAAGGTATGAAGATGAACCACGTTCGCACTGGTAAAAACGTCAGCATCTCTGACGCAGTAACCTTTATGGCGGGCGACCGTGCGCGAGCAGAAAATGCTTATGCTGGTGATATCATTGGTCTTCACAACCACGGTACTATCCAGATTGGTGATACCTTCACTCAAGGTGAATCACTGAAGTTCTCTGGCATTCCAAATTTCGCACCGGAGCTATTCCGCCGTATTCGCCTAAAAGATCCATTGAAGCAGAAGCAGCTACTGAAAGGTCTGGTTCAGCTATCTGAAGAGGGTGCAGTACAGGTATTCCGTCCACTACAGAACAACGACCTGATCGTTGGCGCGGTTGGTGTGCTTCAGTTTGACGTGGTTGTTGCGCGTCTAAAATCTGAGTACAACGTTGAAGCGATCTACGAGAGCGTGAACGTTGCGACAGCACGCTGGATTGAGTGTGATGACGATAAGAAGCTCGAAGAGTTCAAGCGTAAGAACCAAACCAACCTAGCGTTGGATGGTGGCAACAACCTAAGCTATGTTGCACCGACTATGGTGAACTTGAACCTAGCGCAAGAGCGTTTCCCAGATGTTAAGTTCCGTGCGACGCGTGAGCACTAATGCTGGTTGATTGAATGGGAAAGCCGCTCGGGAGAGCGGCTTTTTTTGTTTGGCGAGTGGGGGGAGTTAAGAGCCTACCCCTCCTAGCCTCCCCTTATAAAGGGGAGGAACTACTGGCTCGCTAACGCGTCGCCTGACTATAGTTGTTCAGCGATGCGACGATAGGAGCGAGCCCGAGGTTCTCCCCCTTAATAAGGGGGAGTTAGAGGGGGTAAACGCGAAGCGTTAGCAGCGCTCTACTCACGCTCCTTAGTATAAGGCACCCCAATCGCCTTAGGCGCCACCGCCTTACCAATAAACCCAGCCAACAAGAACACCGTCAACACATACGGAATCGCTTCAATCGCTTGTACAGGAACTGGGAAATCACCAATCGATACACCCTGCATACGAATCGCTAATGCGTCTAAGAAGCCAAACAGCAAACACGCAGCCATTGCCGTAAACGGTCGCCATTTACCAAAGATAAGCGCCGCCAGAGCCATATAGCCCTTACCTGCACTCATGTTAGGAATGAACTGCGCCGTTTGTGCTA
The DNA here is from genome assembly GCF_040412085.2 of Vibrio sp. CB1-14. Lineage (NCBI taxonomy): Bacteria > Pseudomonadati > Pseudomonadota > Gammaproteobacteria > Vibrionales > Vibrionaceae > Vibrio > Vibrio chaetopteri. Next base: position 2,954,640 of record NZ_CP115920.1, on the reverse strand, counting down.
CAGACAAATAAACGCCACCGATACCCACCAGTACGCCACAAATAGCGACCGCAGCATAACGCATACGAACCACTGAGATACCCGCGGTATCAACGGCTGATGGTGACTCGCCTACCGCGCGCAGACGAAGTCCAAAGCGCGTCTTAAATAGCAGGTACCAGCAAGCTGGGACGATGAACACCACCATGTAAACCAGAATCGAGTGACCACTGATAAGCTCTGAGTAAAGCAGACCAAGCACAGGCACATCCGCAACCGCATCAGCACCCGGGAAGGTGATAGGCGCAAATCGTGCGTTGCCAGATAGTGCTGGTGTTTGACCACCTTGTTGGAACCAGTGACGACCAAGGGTAATGGTGAGACCGGCAGCGAGGATGTTGATTGCCATACCACTGACCACTTGATCTCCGCGGTGGGTGATCGAAGCAAAGCCGTGGAGCAGGGCAAGTAACACAGATACGCCAATGCCTGCAAACAGACCAAGCCAAGCCGAGCCAGTAATATGTGCCATAGCTGCACCAGCAAACGCCGACGCGAGCAACTTGCCTTCTAGAGCGATGTTAACGATACCCGAGCGTTCACAAAACATACCGGCAAGTGAGGCAAGGATAAGCGGGGTTGCCACACGCATTGTGGCATCAAGCATGAGAATAATCGTTTCAAACATAATCAAGCGACTCCTTTCTCTGCTTGTTGTTCAGCTTGTTTTTTGCCGAACAGTTTGAGGTAGGTTCTCTCTAGAGAAGGACGGAACATGTGCTCCAGTGCGCCAGAGAATAGGATCACCAAACCTTGCAGTACCACAACGATGTTTCGGTCAACACCGTACTCAAAGCTCAGCTCCGCACCGCCTTGGTATAAGAAGCCGAACAGCAAGCTTGCCAGCAGTACACCTACCGGGTGGTTACGACCCATAAGTGCGACAGCGATACCGGTAAAGCCAAAGCCTTCAACGAAGTTCAGCTTGATTTGGTGCAGTTCACCTTGAAGTACGTTGAGGCCAAAGAAGCCTGCCAACATGCCAGAGATAAGCATGGTTAAGATGATGATTTTCACATACTTGATGCCTGCGTAATCAGCAGCTGATGGGTTAGAGCCCACAGAGCGGATTTCGTAACCCCAGCGTGAGTGCCACATCAGTAGCCACACAAACACACAGCATAAAAGAGCAAAGATAAAGCTCAGGTTCATTGGGCTTGGTGCCATCTCAATCCCAACGACCGCGAGGATCTCATGCATCTTTGGTAGCCAACTTGAAACTGCAAAGACACGGCTTTCTGTTGCCATTGTCGTTTCTGGCTTGAGGATATCGACCAACAAATACGCCATCAGCGATGAGGCAATAAAGTTAAACATGATGGTGGTGATCACGATGTGTGAGCCGCGTTTGGCTTGTAAGTAAGCAGGGATAAATGCCCAAGCTGCGCCAAATAAGCCGCCGACAACAATCGCTACCGGAAACACAATATACCAAGGGGCATATTCGCCTAAGGTGAGACAGATAAGACCGACACCGAGGCCACCAATGTAAGCTTGACCTTCACCACCGATGTTAAACAGACCCGCGTGAAACGCGACGGCAACAGCAAGTCCGGTAAAAATAAAGCCTGTGGCGTAATACATGGTGTAGCCAAAGCCTTCGGCGTAGCCAAAGGCACCCGTCCACATCACTTTTGCGGCATCAATCGGATTGATGTCGATATACATAAACAGCAGGGCAGACACTAGGAACGCCACCAACACGTTAATCGCTGGTAGCAGAGCCACGGTTACCCAAGCTGGAACTTTTGCTTGGCTCATGCACTTTCTCCTTGTGGCTGATCGGCGGCTGCCGATTTAAGGTGGTCAGGCATGATGTTTGCCATCATAAGACCTAAGGTTTTCTCATCGGCATCTTTAATCGAAACTTCGCCGACAATCGCGCCATCGAACACGACCAGAATTCGGTCAGAAAGGCTTAAGATTTCATCAAGCTCTACCGAGACTAAAAGTACTGCCTTATCGGCATCACGCGCTGCAATGATTTGCTGGTGGATGTATTCAATGGCGCCGATATCAACCCCACGGGTTGGCTGTCCGACCAAAAGCACATCCGGGTTTTGCTCCATTTCACGGGCAATCACCAGTTTTTGCTGGTTACCACCGGAGAAGTTAGCGGTTTTCAGAGTGGTGTCGTTAGGACGCACATCCCACTTATCCATGCTCGCCTGACAGCTCTCTTTGATGGCCTGCTTGTCTTGCAAAAGACCTTTGTTGTATTGCGGCAGGTGATGGTAGCCAAGGATATAGGCTTCCTGCGCTTCGAACTTGTTGATAAGCCCTTGTTTGTGGCGATCCTCTGGAATATGCCCCACACCAATCGCGCGAACTTGCTGCGGATCGAGCATGGTGTGCTTATCAATGTGGCTGCCGTTGATGTCAATGCTCCCAGAATAAGGCTGGAGGATGCCGGAAAGCAGGGCGAGTATTTCTGATTGCCCGTTGCCAGAAACACCAGCGATACCGACGACTTCGCCTTGACGCACTCCGAAGCTCACGCTTTTCACGCGCTCGACGCCTGCGTCATCGAAGTACTGTAAGTTGTCGACTTTGATCAGCTCTTTCTTTGGAGTGGCTTCTGACTTATCGACTTTGAGGCGAACTTTGCGTCCCACCATCAGCTCAGCCAGTTGCTCTTTATTGGTGTCGGCGGTAACAACATGCTCTACCATCGCCCCTTGGCGCATAACGGAGATGTTATCGGTGATCGCCAATACTTCACGCAGCTTGTGCGTGATGATCATAATAGTGGTACCTTGCTGACGCAGTTTGTCGAGGATCTTAAATAAGTGATCCGCTTCTTGAGGAGTAAGCACGCCGGTTGGCTCATCGAGGATCAAGATCTTTGCTCCGCGATAGAGCGCTTTTAAGATTTCCACTCGCTGCTGAAGACCTACCGGAAGCTCGCCAACAATGGCGTCTAAAGGGACTTCCAAACCATAATCTTCGGCCAGTGCTTTGAGTTTCTTCTTAGCCTTGCCAAGACTCTCTTGTAGCTTCCATCCATCTTCAGCGCCGAGAACAATGTTCTCGAGTACGGTAAAAGTTTCCACCAACATAAAGTGTTGGTGCACCATGCCGATGCCTGCCTTGATGGCTTCTTGAGAGTTCGCTGGCTTGTAACGTTCGCCATTGACGGTCATCTCGCCTGCATCTGCGTGGTAAAAACCGTAAATAATACTCATAAGAGTGGACTTGCCTGCACCATTTTCACCAATGATGCCGTGAATCGTGCCTTGCGGAACTTTGAGGTCGATAGTTTTGTTGGCGTGCACCGCGCCAAATCGCTTATCGATCTGCTTGAGTTCGATGGCAATAGGTTGTCCATGTGTCACTAGATACTGCCTTATAATTATACGCCGCTGCTTGAGGGCAACGGCGTTGTTATGGTTGCCTAGGTTATTGATAAAAATACCAATCCTAGGCCTTCATTCTGAATGAGAAGTCGTTAGATGTTACATGTGTTGTCAGACATGTAGTCGTGAACGGCGATTTTGCCTGATACGATGTCAGCTTTAAGACCATCTAGGTAAGTCTTCATTTCTGGTGTGATCAGATCTTTGTTGTAGTCATCGTATGCCCACTCAACCGCACCTTCTTTAAGACCTAGTACCTTGATGCCAGCTTCCCAATTGCCTTGCTCTGCATCTTCCCATGTGTTGTAAGCGGCAACGCCTACTTTCTTAACCATTGAAGTCAGCATAGTGCCTGGTTGTAGGTGGTTTTGGTTTGAGTCAACACCGATAGCGAAGTTGCCCGCATCTTTCGCTGCTTGGTAAACACCCATACCTGTGCCGCCAGCTGCTGCGTAAATAACGTCAGCGCCTTTAGAGAACTGTGATTTCGCAAGCTCAGAGCCTTTTGCTGGGTCAGCAAATGCTGCTGGCGTAGAGCCAGTCATGTTTTGGAAGGTTTCGATTTGTGGGTTTGCGTATTTCGCACCTTGGCGGTAGCCACACTCGAACTTACGAATCAATGGGATATCCATACCACCAACGAAGCCTACTTTATCTGTCTTAGACGCTTTAGCGGCAAGCGCACCCACTAGGAATGAACCTTCGTGCTCTTTAAAGACGATAGATTGAACGTTTGGCTTGTCGACTACCATATCGATGATAGTGAATTGAATGTCTGGGAATTCAGTCGCGACTTTTTCAACAGCAGATGCCATGTTAAAGCCGACCGCCACGATTGGAGTGAAACCACGGCTTGCTAGACGGCGTAGGCCTTGCTCGCGCTGTGCTTCATTCTGTGGTTCAAATTCACGTACTTTGATGCCTTTGTCTGCATTGAAAACTTTAACACCGTTTTGGAATACAGCTTCGTTAAACGATTTGTCGAATTTACCGGCTGTATCGTAAACCACTGCTGGTTTTGCTGCGAATGCACCAAAAGAAGTTACTGCCACTGCAAGTGCAGACATTTTTAGAATAGTTTTTTTCACGATCAATTCCCTTATAGTGTCGAATGATGGGGCATCATTGACGTTTCGATAGGCTAGGCGATGTCCAAATTACTCGTGCCTAGAAAGTAGTCGTTTGTAAATATATGAACAGTCATGCTGATAGCAAACCGTTCAGTTTACAAACAATGTGCGACATTTTATCGTTTGCGTGTGCAAAAAAAACGCCTTGCATGGCAGCATTGAGGTGTAAGTCACAACTTAGTGACAAAACACTAACTATTACAGCTATTCTTTGTATATCGAAGCGCAACATCTTGTTATTGCAATCGATTACAATGTTTTTAGATGAAGGAGCGGAGCATCATGTTGAAGTTGTTCAAGAGATGGCTTGCTAGATATGATCAATGGTGTGAGTCACTTGGTTTAACACCAGAAAATAGGCGCAGTTGTGTGCCATACAAGAAAGAGCCGCAAGACGATGATAGATAGTCACTGTCATTTAGATTTACTTGCACAGCAAAAAGATTTGCAGCAAGTGCTCAGCGATGCGAAACAGCAAGGGGTCGAGAAAATCATTGTCCCTGCTATTAATGAAAGTAACTGGGCAGCCGTTCAAATACTTAGTGAGCAGAATGAAGACATCTATTACGCACTCGGCTTTCATCCACAGTTTCTCGATGGGTTGAGTGAACACAGTCTGGATAATTTGGCCTCAAGGGTTGTCTCTTCAGTGCCTGAAAAGTGTGTCGCTATTGGTGAATGCGGTCTGGATTTCTACCATGGCCGGGAAAATGAAACGCTGCAAAAACAGTATCTCAACGCTCAGATTGATATTGCTAACCAGAGCCAATTGCCGATTTTACTCCATTGTCGAAAAGCGCATCAGGATTTGGTGGCGTTATTAAAACGCAATCCTCCTAAATATAGTGGTGTGGTTCATGGATTTAGCGGTAGCGTTCAACAGGCAATGGATTTCATCAAATTGGGGTTAAAAATCGGTGTTGGCGGTGTGATCACGTATCCAAGAGCGAAGAAAACACGCGCTACTATCGCCGCGATTCCGTTGGAAAGTTTGTTAATAGAAACGGATGCCCCTGATATGCCATTAAGTGGTTATCAAGGGCTTCCTAACGAACCCAAAATGGTAAACATGGTGCTAACGTCTTTAATTGAGCTGCGAAATGAATCTGGGCAAACGGTTGCCTCACAGTTATCAAATAATGGCAAATTGACGTTTAGATTTTGTGACTAAAAATGCGTTAATTTGTGAATTCGAAATCGTTTGCACTTGCTTTTTGTGATCTAGGTCGCAAACTTTAGTGTATCCCCCATGTGTTCAGGACGAAAGTGTGAGGGGGGTACTACTTTCTTTTCTGTGGGTTTGTATAATCGCCCCCGCTTTTGAGCTTCAAATTTTGTTACACGCCAAATTATTAATTATAAGGAAGTCATAAACTATGAGCCTGTTTATGAGCCTGGTTGGTATGGTCGCACTTATTGCAATCGCAGTACTGCTTTCTGACAACCGCAAAGCTATTAATATCAGAACCGTGGCTGGCGCATTCGCTATCCAATTTGCACTAGGTGCATTCGTTCTTTACGTTCCATGGGGACAAGAAGTACTACGCAGCTTCTCTGACGCTGTATCTAACGTTATCAACTACGGTAATGACGGTACGTCATTCCTATTTGGTGGCCTAGTATCAGGTAAAATGTTTGAAGTATTCGGCGGCGGCGGTTTCATCTTCGCTTTCCGTGTACTACCTACACTAATCTTCTTCTCTGCGCTTATTTCTGTACTTTACTACCTAGGTGTTATGCAGTGGGTTATCAAGATTCTTGGTGGCGGCCTGCAAAAAGCACTAGGTACTTCTCGTGCGGAATCTATGTCAGCAGCAGCTAACATTTTCGTAGGTCAAACAGAAGCACCTCTAGTGGTACGTCCTTTCGTACCTAAGATGACGCAATCTGAACTATTCGCAGTAATGTGTGGTGGTCTAGCTTCTATCGCTGGTGGTGTACTAGCAGGTTACGCATCAATGGGTGTGCCAATCGAGTACCTAGTTGCAGCATCATTCATGGCAGCACCAGGTGGTCTTCTGTTTGCTAAAATCATCAAGCCAGAAACTGAAGAGCCAGTTGATCAGCTACATGACATGAGTGCAGAAGGCGAAGACAAGCCAGCTAACGTTATCGACGCAGCAGCGGGCGGTGCATCAGCAGGTCTTCAACTAGCACTTAACGTAGGTGCAATGCTAATCGCATTCATCGGCCTTATCGCACTAGTTAACGGTATGCTTGGTGGCATCGGTGGCTGGGTTGGTATGCCTGAACTACGTCTAGAAATGATTCTAGGTTGGTTGTTCTCGCCACTAGCATTCCTACTAGGTGTGCCATGGTCTGAAGCGACTATCGCGGGTGAGTTCATCGGTATGAAGACCGTTGCGAACGAATTCGTAGCATACTCTCAGTTTGCCCCTTACCTAAGCGAAGCAGCGCCAGTTGTTCTTTCTGAGAAAACTAAGGCAATCATCTCATTCGCTCTATGTGGTTTTGCGAACCTATCTTCTATCGCAATCCTACTAGGTGGTCTGGGTAGCCTTGCGCCTAAGCGTCGCGGTGATATCGCTCGCATGGGTGTGAAAGCAGTAATCGCTGGTACGCTATCTAACCTGATGGCTGCAACGATTGCAGGCTTCTGTCTAACTCTAGCTGGCATGTAATTGCTCGCGTTAGGTTAAACAGTATATAGACGCCATTATAAATCGCCCCGTAGCAAGAGATTGCTGCGGGGCTTTTTTTGGTTTTTGGGGACCAGAAAACCTCAATAGTCCTTTTGGGATAAGGGATGAATGATGGACAACGGAACTTTTTTTGAGATACAAACCGTTTGCGTTTTAATCAGTACTACCGTTTTAGATATCGCTCCTATACTGTATAGGCTACTCAGTAACTCGTGATGTTTTTTCTTTATTGCAGACTCATGGGTTATACAGCCAGAGCCAGTTCTCACCCAGATAGGAATCAGGTGATCTTAACGAGCAGGTACTGTGCGGTGACAAGGATAGCAATTGGTAAGGCAGTGAGTTTGCCCTACCGAGTCTTCAAGGAACCAAGTCCGTTCATTTATTGCTGACGTGTTTGTCAGATAATTAATTGAATATATTGACCGGAGATAGAAATGAGCGATTTAAAATCAGCAGCTCTACGTGCACTTAAACTTATGGATCTAACCACGCTAAATGACGACGACACAAACGAAAAAGTGATCGCACTGTGTCACGACGCGAAAACCGCTGTGGGTAACACAGCAGCGATCTGTATTTACCCTCGCTTTATTCCTATTGCTAAGAAAACCCTTCGCGAACAAGGTACGCCAGAAGTACGTATCGCGACGGTAACGAACTTCCCACACGGCAACGATGACATCGAAATTGCTGTAGCAGAAACCAAAGCAGCAGTTGCTTACGGCGCAGACGAAGTAGACGTAGTATTCCCATACCGCGCACTTATCGCTGGCAACGAAGAAGTGGGTTTTGAGCTAGTGAAACAGTGTAAAGAAGCGTGTGGCGACATTCTTCTGAAAGTGATCATCGAAACCGGCGAGCTAAAAGAAGAAGCTCTGATCAAGAAAGCATCAGAAATCTGTATCAAAGCAGGCGCTGACTTCATCAAAACCTCAACAGGTAAAGTGCCAGTTAACGCAACGCCAGAATATGCTCGCATGATGCTAGAAGTTATCCGCGATATGGGCGTAGCAAAGACAGTTGGTTTCAAACCTGCTGGCGGCGTACGTACTGCAGAAGATGCAGCAGCGTACCTAGCAATGGCAGACGACATCTTAGGCGCAGACTGGGCAGACAACATGCACTACCGCTTTGGTGCATCAAGCCTACTGACCAACCTACTGAATACATTAGAAGTAACTGACGAGACGGCGGATCCTAGCGCTTACTAAGTTACTTTGCGGGAGTGTAGGTCGTTGGTTCTGCGCTTTCACCCCCTCTAGCTCCCCCTTATTAAGGGGGAGAACCACTGCTCGTTACTGACGTAACGTTGCACTTTTTTATAAGGCGATGCGAAAGCGAACCAGTGGTTCCTCCCCTTAATAAGGGGAGGCTAGGAGGGGTAAAATCCACCACTCCCAAATCCCGCAACTTCTACCCTACACTTATTCTGTACTTCAGCACTTCGCTGTGGAGGCTCTAATGTATTTACCACAAGAAATTATTCGTAAAAAACGCGACGGTCATGAACTGAGCGCGGAAGAGATCAACTTCTTCATTCAAGGCGTTGCGAAAGACACGGTATCAGAAGGTCAAATTGCAGCATTTGCGATGACCATCTTCTTCAATGAAATGACCATGCCAGAGCGTATTGCACTGACTTGTGCCATGCGTGACTCTGGCATGGTTATCGACTGGAGCCATATGAATTTTGGCGGGCCGATTGTCGATAAGCATTCAACCGGTGGTGTTGGTGATGTGACGTCGCTAATGCTTGGCCCAATGATTGCCGCTTGCGGTGGCTTTGTCCCTATGATTTCTGGTCGTGGCCTTGGCCACACAGGTGGTACGCTGGATAAACTGGAATCTATTCCGGGTTACAACATTACGCCGACCAATGATGTGTTTGGTGAAGTGACCAAAGATGCTGGTGTTGCGATTATTGGTCAGACTGGCGATCTTGCGCCAGCAGACAAGCGTGTTTACGCAACTCGTGATATCACCGCAACAGTGGATAATATTTCGCTAATCACAGCGTCAATCTTGTCGAAGAAGCTAGCCGCAGGCCTAGAATCTCTGGTTATGGATGTCAAAGTGGGCTCGGGCGCTTTCATGCCAACCTATGAAGCATCGGAAGAGCTGGCGAATTCTATTGTTGCTGTTGCTAATGGTGCGGGTACTAAGACGACGGCTATCCTGACCGATATGAACCAGGTACTCGCATCGTCTGCGGGTAATGCTGTTGAAGTGCGGGAAGCAGTGCAGTTCCTAACGGGTGAATACCGTAACTCACGCTTGTACGTAGTGACCATGGCGCTATGTAGTGAGATGTTGGTACTGGCTAAGCTTGCAGAAGATACAGAGCAAGCAGAAGCTTTGCTTAACGAGGTACTCGATAACGGCAAAGCGGCTGAGTGTTTTGGCAAAATGGTGAAAGGTCTTGGTGGCCCAGCTGATTTTGTTGAAAACTACGACAACTACCTAGAAAAAGCAGAAATCATTAAGCCGGTGTTTGCAGATGCCGAAGGCATCGTTTCTGCTATGGATACGCGCGCAATCGGCATGGCAGTAGTAGGTATGGGCGGTGGTCGCCGCGTAGCTACTGATGCTATCGATTACGCGGTCGGTTTCGACCAATTCATTAGGCTTGGCGAAACGGCAAACCAAGACAAGCCACTCGCGATGATTCATGCTCGCAGTGAAGCTCAGTGGCAAGAGGCGGCAAGTGCGCTGAAAGCGGCGATTACTGTCTCAGATGAACCTTATACAGAAACGCCTTGTGTATACCGCCATATTCGTGCGGAAGACCTAGCATAAGGACGGAGAGAAAGTTATGAAACGTGCATTTATTTTAGTGTTAGATTCTTTTGGCATTGGCGCTACCGCGGATGCGGACAAATTTGGTGATGTCGGCTCAGACACAATGGGTCACATTGCAGAGCAGTGTGCGAAAGGTCTGGCTGACAACGATCAGCGCAGCGGCGAATTGAAGCTTCCAAATCTTTCTAAACTAGGCTTAGCGATGGCTCATAAAGAGTCAACCGGTAAGCTTGCTCTTGGTCTTCGCGACGACGTTGAGATCATCGGTGCTTACGGTCACGCGGCTGAGCTATCTTCTGGTAAAGATACTCCGTCAGGTCACTGGGAAATTGCCGGTGTTCCAGTTCTGTTTGACTGGGGCTACTTCACTGACAAGCAAAACAGCTTCCCGAAAGAGCTGACTGACCGCATTCTTGATCGCGCGGGCCTTGATGGCTTCCTAGGTAACTGCCACGCATCAGGCACGCAAGTGCTGGATGACCTAGGTGAAGAGCATATGAAGACAGGGCAACCTATCTTCTACACCTCTGCAGACTCGGTATTCCAAATCGCGTGTCATGAAGAGACTTTCGGTCTTGACCGCCTACTAGAGCTTTGCCAAATTGCCCGAGAAGAGCTAGAGGATTACAACATTGGCCGCGTGATTGCGCGCCCATTTATCGGTGCGGGTAAAGGCCAATTTGAGCGCACGGGTAACCGTCGCGACCTGTCTGTTGAGCCGCCAGCGCCAACAGTGCTGACTAAGCTTGTTGAAGAGAAGCAGGGCGAAGTGGTCTCTATCGGTAAGATTGCCGATATCTACGCCAATTGCGGTATCACTCAAAAAGTGAAAGCAACCGGTATTCCTGCGCTTTTCGAAGCAACGAAAGAGCAAATCCAAAAAGCAGGTGATAACACCATCGTTTTCACTAACTTTGTCGACTTTGATTCCGCATACGGCCACCGCCGTGATGTGGCAGGTTATGCTGCAGCGCTTGAGTACTTTGACTCACGCATCCATGAAGTCATTGAACTGATGCAAGAAGACGATGTGCTGATTCTAACAGCGGACCACGGCTGCGATCCAACATGGCAGGGTACTGACCATACTCGTGAGCATATCCCGGTTATTGTCTACGGCCAAAAAGTACCAGCAGGTTCTTTGGGTCTTCGTGACAGCTTTGCTGATATTGGTCAAAGCCTTGCAAGCTACTTTGGTACATCCTCAATGGATTACGGGAAGAACTTCCTATAATTAACAGTGGCTGAGTACCTTAGGTGCTTAGCCGTATCTTGCTCCAACCCTAAAATTTACACGAACAACATAAAGGAAAAAATAATGGCAACTCCTCACATTAATGCGGAAATGGGTGATTTTGCTGACGTAGTATTGATGCCGGGTGACCCACTACGTGCAAAATACATCGCGGATACCTTCTTAGATGACGCTGTACAAGTGTGTGATGTTCGTAATATGTACGGTTACACAGGCACTTACAAAGGTCGTCGTATCTCAGTAATGGGCCACGGCATGGGTATCCCTTCGTGCTCAATCTACGTGACTGAACTTATCAAAGACTTTGGTGTGAAAAAAATCATCCGTGTGGGCAGCTGTGGTGCGGTAAGCGAAGACATTAAAGTACGCGACGTTGTTATCGGCATGGGCGCATGTACTGACTCGAAAGTGAACCGTATTCGCTTCAAGAACCATGACTTTGCAGCAATCGCTGACTACAAAATGGTGAAAAACGCGGAAGAAGCAGCAAAAGCACGCGGTATCGACGTAAAAGTGGGTAACCTGTTCTCAGCAGAGCTGTTCTACACGCCAGATCCAGAAATGTTCGACGTGATGGACAAATACGGCATTGTTGGTGTGGAAATGGAAGCGGCAGGCATCTACGGTGTTGCTGCAGAGTATGGCGCGAAAGCTCTGGCTATCTGTACCGTTTCAGACCACATTAAAACGGGTGAGCAAACCACATCTGATGAGCGTGCAACGACGTTCAACGAAATGATGGAAATTGCACTGGATTCCGTTCTTCTGGGTGACGCTGAGTAATTTAGTGTTCCTTCTGAATAGAAAAAGCCTCGCGAATGCGAGGCTTTTTTAGTTTTGACTACTATTTTGTTAAGGCTGCTTAAGCAATAGGTTTTCGCCTTTATTCTTTGGCTGCTTGCGAAGCAGCACCATCAGCAATAGTCCACATAAGAAACTCATTAAGATCATCATGTACATAAAGCGATCACTCTTGCGGTAGTGATGATCAGAGATAGCGGTCACTTTACCGGTCTCAAAGGTAATGCGCACGAAGCCAATAATGGTGTTGTCGTTAATGATCGGTTCGACGAGCTGCTGGCGGCCGATACTCGCAGTAGACAGCGGGGTATCGAGTCCCAACACGTCACGAACCGTCTTTGCTGCATCACTGGCTGCAACTTTGACCCCTTCTGAATCATAGACGGTCGCATCAAGTACTAGGCGCTCGCTAGCAAGTTGGTTGGTCAAGGCTCCAAGTCGCTCTTGATCTTGGTCGATCAGCATCTGTCTTGCCGATTGCGAGGCTTGAGAAATCAGAACTTTGGAGAGAACTTCGAGCTGATTGGCTTGAATACGCTCGTTGCCTTTACTGATCAGCACACTATTGGTGGTGATAAAAAACACCATGGCACCAATCAGACAAAGCGCGACTAAGCGTAAAAAGTTTCTAAACGAAAACAGTGAACCATCCATAAAAGTGCAAAAGTACTAAGAAATGACGAATTGGTTCATATTGATGCTTGCACAACTAAATTGCAATAGGTAACGTTTTGGGAGCACATTTAAAGGAAGGATTAGCCATGGATGCTATTAAGCCGCTTGCAATCAGTAAGCGTATTCCACTTAAACAACGATTCCCAGAGACGCTTCTCGCTCATTCTTTAGAGCGACGTACAGCAACATGGATTGTGTACGCACAGTACCTGTCGACAGACATGTTCAACGATTTGGACTTTTACGTTGGAGAAACCACTCGCATTTTAGATATTTGGCAAGTCGGTCGTTATGAGGTTGCGCTAATGGAGGGCAACTTAACTGCTGAGCATAGCCAAATATTGGATGAATTGAATGTCGATTACGCACGCTTGTGCGACGTACCTGATCTCAACAAGCCAGGCGTTATTGTGCTGGATATGGATTCTACCGCGATTCAAATCGAGTGTATTGACGAGATCGCGATACTTGCTGGCGTTGGTGAGCAAGTCTCTGAGGTGACAGAGCGCGCGATGCAGGGGGAGTTGGACTTTGAGCAAAGCTTACGTCAACGTGTCGCCGCGCTAAAAGGCGCCGATGAGTCAATTTTGGCCGAGGTTCGTGAGTCACTGCCATTGATGCCAGAGCTTCAAGAGATGATCAAAACGCTGCAAAGCTATGGCTGGAAGACGGCGATTGCCTCTGGTGGTTTTACTTACTTTTCGGATCATCTCAAAGAGATGTTGAACTTGGATTTTGCTCAGTCTAATACACTAGCAATCAAAGAAGGCAAGCTATTAGGTGAAGTCGTGGGTGATGTGGTATCGGCTCAAACCAAAGCGGACATCTTGCTAGATCTCGCCGAAGAGTATGATGTTGAAGCACATAACACTATCGCCGTAGGGGATGGTGCCAATGACTTAGTAATGATGGGCGCAGCAGGACTTGGCATCGCTTATCATGCGAAACCAAAAGTGGAAGCGCAGGCTCAGGTAGCGATCAGGCACGCAGGTTTAGGCGGAATTGTTTGTATTCTTTCGGGGCTGCTGGCAAAGCAGAAAAAAATCGGCTGGTAAGCTTGAGCTTATCCAGTAAAGCTTATAAAAACGGCCCTAGTAGGGGCCGTTTTTCGTAAGCGGTTCAAGGCTTCGCGGTTAGCTATTCATCTCTAGGCGAATCAACACTTCTTCTGTGATATCTACCAATTCGCAATAGCCAATAATGGCGGTCATTTCATTTTCAAGATTTCGCGCATGACTGAGGCTTAACGACAATAGTTCATTGATGTCTTTTTTCATTAGTGTGGTCAAGGCATCATACACTGGGCCTGAAGTAACCCGGAGGATATAGAGCTCCCCCATATTGAGCGCATCTTTAATAAAGTTGATGCGTTGTTGGGTTGATTCAAATTCATCGCGTACTTTGGTGTGAATCGATTGGATCCTATCCCCAAGCTTGAGCACACCTATGTACAGTTCGAATGCGACAGGCTTAGCTCCCGGCTTTCGCTTGAGAGGCTCAGCTAATAGCGAATTGCTGCGGCCTTTGAAGATAGGTTCGAGCGCAAGCTTTTGCTCGTGACCGATACGCTCAAAAAACTGTAAGTAACCAGGAAGTGGGAAGTTAACCCCAACCGAGCGACATTTGACAGATGTGCCGCGTTTATCGACGTAAACGGGTGTCGAGACCATCTTTCCAAGCAGTACATTATGCAGGGCTTCAAGTAGTGATGAGCTTGGCAAGATCTCTTGCTGAGCCACCAATTTGTCCTGATTGCTCTCGATAATACCGCGGAAAAACGCAATGGTTTTGACGGTTTTACCTGACTCGACAATTTTAAGGTGAATGGTCTTCCTATCTGCAGATAAACGAACGATTTCGTAGGGCACCTGGTTAAGTGGAATACGTTGGTTGTAGCGCTTTAGCTCTAGATAGTCGATGGAGATAAGAGAGCCCGAAGGTATGTTAAGCGGCTCGGTGAGCTGAATGCTGGCGCCATGTTTGGATAAGTCGACCGTGGCGCCTGCTATAGTGGTGCCGTCCGGTGTTGTCGTCACCAGTGGGGAGCGAAACTGATATCTGGGCTCCTTGCGACGAGATTTTGCATCAAAATACAGGCCACGCGGCTGCGATTTGACGTTTCTCGGGTGCCTAAACCGGTTCAAAGAACTGGCTGGTAGACGCGGCTTTTCGGTAAACAGATAGTCACTGGCCGACTTGTCGTCACTGATCTCTTGCAAAATACCAAAGTGGGTCAGTTTTTCATCGTGCCCAACCAGTTCGCCGTAATGTTTTGAAATAGTCAGCATGTCGTCGGTGGAAAGTTCAAACACCGATAGACGGAATGCGCGCCAGCTAGCGCGTCGTCCACCCACGTGCCAGAACAGTTGTCGCTCTTGGCGCTCGGCTTCTGGCATCATCATTGAGTAAAACAGCTTCATGCCGTTGTGCTCATGGGTAAAGGTATAAAGAACGTTGCTACAACCTTTGATTCCGGCCTTTACCAACATCTCCATACGTTCAGTGGAGAATAATGAGGCCAGTGATTGCTGGTTACGCTCGTCATTCCAATAACGCCAGATGTCTTGGTTGTTTTCGGTAAGCAAGGCGACCTTAAGATCATTGCCGCTGAAAAACAGCGGTAGATTACAAGCATGCTTAAGATAGGTGTGTTCAAAACCGCGGGTACGGGCACGAGTAATGCGATCTTGGTTGTCATGGCGAACTTTTTTGGACTCAGTATTGAGCATGTTATTAACTACAAGCTCAACCGCGTTAGTGCGAGTTAGTCTTAGAGTTCGCAAGTATTTCACAGGTGAGACGCCATGCAGCCCATCGACGCCTAGAACGCGATACTCGATTGGCTTGGTGATTTCTTTAAGCTGACTGGTTTCGGCAAGCTCATCGAAACTCACACTAATGATCTGGCCTAAATCGTAGTCAAAGGTGCCTGGGACTTTGAATTTGGCACCGGAACTCGATAGGTCGACACTGAGGCCAATGATGGTTTCACCATTTTCTAGTGTTATGGAGACTTGCGATTCCACTTTTAAACGGCATTCTTTGCGTTTTAGGTCATACCCTAAGTTAATTGGGCTGGCAGCATATGGGCTTTGTGGATCGGTGAGATCGCCGCGGTGGGCGTTGCGCTGCTCATCACCAAGGTTGCTAAGGGTTTTTTTATCGACCAAAAGCTCCCACACCCCCTCTGTATAACCGCCGTATTTCCGGGTTAGGTGATGGTAGGAGTTAAATGCACGATCGTCGAGCCAGTGAGACAGTCCGTCTAATTGATATTCGTGGCAGTTCGTTGATACGCGACCACGTAAGTCTATACGCTTGTGACACGGTGCCATAAGACGGTTGAGCTCCATTTTTACCAACAACTTGGTAGAAGGAGATTCACCTTCGGTGACTTGATTCAGCACTAGTTCGAAGTCTTCTGCGTGATAGGCTGATATCAAGCGCTCTGCGATGGAAAGTATTTCTGTTTGCTGCATGAGTTTTGTTAAAGTGTCCCTGTGATGATGGATTTCATCAAAATAAGTACAGCGTAATGCCCTATATCGGCTACCATGCCGAAAACCTTAACGGTATGTACAAGAAAGATAAGTTATTCTTGCACCTTATTCTTTGTGTATTGTCATAACTTGACAATACTTTGAGCGTTTGGATGCTCAAAACTAATAGATTAATCAATAATTAATGCAACCCAGTGCATTTATAGCACCAGAGTAAGTAGGTTAGTTCAAAATATGGCAAAAGCGAAAAGAGCTTATGTGTGTAATGATTGTGGCGCAGATTTCCCACGCTGGCAGGGGCAATGTAATGCTTGTGGCAGTTGGAATACGATCAGTGAGGTGCGTTTAGCAGCATCTCCGCAAGTCGCGCGCAACGAGCGACTAACGGGCTATGCTGGTGGTGCAAACGAATCGACAATTCAAACACTGTCTGAGATTGACCTGCAAGAGGTGCCACGTTTTACCAGCGGCTTCAAAGAGCTAGATAGAGTGTTAGGTGGCGGCGTGGTTCCAGGCGCAGCGATTCTGATTGGTGGTAACCCTGGTGCGGGTAAGTCGACACTCCTATTGCAAGCGATGTGTTGGTTATCCTCACAGATGCCGACGCTTTATGTTACTGGCGAAGAGTCGCTTCAGCAGGTAGCGATGCGAGCTTCTCGTTTAGGGCTGCCTAAAGAGCATCTTAAAATGTTGTCTGAAACCAATGTCGATCGTATTTGCCAAATCGCTGAAAAAGAACAGCCAAAGTTGATGGTTATCGACTCGATTCAAGTTATGCATGTGGCTGATGTTCAGTCATCTCCTGGTAGCGTGGCTCAAGTTCGCGAATCGGCGACGGCATTAACTCGTTATGCAAAACAAAACAATGTGGCGATTTTCATTGTTGGCCACGTAACTAAAGATGGTACGTTAGCTGGCCCTAAAGTGCTCGAGCACATTATTGACTGTTCCGTACTTCTCGATGGGGGCACCGATAGCCGATTTAGAACACTTCGCAGCCACAAGAACCGATTTGGCGCGGTGAATGAGCTGGGAGTGTTCGCAATGACAGGGCAGGGCTTAAAAGAAGTCAGTAACCCGTCGGCTATCTTCCTGTCTCGTGGTGAAGAAGAAACCTCGGGCAGTTCAGTGATGGTGGTTTGGGAGGGGACTCGCCCGCTGCTTGTTGAGATCCAAGCGCTGGTGGATTATAGCCAACTGGCGAACCCGCGCCGAGTGGCTGTTGGTCTTGAGCAAAACCGTTTGTCGTTGTTACTAGCGGTACTGCACAAGCACGGAGGGCTTCAAATGGCGGATCAAGATGTATTCGTCAATGTAGTGGGTGGTGTGAAGGTTACAGAAACCAGCGCTGACCTTGCTTTAGTTATGGCACTGCTTTCCAGTTTCCGTGACCGTCCATTGCCAAAAGATGTGGTTGTGTTTGGTGAAGTGGGTCTTGCGGGTGAAATTCGTCCGGTACCCAGTGGCCAGGAGCGTTTAATGGAAGCGTTTAAACACGGCTTTAAAAAAGCGATTGTTCCAGCGGCGAACATGCCAAAAGGCGGCATTGAAGGCATGCAGATACACGGCGTGAAGAAGCTTTCAGAAGCGATTTCAGCATTTGATGAACTTTAATGGTGGTTTTTGCTTGAATTCAGGTAGAATACCGCCAACGAAAGTATGATTTTGCGAAATGACATCGAAAAATCACCAAGAGCAGCTAAAATTAACTGCGATCTGGTAACAACTCCCAAACCCGTTGAAGCTTGATGACGTAAGCCTTGAGAGACCATTTCTCCCAAGGTAGCGTGTTATCGAGTCGGGTTCGGATAACTTTTTTTTAATACACATGCACGCAGAGGTATCGGTCTTTACAGATTGTGATATACTCTGCGCGCAATTTATACCTTATAAACAGAGTAAGACAATGGCAGATTTATCAAAGTACAGAAACATTGGTATTTTCGCGCACGTTGATGCGGGTAAAACTACCACCACTGAGCGTATCCTTAAGCTTACTGGTAAAATCCACAAAACTGGTGAAGTACACGACGGTGAGTCTACAACTGACTTCATGGAGCAGGAAGCTGAGCGTGGTATCACAATCCAGTCTGCTGCGGTAACTTGTGAGTGGAACGGCCACCGCCTAAACGTTATCGATACTCCGGGACACGTTGACTTTACAGTTGAAGTATATCGTTCACTTAAAGTACTAGACGGCGGTATCGGTGTATTCTGTGGTTCTGGTGGTGTTGAGCCTCAGTCAGAGACAAACTGGCGCTATGCTAACGAATCAGAAGTATCTCGTCTGATCTTCGTTAACAAACTAGACCGTATGGGTGCAGACTTCTTTAACGTTGTTGACCAAGTTAAGAACGTTCTAGGTGCTAACCCACTAGTAATGACTCTGCCTATCGGTCGTGAAGACGATTTCGTTGGTGTTGTAGACGTACTAAGCCGTAAAGCTTACGTTTGGGATGATTCTGGTCTTCCAGAAAACTACGAAGTTCAAGACGTTCCAGCTGATATGGTTGACGATCTAGAAGCTTACCGTGAAGAGCTAGTTGAGACTGCTGTAGAGCAAGACGACGACCTAATGGAAGCTTACATGGAAGGTGAAGAGCCTTCTATCGAAGACCTTAAGCGTTGTATCCGTAAAGGTACTCGTGACCTAGCGTTCTTCCCAACATTCTGTGGTTCTGCATTTAAGAACAAAGGTGTTCAGCTAATCCTTGACGCTGTTGTAGATTACCTACCAGCTCCAACTGAAGTTGACCCACAACCTCTAACAGATCCAGACACTGGTGAAGCGACTGGTGAAGTTGCTACAGTATCTGTAGATGAGCCACTACGCGCACTAGCATTCAAAATCATGGACGACCGTTTCGGTGCTCTTACGTTCATCCGTATTTACTCAGGCCGCTTGAAGAAGGGTGACACTATCCTTAACTCTGCGACTGGTAAAACAGAGCGTATCGGTCGTATGTGTGAGATGCAGGCTGACGAGCGTAACGAACTTACTGAAGCACAAGCTGGTGACATCATCGCTGTTGTTGGTATGAAGAACGTTCAAACTGGTCACACTCTATGTGATCCTAAGCACGAATGTACTCTAGAAGCTATGATCTTCCCAGAACCAGTAATTTCTATTGCTGTTTCTCCAAAAGACAAAGGTTCTACTGAGAAAATGGGTATTGCGATCGGTAAAATGGTTGCAGAAGATCCATCTTTCCAAGTTGAGACTGATGAAGATTCAGGTGAAACTATCCTTAAAGGTATGGGTGAACTTCACCTAGACATCAAGGTAGACATCCTTAAGCGTACTTACGGCGTTGAGCTAGAAGTAGGTGCACCACAGGTAGCTTACCGTGAAACTATCACTCAACCAGTTGAAGATAGCTACACGCACAAGAAGCAATCTGGTGGTTCTGGTCAGTTCGCGAAAATCGACTACCGTATCAAACCAGGCGAAGCGAACTCTGGCTTCACGTTCTCTTCTTCAGTTGTTGGTGGTAACGTTCCTAAGGAATTCTGGCCAGCAGTTGAGAAAGGCTTCGCGAGCATGATGGACAACGGTGTTCTAGCTGGCTTCCCTACGCTAGACGTAGAAGTTGAGCTATTCGACGGTTCATTCCACGCAGTTGACTCTTCGGCAATCGCTTACGAAATCGCAGCGAAAGGTGCATTCCGTCAGTCTATGCCAAAAGCTGGTGCACAGCTTCTTGAGCCAATCATGCACGTTGACGTGTTCACTCCAGAAGATCACGTTGGTGACGTAATCGGTGACCTTAACCGTCGTCGTGGTATGATCAAAGACCAGCAAGCTGGTACTACTGGTGTTCGTATTAAAGCTAACGTTCCTCTATCAGAAATGTTTGGCTACATCGGTCACCTACGTACTATCACTTCAGGTCGTGGTCAGTTCTCTATGGAGTTCGAACACTACGCACCATGTCCAGCAAACGTTGCTGAAGAAGTTATCGCTAAAGCGAAAGAAGACAACAAGTAATTGGTCTTTAACTTCAGATAGTAAAAACCCGCCATTCGGCGGGTTTTTTTATAGCCTAATTATTAGGTTCTACAGAGAGCTTGGTCTTAGAACGTAGTCGGTATCGATGATGGTGAGGTGCGACATATCACAGCGCTTAAACTCATCCACTTCTTTGCTTAGCCAAGACAAAAAAGTTTGGATTTTAGGGCGATTGAAATGATTTACCGGTGCACATACGTAGTAGGCGAATCGAGGCTTTAATGCGAAATCGCCAATACGAACTAATGTCCCTTCTTTAATGTATCGATAAGCCAGGCTGTGTTTAATCAATCCGACACCTTGCACAGACAGTGCCCCCTCTACCACAAAGTGCGCCCCATTATACTGGAGCGTTCGCGTGCCGATAGGCGCGCCGACATGATTGAGCCATAAACTCCAATCCATATCAGGCCATGTATCTTCAATTAAGTCGGCTTTATGCAGATCATGGATAGTGTGGATTCCATATTGCTGCTGATACAGGGGATGGCAAACGGGATAGATAATATCCTCCATCAAAAGTCGGCTCTCTACATCAGGGTAATGCCCCTCACCATAGCGAATACAGATATCCACTGAATCGTCTTTGAAAGTAACCAGTTTGTTGTTTGGTTCGAGAAGCAGACTAAGTTCTGAATGCTGCTCACGAAAGCTCTGAATTCTAGGCACCAACCAATGCTGCGCAAAAGAGGGAAGGGTGGAGATTGAAAGCCGATTGGGCTCTGCGTCGTTATGAATGCTCTGAACGCCGCGCAGGATATGTTCAAACCCCTGACTCAACTCCTTAAAGAGCGAGTGCCCTTCAGCAGTGAGCATGACTTTTCTGTGCTGTCGATAAAACAGTTCGCAACCAAGCAGCTCTTCTAACTGCCGTATCTGCTGGCTAATCGCCGCTGCCGAGACATAAAGCGTTGCTGCCGCATCTTTAAAGCTGCCAAGCTTGGCTGCTTGATAGAAATAATACAGCCCTTGTAGTGGAGGGAGTTTTTCTTTCACTTAAGTTTTCCTTAACTCAATGACAGGATAGATCGTTTGTCAGTTTTCTCTGTGTGCACAAAAATTATACGAAAAGACGGAGGGAAAACAAATGGACAGAACAATTACGAAGCTCGAATGTACAGAGCTGGAAAACGATGGATTTCAACTGAGAAAGAATATCTTAACTGTACTTAGCGTTTGGTATCGAAATTACAGAACTCGAAAAGCACTTGCAGAGATGTCAGACCGATTGCTTGATGATGTCGGCATTAGCCCCTATGAGGCGAAACAAGAAAGTCATAGACCTTTCTGGAAATAAAATAGGCGACCTTGAGGTCGCCTATTCTTGATTAAAGAGTAGTTACTCTTCCCACACCACCAACTGACCTTTAGGCCAGTTTTGACCCACTTCGTGGTATTTCTGCTCGAGAAGATGACGTTTAATTTTCAAGGTAGGGGTTAGCAAGCCATTTTCAATGCTCCATGGCTCCTTAACCATCAACACACCTTTGATTTGAGCATGGGACTCTAACTCTTGGTTCATACGCTTGATGACGCGCTCTGCGGTTCGTGCGTAGCGCTCACGGTCAAAGTTAGGGAAGTCGTGAGGCACGACCAATAAGATAGGCGCTGGCAGGCCTAGTCCGATCAGACACATCATCTCGACACGACTGTATTCTGCGAGCTTGTTCTCAATCGGTACAGGAGCAACGAACTTACCTTTTGCTGTTTTAAAAGTGTCTTTCTTACGGCCGCGAATGGTTAAATAGCCTTCGCTATCGATAACACCAATATCACCGGTATGCAGCCAACCGTCGCTGTCAAAAGACTCCTGAGTGGCAATGTCATTTTTGTAGTAGCCGGAGAACATACCCTGACTGCGCACCATGATCTCGTCATCGTCGGCAATTTTCAGCTCAATCCCTGGCCCTCCATTACCCACGCTACCAATTTTGTCGGCTCTGAATGGATGATTAATCGTGCTGTAGGCGAACGATTCGGTCATCCCCCAAGCTTCAGTAATGTTAAGGCCGACACTGTGATACCACTCAAGTAGAGCTGGCGATACTGGCGCTGATCCGCAGCCCAACACACGAGCTTGGTCTAAGCCTAGGCCATCGGCGAGCTTCTTCTTAATAAGTGAATTTACAAATGGGATCTTCAGTAAGATGTTGAGCTTTTTCTGTGGCAGCTTGTCTTGGATTCGCTGTTGGAACAAGTTCCACAATCGTGGTACTGAGATAAACAGCGTTGGGCGCTGCATCTTCACATCTTCGATAAAGGTATCGAGAGATTCTGGGAAAGCTGTTGGTACGCCACCGATGACCGACGAGCCGAAGATGTAGACACGTTCTGTAATGTGTGCCAGTGGTAGGTATGAGAATAAGCGGTCGTTGGGCTCAATTCCTATGTGGTCAATCAACCTTTGTACTGACCAGTTGAATGCGCCATAAGTCAGCATCGCCCCTTTTGGAAGACCAGATGTACCAGAGGTATAAACCAAAGACATCAGTTTGTCGTCATAGTGCACTGGACGCTCTTCACTTGGCTGATGATCGGCTACAAGCTGAGTAAAGCTGTGTTGGCAGCTCGGCGCTGTATCGTAAGGCAGTGAAACGGTGATAAGCGAATCCAGTCCACTGATGACTTCACTGGTTGCCGTTGGGTCATCAAGCTTACCGGCAATAAGCGCTTTACTCTCACTGTGTGTTAAGCAGTACTCAATAGTGTCAGGGCCGGCCGTTGGGAAAATAGGTACGCTGACATAATCGCCAAGCATCATAGCTAAATCACAGATGAACCATTCAGCACAGTTTTTCGATATCAGTGCGACTTTATCACCCGGCTGCACCCCAAGTGATCGTAGTGCGCTGACGAGTCTCAGCGCTTTATCAGCAACATCGGCATAAGTAAATTCTACGAACTCACGATTGATGATCTGTTTGAGGTAAACCTCATTCGGTTTTTCATGCGCCCACTTTAGGATCATTTCATTGGGCGGCGGTAGCGTACAGCTAGAAGTAGTCGTTTCGTTATTAGGCTGTATCATTCTTGAACTCCGTTTGCGTGTAGAACGATAGATTTTATAGTTGTAGTTATGTTAATTGATTGTTAACAATACAATACTAGTCACTGTGATTAGGGACTGCAAGAAGGGAGTGACTGATAAATGAGGCCTTTAGCACATAATTTGAGTAAAAACTCAGATCTGTTTACGAGGAGTCACTTCAACATCGAGCGCAAGCTATGAGATCACTTGCGCTTACATGAGCGTTAAACTCTTGGTACGTGAACCGACTGCATCACAAGCCTGACAGCGTCTTGCTGGGCTCGAAGTGCTTGTACACAATTACCATCAAGCTTGCCCATGGCCACCATTTTTTCGAGCTCAAGCAGGGCGTGAGTCAATGACCAAGATTCGCTGTAATAGCGATGACTTGTTAGAGCATCAAAAATGTTAGCAACAGTAACAATGCGAGCTGACACTGGTATGTCAGCGTGGCGCAAACCAAGTGGGGCGCCACTGCCATCTAAATATTCATGATGATATTGAATGATGTCACGTAGCAATTGCACACAGGTGTGTTGCTGCTCATGGATTTGTCGTGCCAAATCATTAACTAGATTTAAACCGTGTTGGATTTGAGCGGTCAGTTGTAAGTGATTCCCCCAATCTTCAAGCCATAGACTTTGCGAAGAGGTGCCAAGCGCTGAGTATTTCCCAATATCATGCAACTGAGCAAACTGCACGATATGATCCAAAGTTTCATCATCCAACTGATAAAGCTGCGCAAGCTCGGTGCCGATAATATGAGCAAACTGACCAACCCGGTAGGCGTGATCTAAGCTCTCATCTTGGTGCTCAAAGTTGGTGCGTCTCACTACATGACCCAAGTCTGTCATCGCGTTGACGCAGCGACGTTGATGAGTAATCACTTCGAGCAGTGGTGTTGAGTGGGCGACGAGTTCTTCTCGGGTCGCGGAGTCAAAGTAGTGCGGTTGAGTGGCATCGTAGAACAGCATGCCAAGAAATTGGCCATCATCGAAAATAGGTTGCGTTAACGATGATTGATAGCCTTGTTCGAGCAACCAATGTGAATGTCTACTAGCACTGGTTACGGTTGATAGGATGTCATTGAGCACCCGCGCTTGTTGGCGAGTAATGCTTTTACCAAGAGAGGACTGACTGTTGATTGGCGCACTGTAATGAAGTAGTGGGCTGCCAAGTTCTGTGCTGTGCGCAAAAGTCTTCAGTGTGCCTCGCACATCGTCGTAACTGGCAAAAGCCAGTCGTACAATTTCAGGAGCTTGATGAGAGATTTTGCGATGGGTGTGTTTAATCGCTTCACCAATAGTATCGGCATTTGAGCTCGTATGCAGAGATTGACCTAGTTTTGTGCTATCCATAACTCACCTCCTGAATATCACCCTTTGTCATGGAGGCATATCGAGTGGTGTGTACTCTGATGGAGCATGCATGTCTTAGGTGAATTGAGTCATTAATTGTCTTTTATTACCATTAACCCTTTTATTGCTAGTATCACAGGGGGCATTCGCCCCCAATAATTAGTGTAGAAATGCTTTTAATAGGTTGCGAGCTATCACAGCAGTAATCCGCTATAACTTTGATTTAGATTAAATTTGCAACACTTGGCGCCATGAATCCGGCAGCAGCAAAGCAGATGACCATCCAAACGATCGGTAACTTGAACTGCTTCATTAATAGTGCTCCTAATAGCACCCAGCAGAGATCGAGCGGTGTGATGACTGCGCTAGTAAACACCGGTTGATACAGAGCGGACAGCAGCAGTCCCACCACAGCAGCATTGACGCCAACCAATGCACCGGATACAGCAGGAATAGCAGCCAGTTGTTGCCAGTTTTTCAGCACGCCAACAAGCAGTAGAAAGCCAGGCACAAAAACGCCAAGGGTAGCAATGATGGCACCGAGCAAAGGCGCTGACGGCATAAGCTCATAACCGATATAGGTAGCAAAGGTAAACATTGGGCCTGGAACGGCTTGAGCAGCAGCATACCCGGTCAAAAAGGCATCTTGCGTAAGCTGATCGCCAACAATATTTTGCAGCAATGGCAGAACCACATGCCCGCCGCCAAACACTAGACTACCCGCTTGATAAAAATCGGAAAATAGCTGTACCGATGATGAGTATGTGCCAACAAGGGGAAGAGTGAGCAGCAACACAAAAAAGCTTGCAAGTGGTAGCCATGAAAATGAGCGGGTGGCAGAGGCTGGCTTGTCTTTGGTGACATTACCATGGGCGAGATAGCGCACGCCAACAGCTGCAGCAATCACGAGTACCAACACTTGGCTTGCGACGCTTTGAAATAGCAGTAGGGCAATGGCGGTACCGATACATAAAGTGACAGTGAGCGGAGATTTACAGAAATTCCTGTACATACCCCATGCAGCATCGGCCACCACGAGTACAGCCAATAATTTCAAACCATGTACGACATTTTGAAAATAGCTGGATTCAGTAAGCTGGCTACTGAGTACCGCTAGAAGCAACATAAGTATCACGGAAGGTAAGGTGAAGCCCAAAAAAGCCATGATGCCCCCACCAAGGCCAGCGCGTTGATACCCCACGGCAAAACCAACCTGACTCGAGCCGGGGCCTGGGAGGAACTGACTCAGAGCAACGATCTGAGCGTACTCTTCATCACGTAGCCAGCCGAGCTTTTCAACGAAGGTGTTGCGAAAATAGCCAATGTGCGCTGCAGGTCCGCCAAAGCTTACCCAGCCAAGGCCGAAAAAGATTTTGAAGATAGCAAACAGTGATGATTGCTCATTGTCATGTGCTTCGTTTTGCGCAGCGGAAGGTTGAGTAGACACAATATAACCCAATTGATAATCAAATTTTCAGTTGGTACTGATAGTAGAGCCTGAGATATAATGATTCAAATCGATAGTTTTGATATCTACTATGAATAAAATGGGACAAGAAAAACTGGACTGGAAACGTATAGATCTCAACTTACTGATTGTATTTTATCGGCTGTATCAGACACGAAGTGTGTCGCTCGCTGCACAAAAATGCTTTGTCAGTCAGTCTGCGATGAGTCATAGCTTGGCAAAACTGCGTGAACTGTGTGGGGACAAGCTATTTGAGCGCAAAGGGCATCAAATGGTGCCCACTGAGAGAGCGAGTGAGCTATTTCCTGCTGTGGAACAAATCCTTAATCTGGTTGAGCATAAGGTGCTACCTAGCAGTGAGTTTGATCCAAATGAGTATCGAGGGGTGTGTAAAATTGGTTTGACCGATTATGCCGAGTTCATTTTTGGACCCGTGATTTACGATGCCATTTTGTCCGATGCGCCTCATTCTCGAGTTAGCTTTGTCAATGTGAACCGAAACAGCTACAAGCAACTTAGTGAGCAGGAGAGCCTAGATATGATCATTGGTAGCATTCCTGAACTTGATGAGCAGTTTGCAAGTCAGAAGTTGTATACCGAGAAGCATGTCTGCATATATGACCAGTCTATGGTAGATATTGAACAGGTCGATATCGAAACTTTCGTCTCTTTACCTCACTGTTTGGTTAGCCCAGAAGGCGCGTTCTCAAGTAATGTGGACAAGCACTTGGATGCCGTTGGGCTCAGTCGCGCAGTCACTGCGGTATCACGCAACTTTCTTACGATTGGTCGGCTTGTCAGTGGGCGAGCGATGTTTGCCATCGTTCCAGAAAAAAATGGCGCAAATCAGTTTGATGCAATCGCACCTTACTGCTGTGCCTCCTCCTGTTCCAGTAGCGGATTTTGATATTTCCCTTATTTGGCCAAAGCAGTCTCAGCTTAACGATAAGGCCAAGTGGCTTAAAGAAGCATTGTATGAATCCATACTGCGTTCGATACGAGAAAAGTAATTTGTAGCTCGAGCCATGATGGCTCGAGCTCTTTATTGATAGGTCTAGGGAGTGCGGAAGGACTAGGTCAGCGCAAAGCGTGTCCAAACCTTTGAGCGCCAGCGACGGATCATCACAATCCCACGCAGCCACTCATCCATACCAATTGCTATCCAGGCGCCAAGTATGCCGTAGCCCCAGTGAATACCGAGTAAGTAGGCAAACATAACGGCAACACCCCACATGCTTAAAATACCCATTTGCACCGGGAACTTGATATCACCTGCACCTTTGAGAGCCGCGATAAAGATCAGGTTAGAGACGCGACCAGACTCAACAAAAATAGAACCACCGATGAGAAGTGCGACTAAAGTAACGATCTCTGGATCTTGAGTGAACAGGTCAATCAGTGGGTAGCGGAAGATAAACAAGCTCACCACAATACTGATCGATGCGGCAAGGCCGACGAGATAGTACTTTTGCACGCGATTGAGAATATCATCAGACCAACCTTTCCCTATGAAGTAGCTGGTTTGGATTTGTCCCGCCTGACCGAGCGCTAAGGCAAAAGCAAACGAGACACGCGTGATGTTCTGTGTGTAAGTGAACGCAGCCAATGACGCGGTACCCATTTGCACCACAAAGTAAACAATCGCCATTTGCGCCATGTTATAAGACAGCACTTCGCCAGCGTTCATAACGCCAATCTTAATGATTTTCTTATAAAGCTGATTTGGAATATCGCGCCATGTGGCAAAGGGTAGCTCGATTTTTTTCGCCCGCACCATACCAATCATCAGCAAAGTACCAATCAGTTGACTCACCACCGTTGCGGTAGCCACACCGCTGACGCCAAAGACAGGCAGTCCAAAAGGCTGATACAGGGCGATGTAGTTACCTGCGATGTTAATCACACCGGCGATCAGGTTGATCATCATAGGTGAGCGAGAATAGCCATGACTGCGAAGAATGGTCGTCAGTACAATACCCAGCGTCACGTTAAAGGTCATTGAACCACTGATGATCAGATAATCGTAACCAAAGTCTGCCACCTGCTCTTCTAGGCCAAACAAGGCAATAAAATGCTCGGCACCTAAAAATAGCGCTAAACTCAATCCAAAACCCACAACAAGTGCCAGCAGAATACTCGCGACACCTGTTTGTGCCGCCTCAGCGAATTTGGAGGCACCATTGTATTGAGCGATCAAGATCCCAGTACCACTGCTGACCATCATTGAGATCACAATGAGGAAGAAGCTGATCTGAGTGATCACACCGACAGCAGAAACCGCTTGATCGGAGTAGCCACTTAGCATGAATACGTCGGTGGTATTCAGGGCTGTGCGCAGCAATACCTCGATAAAAATAGGCCACGTCAGCGCAACGATGTTCATTCTATTACTGAGCGCTGAAGCACGGTTCGACATTGTTTTCACCTAGTATTGTTGGGGTTTTGGTTAAATGGGCGGCAAGTTTACTCTCAATGGCTATAAACACAACACAATAATCACAGCAAAAACTGAGTTTGAAATTATTGTCTGTGAAAAAGCGAATTTTGTTCCATTTGGGGTAAGGCGCACGCCGGCGAGGTTACAATAATGTCGGCGATTGAAGTTAAGTCACATGACACCTTTAGAGTCAAAATGACACAAATACACTCCGTGTCAATAGGACTCTTTTTATGACTAGGTACTTTTTACGTATCTGATAATTATAGTTTTTTTAATTGGTACATTTTGTGCTTTAGTCAACAAGATTGGATTATAGAGTGATTGGTATGATTAACATCGTTGATAAAAAGGCAGAAGAAGCCATTCCTGCGTGGCTGCGTTTAGGGTTTCGTCCTTTTTTCTTATTGGGAAGCATCTACGCGGTATTTGCGGTTGTCGCTTGGGTTGTGATGTTTCAGCATGGTCAGCCGAGCGCATTGGCGGTACCTGCCTTGTGGTGGCATGCTCATGAAATGATTTTTGGTTTTTCGATGGCGATTGTGGTTGGTTTTGTGCTCACTGCCGTGCAGACCTGGACGGGAGTGAACGGCACTAAACATTATCGACTGTTGTTATTGGTGGCACTTTGGACGATAACGAGAGTACTATTTTGGACACCGACGCCTTTGTGGCTAATCTCATCGATTGAATCACTTTTCATTGCATTGGTGGCCTATGAAGTCGGCTTTAGAGTCTATCGAGCTAAAGGTTGGCGTAACCTGTTTTTTGTCCCGCTGTTTATGTTGGCTATTTTTGCTAACTTTGCTAGCTACGCAACGATCAAAGGTATGCCGCCATTTAGCTCAAGCGCAGTATGGCAAGCCATGTTGTGGTGGTTTACTTTATTGCTGTCAATAATGGGCGGCCGAGTGATTCCTTTCTTTGCTGCTCGCCGTTTTCAGTATGACAAGCCTCAGCCTATTGTGTGGTTGGAGTGGGGGGCAACTTTGCCGTTGCTGGCCCTGTTTGTATTGAGCTTTTTCCCCCTCTCTTTTGCGACGTTAGGTCAACCATTGATGCTCGTCGCCGGTGTCACTCAGTTGGCTCGTTGGGCTCGATGGAAACCTTGGTTAACTCTCTCTGAACCGCTAGTGTGGTCATTGATGCTGACGTATCTCTGTTTGCCGTTAAGCTTGTTAAGTCGCGGGTTACTCTCTGACGCGTTTGCGTCTCATGCAATGTTGCATCTATTTGCGGTTGGTGCTCTGGGTGGGGTGGTGCTTGCGATGATAAGCCGAGTGACGATGGGGCACACAGGGCGAGCAATATATAAAGGCCCGAATATGACGATTGCTTTTGTTGCCGTAATTGTAGCGGCGGTGATACGTAGTGCTGGCGTAGCCTTGTGGCCGCAGCATATGTTCATTCTTGTCGATGTGAGTGCGGGTCTCTGGACGCTGGCGTTTGCCATGTATGTTTTCTATTTTGGAAAAATGCTCGTGACGCCAAGGGTAGATGGTCATCCAGGTTAAGTTGTAGACACAAAAAAACCAGCCGAGGCTGGTTTTTGTGTCTAGCGATTAGTAAGCGTCGTTATGAACCGTTTGTACCGCGCGGCCCGATGGGTCGACACAGTTTTGGAACGATTCATCCCATTCAATCGCTTTCGCTGAAGAACAAGCGACAGATGGGCCACCCGGTACACATTTCGCTGCTGACTCTAGCGGGAACAACTCTTCAAAGATTTCACGGTATGCATAACCTTCTTTCGTTGTCGGAGTGTTGTATGGGAAGCGGAATGCCGCGGTTTCCATTTGCTGGTCTGTGATCTTAGCTTCCGCCACTTCTTTTAGCGTATCAATCCAGCTGTAACCAACGCCGTCTGAGAACTGCTCTTTTTGACGCCACGCGATAGACTCTGGTAGGTAATGCTCAAAACACTCACGCAGGATGTGTTTTTCCATTTTACCGTTACCACACATCTTGTCTTCTGGGTTGAGACGCATCGCCACATCGATGAACTCTTTGTCTAGGAATGGCACTCGGCCTTCAACGCCCCAAGCTGCTAGAGATTTGTTAGCACGAGCACAGTCGAACATGTTAAGGGCTAGCAGTTTACGAACGGTCTCTTCGTGGAACTCTTTCGCGTTTGGCGCTTTGTGGAAGTAGAGGTAACCACCGAAGATTTCATCAGCACCTTCGCCAGACAGTACCATCTTGATGCCCATTGCTTTGATCTTACGACCCATTAGGAACATTGGTGTGGATGCGCGGATTGTCGTCACGTCGTATGTTTCGATGTGATAGATAACATCACGGATCGCATCCAAGCCTTCTTGAATGGTGTACGTCATTTCGTGGTGTACGGTGCCGATTTGGTCAGCCACTTCGCGAGCCGCTTTCAAGTCAGGTGCACCTTCTAGACCTACCGCAAATGAGTGAAGCTGAGGCCACCATGCTGCAGATTGCTCATCATCTTCAATACGCATAGCTGCAAAACGTTTAGCCACCGCTGAAGTAATAGAAGAATCTAGACCGCCAGAGAGTAGAACGCCGTAAGGTACGTCAGTCATAAGCTGGCGTTTTACTGCTGCTTCAAGCGCTTCAGTTAGCTCCTCCTTGCTGGTGGTGTTGCCTTGCACTGCTGCATATTCGTTCCAGTCACGAATGTAGTAGCGCTGAGGTTCAGCATCTTTAGAGCCGTAGAAACAACCAGGAGGGAACTCGCTGATGGTCTTACAAACAGGCACTAGGGCTTTCATTTCTGATGCCACGTAGTAGTTGCCGTGTTCATCATAACCTTGGTAGAGCGGGATGATACCAATGTGGTCACGACCTACTAGGTACTCATCTTTCTCTTCATCGTAAAGTACGAATGCAAAGATACCGTTTAGTTCTTCAAGAAGGTCTGCACCCATGTCTTGGTAAAGCGCTAGGATAACTTCACAGTCAGAGTCGGTTTGAAACTCGTACTTACCTTCATAGCGTGCACGAATTTCTTTGTGGTTATAGATTTCACCGTTAACAGCAAGGATGTGTTTTTTATCTTGGCTATACAGAGGTTGCGCACCACTGTTTAGACCAACAATCGCTAGACGCTCATGCGCTAGAATTGCTTTATCTGAGGCATAGATACCGGACCAATCTGGGCCACGGTGACGAAGTTTCTTAGACATTTCAAGAGCCACTGGACGTAGGGCTGCGGCATCGCTTTTAATGTCTAAAATACCAAATACTGAACACATACAACTTCCTTTTAGATGAAATTTAACGCTGTTGAGTTCAATTTGCCATCTGCTCAAAAAAAAGCAACCGTGAGGAATGAAAAATAAAATAAAAGTGGAGTCTTTTTAAAATTCATTCACTAAAAACTGATTTATGGTAAATATTTTCTATCTTGGGCTATTTTTTGGCCAGAAAGGAAAAGTCAGCCACTAAAAAGTGGCTGACTGAAGGCGATTATTTAAGGTTAGGTTGTAGCTGTTCACATACGTGGCGAGCAAAACCGCTGCCGGCTTCGCTGTATATGTTAAATGCAGCGCTTACGCCCATCTCTTCGAGTTCAGCAAGTTGGTCTGGGTAAGCTGCAATCGCAGCAACCTGACCTTTAAACTGTTTGGTTTGCAGCAGTTCAAGCGCCGTTTGGTTCCCTTGGTGGTGGGGCATGGCGAGTAAAACCAGTTTTACATGAGCCGTATCGAGTATGCGCTCCCAAAAGTCAGGGTCGGTGGCATCACCTGCTATGACGTTGCGACCTTCTTGCTGATGCTGCTTAGCCGCCTCTTCTCGCACCTCGACGCCGAGACAGACTTTGCCATAACGCTCGAACAGTTCATCGTAGGCACCACTGCCAATACGACCCATACCTAAAATCAACACTTGAGCTTCACCAGGGTTGATAAATTGATCGCGAGTGTTGATATTCTCAGCGGCTTGCTCTTTGAGCCACTTGGCGCTGCGCAGATAAATGGCGTGACCAACACGATTTAGTGGTGCTGAGATGATAAACGACAGCGATACTGCAATGGCGAGTGCGACTAAAATGTCTCCCGAGATCCAACCAAGCTTGAAAGCCAGGCCGCCAACAATTAGACCAAACTCGCTAAAGTTGAATAGCGTGAGCGTGGTAAGAAGGCAGGTGCGAACGCGAAACTTAAAGGCGTTGATGACAACGAAGTAGAGTATGCCTTTGAGTGGCAATAGTAGTACCAGTAACGCACCAAGTATAAAGCCCTGCATGGTGGGTTCGTCGGCCAAGCCAATGTTTAGGAAGAAGCAAACGAGGAATAGCTCTTTTAAATTAAAGAGAGACTTTGACAGCTCGGAGGCTTTGCGATGCGATGCGAGCAACATGCCAAGGATTAGCGCTCCTAAATCCGCTTTCATCCCAACAAGTTCGAACAGACCGGCTCCCATCACTAGCGCAAAGAAAATACCGCTTAGTACCAGCATTTCGCCGTGGCCGGCTTTATCAAGGAACTTAAACATCAGCGGGCGCAGTAGCGGCAAGCCAAACAGTGCGATGGCATACCATTCTGGGAATTTACCAGTGGAAGCAGTCAAGAAAACCACCGCGAAGATATCTTGCATAACCAAGATACCGATAGCGAGCGTGCCGTAGGTAGCGTTCATTTCGCCTTTTTCCTGCAAGGTTTTGACGGCAAATACGGTACTCGAGAAGGATAGGGCAAAGCCAAGCAGAATGAGTTGGTTGATGTCTAGGCTGGCAAGGCTAGTCACTCCTAGGAACTTAAGCCCCAGCAATAACAGTGCGAACAATAATGTGGACAGTAAGTTATGCACTGTGGCACCTGCCCATATCTCTTTGGACAGTAAGGTCTTAATATCGAGCTTCAGGCCAATGGTAAACAGCAATAGCGTCACACCAAGATCGGCAAGAGTGGTAATAGTGGGGGTCGACTCAAAGCCAAAGTCATGCAAAAGGAAACCAGCGAGCAGGAAGCCCACTAAAGGGGGGAGTTGGCATTTGAGTGCGAGAAAGCCTGCGACGAAGGCGACAGTGATGAGAATTAATTCCATATATTTTTTATTAACTATCCACGATAAAAAAGACCGCACGATTGTGCGGCCTATATTCTACTCGAAATTGTCTTCAGCGTGCTGAGTTATTTCGCAACATTTGTTCAATCTTCAAGGAGTTTTTGTAACAAAACGCCGTTAAGCATAGCTCGCTTGATCATCGCAAAAGCGCCCATCGTTGGT
The DNA here is from genome assembly GCF_040412085.2 of Vibrio sp. CB1-14. NCBI lineage: Bacteria > Pseudomonadati > Pseudomonadota > Gammaproteobacteria > Vibrionales > Vibrionaceae > Vibrio > Vibrio chaetopteri. The sequence continues at coordinate 2,920,914 of NZ_CP115920.1, read as the reverse complement.
TGCTTATCAATTTCAGACGCCACAATCGGAAGGTCAGTGTGGAAGGTCGTCAGAGATTGGTTTTCAACGTTACGACGAATAGCCGGGAATACAATGTCTTTCGCCATGGTGATGTCACCAGCGATGATCACTTTTTGTGGATTGAACAAGTTAATCGTGATGGCAATGGCTTTACCGAGCTGGTTGCCCACGCGAACCAGGCTTTGTTTCGCCAGTTCGTCACCATTGAGTGCGTGTGAGCAGATATCTTCAATGGTGATGTGCTCTTTGAGCGCCAGTGTTGACTCGTAGCCTTGATCGATCAGTGTGCGCACGCGCTTAACGATAGAAGGATTTGATGCGACTGTTTCAAGACAGCCAAAGTTGCCACATTGACATTGCTCACCGAGCGGATCAATTTGGATGTGCCCAATTTCACCGACGTTGCGGTTATGGCCTAGGAATACTTGACCGTTAACGATAATACCTGCACCGGTACCACGGTGAACACTGACCAGGATTGAATCTTGGCAATCGCGGCTCGCACCAAAGTAATGTTCGGCTAGCGCAAGGCCACGCACATCGTTACCAACAAAACACTCGACTTTGAAATGCTGTTTGACCAGATCGGCGAGCTCAAGTTTATCGATGTCGGTATTCGGTACGTACTCGACCACACCTGTTGTCGGGTTAACCAAACCAGGCAGAGTGACGCCAATAGCAATCAACTGTTCGATTTTAGGGCTGTGCTCTTTTAGGAACTCACGCAGCTCAACAAGTAAGCCTTCGCTTAGCTCGTTTTGATTGGTGTAGTACAGCTCTTTGTGAGAAAACGCGAGCTCTTTGCCACCTAGGTCATACAAAGAAAATGAGATGTAGTCTCGACCTAAGCGAACCGCTACTGAGTGAAATGGCTCCACAGCGGTTGTGAGGGAGATAGCGCGACGGCCGCCGGTTGAAGCTTGCTGAGCGACCTCTTTAATGAGGCCGCGCTCAAGCAGTTGGCGGGTAATTTTGGTAACGCTCGCAGGCGCCAGCTGGCTGACATCTGCAACTTGAATACGCGAAATAGGCCCTTGCTGGTCTATCAAACGGTAAACCGCTGCGCTATTGAGTTGTTTTACTAAATCTACGTTACCTATTTGTCCGCCATTCATGCTTAATTTTGCTCGTATTGTCCGTTAACAACCGTGCCTTGAACATTGAAGTCTCTATCAAATACCGTCAGGTTAGCCACCATGCCGTTTCTGATGCGACCAAGTTTATTGTCGACCCCCATGGCTTTTGCTGGGTAGAGCGTTGCCATGCGAAGAGCTTCGTCCAAAGCGATACCAGCGTGTTCAACTGTATTTTGAACCGCTTCTATCATGGTCAGTGCGCTGCCACCTAGGGTGCCGTTTTCATCTACGCACTTACCATCTTTGTAATATACTTTCTTACCGACAAAAATAAAGTATTCCATGTCAGCACCCGCTGGAGCTGTGGCATCCGTCACTAATACGAGCTTTTCACCCTTCACTTTATGCGCGATGCGAATATTAGCGTAATCCACGTGGAAACCATCAGCAATGATGCCCGCGTATACGTCAGATGAGTCGTAGATTGCACCTACAACACCGGGTTCGCGGCCTGTCATTGGCGTCATCGCATTGAACAGGTGAGTGGCGAATGTGATACCTGCATCAAAACCTTTACGCGCTTCTTCATAAGTGGCGTTGGTGTGACCGATAGAGACAACAATACCTGCGTCACGAAGCTTCTCGATATGCTCTGGAGCATTTTGCTCAGGCGCTAGCGTTACTTTGGCAACCAAATCACGGTGCTCGCAGATCAAATCAATCATCGCTTCATCAGATTGGCGAATGAAGTCCGGGCTGTGGATGCCTTTTTTCGCTACATTTAGGTAAGGACCTTCAAGGTGCAGACCTAGAGAGTGATTTTGGTACTGGTTGTGGTAGTCGCGCGCCGCGGATAGAGCTTGACGCATGTTCTCATCAGAAGATGTGATAAGCGTTGGTAGGAAGCTAGTACAACCAGATTTTAGGTTGGCTCTATGCATGATATGAATGGTTTCTGCTGTGATCTCGTCATTAAACATCACACCACCACATCCGTTGAGCTGTAGGTCAATGAAACCTGGGCTTAGGTTCGCACCGTTAAGGTCGATACGCTCAATAGAGGCAGACAGCTCTGATTCGTGGACGATAGATTGGATGGTGTCGCCATCAATGATCACCGCATGATTGGTCAGAACATCAGTACCTGTGAAGACCTTACCGTTCGTTAATGCATACATAGTTAGTGAATCCTTGTGTTGTATTCTCTCTAGCCCGTTACGACGCAGTGCTTGAATCATATTGATTTATAGCTCTTAGTAACGAAACAAATTTTTAGTCAGCAAGTTGTAAATAGTTAAAGTAATCAAAGTAACTCAATGATTACATGAGAGTTATTATCGTTTTTTAGCGTTTTAATACGGTATAAAACTTGATTTATATCGCAATTTAACTGCTTGTGTTTGCAACTCTCATGGCCAGAATCCTACTTAGATTTGGCTATTTTTTCGTATGATAAAATAAGTTTTATGATCTCGCTAGCAAAAAGCCTGTATTTTGGCAAAAACTGGTGATTAGGATCACAATTGATAAGGTTTTAATTTGCGGGGCGAATTTAATTCCATACACTGAATAGGACTAAATTGAACGGCTAAAATAAGTCGTCCAAAAATTTAAATCCTATAGGGGGAACTTAAGGTGAATATTCTAGGATATGCGCAGAAGCTAGGTAAGGCATTGATGCTACCTATCGCAACGCTACCAATTGCGGCGCTTCTACTACGTTTGGGTCAAGGCGACCTTTTAGACATTCCATTTATGGCACAAGCTGGTGGTGCGATCTTCGGCCAATTGCCTCTTCTTTTCGGTCTAGGTATTGCAATTGGTCTTTCTAAAGATGGTAACGGTGCAGCAGGTCTTGCTGGTGCGGTTGCTTACTTCGTACTGACAGCAACAGCAACAACTATCAACGCTGACGTAAACATGTCGTTCTTCGGCGGTATCTTCGCAGGTATCATCGCAGGTCACTGTTACAACGCGTTCCACGCAACTCGTCTGCCTGAGTGGCTAGCATTCTTCTCTGGTAAGCGACTTGTACCTATCATGGCAGGTCTGTTTGCTCTAGTCGCAGGTGCGGTATCCGGTGTGGTTTGGCCTTCAATCCAAGGTGGCCTAGACGCGCTAGCACATGCAGTATCTACATCTGGCGCAGTTGGCCAATTCGTATACGGTACACTCAACCGTGCACTTATCCCTGTAGGTCTACACCACGTACTAAACTCGTACTTCTGGTTCGGCATGGGTACATGTCAAGAAGTTCTAGTAACTGGCGCTCAAGCTGCTGGTCAAGCACTTCCTGCACTACAACAGCTTTGTGTTGACCCTGCTCTTGCTAAGACTCTAGTCGCTGGTCAGTCTCACACATTCGAATTTGCTAACTCAGTAACGCCTGAAATCACTGCAACAGTGAAAGAAGTAACTGAAACAGTTAAGTCTGGTGACCTACACCGCTACTTCGGCGGCGACAAAGGCGCTGGCGTATTCATGAACGGCTTCTTCCCTGTAATGATGTTTGGTCTACCAGGTGCGGCACTAGCAATGTACCTAGCAGCACCAGCTGAAAAACGCAGCCAAGTTGGTGGCGCTCTATTCTCAGTAGCTTTCTGTTCTTTCCTAACAGGTATCACTGAGCCACTAGAATTCATGTTCGTATTCCTAGCTCCAGCTCTATACGCAATGCACGCAGTATTTACTGGTCTTGCTCTAGTGGTTGCTAACATGTTCGGTACGCTACACGGCTTCGGCTTCTCTGCAGGTCTAATCGACTTTATCCTAAACTGGGGTCTAGCAACTAAGCCATTCGTACTACTACTAATCGGTCTAGCATTCGGTGCTCTATACTTCTTCACATTCAGCTTCGCAATCCGCGCATTCAACCTGAAGTCGCCTGGTCGTGAAGACGATGACGAAGCAGTAGAAGTTGCAGCTGGTGAAGGCAAAAGCGGTGACCTAGCTCGCCAATACCTAAAAGCTCTAGGTGGTCACGATAACCTAACGTCTATCGATGCTTGTATCACTCGTCTACGTCTAACGCTTAAAGACCGCTCTGTTGCTGACGAGAAGGTTCTTAAGAAACTAGGTGCTAAAGGTGTGGTTAAACTAGGTGAAAACAACCTACAAGTTATCCTTGGCCCTCTAGCAGAAATCATCGCTGGCGAAATGAAGTCTATCGGCGCTGGTGAAGACCTATCAGAAGTGAAACTGCCATAATCACTCTCTGACTCATTGACTTCCATACCAAAGCCTCTCTCCCGAGAGGCTTTTTTTATGCCTTCCGAACCTTGCGAATCACCTTGTAGTGGTTTAATGATCCCGGACACCAAATTAGGTGGTAAAGTCTCCACCGTAAATGAGGTGTTCAATGACAAAACGACAACGACGTACATTTTCTCCTGAGTTCAAAGTAGATGCCGCAAGCTTGGTTCTTGATCAAGGTTACTCAATATCTGAGGCGGCACGATCCTTAGATATCGGCGATACAGCCTTACGACGCTGGGTAGATCAACTAAAGATTGAGCGCGGCGGAGAAACGCCAGCGGTTAAAGCTCTAACGCCAGAACAGCAGAAGATCCAAGAGTTAGAAGCTAGGATTAATCGCTTGGAAAGAGAAAAATCCATACTAAAAAAGGCCACAGCTCTCTTAATGTCGGACGAACTCGAACGTTCTCGCTAATTGACCAGTTGAGGGAGCATGAACCGGTCAAAGTTCTTTGTGAGCTGTTCGATGTAGCTTCTTCCTGCTACTACGAGTTTAAACAACGAAAGCCGGATGCCAATCGTATTCGGTTAGTCAGCCGAGTTAAGCAGCTCTTTAACATGAGTCGTGGCTCTGCCGGAAGTCGGACTCTTGCTTCTATGCTGCAGTCTGAAGGCTTCGATGTCGGACGCTTCAAAGTACGCAAGCTTATGCAAGAAGCCGGGCTGATGAGCAAACAACCAGGCTCGCATCGCTATAAGCAAGCTAAGCTAGAGCGACCAGATATCCCCAATCGATTGAAGCGTGAGTTCTCAGTTTCCACTCCAAATGACGTTTGGTGTGGCGATATTACTACATCTGATCCGGTTCAAAGTGGAGTTATCTGGCTGTTGTACTCGACTTATTTAGTCGCAGAGTAGTGGGTTGGGCGCTATCAGACAAACCCAACGCAGAGTTGACTTGCAAAGCTTTGGATATGGCTTGGGAACAACGAGGACGGCCTAGCAACGTGATGTTCCACTCAGACCAAGGAAGCCAATACAGTAGCCTTAAATACCGTCAAAGGCTTTGGCGATATCGCATAACTCAGAGCATGAGTCGTCGAGGTAACTGCTGGGATAATGCTCCTATGGAGAGGCTATTTAGAAGCTTAAAAACCGAATGGATACCAGCTACTGGATACCTGACCCAAACTCAGGCAAAGAAGGATATCAGCTATTACTTGATGGATTACTACAATAGGCAACGGCCTCATCAAGCAAATGATGGGCTATCGCCAGTTACTGCCGAAAATCGGCTTAAGTTAGTGTCCGGAATTTGTTGACCACTACACCTGTCTATAAATCAGTACTAAAATAATCTAATGAAAATGCGAGTTCTTGTTGAGGTTTCTCAAAGAATTGTGGATCATTAGCGTTTATATATCTGACAATACTTAAAACATAGAGGTGTTATAGATGAGTGAAGCTGAGGCTCGTCCATCGAACTTTATTCGCCAAATCATTGATAAAGATTTAGCGGATGGCAAGCATACTAGCGTGCATACTCGTTTCCCGCCGGAGCCAAATGGCTACCTGCACATCGGTCACGCAAAATCTATTTGTTTGAACTTCGGTATTGCTCAGGACTATCAGGGTCAGTGCAACTTGCGCTTTGATGACACCAACCCTGAAAAAGAAGACGTTGAATACGTTGAGTCAATTAAGAATGATGTAAGCTGGTTGGGCTTCGATTGGTCTGGTGAAGTGTGCTATTCATCAAACTACTTCGACAAGCTCTACGAGTATGCGGTTGAATTAATTAACAAAGGCTTAGCGTACGTTGACGAGCTAAGTCCAGAGCAGATCCGCGAGTACCGTGGTACGCTAACCGCACCAGGTAAGCCAAGCCCTTACCGCGACCGTTCAATTGAAGAAAACCTAGCGCTGTTTGAGAAAATGCGTGACGGCGGCTTCAAAGAAGCTACGGCATGTCTACGTGCAAAAATCGATATGGGCTCATCGTTCATGGTGATGCGCGATCCTGTTCTATATCGTGTTCGCTTTGCTGAACACCATCAAACAGGTGACAAGTGGTGCATCTATCCGATGTATGACTTCACTCACTGTATCTCAGATGCGCTAGAAGGCATTACGCACTCACTATGTACGCTTGAGTTCCAAGACAACCGTCGTCTATACGATTGGGTACTTGAGAACATCACTATCGATTGTCAGCCTCGTCAGTATGAGTTCAGCCGACTAAACCTTGAATACACAGTGATGTCTAAGCGCAAGCTAAACCAACTTGTAACTGAGAAATTGGTTCACGGTTGGGATGACCCACGCATGCCGACGATCTCTGGTCTGCGTCGCCGCGGCTTTACTCCTTCATCAATTCGTGAGTTCTGTAAGCGTATTGGTGTGACTAAGCAGGAAAACATGATCGAGTTTGGTTCTCTAGAATCCTGTATTCGTGAAGACCTCAACGAGAACGCACCTCGTGCGATGGCGGTACTTGACCCTGTTAAGATTGTTATCGAAAACTACGAAGGCGAAGGTGAGACGTTAACGCTTGCTAACCATCCAAATAAAGAAGAAATGGGTACTCGCGAAGTTCCATTTACTCGTGAAGTTTGGATTGAACGTGAAGACTTCCGCGAAGAAGCGAACAAGAAGTACAAGCGTTTGGTGCTAGGTAAAGAAGTTCGTCTACGTGGCGCGTATGTGATCAAAGCTGAGCGTATAGAGAAAGATGACGCGGGTAATATCACGACTATCTTCTGTAGCTACGATCCAGAAACGCTAGGTAAAAACCCAGCAGACGGCCGTAAAGTGAAAGGCGTTATCCATTGGGTATCAGCGGATAAAGGTCTTCCTGCAGAGATTCGTCAATACGATCGTCTGTTTACCGTAGCAAACCCGGCAGCGGCAGATAACTTTGCTGAAACCATCAACCCAGATTCACTGGTTGTAATTAACGGCTTCGTTGAGCCAAGCTTGGCAGTAGCGAAAGCGGAGCAAGGTTACCAGTTTGAGCGTATGGGTTACTTCTGTGCGGATTCTAAAGATTCTACTGCTGAGTCTTTGGTTTTTAACCGTACGGTTGGTCTTCGTGATACTTGGGCGAAGATTGAAGGGAAGTAGGTTTAAGAGCTTGTAGAGCTTACTCCCTCTAACTCCCCCTTATTAAGGGGGAGAACCACTGCTCGTTACTAACGTAACATTGCACTTTTTATAAGGCGATGCGCAGCGAGCCTATAGTCCCTCCCCTTAAAAGCGGGGCGCGTAGCCGGGAGGCTAGGAGGGGTAAAAAACAGCACTCACCAAACCCAACCCACAAAAACCAGCCATTAGGCTGGTTTTTGTATCAAAATAAAGACTTACTTAGGCTTATGTGCCTTAGGGTCAGTCTTACACGCACCGCCAATACACTTACCATATAGGTATAAGCTGTGGTTAGTCAGCTCAATGTTGTATTTCGCTGCGATCTCTTGCTGACGAGTCTCGATAAGGTCATCAGAGAATTCAATCACTTCACCACAGTCTAGGCAGACTAGATGGTCGTGGTGATGTTGAGTTGATAGTTCAAATACTGACTTACCACCTTCAAAGTGGTGGCGAGTAACAATGCCAGCATCATCAAATTGGTTAAGTACGCGATAAACTGTCGCTAGACCGATCTCTTCGCCAAGGTCGATAAGCTTTTTATACAAGTCTTCTGCGCTAATGTGTTGGTACTCTGGCTTCTGCAGTACTTCTAAAATTTTTAGTCGAGGCAACGTGACCTTCAGTCCCGCGTCCTTAAGTGCCTTGTTATTGTCTGACATAAACTTTCCTGTGATGATCTGCAGCAATAAACAGATTTCATGTATCCGTCCATTATAGGGTACTAGCGCGTAACAATAAACCGTGAAGTTCAAAGGGTTACTAACTATTAACATAGAAGTGGAACTGTGTCACTTTACAAACACGTCTGACCAGTTACAATCTGTTTACATTTAATGGACTTGCAGTAATGGATGAATCAGATGGATAAACGACTCGCCAAAATATACAAACCTAAGTACGTTAAGTTCGCGCTGAACATCTGGCCACCTTTTTGGGGAGCGGGCATCCGTATAGAGGAGATCAGTGATGATTTTCGCAGTGTCAAAGTGCGTTTGAAATTGCGATGGTGGAACAAAAACGCCAATCGTTCTCAGTTTGGTGGCAGCATTTTTTCAATGACGGATCCTATTTACTCATTGATGTTAATGGGGATTTTACGTGAGCAATATTATGTTTGGGATAAGGAAGCGAGCATTGACTTCATTAAGCCGGGGTTTTCTGATTTGCGGGCAGAGTTTGTCATTAGCCAAGATATGCTAGAGGACATTTTGAAGAGCACTCAGACAGGTGAGAAGTGTTTTCCTGAGTTTGTCAGTCATATTCAAAATGACAAAGGTGAGATAGTGTCGACTATCCAGCGTAAGCTCTACATTCGTAAAAAGGCGCAGTTCCGGGATGTGGAGTCAGAGTCGGTTAATGCCTAGACGTAAGGTTTGTTGTTGCCATATTCAGATACAAAAAAACCTCCGTTAGGAGGTTTTTTTAAAGCGTAGAGATTAGTCTTCTAGCTCAGCTAGGCACATCTCTTCGTAAATCTGCTTAGTCCAGTTTGATACGCGTTCGTCAGTAAGCTCTGGCTGGCGATCTTCATCGATACATAGACCAACAAATTGAGATTCATCACCCTCAACTAGCGCTTTAGATGCTTCAAACTCGTAACCTTCAGTTGGTGTGTAGCCGATGATCGTGCCGCCTTTCGCTTCAACGATGTCACGCACTGTGCCCATCGCATCACAGAAATACTCTGCGTAATCTTCTTGGTCACCACAGCCAAAAATAGCTACTAGCTTAGTTGAGAAGTCGATGCCTTCAAGTTCTGGGAAGAAGTCATCCCAATCTGCTTGTGCTTCGCCGTAGTACCAAGTTGGGATGCCAAGTAGAAGAAGATCGAAGTTGTCGATGTCTTCTTTGCTGCTTTTAGCAATGTCTTGAACGTGAACGAGCTGTTTACCCAATTGTTTTTGGATCATCTTTGCAATAGCTTCTGTGTTGCCAGTATCGCTACCAAAGAATAGACCTACACTTGCCATAAATTCAGTACCTTTTTATCTGTCTTCGTTGGACTCAGGAATGGAGGTAATTAGCCTAGTCCTGTACCTTCCCAGCTTAGCTGAATAATGCCTTTCGCGACAAAACCTGCACAGCCTAAGAACAGTACAAGCCACACAATACGTCGACCAAACACCGGGACATTGCCTTGTTTTAGTACATCTTTGATTGCCATGCCGATCAGAAAAAAGATCGATGCAAACAACAGATCCAAACCAATGGACTCGAGTTTATCTATATAGTCGTAAAGCATGGTATTCCTTTGTGCCAATATGCTTGCGCGGAACTATACCATTGTTGCTCGGTAAAGTTAATCCATGGAAATCAACCTGCTTACGATGTAGGTCAAAATTAAATGAATTTGCGTATCGCACGTAGCACTTCGTTAGGCTTTTCTGCATGCAGCCAGTGTCCGGTATTGGCAACAATGTGCACCTTAACTTGCGCAAACTGCTGTTGTACTTGTGCTTGATGATCGACTTGCAGGTAATCGGAATCCGCACCTTTAAGAAACAAAACGGGTGTGTCGGTTTTGCTGATTGGCTGCCAGTCTAGAATGTTCCAGTAATTTTTCTCCAACCCTTTAAGGTTAAAGCGCCACTCCATATGCTCACCTGCATTGTATAGTGACTTACCCAAGAACTGACGCACGCCCTCTATTTCAATATGTTCACTCATGACTGCCATGGCGTCGACGCGAGTCTTCGGAGTTTGCTGACAGACTGCGTTGAGGCCGGCGAGCACATTATCGTGACGGCGGATGGTGTATTTAACTGGGGACATGTCCATCACCACAAGCTTCTCAATCGGGTAATCAAAGTCACACAGTTTCATGGCGACTTTGCCGCCCATTGAGTGGCCGATAATAATAGGCCTTTCGACGTTGAGATCTTCTAGTAACGTGATGATATCACTCGCCATTAATGCATAATCGTGATCGTTACTATGAAATGAGCGACCATGATTTCTGAGATCAACACTAATGACATCATGATCCTGTTTCAGTTCTCTGGCGAGCACGCCAAGATTATTCAAGTCACCAAACAGTCCATGGATTAGAACGACTGGTGTACCTTGACCTTCTCTTTTGTAGTTTAATAAAGCTGACATTTTCTGTTATTCGTGATGTGTTTAACGTGGAGGTTCATCGCGGAACTCGTTATAATCATCCAGAGTTTAAACATAGAGATTGTGAAAAGCGAATGAAAACAATTGAGGTTGATGAGGATCTATACCGTTACATTGCAAGCCAGACCCACCACATTGGCGAAAGTGCTTCAGATATCTTACGACGTTTATTAAAGGTAGATGCAGCCGAGACGGAACAGAGGCCCGCTGCCGCTAAGACGATTGTCGTGAGTAAACAGGCACCAAAAGCAGAAACCGTTGATTCAGTAAAAGAGATGCGCTCTCTACTGATTTCTGACGAATTCGCTGGACTGAAAAAAGCCATTGATCGCTTTATGCTGGTGCTATCTACGTTGCATCGCTTGAACCCAGAAAGCTTTTCTGAGGCGACACAAGTAAAAGGCCGCAAGCGAGTCTACTTCGCAAACAATGAAGCGACGCTACTAGAAAGCGGTAATACGACCAAGCCAAAAGCCATTCCAAATACGCCGCTTTGGGTGATTACCAACACCAATACTAGCCGCAAAAGGCAGATGGTCGAACAGGTGATGACCATGATGGAGTTCCCCGCTGAGCTCATCGAGAAAGTCACGGCTTCTATCTAAGATTTTCGATTTAAACCTCATAATGTTCAAACTTAAACGAGTATTATGAGGTTTTTTGTATTTTTAAGCTTAAATTTGAAAGGACGTCAGTTATGGCTATACACCCACGCGCGGGCCAGAAGGCTTTGCAACAAGACCTTCATAACATTCCAGCGCTAGTATCCAATTATTTCCTAATTCAACCAGAAGCGGATAACACGGCACAAAGTGTTCAGTTTGGCACCTCTGGTCACCGCGGCAGCGCGGACAAAGCGACGTTTAACGAAAACCACATTCTTGCTATTGCACAAGCGGTAGCAGAAGTGCGCGCAGAGAAAGGCACGACAGGCTCACTGTTTGTGGGTAAAGATACCCACGCCTTGTCTGAGCCAGCGTTCGCGACTGTGGTTGAAGTATTGGTTGCGAATGGTGTTCATGTTATTGCGCAAGTAGATAACGGCTACACGCCAACACCAGGTATCTCACATGCGATTTTAACGCACAATCTAATGAGCGATAAAAAAGCCGATGGCATTGTGATCACACCTTCGCACAATCCACCGCAAGATGGTGGTATCAAATACAACCCAACTCACGGTGGTCCTGCTGAAGCAGAGCTCACTCAAGCGATTGAAGATCGTGCTAACGAAATCATCAGCAACGAGATGAAAGATGTGAAGCGTCTACCTATCGCGGTTGCTAAAGCGGATGATTTGTTTGAAGAGCGTGACTTGGTGAAGCCTTATATTGATGACCTAGTCAACGTTATCGATATGGAAGCGATTCAAAAAGCAGGCCTTAAGATTGGTGTTGATCCATTGGGCGGTTCAGGCATCGACTACTGGCGTCAAATTGGTGCAGCGTACGACCTAGATCTAACCTTGGTAAGTGAAGCCGTTGATCCATCGTTCCAATTCATGTCGCTTGATAAAGATGGTGTGGTTCGTATGGACTGCTCATCGCCATATGCAATGGCAGGCCTTCTAGCGCTTAAAGATGATTATGATTTGGCATTTGGTAATGACCCAGATTATGACCGTCATGGTATCGTCACACCAAAAGGTCTAATGAATCCGAATCACTACCTAGCAGTATGTATCGATTACCTATACCGTCATCGCAGCGAATGGCGTGATGATGTTGCTGTGGGCAAGACGCTGGTATCAAGTGCACTGATTGACCGTGTTGTTGCTGACCTTGGCCGTACACTGTGCGAAGTGCCAGTTGGCTTCAAGTGGTTTGTTGATGGCCTTTATAACGGTGAGTTTGGCTTTGGTGGTGAAGAGAGTGCTGGTGCGTCTTTCCTTCGTAAAGATGGTACGCCTTGGTCAACAGACAAAGATGGCATCATTCTTTGCCTGTTAGCAGCAGAAATTACCGCGGTAACGGGTAAGAACCCACAGCAGTACTATGAAGAGCTAGCGGCTAAACACGGCGAGTCTAAGTACAATCGTATTCAAGCTGTGGCAAATACAGAGCAGAAGAACGTACTTAAGAAGTTGTCACCAGAAATGGTATCGGCGGAAACACTGGCTGGCGATGCGATTACCGCTCGTCTAACTCACGCTCCTGGTAACGGTGCAGCCATCGGCGGTCTTAAAGTGACGACGGCAAATGGTTGGTTTGCTGCGCGTCCTTCAGGCACAGAAGATATCTACAAAATCTACTGCGAAAGCTTTAAGGGTGATGAGCACCTAAAACAGATCGAAGCTGAAGCACAAGAGATTGTGAATCAAGTCTTTGCTGATGCAGGTCTGTAAGACTAATCCGACGAAAAACGATTAGCTCAGCTATTAACAAAACTATAGAAAGCGGTCACCTTGGGTGGCCGTTTTTTTATGGGACAATTTATCACTGAGTAAGTGAATAAAATTTAGATAAAAAAACACCGCCATATAGGCGGTGTAAGAAAATTTGACAGACAGGTCAAAAATACAGGAAGTACACACATCAACTAGGGGATAACTAGCCAAGGTGTGGTGGTAGAATTCTACCTAACTCGAAAATCGAGATTGCAAACACAACATCGCAAGCGCAAGTCAATCGGTTCTAGAGAGAACCGAGCCGTTCAGACTCGCGTTTACGGGGTGAAATATAGAATTTCTCTGGCTGTTCGGCAATGGACAAATTATAATGTTTCAGATTAAAAAAACTAATGCATTGGAGAGTCGTTATGTCGAGACGTTTGCCTCCCCTCAATTCGCTCAAAGTTTTTGAGGCCGCCGCGCGCCATTTGAGTTTTACTCGAGCGGCGGAAGAGCTGTTTGTTACTCAAGCGGCAGTCAGTCATCAAATCAAAGCGCTTGAAGAATTTTTAGGTCTAAAGCTGTTTCGCCGTCGAAATCGCTCGTTGCTACTTACCGAAGAAGGCCAAAGCTACTTTCTTGATATCAAAGATATTTTCACATCTTTGGCCGAAGCGACCGATAAGGTGCTAGAGCGCAGTGAGAAGGGCGCTCTGACCATCAGCTTACCACCTAGCTTTGCCATTCAGTGGCTTGTGCCTCGCCTCGCTGACTTTAATGAGCAAGAGCCTGATATCGATGTGCGTATTAAAGCGGTGGATATGGATGAAGGGTCGTTAACCGACGACGTTGACGTTGCGATTTACTACGGTCGCGGCAACTGGCCGGGACTGCGTGCTGACAAACTGTATCAAGAGTTTTTGGTTCCCTTGTGTGCCCCCGCTCTTTTGCTCGGCTCTAAACCACTCAATACGCTTGAAGATCTCTCTAAGCACACATTGCTGCATGATACCTCGCGTAAAGACTGGAAGCAGTTTACTAAACAAAATAACCTTGAAGGCGTGAACGTCAATCATGGTCCGATCTTCAGTCACTCCACTATGGTTCTGCAAGCCGCAGCACACGGCCAAGGCATTGCATTAGGAAATAATGTTCTCGCTCAGCCAGAGCTGGATGCTGGTCGACTTATTGCGCCATTTGATGAAGTATTGGTCAGTAAAAATGCGTTCTATGTAGTGTGCCATGATAAACAGGCCGACATGGGACGAATCGCTACATTCAGAGATTGGATGCTAGCTAAAGCACAAAGTGAGCAAGAGGTATTATTAGATGACTAAGCTTATTATTGATGGACCAGAGCGCGGTCCGCTGTTTTTATTTGCTCATGGTGCTGGCGCGGGTATGGAGCATGACTTTATGCAAGATATGGCTGCTCGTTTATCTACAAAGGGTATCCGCGTTGTCAGGTTCAACTTCCCTTACATGGTGAAACGTGCAGAAGACGGCAAAAAGCGACCGCCAGATCGCGCGCCAAAGCTACTTGAGGCGATGACAGAGGTAATAGAGCACGTTGCTAACGGCGCGCCTATTGTCATTGGTGGCAAGTCGATGGGCGGACGAATGGCGTCACTGCTCTCTGAGCACGAACTAGTGAAATCAATTGCCTGTTTAGGCTTTCCTTTTCACCCGCCGGGTAAGCCAGAAAACTTCAAAGGCGACCACTTGGCGACGATGACAAAGCCATGTCTTATCTTACAAGGTGAGCGTGACACCTTTGGTAAGCAAGAAGAATTTGCAGACTTTATTCTTTCAGATAAGGTCGAAGTGAGCTTTGTACCCGATGGCGACCACAGCTTTAAACCAAGAAAATCGTCGGGTTTCACCGAAGCGCAAAACCGCCAAATGGCCGCCGATCGTTTAGCGCTGTTTATTAAAGGCATCAATGATATGGAAGAAGCCAGTGCGTAGTCGTACACTCATTATTATTGCTGCGTTGTCGGGACTTCTTAGTGTCGGGCTAGGGGCATTTGCGGCTCATGGCCTTAAAAGCTTTCTGTCGCCTTATCTTCTGGGCGTTTTCGAAACGGGTGTGACCTATCAGTTTATCCATACCCTAGCACTGTTGTTATGTGCGCTTTTTGCATTACATAGCCGGGCAGAGAAAGCGCAAAAGGCATTTCATCGCGCCGCGATTTGCTTTATCATCGGCATCCTTTTCTTTAGCGGTAGTCTATACGCCCTAGCGCTAACAGGAGTGAAGTGGTTTGGTCCCATTACTCCACTGGGCGGGGTGATGTTTATGATAGGTTGGGGGTTCCTCGCTTATGCTGGATATCAGATGACTGACGAAACAAACAAAGATGGAGTCAATCAGTGAAACAGGTAATGCTTTATTGCCGCTCTGGGTTCGAGAAAGAGTGTGCAGGCGAAATTCAAGACAAAGCGACAGCCCTAGAGGTATTCGGCTTCCCGCGAGTCAAAAACAACTCAGGCTACGTGATTTTTGAGTGTTACCAAGACGGTGATGCGGACAGGCTTATCCGCGATATTGATTTCCAATCGCTTATCTTCGCTCGTCAAATGTTTGCGATTGCTAGCGAGCTTGAAGCTCTGCCATCCGATGATCGCATTTCTCCGCTACTTGCTGCGCTCGATGAAGTGGAAGGCTTCCCTCGTTGTGGCGATATCCGTATTGAGACTCCAGACACCAACGAAGCGAAAGAGCTGCTCAAGTTCTGCCGTAAGTTTACCGTGCCAGTGCGTCAAGCGATGCGTGGCAAGGGTTACTTGTTTAATAAAGAGCATGCTAAAAAGCCGGTATTACACATCTGCTTTATCGCACCGGGTCATTGTTATGTGGGTTACTCTCACCCGAACAACAACTCTGCGTTCTTTATGGGCATTCCACGTCTTAAGTTCCCGGCAGATGCGCCAAGCCGCTCAACGTTAAAGCTAGAAGAAGCATTTCACGTGTTCATTCCCAAAGAAGAGTGGGATGAGCGCTTAGCATCAGGCATGTGGGGTGTTGACCTTGGTGCGTGTCCTGGTGGGTGGACGTATCAGTTGGTTCGCCGCTCTATGTTCGTCCATGCGATTGATAATGGCATGATGGCAGATAGCCTAATGGAAACTGGTCAAGTTAAGCACCATCAAGAAGATGGCTTTAAGTTTGAGCCACCGCGCAAGAACGTCACTTGGTTGGTGTGTGACATGATCGAGAAGCCGTCTCGCGTTGCACAGTTAATGGGTGAGTGGTTGATTCGTGGCTGGGCGAAAGAGACGATCTTCAACCTTAAACTGCCAATGAAAGGTCGTTATGATGAGGTTCTACAAGACATTGAGAACCTAAAGATCTTCCTGATTGAGAACAAGGTGAAGTTCAAGCTGCAAGCGAAGCACTTGTACCATGACCGTGAGGAAATCACGGTGCATATTCAAGTGCTATCCAATATCTCACCATACTAATTTGGTTTAGAGCGTCTCTAAAAGGTCTAGGTATTCGTGCCTAGGCCTTCAAATCGAATATCCTGCAGATTAAAACCGAGCTCAATATCTGTTTTGAGTGCCGATACTTGCTTTGATTTTCTCGCCATCTCGATGTGCTCATCGAGCTTCTTACGATATTTAGCTGCAAGCTCATCAGAGGCATACGCCGACTCAATGTCGTTGTACGTGGTCAAAATCTCTTTTGCTGCCTTTGGGCCAACTCCAGCAACGCCTGGTACCTGTGACGAACTCACGCCTGTTAGTCCCCAGTAATCGGAAAGCTGTTCTGGTTTTACGCCAAATTCTTGCTCAATGAAAGGCGCATCCAGCCAGCGATGTTGGAAGTAATCTCGTATCTGTAGAGTCGGGGAGAGCAGTTGGCAATAACCTTTGTCGGTCGAGATAATCGTGACTTTCTCACCATGACTGGCAACTTTAACGGCAAGTGTTGCTACCAAGTCATCCGCTTCATCGCCTTCGGAGAGCAGTGAATCAATACCGAGCTGCCACCACGCATCTTGGATTTTATCTAGACCATTGTAGAGCGGCTCTGGCATTGGCTTTCTGTTCTGCTTGTATTCAGGCAGGATGTCCCCGCGCCAGCCTCTGTCTTGTTCGTGGTGATCGAATACCGCAATAATATGCGTCGGTTGCGCTTCATCAACGATGCGGCGTAGTGTACGAGAGGTAGTCTGTATGGTTCTTTCTATGTCAGTGGGATCGGGTTGCACCGCATGGACTCGGCGGATCAGGTTTAGAGCATCGATGATAACAAGATGAATTGACATAAAATTAAAGCCACGAGGAAACGTGGCTTTATTGTAAATAAAACGCTACTGAGTTTCAGGTTTTATTCGCCATTCGCGATGCGATAACACGGAATGTACTCAGAACCCGGTAGTTTCATGCGCTGTTGAGTCACAAAATCGCTGAGCAGTTTGTCCATTTTCTTCATCAAGGCTTTGTCTCCATCAATCATAAATGGTCCATGGCGCTCAATTTCTCGGATACCCTCTGCTTTCACATTACCAGCGACGATGCCTGAGAAGGCTTGACGCAGTGCTGCCGCCAAGTTTTCTGGGCGCTGATTCAGATGAAGATCGAGTCCAGCCATGTTCTCGTGGGTTGGATCGAATGGCAGTTGGAACTCCGGCTCGATATGCAGTGACCAGTTGTAACTGTAGGCGTCGCCATTTTTCTTGCGGTGTTCTTTTACTGCTGGCATGGCCTGCTTCATGATCTTGGCGGCTTTTTCTGGGTCAGCAATGATGATCTCGTAGTATTTGGTGGCTTCCTCACCGAGTGTCGAGCGCACAAACTCATCAATAGAGCGGAAATACGCTTCACTCTCTTTTGGACCCGTTAACACGATTGGCATCGGCTGCTCAGTATTATTCGGGTGCATCATGATGCCCAGTATGTAGAGTAGCTCTTCGGCTGTACCCGGGCCACCAGGGAAAATGACAATACCGTGAGCGATACGCACAAACGCCTCAAGACGCTTTTCAATGTCTGGCATGATGACCAGTTCATTAACGATAGGGTTTGGCGGCTCAGCAGCAATGATGGACGGTTCAGTCAGGCCTAGATAGCGCTGGTGGGTATAACGCTGCTTGGCGTGGCCAATCGCTGCGCCTTTCATCGGGCCTTCCATCGCGCCAGGACCACAACCGGTACAGATGTTCAGCTCACGAAGACCAAGCTCGTTACCTACTTCACGGGTGTACTGATACTCAGTGGGGTTGATGGAGTGACCGCCCCAGCAGACAATCAAATTTGGGTCGATACCGGGAATCAAAGTGCCTGCATTACGCAGGATACCAAACACCAGATTGGTAATATGGGTCGAGTTGGTCAGATTTAGGCGCTGATTGTCTGCAAGGTGCATGTTGACGTAGACGATATCACGCAACACCGAAAACAAGTGCTCTTGAATACCTTTGATGATTTGACCGTCGACAAACGCATGCTCTGGTGGGTTGGTGAGTTCGAGCTTGATGCCGCGCTCACGACGCATGACGTTGACATCAAAGGATTGGTGTTTATCCAGTAGCTCTTTTGAGTTATCGGTGTGGCTGCCAGAGTTAAGTACCGCTAACGTACAGTTGCGATACAGCTGATATAGGTCACTAGACGCGGTCTTTTTAAGGCGCTCAACTTCGAGTTGAGACAAAAGATCCATGCTACCCGCGGGACTAATGTGAGTGATCATAAGCAAATTCCTTATCTAGAACCGAATACTGCGATCTTTTGTGTGGGGCAAGAGAAAGTTGGTTGTTCGGGTGCCCACTGAATCGAGAACGCAGGTGTTTTGGGTTCATTGTTATAGTTATCTATCGCAAGGTTTATACGGGCGCTTTTGGCCAAAATTTACAAGCGATTAACTATTAGAGTAGCAAATGTCAGGAAGGTTTCTATAACTATCTGAAAAATATAGCGAGATTATGGGTTCCACGCGAGCTGGTTCGGGCCAAGCTTTTGTGTGTGGGACAAGGTTTTGTGTAGGCGCTCTAACACATCTTCAGGAATGTCATTTTGGCTAAACAGCGCACTGGTTGCTGTTAAGGTAATCGTGAGCAGTTGGTCGCGGAACTTAAACGGCAAATTACTGACTTTTTTCTGGATCTCACGTACTTTTGCCAAACTTGTTGCTTCGTTCTGCTCGGGCATGATCAAAATAAACTCTTCACCAGAGAAGCGTGCGACGGTATCGGTTTTGTCGACCGAGTTGGCGATGGTTTTGGCGATGATCTTTAGTGCTTTATCACCGGCACTGTAACCAAAGTTGTGGTTGATGCTCTTAAACTTATCGATATCAAATACCACAACCCAGAGTGGGTGCTGATTCTTCAGCCAGCGGCGGTATTCAATTTCAAGCTTATCTAAAAGAGCTGTGCGATTATAAACCTTGGTCAGTGGGTCGAGCAGCATACGTTGAGACTGGTCTTCTAAACGGCGACGATAGTCTTGTGTGTTATCGTAAAGTGCTTCAAGCTGGTTCTTGTTGTGTGCCATCTGCTCAATCAGCGCAGCTTCTCTTACTTCGGCATGTTGCAGACGCTCCGTTAATGACGCAAGCTGAGCAAACAATGGCGTCATCGCACGCTTGGCTTCCTCTAAGTCTTGCACTGAGGCAATGCCACGTTTACCGCTAGAGACCAGGTTGTGCAGCTCCTTGCTCATATTTTGGCGCTGCTCGAAGTAGATCTGGCTTTGATCGAGGTTTTGCGAGTTGTTCTTCAGTGACGAAGAAAGTGAGCCGTTGACTTGTTCTAGGAACTGCTGCGAGGTGCGGCGTTCATATTTAGTGGCGTCAATGACCAGTCTTAACACCTGCAAGGTATGCTCGAGTAATTGATTCGATGAAGCGTCCGTTAGTAGTTTATAACGGATCTCGAATAACTGTTCACCCGGTTCACCATCGAAATCAAGTTCAGTAATGAGGTTTTGCAGCTCTTCATTGAGATTCTGTAGTAAACCACTATTCTCGGTTGGCTCCGATTCTTTTGGTAATAATGCAGAGTTGGAAGTGATTATCTTGGTCGCGCGCTCATAAATGGCCAGCAGCTTGACGGCATTGTCAGTAAGCTTCAACGAACTTTTATCGTTGAAAGCCAATACGTTCCTCAGGTCGCGTTTGATTTGAGCAGGCAAGCCACCAATGCGCTGCAGTGTTTCGCCACTGCGCCTTGTTTGCTCTTCCAATGATAGCTGTTGTTTTTCCATCGAAACGGACCTTTGGCCGATGAGACGCTCCAAGATGGCAAACTTGGGCACCAGAGTACTAATGTCCTTGTTATGCTCTAATTCTTGGCGGAGTTCAATCAGTTTATCGTCAATGCGCGAGTGGGCACCAATATGACTATTGCTGAGTGTCGAAATGAAACGTTTGAGGATGGCTTGTTCACGACGCGACTTAAGCGAAGCATCGCGGTGAGCTACACGTAATTGCTCCACCTGCACTTTAAGCTGGTGGAGATGCTCTAATGTCTCGCTATCCTGTGAGCTCATAAATCCTTTAAAACAAACCAGATGGGAATCTTATTGATGTATTGATCGATAATATCAAAAAACATCACAACGTCACGTTATTCAGTGTTCAACTGCGGACTTTTTACTCACTCATCAACGATTTTTTGAACCCGTCCTCATTCTGAGAAGAAGAGTGAACTTTTATTAACCCCTGTTTTATCGCTGTGCGACAGGCTTGTCTGACATTGTCGGTGGCAAGGCTTGCTGCTGGCGCATTATCAATCGCCTTGAGGTAAACCCAATGACTTTGGCTTTCACGCATGCTGACTTCGCGCGCCATGTGTGTGGCGACTAATAAGATATCGAGCAGCTCTTTGTCGTTGATGGCGGTGTATGCGCGAGGCAGGAATGGGTAGTTGGCCATGCCGACTCGTACGATGCGATTGATCTTACGATCTTGCTCAAACTCATTGATCCAACTTTGAATCTCTTCAAATAGGCTTTCCGCCGTGCGTGGCTTGATACTTGGCTCGATATACAGCAAGTTAGCATCAGAAAAGTGATAGATACGAGCTGGCGCTTCAATTTTACTGCGAATAAACTCACCAAATGCGCGTTCCAACTCTAAGCCTGCTTCGTAACCGTTTTGCAGATACATATTGCGAAGAAACGGCACATCAATCATCACAAAGCGTAAGCGGTCACTGAGCGGCTCATTGATAAGCTCGCCGACTTGCCACTGCTCAAAGTAGCGCTGAGTACGTTGCAGAGAGCTTGGCAAGTTAGCATTGAGAAGACGCAGATTCGGCAGACCTGAACGCGCGTGGGTAAACAGGTTTTCATTCAGCTGTTCAACTTCATTCTTATTGCGCCTATTGGTGTAGCTTAGGCGCAGGACCATCAGTGCCAACAGCGAGGCTATACAGAATAGGCCAAGCGCCACTTTTTGAAATTTGTTTTGTTTTTCTAGCGCTTCAGCAAGCTCTTGCTCTTGGATTTCGTAATGCAGACCTTGCTCGACAAACTGTCTTTGCTTACGGAATGCTTCTTCACTGATTTGATTGAGCTGAGCTTGTTGATAAATACGCAGTGAGTTGGCTTTTTTAATGTTGCTGAGTGCTTGTTTAAACTTGCCACTTTGCTCATAACCGAGTGCAAGTAATTGATACGCTTGCTGCTCGAGTGAAGCTTGTTCAAGAGACTCGCTCATGGCGAGTGATTGGCTGAGTGTCAATGCTCGTTTCGCTTGCCCAATTACTTGCTTGTTATCTTGCTGGAAGTAACCAAGTCCCGCATCAAGCAGCGCCGCTTTGGTTTCTAGCTCTGGCAGATCTGAGTAGCTAAGTAGTTTTTCAGCACGTGCCAAATACTGCTCCGCCAATGGGTAGTTGTAGAGCTGTAAATAGGTAGAAGCAAGACTGAGGCGAATATCGATAACTTTTTCGATGTTCTTATCAGTCTTCTTTTGATCAATCACGTTGAAGTAGTGCACTAACGCTAGGTTGTATTTACCTTGCAAATAATACACATCCCCCATTTGCTTGAGCACATCAGCAAGAATTGGGGATTCTGGGTAGGTACCGTAGAAGTCAGCCGCCTGTGACAAGTGCTCAAGCGCTTTGTCGAGTACTTGGCGTTGCATAAATAGTTGTGCAAGCTGTTGGTTGATGCTCGCTAGCTGGTCGCTACTGTTAAGCTCAATGGCAGACCAGTAAGCGAGTAGCAGTTCAGACAGGGCTTCGTTGTATCGACGGTGATGTAAATAGTGCTTACCAAACTTGGTATGAAAGTCGATTTGCCATTTTGATAGCTTGTCATTCGGAATATAAGACAGCGCCGCTTGGAACAGGCTATTGGCTAGCTCAAAATCGTTTTCGTTAGAAGCGATCTGTGCTTGCAAAATCTTGATGCGATAGCTGGTTCGATTGGCAATGTTTTGTCCTTTGCGAATTGACTCAAGGTCGCGCTCAACTTGCTCGAGTGTCGCCAAGGCTTTGGTTGCTTCGTTCGTGGTAAGCCAGTGCAGCCTAGCTTTCAGGATACGCACATCCAGCGCCAAAAACAGCAATTGGTATTTTTCGGTCATCGACTCAGCAAGCAGCAAACTCTGCATGGCAGCTTGGCTATCACCTAGATTGAACTGAGCCTTGGCAACGATCTGCAGCGCATTGACACTGCTTAGCGGTGTGCGAATACGCTGGTCAGTGTCATCACGCTTGAGTTTCGGTAGTCGGTCGTCATTAGGCTCAGCAAAGGTACGATCGGTCAGATACTTGTTGGCAATCTCCAGTGCTTTTGCCGGTTCAATATCTACCAACTTATCCGCCTCTACTAAAATCGGAGACGTAAAGGACGTTTTAGCGTGCGCTGCTCCTGCAATCAGTGAGCAAAGCAGAGCCAATACTGTCCAAATTTTTGAGCCCATGACGGTTTCCATTAATTGAGAGTGCTTACTGTCGTGCCATACGCATGTTGTGAGAAGGTGCGCTGTGCTGGTTTGAGCGGTACGGGTTGATATCCAAACCGCCACGGCGCGTGTAGCGAGCATACACGGTTAGCTCTGTTGGCTTACAGTACGCCATAATATCTGTGAAGATACGCTCAACACATTGCTCGTGAAACTCATTATGTTCACGGAACGAAACAAGGTAGCGTAGCAGGGCTTCACGGTTGATCTTTGCGCCGTGATATTGGATCTCGACACTGCCCCAATCAGGTTGATTGGTGATAAGGCAATTGGATTTTAGCAGGTGGCTATGTAGTGCTTCTTCAACCACTTCCTCTCCAGATGCACCTTCAAGCAGTGCTGCATCAAAGTCGTAGCTGTCGATACGAATATCTTGGTTGTCGATGCACTCGCCCTTCATGCCAACGATCTGGGTGTTTTCAAAGTCACCTACTGGGATAAGCTTTACCGTCACCGTTTCACCGGCACAGATTGATAGATCGCCGGCGATGGTGCTTTGCACCTCATCCCATGAATCAAATCGCGTTTGGTTGTAGCTGTTGAGATACAGCTTAAATGACTTAGATTCGATAAGGTTGGTACTGGTTGCTGGGATGTAAGCTTCACCAACAGCGACCTGTGGCAAGCCATTGGCATTGAGCCAAGAGATCTCATACATAGTCCAAATATCACAGCCCTGGAATGGCAAGCTATCACCGAGTTCAAGGTCGTCACGGTTTAGGCTTCGTGGTACAGGTTGCAAAAGGGTAGCATCATACTGGTTGGCATAATCGGTCTTTTGACCCAGTGTGAGTCCTGAAAGCTCTTTCGCGTTGGAATATTTGCTCATAATTGTGTGATATTTCGATTAGAATAAAACGAATTTTACGAGATCCCTGAATAGCTGTCATCCTTTGTGCTCGGAAATCGCCGAACAATTGAAGGATGAGTGGAGAGCATATGAATCAAAGTGTACAACAAGCTTTAGAGGCGTTTTCACAGCGCTATCAACAGGCTTGGCAAGAAAAGCATCAAACACTACCAGCCAGTGAAGAGCTTCATGGCTTAGTGTCCCCTTGTATTGATCGCAAAGATGACGAATCGGTGTATTGGCGTGCCTGCGTCCGCGACGTCCCTGAGCGTTTGGAAAATATCGAGCAAGGGATAGAGCTAACGTTACACGATGACATTAAAGCTTTCTATGGGCATCAGTATAGCGCAGATATGAATGCCACATGGCAGGGCAACGAGTTGACGCTGCTGCAAGTGTGGAGCGATGATGATTTCACTCGCCTGCAAGAGAACATTTTGGGTCACCTAGTGACTCAGCGCCGCCTTAAGCTCAAACCAACCGTATTCATTGCGGCCACCGATGCTGATATGGATGTGATTTCTATCTGTAACATCTCTGGTAACGTGATTCTTGAGCGTCTGGGTACTGATCGCCGCGATGTGGTTGCCGAGAATATCGAGACATTCCTCAACGGTCTGGAGCCTGACGTTTAATTATGTATGTGGTAGAGCTTCATTTTGAGTGTTTTGATAACACTACGATCAGCGCGGTAGAGAAGGGCATTAACGGTCTGATGGACGCGCTGCGCTATAACGGCCAAGTGTTAGGGCGCGAGTTTCCGGTGGTGATGGGGAAGGGGGAATTCTTTGTTCGCGCGGTATGTCCTGAGCAAGATAGCTTGCATCCAAGTAACCACTCAGATTTCGTAAAAGTATGTTTAAAGCGTTTATCGGATGCTTGCCTGTTGGCACCTAAGGTTCGCTTGCTGGGTCGTGATATCAATTCAGAGCAAGCAGCAGAAGATGAAACGCCGAGCTGGCAAGTGCTGTACACCACGTATGTGCACACCTGTTCACCGCTTCGAAGTGGTGAAACCTTGCTGCCAATCCCGCTGTACCGTAACCCACCGACACTCAATGGCGACCATAAGACGGTGATTAAATGGCAAACCGAGTGGCAAGCTTGCGATGAAATTCAAATGGCAGGTGGCTGTAAAGCAGAGCACGCAGCATTGCGAGAGCTGTCTGAGGTAGGCAGTGACCTGTTCCGTCGTGGCTGGGATATTCGCGGTCGTATCGAGTACATTACCCAAATCCCAACGTACTACTATCTGTACAAGGTGGGCGGTAAGAGCCTCGAGGAAGAAAAAGCACGTAAGTGCCCGAAATGTGGTGGAGAGTGGTTGCTTGATGAGCCGCTGCACGACATCTTTTACTTTAAGTGCGATTCTTGCCGAATCGTCTCCAATATTTCTTGGGATCACCTAAAGTAAGCAGATTTATCGATTGAAAATACAAAAGGGGTTGAAGCTAAGCTTCAACCCCTTTTTGATGTTTGGTGCAAAGGTGGTGAGATTACCAGCCTTTAACAACGCCACCTTTGAAGATATCAGAAGCTGCGTTGTACACATCTTCTGTTTGGTACGCTTTTACGAAGTTCTGAACGTTTTCTGCGTTCACATTGTCTTCACGCGCAACGATTAGGTTTACGTATGGCGACTCTTTGTCTTCAACAAACACACCGTCGCGTTGAGGTGTTAGGTCGATAGAGCTTGCGTAAGTTGTGTTGATGATAGATAGCGCTACGTCATCAAGAGAACGTGGTAGTTGTGCTGCGTCTAGCTCAACGATAGTGATGTTCTTTGGATTTTCTTCGATATCACGAACTGTCGCCAGTAGACCAACACCTTCACGTAGAGTTAGTAGACCTTGTTGCTCAAGTAGCAGTAGTGAGCGACCTAGGTTTGTTGGGTCATTGGGTACTGCGATACGTGCGCCGTCTTGGATTTCATCCACAGACTTAACTTGCTTCGAGTAGCCCGCGATAGGGTATACAAACGTGTTGCCTGCGATAGTCAGCTTGTAGTTACGATCCGTTACTTGCTGGTCTAGGTATGGCTTATGTTGGAATGCGTTAAGGTCGATAGAGCCATCGTCCAGTGCTGCGTTTGGTGTTACGTAGTCTGTGAAGGTGACTAGCTCAACGTCTAGACCGTATTGCTCTTTAGCAACCTTCGCTGCGACCTCTGCAACTTGTGCTTCTGCACCTGCCATCACACCGACTTTGATCTTGCTGGTGTCGACTTCTTTTTCACCACAGCCAGATAGAATAAGTGCTGATGCAGCAGCTGCAATTGCGAGTAAATTCTTAACGTTGAATTTCATGACTCTCTCCTTGTTATAAATCTTAAAATCTCGATTATCTGTGGTCTACGCGGCGAACAACGGCATCACCGATAGACTGAATAATTTGTACCAATACAATGAGCATCACCACGGTCACGGCCATAATGGTCACATCGTATCGGTGGAAACCATAGCGAATGGCTACGTCACCTAGCCCGCCACCGCCGACGGTACCCGCCATTGCTGAGTAGCTTACTAGTGTCACTAGGGTGATTGTCACCGAATTGACAATCGTAGGTAATGCTTCTGGAAGCAGTACCTTAGTAATGATTTGGTATGGTGTTGCGCCCATTGATTGTGCGGCTTCTACCAGACCTGTTGGCACCTCAAGTAGTGCGCCTTCAATAAGGCGTGCCACAAATGGAATCGCACCAACCGTCAGTGGAACAATAGCTGCCGTGGTACCGATAAAGGTGCCAATCAAAATCTTGGTCAGTGGAATGATCGCTACCATTAATACTAAGAAAGGCACCGAACGACCCACGTTAACAATGGCACCTAGCACACTGTTTAAACGCATGTTTTCTAGCAAGCCACCTTTTTTAGTGGTATGCAGAATAACACCCAGTGGGATACCGACGGCGAAGCCAACCACTCCTGCTACGGCAACCATATATAGGGTTTCCCATGTTGCCCCTAATAGTAGGTTACTGTTTAGAGATAACCAGTCTGAGACAGTGTTAAAGGACATAGCCAAGTACCTCTACTTTTACATTGTGGTCACGAAGATATTGAATCGCCGCGTTGTCGTCTTGCTCATTACCAAACAGCTCTGCCACCATCATGCCGAATTTTACGCCGCCCGCGTAATCAAGATCGGAGCTTAGGATGCTGACATCAATATTGTATTTGCGTGCAATTTGCGTCATTAGCGGCGCATCTACAGTAGCACCGGTAAACTCTAGGCGAACAAGCGGGTAGCTGCCATCAACGCGCTCAGCTTGCAGTCTTGCTTGATAGTCTTCTGGAATCGACAGGTCGAGCGTTGAACGGATGAATTGGTGCGCAAGTTCAGTTTTCGGATGGGCAAAGATTTCACCAACAGTACCTTTCTCAACTAAGTGACCGTCGCCAATGATTGCGACTTCATGACAGATGCTTTTTACCACGTCCATTTCGTGAGTAATTAGAAGAATGGTGATCTTAAGCTTGCGGTTGATTTCTTTCAGTAGCTCAAGAATCGATTGAGTCGTCGCAGGGTCGAGTGCGCTGGTGGCTTCATCACAAAGCAGCACCTTAGGATCTGACGATAGTGCGCGAGCAATCGCGACACGCTGCTTTTGACCACCACTTAGATTGGCAGGGTAAGTATCGCGCTTATCTGCCAGCCCGACGAGCTTTAGAAGATCCGTCACTTTAGTCTCGATATGTGAGCGCTCTTTGCCAGCAAGCTCAAGTGGCAGTGCCACGTTTTCAAATACGGTGCGAGATGAAAGCAAGTTAAAGTGCTGGAAAATCATGCCAATGTTGCGGCGCGCTTCTGAAAGCTCGGATTTCGATAGCTTAGTCAGGTCAACACCGTCAACGATGACTTCACCCGACGTTGGCGCTTCAAGCATGTTTACGCAGCGAATCAACGTACTCTTACCCGCACCAGAGGCGCCAATCACACCAAAGATGGTACCTTCTGCGATATGCAGATTGATGTCTGCCAAGGCGTTGATTTCCTTAGCGCCTTGATAAAACACTTTGTTTACTTGATTAATTTCGATCATCTAAGCAACCTGAAGTCCGTGAGTAGCATAAAAGTTTGAACTACATCTCAATTGATAGAAGATGCTATGGTTTTCACCTTTTAGTGTCAATAGATATTTTTACGTCTAGACGTCTAAACGGCATTTTCATAGTGCCGTGACTATAAAAGCGTGTAATAATTCAGGTTATTAGCACCTATCTATAACAAGAGAGTGAACTGTGGCAAAACCAGCTGTTTTTTTGGATCGTGATGGCGTCATTAACGTTGATCATGGGTACGTTAGCGATGAACACGACTTTGAGTATGTTGAAGGCGTTTTTGAAGCGACGAAAAAACTGCAGGACATGGGCTATATGCTGGTGTTGGTGACCAATCAATCAGGCATTGCTCGCGGTATGTTCTCCGAAGATCGCTTCCTTTCTTTAACTCAATGGATGGATTGGAACTTCTCTGATAATGGCGTCGAGTTCGATGGTATCTATTATTGTCCACATCACCCAGAGCATGGCATTGGTGATTACAAACAAGATTGTGACTGCCGTAAACCAAAACCGGGCATGTTTATCTCTGCTCGTGATTTCCTAAAGATTGATATGGAAAACTCAGTCATGGTCGGCGATAAAGCCGAAGATATGATGGCAGCTGAAGCAGCTGGCGTTGGCACCAAGATCTTAGTACGTACTGGCAAACCGGTCACCGAGCGCGGTGAGTCTGTCGCAACTGTGGTACTTGATAGTATCCGCGATGTGCCGCAATACTTAACTAAGTAATCGTTTGATCCTAAAGGAGTCATTATGAGTGCATTAGTTAAACATGGATTGGTTACGGCTATGATGGTTGGCGGTTTGGTGGCGTGCAGTAGTTCGGATCAGGTGGAACCTGAAAACCCTTATCATGTCCTCCAGTATCAGTGCGATAACCAGAGCTTTCAGGTAACCCAGTTATCGAGTGAGCAAGTCTTGCTGCTTATCGATGGCGAAGAATATCATCTGCACCGCGTCCCTTCTGCGTCAGGCGTGAAGTATTCACTTGATGGTCAATCTCAAGTTGAATCAGAGGTTGAGCTGTTTAGTAAGGGCAGAAAGGGCATGCTTACCATTGCGGGTGAAACCGATAAAAGCTGTATGATGACCACACGAAGCATACCAAAAAACGGATACTAAGCTTTTAGATAACCATGAGCAAAAAACTCACCATACTTGATATTGCAAAGCTGTCGGGAGTCGGTAAATCAACCGTCTCTCGCGTGCTCACTAACGATCCTAAAGTAAAACCTGAAACTCGCGAGAAAGTGGAGCGTGTGATTGCAGAGCATGGCTATGTGCCCTCTAAGTCGGCGCAATCGATGCGTGGGGGCGGAGTGCAAAAGGTCATTGGTGTCATTATCTCGCGTCTCGACTCGCCTTCAGAGAACAAAGCGGTGAGCAGCATGCTCAATGTGCTTTACTCTGCAGGTTACGATGTGGTGATCATGGAGAGTCAGTTCGATCCCGATAAAACCAACGAGCATCTAAGCGTACTGCGTAAACGCAACGTTGAAGGTGTCATTGTGTTTGGTTTTACGGAGCTTGATATCGATAGAGTGTCTTTGTGGCAGGAGAAGGTGGTGGTCATTGCCATGGATACCGATCAAGTCTCCTCCATCAACTACGACAATCAAGGATTGATCCAAGCGGTTTTGAATAAATTGCAGGCGCAAGGCGTCAATCAACTTGCCTATATTGGTGTCGATCCTAAGGATAAAACCACGGGCTTGGCACGCCTTAACGCATTTCAAAAATGGTGTGATGATAACGATCAGCATGCTGTTTATCGCACCGGTGAGCTTCATCATGAAAGTGCTTATCAGCTTGTCGATGAAGTAGTGACGGACTCATTACAAGCGATCGTGTGTGCCAGTGATACCTTAGCGCTTGGCACGATCAAACGCCTGCAAGAGCTTGGCCGAGAAGATATCGTGGTGACTGGCGTCGGTGGTAATGAACTGCTCTCTTTCCTGTTCCCTAATATTTACAGCATTGATCCCGGCTATCAGCAAGCGGGAGAAAAAGCAGCTAACCTATTGATTAGTCAGCTTACTGGCAATAAATCCATCTCTCATCTTACGCAAGAAGCAGTGTAATCACGGCTTCTTTTTCGTAGCAGTTCCACTAATCAACTTGACGCATTTATCAACAATTATTGTGATCATACTCAATTAATGGGACTGTTCCCATTTTTGTTTTGATTGTTCCATGGCACACTTAACTCAATCTTTGGGAATGTTCCCATTCGCATGTTGCGATATTATTAATATAACGAGACAAATGGACCTAGACGTCTTAACCCTACGTCTCTATATCAGGAAAAGGTGTACAAACGATGAGCAAAATAGCCCAGCAAGACATTGCAGCGATCATCGACGGTGTTGGCGGAGCTGACAACATTGCCAGTGTTAGCCACTGTTTAACTCGCTTAAGATTCGTTCTTAACGATACCGATAAAGCCGACAAGTCGGTACTAGAGAGCCTCAAGATTGTTAAAGGCTGCTTTACCAATGCAGGTCAGTTCCAAGTGGTGATTGGCACTGAAGTTGATGAAGTCTACAAAATGTTGATTGACTCAACAGGTAAGAAAGCGGCATCTAAAGACGATGCCAAGCTGGCTGCGCGCCAGAACATGAACTTTCTAGAGCGTGGTATCTCGCACTTAGCCGAAATTTTTGTTCCCCTTTTGCCGGCGATTATCACAGGTGGTTTGATTCTTGGCTTCCGCAATGTTATCGGCGACATCCGTATGTTCGATGGCAAAACCTTAGTGGAAATCAGCCAGTTCTGGGCAACTGTTCACTCGTTCTTATGGCTTATCGGTGAAGCTATTTTCTTCTTCCTACCGGTTGGTGTGTGTTGGTCTACGGTGAAAAAGCTTGGTGGTACGCCCATTCTTGGTATCACGCTGGGTGTCACCTTAGTATCGCCCCAGCTGATGAATGCTTATCTCATAGGTAAAGAAGTGCCAGAGGTTTGGGATTTCGGATTGTTTGTGATTGAGAAGGTGGGCTATCAGGCTCAGGTGATCCCGGCGATGCTGGCAGGTGTGGCACTGGCGCTAATTGAAACCAACTTAAAGCGTATTGTCCCAAGCTACTTGTATCTGGTTGTGGTGCCATTCGTATCAATCATTCTGTCGGTCATTCTTGCTCATGCTTTCATCGGCCCGTTTGGTCGCGTGCTAGGTGATGGTGTTGCGTTTGCGGCAAAAGCTGCGATGACGGGTGATTTTGCAGTACTTGGCTCTGTGGTCTTTGGTTTCCTATACGCACCGCTGGTTATTACTGGTATCCACCACACAACCAATGCGGTTGACCTTCAGCTTATGCAAGACCTAGGTGG
The DNA here is from genome assembly GCF_040412085.2 of Vibrio sp. CB1-14. NCBI lineage: Bacteria > Pseudomonadati > Pseudomonadota > Gammaproteobacteria > Vibrionales > Vibrionaceae > Vibrio > Vibrio chaetopteri. Next base: position 2,889,860 of record NZ_CP115920.1, on the reverse strand, counting down.
TACGCCAATCTGGCCTTTGATCGCACTGTCTAATATCGCTCAAGCATCTGCTGTTGTTGGCATCATCATTATCAGTAAGCGTGAGGGTGAGCGTGATATCTCAGTCCCCGCTGCTATCTCGGCTTACTTAGGTGTCACTGAACCTGCTATGTACGGTATCAACCTGAAGTACAAGTTCCCAATGCTGAGTGCAATGATTGGTAGTGCAATTGCGGCAGCTATCTGTGGCAGTGCAGGCGTGATGGCGAACGGTATCGGTGTCGGCGGTCTACCAGGCATCCTATCAATTCAGCCGCAATACTGGATGGTGTATTTCATGGCGATGCTAGTAGCAATGGCCGTGCCGATTCTACTGACTTTGTTCCTGTACAAACGCGCTCAATCAAAAGGTGAGCTAGAGCTTGCGAGCGCGTAACCCCCATTAGTGGCTCACATTGAGCCACTTCTTTGCTTTTTATTTTGACGAATTTCCAAATTGGTAAGTGAGATTAAACCTATGAGTCAAACTGCTCAAAAAGACTGGTGGAAAACAGCCACGATTTATCAAATCTACCCTAAGAGCTTTTGCGATAGCGGTGATAAAGGAATGGGCGACATCAAAGGGATTACCTCGAAGCTTGATTACTTATCGAAGTTAGGTGTAGACGCGATCTGGCTTACTCCAGTGTATGCCTCACCAATGATTGATAACGGTTACGACATCTCTGATTACTATGCGATCAACCCTGACTTTGGCACCATGCAAGATTTTGATGCGTTGCTCGCTGCTGCCCATCAGAAAGGTATCCGCATCATTATGGATATCGTTGTTAACCACACCTCAACCGAACATCAATGGTTCCAGTCGGCACTTGGAGATAAACAAAGCCCGTACCGTGATTACTACATCTGGAAACCCAATGAAGGCAAATTACCCAACAACTGGCAGTCAAAGTTTGGTGGCTCTGCATGGGCATTAGATGAAGCCACCGATGAATACTATCTGCACCTATTTGCCAAAGAGCAGGCTGACCTTAATTGGGAAAACCCAACAGTTCGTGAAGAAGTAAAACAGGTCATCGAGTTCTGGGCACAGAAAGGCGTGGATGGTTTTAGGCTTGATGTGATCAACCTTATCTCAAAACAGCAAGACTTTGCTGATGATGATATTGGTGATGGTCGCCGTTTTTACACTGACGGTCCGCGCGTTCATGAGTATTTACAGGAGATCAGCGAAGCGGTATTCCAGAAGTATGGCTCGGTCACCGTTGGTGAAATGTCTTCAACGACTCTAGAGCATTGCCAGCAATACAGTTCACTCGATAACAAAGAGCTTTCGATGGTGTTCAATTTTCATCACCTAAAGGTCGATTACCCAAATGGAGATAAGTGGACGAAAGCGGACTTCGATTTCCAGCAGCTAAAACAGATTTTTAACCACTGGCAGACAGGTCTAAATGGGAAAGGCTGGGGCGCACTGTTCTGGTGTAACCACGACCAACCTCGCGTGGTCAGCCGCCTTGGCAATGATCAGCAATACCGAACTGAGTCAGCAAAAATGCTGGCAGCGTCTGTCCATCTGATGCAAGGCACGCCATATATTTATCAAGGTGAAGAGATCGGCATGACCAATCCGAGCTTCACGGATATGAGCCAATATCGAGATGTCGAAAGCCTTAATATGTATCAGCTGATGGTTGAGCAGGGCGATACCTCTCATGATGATATGATGGCTATCCTAAGACAGAAATCTCGTGATAACTCTCGCACACCTATGCAATGGAATGACAGCAAACACGCTGGCTTTACCCAAGGTACGCCTTGGATTGGCGTCGCTGAAAATTATCCTCAGATCAACGCTGAGGCAGCGGTTGAAGATGAGCAGTCGGTATTCTACTTCTACAAAGAGCTCATTGCGCTTCGTAAGCAGTTAGCGGTGATTACTGACGGTAGCTATGTGGATTTGTTCCCAGAGCACACTCAGGTTCATGGCTACTTGCGTGAGAGTGAAGATGCGATGCTGCTGTGCTTGAACAACTATTATGGTGAAGAAACTAGCGTGGTGTTGCCGGAGCAGTTTGATGGCTTGGTGAGTCGTGCTGTGTTGAGTAATTGTGGGGTTGTTGGTGAGGTTGAACTGAAGGGTGAGGTGGTTTTGAGGCCTTATGAGACGTTGGTGTTGTTGGTTGATAAAAACTAAGAACAAGATCAAGAGATTGACCCCCTCTAGCTCCCCCGGCTACGCGCCCCGTTATAAAGGGGGAGAATCATTGCTCGTTACTGACGTAACATTGCACCTTTACATAAGGCGATGCGATAGCGAGCCAGTAGTTCCTCCCCTTAATAAGGGGAGGCTAGGAGGGGTAAAAAGTGAGCGAAGCGAGTCTCACCCATAAGTCACCACATACCTAGTCGGCTTATGATTCATCGCCAATACCAAATTCAACATCACCGCACCAAGAATCGAAATCGAAATAATCGACGGCGACACAAAGAAGAACGACGCAACAAGAATGGCACTATCAATCGCCATCTGCGTTTTACCGACCGAAATTCCAAACTTGTCCTGGATAAACAGACACAACACATTAAAGCCACCTAGGCTTGAGCGGTGCCTGAATAGAATCAGCATACCAAGACCCATCAATAAGCCACCGGCGATCGCGCAGTAGATAGTATTGACGTTATCCAGTGTGACCACTCGATGCATGTTGTCCGTAATAATAGATACTAAGGCACCAGAAATGGCGCTGCTAGCCGCAAAGCGTTTACCGAAGCGTTTCCAAGCAAGTAGGTAAAATGGGCTGTTTAGGGCGAAATAAAGCGTACCAAAAGAAATTGGTACAAATTGGCTCATAAGAAGGGCAAGACCTGTGGTGCCGCCAGTTAAAAGTTGAGCCGACTGAAGAAAGAATATTCCCTGAGCGACGATAAAGGTGCCAGTTAGAATCGCTATCCAGTCTTCTTTGAGTGTGTGTTTTTGCATCAATTTTAAATTCTTCTAGTCAATAAACGCCGCAATATTATTGAAAAGTTGATGTTTTCGGTAGCTTGAAGGGTAAATTTACGGTAAACCTATGTAATTCAATTTTTACACTGTGTAAATGGAATTATTGACACTTAGCGCATTCGAACGATGCACTTTATCGGGGCATATGATGAAGCCTAAGGTTCACTATGAAAAAACTGCATGAGAAATTTCCAATTTTCTCTTTATGACCTAGATCAAATTATGTATCATGCGAGTCATCAAATGTGGTGACGAAAACGTTTGCTTTTGGTCATTGTGTGGTTTTTTTGAAACTTTCAGAACAATCTGAGTCAGGAGATACAGATGCTTAAGCGTGATATGAACATCGCTGATTACGATGCGGAGCTATTTGCAGCAATTCAAGAAGAGACACTACGTCAAGAAGAGCACATCGAGCTAATCGCTTCGGAAAACTACACCAGCCCGCGCGTAATGGAAGCGCAAGGCTCTCAGCTAACCAACAAGTATGCTGAAGGCTACCCGGGTAAGCGCTACTACGGTGGTTGTGAGTATGTTGATAAAGCGGAAACACTAGCGATTGATCGTGCGTGTGAGCTATTTGGTTGTGAGTACGCGAACGTTCAGCCGCACTCTGGTTCTCAAGCGAACAGCGCAGTGTACATGGCGCTGCTTAACCCAGGCGACACAGTTCTAGGTATGAGCCTAGCGCACGGTGGTCACCTGACTCACGGTTCACCAGTAAACTTCTCTGGTAAGCACTACAACGTGATTCCTTACGGTATCGACGAAGCGGGTCAAATCAACTACGACGAGATGGAGCAGCTTGCTGTTGAGCACAAGCCTAAGATGATCATCGGTGGTTTCTCTGCATACAGCCAAATCGTAGATTGGGCTCGCATGCGTGAAATTGCAGACAAGGTTGATGCTTACCTATTCGTTGATATGGCGCACGTTGCGGGTCTTATCGCTGCAGGTGTTTACCCAACACCGGTGCCACACGCTCACGTGGTAACAACAACAACGCACAAAACTCTAGCGGGTCCTCGCGGTGGTCTTATCCTGTCTAATGCAGGCGAAGACATGTACAAGAAACTGAACTCTGCAGTATTCCCTGGTGGTCAGGGTGGTCCTCTAATGCACGTTATCGCGGGTAAAGCCGTCGCGTTCAAAGAAGCAATGGAGCCAGAGTTTAAAGAGTACCAAGCGCGCGTTGTTAAGAATGCAAAAGCGATGGTTGCACAGTTCCAAGAGCGCGGTTACAACATCGTATCTAACGGCACTGAAAACCACCTATTCCTTGTTGATCTAATCGACAAAGACATCACAGGTAAAGAAGCGGATGCCGCTCTTGGCGCAGCAAACATCACGGTTAACAAGAACTCAGTTCCAAATGACCCACGCAGCCCATTCGTAACGTCTGGTATCCGTATTGGTTCACCTGCGATTACTCGCCGTGGCTTCACTGAAGCAGATGCGACTGAGCTTGCTAACTGGATGTGTGATGTTCTAGACAACATCAACGATGCATCAGTGATTGAAGCAACGAAAGCAAAAGTACTAGAGATCTGTAAGCGTCTGCCTGTTTACGCGTAATTCTCTACGGCTTTAAAGCGAACAAAAAAAAAGCGAGCTAAATGCTCGCTTTTTTAGTGCTTGAAACTTTTAAGTCGTAGGTAATGTTACTTATTAATGTTGAGCAGAGTGCCTGATTTACAGCGGAATGAGTAATATTTACGACTTTCGCTAAACTGACCTAGGCCTTCACCATTACAATAATCAATATTGATATCGCGCATGATATCCAGCGTCTTCTCGCTGTTCAGTGCGAACTTAGCGCCGTCCTTACAAACGATACGAACGCGACCATCGTCGCTAACCGAGTATAGGTTTACTTCAGTATTACATAGCTCGAATGACGCTTCTAAATAGTTGTCTTGCTGGGTGTTCTGCGCACAGCCTGCAATCACAGTTGCCGCGAGAATAGGCAAACCAATTTTCAATAACTTCATGTTACGTCCTTGATTGGGTGAAACTTTTTATTTAAGCCTACCTAAAAATAGCAAAAATGCGAGTATGAGATTGTCATGTTGCATATTTTTCTCAAAAAAAACACGGATTGCTTCAACAGCGAATCCGTGTTTTATGTCCGAAAAAGGCAATGTTACTTCTAAAAAGTAATGCTATTTCACTTCTTCGCCTTTTGCTTGTAGGTCTGCATGGTACGACGAGCGAACAAATGGACCACAGGCTGCATGGGTAAAGCCAAGTTCAAGGGCGATCTCTTTTAGCTCATCAAACTCTGATGGCGGTACATAGCGCTCAACCGGTAAGTGATGACGACTTGGTGCTAGGTATTGACCCAGTGTAAGCATAGTGACGCCGTGAGCACGGAGATCTTTCAGTACTTCAACAATCTCTTCTTTGGTTTCGCCCAGACCCATCATCAAGCCAGACTTAGTCGGTACGTCAGGGTGCATCTCTTTAAACTTCTGAAGAAGCTGAAGTGACCATTTGTAGTTCGCACCCGGGCGCGCCTTACGATATAAGCGTGGAGCTGTCTCTAAGTTGTGGTTAAACACATCTGGCGGGTTATCTTTTAGTGCTTCAAGCGCTACATCCATACGGCCACGGAAATCAGGTACCAGGGTCTCGATGCGGATCTCTGGGTTAAGTGCGCGGATTTCACGGTTGCAGTCTGCAAAGTGCTGAGCACCACCGTCACGCAGGTCGTCACGATCCACAGAGGTAACCACTACGTATTTAAGCTTCATGTCCTTAATAGTTTGCGCAAGCTTTTGCGGCTCACCAGTTTCTGGCGCATTTGGACGGCCATGAGCTACATCGCAGAAAGGACAACGACGAGTACAGATAGCACCAAGGATCATAAAAGTTGCTGTGCCGTGGTTAAAGCACTCAGCCAGGTTAGGGCATGAGGCTTCTTCACATACCGAGTGAAGATCGTTTTTGCGCATTGCAGACTTGATGTCTTGAATACGCTGACTGTCCGCTGGCAGCTTGATCTTCATCCATTCAGGCTTACGAAGGATTTTTTTTTGCTCGGTAGGCATGTTCTTTACGGGAATCAATGCCATCTTGTCAGCGTCACGGTACTTGACGCCTTTTTCCATTTGGATAGGTTTGCTCATCGTCTTATGCTTCTTCGCTGAATTCTACTTGCTCGTAATCAAGTATTTCTAATAGTGCTTTGATCATTTGGTCTTCGACAGTCGAGACCTCTTTTGGATCACCCAGTTGGCTCACTTGAACCATTTCCATCCCAGCATAGCCACAAGGGTTGATACGAAGGAAAGGGGAGAGATCCATATTAATATTTAGCGCCAGTCCGTGAAATGAGCACCCTTTACGGATACGCAGACCAAGGGAGCAGACTTTTTTTACCATCGACATACACTCCAGGGGCATCGGGCCTAGCCGCTGACTCAATATCATACGCGTTAAGTGTGTTGATAACGAGGTTTTCGATGTGCGTAACCAGCTCGCGAACGCCAAGCTTTTTTACGACGCAAATTGATAAGAAAGTAGGCAACGAGCTGACCAGGACCATGATAGGTGACCTGTCCGCCGCGATCGCTTTGAATGACTGGGATATCACCAGTGTTGAGTAGGTGCTCTTCTTTACCTGCCTGTCCCTGAGTAAAGACAGGGTTGTGCTCCACTAACCACACTTCGTCGCGTGTATCGTCTGTTCGATTGTCAGTGAAATCATGCATGGCTTTCCAGACTGGTTCGTAGTCTTTTCGCCCAAGCTTCCTTACAACTAGCTGATTTTCCACCAGTCACCTCGCTGCTACTTAATAAAGTATTCGCATTATAAACATGTTGATGGTTTTGAACTACTAATAAATAACGAATTCTTAACCATTACATGATGCTGGATATTTATCTGATTGATAAATAAAAAGAAAGCAGCCTAAGCTGCTTTCAAATAAATTTGAAACTTTCAATTTATTATAGAACCATACGAACAATGTCGATATCACCAAGTTCTTTGTAAAGGGTCTCTACCTGCTCGATTGAGGTCGCTGTAATGTTAATAGATACAGCGTGGTAGTTGCCTTTTGCACTTGGCTTAATGGTTGGGCTGTAGTCCCCTGGCGCGTGGCGTTGGATCACTTCCAGCACTTTTTCAGGAAGCTCTGGTTTAGCGTAACCCATCACTTTGAAGGTAAAAGAGCAAGGGAACTCGAGTAGGTCTTTGAGTTTTGCATCAGAGTTGATGGTCAACATAGTAGGGACTCCAAAAAATACCAATTCTTTATAACGGTGCGAATAGTAATGCCTTACGTGGACGATCTCAAGCCAATGAAAAAGTAAAGCCGCTTATAGCGGCTTTACGATGACTCGATTACTTTGGCGTTAAACGCTAGGGCTTAGAAAAAGCTCTTGAAAAGTAATACGATGTAATCCCACAAGCGACTGAACAGGCTGCCTTCTTGAACATCTTCAAGAGCAAGCAGTGGGTATTCAGCTACGTCTTCGCCTTCTAGTTGATAGTATAGCTTACCAACGACATCGCCTTTAGATATTGGTGCTTCTAACTGCTTTTCAAGTACGAAGCTTGCTTTTAGGTTTTTCGCTTGGCCGCGTGGCAGTGTGACATAAGTGTCTTGGTTCACACCTAGCGCGACGGCGTCTTTGTCACCCATCCATACTTTTTCTTCAACGAAGGTTTCGTCTGCTTTGTGTGGATTAACCGTCTCGAAGAAGCGGAAGCCGTAACTCAGTAGCTTTTTACTTTCCGATTTACGAGCGTTGGCGCTCTTAGTACCCATCACGACGGCAACAAGACGCATCTTACCTTCAGTTGCTGAGCTCACTAGGCTGTAGCCAGCTTTGCTTGTGTGGCCAGTTTTGATGCCATCAACGTTCATGCTCTTGTCCCAAAGTAGACCGTTACGGTTGTATTGGGTGATGCCGTTGTAGGTGAATTTCTTCTCAGAGTAAATACGGTACTCATCTGGCACGTCTTTGATAAGCGCGCGACCCAGAAGAGCCATATCATAAGGGGTTGAGTACAGATTCGGATTGTCTAGACCGTGCACGTTAGCAAAGTGCGAGTTGGTCATGCCGATAGACTTCGCCCATGCATTCATAAGGTCAACGAATGCATCTTCTGAGCCTGCAATGTGCTCAGCCATCGCGACACAAGCATCATTACCCGATTGAATGATGATGCCTTTGTTTAGCTCATCAACGGTAACCTTGGTGCCTACTTCAATGAACATCTTTGATGAATCAGGGAAGTTCTTTGCCCACGCATTTTTGCTGATGGTCACTTCGTCTTGTGGTGAGATGTTACCGCGCTTTAGCTCTTGGCCGATAACATAGCTGGTCATCATTTTGGTCAAACTTGCCGGGTGGAGCTGAGTATTCATCTCTTTCTCAGCGAGAACCTTACCAGAGTTGTAGTCCATCAAAACGAAGCCTTTCGCTGCGATTTGAGGTGCATCAGGCATGACAACAGGTGCCGCAAAGGCAGAAGTTGCTGCCAAAGTTGCGGAAAGAGCAATAGTGGTTACAAATTTCATAGAAGATTTATTCTTATTCATTTCGAATGCGTTTGAGTAATAGTTCGTATAGTAACAGAATGTTGCCTGCAAACTAGATAGCTTACACTAAGTAACAACGGTTATTTATGTCAATGATGTTTACAGTTTTTTGACGAAAGCTGAGGGGTAGCCAATCTTTTGCACCTGCTCCAGTACGTCTTGAGTTTGCTTGTAATCTTTAAAGGGGACAAGCATCAGTCGATAGTTCTTGTTTACCGGGGTAAGAAAGGTGTCGACAGATAGCTTTTCACTCAGTTGCTTGGACAAGTTGTCGATGCGATCTTTATGAGGTGAGGCAACGACTTGAATAGTGTACTCCGGGTGCTTGCTCAGCTCATGTTGACTAGATGGTTTTTCGACGATAATCACTTCAATTTCGACGTTAGCCGTACCCGTTTTAATCACATCTAGCTTGTTTGCTGCTGCATAACTTAGGTCGATAATACGGCCGTCATGGAAAGGACCACGGTCATTAACACGAACAATGGTCTCTTTTCCGTTATCAAGATTTTTAACTTTAACATAGCTCGGTAGAGGCAAAGTCTTATGGGCTGCCGACATTGAGTACATGTCGTACACTTCGCCATTCGAGGTTAAGTGTCCATGGAACTTTTTGCCATACCAGGATGCTTCGCCACGCTCTGTAAAACCTGTTGGGTCTTTAATCACGGTGTAGCTTTTGCCGCGCAGGCGGTAACTCTTATTACCCCCGAGACTGTATGGTTCATACTTTGGCACCGCGCCTTCAATATGATCGACAGAAATAGGCGCGCTAGGTGCCACATCGTCTTTCAGGTCATAGCGACTGTCTGATGACGAAGAGCACCCAGCTAGGGCGGTCAGCCCTAAGGCCAAACCCAGCCAAGAAAGGCGCTGGCGCCATGTGTCATTCCGTTTGTTCATTAGGTTGCCTTTGAGAATGCTTTTCGGTGTGTATGAATTGACATCAGAATGCCAAATCCAGCCATGAGGGTCACCATGGAGGTGCCACCGTAGCTGATCAGCGGCAATGGTACACCAACTACCGGTAATATACCGCTCACCATACCAATATTTACAAAAACATAAACGAAGAAGCTAAGAACGATACTGCCAGCCATCATTCGACCGAACGCAGTTTGTGCGGAACTGGCTAGATATAAGCCTCGCCCGATAATGAATAGATAGAGAGTAAGCAGCAATAGAATTCCGAACATTCCCCACTCTTCAGCAATAACCGCAAAGATGAAGTCGGTGTGACGCTCAGGCAAAAACTCGAGCTGTGATTGAGTGCCTTGCATCCAGCCCTTACCAGTGATCCCGCCAGAGCCGATAGCAATTTTACTTTGAATGATGTGATAACCCGCGCCCAGTGGATCCGATTCGGGGTCAAACAAGGTACGTACGCGTACTTTCTGATACTCACGCATCAAAAAGAACCAAAGCACCGGGACAAAGGCACTCAGCGCAAGCACGGCTCCAAAGATAATTTTCCAGCTGATACCAGCTAAGAAGACAACGAAGATCCCCGAGGCGGCAATCAAAATGGAAGTCCCAAGGTCTGGCTGCTTGGCGATTAATATTGTGGGCACGAACACCATCACTAGCGAGATGATTAAGGTCTGAAACGTGATGGGTAGTGAACGCTTACCAATGTAACGAGCCACCATCAAGGGTACCGCCAGTTTAAGAAGCTCTGAGGGCTGAAAGCGCACAAAGCCCAAATTTAGCCAGCGCTGAGCCCCTTTTGAGGCTTCACCAAAGAACAGCACGCCAAACAGCAGCATGACGCCCGCAAAGAACATTAAGGGAGCTAAGGTTTCATAGGTTCTTGGCGATAGCTGGGCGAGGACAACCATTACCACTAGAGCAAGTACCATACGCATTGCTTGCCTGTCCATCATAGCCATACTTTGGCCGCTGGCGCTGTACATTACTACAAGACCAAAACCCATAAGTGCCAGAATTCCGAGCACCAAAGGCAAATCGATGTGGAAGCGTTCGAACATCACTCGGCTTTGACCGGTGGAAGGATCAAATCTCATTCTTCTTCACTCTCTTCCTTTTCTGCCAATGCTAAGTCGAACAGCTGTCGAGCGACTGGCGCTCCGTTGCTAGAACCACCACCGGCGTTCTCAAGTACGACAGTAACCACGACCTCAGGATTCTCAAACGGGGCGAAGCCGGTAAACAATGCATGGTCTTTCAGATGCTCTGCGAGCTCTTCAGCGTTGTACTCTTCGTCTTCTGCCAAGCTAAACACCTGTGCAGTCCCCGATTTACCACCACTTTGAAAAGGCATATTGGCGAACGCGCGTCGAGCTGTGCCTTTAACGCCGTGGTTTACCCGGCGCATACCTTCTAAAGCAATATCCCAGTAGCGCTCTTGTACACCGGTAATAGGGGGTCTCGAGTCAACTTCACTTAAGGTTTGATGATCAAAGCTGTCGCCATTATTTATGGTCGCACGCAATAGATGTGGAGAGAGTACTTCGCCGCGATTAACCAGAACTGAGGTTGCTTTGGCTATCTGCATTGGCGTTGCTGTCCAGTAACCCTGACCGATACCGACAGGGATGGTATCACCTTGATACCACGGTGTTCTGTGTCTGGCCATCTTCCATTCGCGTGTTGGCATATTGGCTTTGCTCTCTTCGAAGATATCAATGCCTGTGTAGTCGCCGAAACCAAACATCATCATCCACTTCGATAGGCGATCAATGCCCATGTCGTAAGCAATTTGGTAGTAGAAGGTATCCACCGACTCTTCAATCGCTTTGAGAATATCAACCTTACCATGACCCCAACGCAACCAATCACGGAATGGACGTGTCTTCGAGTTTGGAATACGCCAGTAGCCCGGGTCATTACGTGTAGTTTTGGTGGTAATGACGCCTTCTTGAAGTGCGCCGACCGAGATAAACGGCTTAACCGTTGAAGCGGGTGGATAAATACCAAGGGTTGCGCGGTTTACTAGTGGTCGGTTTTTATCTTCCAGTAGTGCGCGATAGCCTTTGCTCGAAATGCCGTTCACAAATGCATTTGGATCGTAGCTTGGGCTGGATACCATTGCTAATACACCGTTATCACTTGGATCAAGAATGATCGCTGAGCCACGTCTGCCATCGAGCAGTTTGTGAACCTTAAGTTGAAGCGTTATGTCCAGGTTCAGAACGATGTCTTTACCAGGAAGAGGTGGCACGAACTTGAGGGTTCTTAATACGCGTCCACGGCTGTTCACTTCCACTTCCTGATAGCCAGCGGTGCCGTGCAAAATATTTTCGTAGTAGCGCTCAATACCGAGCTTACCAATATCGCGTGTCGCCTGATAATTTGCGTCTTGCTCTTCGCGGATCAGGCGGCGCATGTCTCGATCATTAATGCGGGATACATAACCAATTACGTGAGTAAGCACATCACCGTAGGGATAGAAACGTTTTAGGTTCGCAGCTATTTCAACGCCAGGGAACTTATGTTGATGAACGGAAAAGATCGCGACTTGGTCTTCAGTCAATTGGGTCAGAAGCGGGATCGATTTAAAACGGCGAGTACGCTTGCGATCGCGATTGAAGGCTTCTTCACGCTCAGGTGAGATATCCAGATATTGTCTTAGCGCCTGGATGGTTGCATCCATGTCTTTGACTTTTTCTGGTGTGACTTCTAGGTTGAAGACAGGACGGTTCTCCGCCAGCAAAATGCCATTGCGGTCGTAGATGAGCCCGCGATTAGGCGCGATAGGCACGACTTTGATGCGGTTATCGTTCGAGCGGGTTTTATAGTCTTGATACTGGTTGATCTGGATGTTGTAGAGGTTAGCGACGAGCACCAACATCATTACAACGATACCAACAAACGCCACAATAGCGCGACTTTTAAATAGTCGCGCTTCGGCCTGATGATCCCGTATCTGGCTGCGTTTACGTTTCATCGCTAGCTCAATTACTCTCTGTGATACGGATGATTAGCGGTAATTGACCACGCTCGGTACAAGCTCTCCGCCATGACAATGCGCACCAGCGGGTGAGGAAGGGTTAACGCAGACAAAGACCAGCTCTGGTCTGCGGCTGCTTTACAAGCTGGAGCCAATCCTTCAGGACCACCAATCAGAATGGAAACATCACGGCCGTCGAGCTTCCAGCTTTCCAGCTGCTCGGCGAGCTGTGGCGTATCCCATTTTTTACCGGGAATATCCAAGGTGACAATACGATTGCCCTTTGGCACGGCAGCAAGCATCGCTTCACCTTCTTTTTGAAGGATGCGCGCGATGTCGGCATTTTTGCCTCGCTTACCTGCGGTTATTTCGATGAGCTCAAGTGGCAGGTCGTGTGGGAAGCGGCGGCGATATTCTTGAAAGCCTTCTTCTACCCACTTAGGCATTTTAGTGCCAACGGCGATCAGTTGAAGTTTCAAACTGTTAGCTCCAAAGCTTTTCTAGTTGGTATAGCTCACGGTGCTCTTCTTGCATTACGTGTAGCATGGTTGAACCCATATCCAGTACAACCCATTCACCCTCGGTGCTGCCATCGATACCTAGTGGTTCTAGGCCTACCTTTTTCACTTCTGCAGCAACATGATCCGCAATTGAAATGACGTGTCTTCTAGAAGTGCCGGTACAGACGATCATGAAGTCTGTAACGCTAGACTTGCCTTCAACATCTAGGGTGACAATGTCTTGTGCTTTCATATCGTCCGCTTTATCAGCTAGAAAAAGTTTCAATTCTTCGCGTTGCAAAAGAGATTCCTCAGTATGTATATAGTTAGGGGAGTATCGCTACTCAATCGATCGGTAATTATATCACGATTTTATGGTTGCAAAGACAGACCGCTGTCAGCACTGCTCAGGTTAAGCGAGAGTTGCTGCAAGTATGGCCAAGGACTTTGCTCGTATTGGGTTTTCACCTGCACCTCAATGGCGCTGAGCAATTGGATATTTTTGCGCAGTTTTTCTGGTGATAACCGGTTTAATGCGGCGCTATAGATCGGCTTTTTATTTTGCCATACTCGAAACTGATCAAGCACCTGACCAAGTGACGATTGAGCTAACATGGCTTGCATCTTACCAAGCTGTACCAGTTCTTTTTGAATCGTACGGAGTAAAATTGTTGCTTCTACACCTTCAGCCTCAAGTTGGGTTAGCACGCGATGGGCACGCTTTGGTTTGCCTTCCAAAACAGCATCAACCCAATGAAATACAGTGAAGTGATTGTGTCTGCTGAGCGACTCTTGAACCCGCAGCAAAGTCAATTGGCCATCAGGGTAGAGCAGGCCGAGTTTTTCAAGGCTTTGTGACAAAGCAAATAGGTTGCCTTCATGCCATTGGCACAGTAGTTGAACGGCTTCCCCGTCAGGCATTAATTGATTTGCTCGACAGCGTCTCATGACCCACTGTGGTAACTGTTTAATATCTGGCGTGTTACAGCTAACTAGGCAGCCGCCCAGCGCCTTAAACCATTTCGCAGACTCTTGCGCTCGGGTGAGCTTGGTGCCAGTGATGATAAGCACAATATCTTCATGCAGAGTAGGTGCTATGTCCGCGAGCTGTTTGGCAATACTGGCATTAACACCAGTCTCCGGCATGCTGAGTTCAATGATCTGCTTTGACGAGAATAGACTCAGTGCTTGAGTACAATCATACACTTCATTCCAGTCAAGTGAGTTATCGACGCTAAAGCGGTGATGCTCTTCAAAGCCAAGCTGCTTAGCGTGGCGAATAACCGCATCTCTACTCTCTTGAACGAATAGTGGCTCATTACCAAACAATAAGAAGCAGTGGTGCCATTGCTTCGTAAGGTGCTCAGAAAGGCGGTCAGCAAAAATTCTCACAATCGGTTACCTGTTAAGACGGTGAGTTGTCTTGCGTATTGCTATTCGATTCTTCAAGGTGTTGCTTTTCCTCAAACTCTTGAATTTCAGTTTTAAGTCTTGCCATTTGACGCATCATTTGCTGCGCAGAAAACTCGCGCATTTCATCTTCGATAAGCTTACGCTCAGCCGACTTAGCGAGCGCTGAAAGTGGGTTGTCTAGGTAGCTGCGAGTCATAGTCGCAGTAAAATCTTTTGCGCCCAGATCAGGAACGGTGACTCGATAGTTGACTTCGTACACTACTTCTTTCTCGGCAGCACGTGTGTTTTGGTACAGAGATAGAGTACGGTCGGTAATGGTTTCACCAATGATATGAATATTCGGAACATCTTTGTTTGGCGTCACTAGCTCAATTTGGCTGAGGCGCAGTTGCTCTTTTACCAAGCGAGTGATTTTGCTGTACTTATCATAACTCGTGACAGAGATAGCGGTAATGTCTTCGGGTACAGAGTACTCGCCACGTAGCTGAAATCCACATGCTGTCAGTAGAGAAGAGAGAAGAAGAATAAAACTGGCTTGTGTTAGTTTTTGTTTGAATCGAAACATAGCTACCGAAGGCTCTCGTTGAAAAGGCTTATGTAAATTTCCGAAGTAGAAACTTAAATAAGGCTTTGCTTAAAATGGACGAAAGAGCCGCAGTTGTTCGCTGCGACTCTTAGTATCATAAAGTGATGATGATTAGTTCGCTACAATATTCAGCAGCTTACCAGGTACATAGATCACTTTACGAACAGTTTTACCGTCTGTGAATTTGGTGACGTTCTCGTCGTTCAGACCAAGCTCTTCAACTTGCTCTTTAGACGCATCAGCAGGCACAGTCAGCTTAGCGCGCAGTTTGCCGTTTACTTGAACAACGATCAGCTTCTCGTCTTCGACTAGTGCTTTCTCGTCGTGTGTTGGCCATACTGCGTTGTCGACGTCCGACTCACCTAAAGCGACCCACATTTCGAATGAAATATGTGGAGTGATAGGGTAAAGCATTGCCACTATCGCTTTTAGTGCTTCATCTAGAATCGCACGGTCTTGCGCTGACTCTTGAGGCGCTTTCGCTAGCTTGTTCATGAGTTCCATGATAGCTGCAATAGCTGTATTGAACGTTTGACGACGATCGATATCGTCCGTTACCTTCGCGATAGTCTTGTGAACGTCGCGACGAAGTGCTTTTTGGTCACCAGAAAGAGCGGCAGTATCTACTGCTTCTGCTGCGCCTTTCGATGAATGCTCATTCACCAGTTTCCAAACACGTTTTAGGAAGCGGTTAGCGCCTTCAACGCCCGACTCTTGCCACTCAAGTGTCATATCAGCAGGAGATGCAAACATCATGAATAGACGTACTGTGTCTGCACCGTACTTGTCTACCATCTCTTGAGGGTCGATACCGTTGTTCTTTGACTTAGACATCTTGATCATGCCCGAGTGCTCAACGTCACGGCCTTGGTCGTCTTTCGCTGAAGTGATGCGACCTTTACCGTCACGCTCAACAGCAACGTCAGTCGGTGCAACCCACTCTTTGCCGCCTTTGTCGTTTTCGTAGTAGAACGCGTCAGCGAGGACCATACCTTGACATAGTAGCTGCTTAAACGGCTCATCAGACGTTACGTAACCTGCGTCACGAAGCAGTTTGTGGAAGAAGCGCGAGTACAGAAGGTGCATACAAGCATGCTCGATACCACCGATGTACTGGTCTACTGGCAGCCAGTAGTTTGCTTTTTCTGGGTCTAGGATGTCATCTGCTTGTGGTGAACAGTAACGTGCGTAGTACCAAGAAGATTCCATGAACGTGTCGAACGTGTCTGTTTCACGAAGTGCTGGTTCGCCGTTAAATGTGGTCTTCGCCCACTCTTTGTCGGCTTTGATTGGGCTGGTAACGCCATCCATCACCACATCTTCTGGAAGAATAACCGGTAGTTGGTCTGCTGGTACTGGATGAACTTCACCATCTTCAGTGGTCACCATTGGGATTGGAGCACCCCAGTAACGCTGACGAGATACACCCCAGTCGCGTAGACGGAAGTTTACCGTCTTGTGGCCTTTGCCCTCTGCTTCCAGTTTTGCTGCGATGGCATCGAATGCCGCTTGGAACTCAAGACCATCGAACTCACCAGAGTTAAATAGAACGCCTTTCTCGGTATAAGCTTCTTCAGAGATGTTTAGCTCGCTGCCATCGGTAGGCTGAATCACAGGAAGAATGTCTAGACCGTATTTAGTCGCAAACTCAAAGTCGCGTTGATCGTGACCAGGAACCGCCATCACCGCGCCTGTGCCGTAGTCCATCAGTACGAAGTTAGCCACGTAAACTGGCACTTCACGACCGTTCAATGGGTGAATAGCAGTAAGGCCAGTCGCCATACCTTTCTTCTCCATTGTCGCAAGCTCAGCTTCCGCAACCTTATTGTTTTTGCACTCTTCGATGAACGCTGCAAGCTCAGGGTTGTTCTCAGCCGCGATCGCCGCTAGAGGATGACCTGCCGCAATACCTACGTACGTTACACCCATTAGAGTGTCTGGACGAGTTGTGTAGACTTCTAGATCTTGTTGACCGTTAACGGCAAACTTAAGCTCAACACCTTCAGAGCGACCAATCCAGTTGCGCTGCATGGTCTTAACCATTTCAGGCCAACCTTCAAGGTTGTCTAGGTCATCAAGAAGCTCTTGTGCGTACTCAGTGATCTTAATGAACCACTGTGGAATTTCTTTTTGCTCAACTGGAGTATCACAGCGCCAGCAGCAGCCATCTTCAACCTGCTCGTTTGCAAGAACGGTTTGGTCGTTTGGACACCAGTTAACCGAAGAAGTCTTCTTATACACTAGGCCTTTTTCGTATAGCTTAGTAAAGAACTCTTGCTCCCAACGGTAGTACTCAGGCGTACAAGTTGCGAACTCGCGGTTCCAGTCGTAGCCAAAACCCAGCAGTTTAAGCTGGTTTTTCATGTATTCGATGTTTTCGTAAGTCCAAGGCGCAGGAGCCGTGTTGTTCTTAACGGCTGCGTTTTCTGCAGGCAGACCAAATGCATCCCAACCGATTGGTTGCATTACATTTTTACCTTGCAGGCGCTGGAAACGAGATACCACATCACCGATGGTGTAGTTACGTACGTGACCCATGTGCAGTCGTCCGCTTGGGTAAGGGAACATTGACAGGCAGTAGAATTTTTCTTTATTTGGGTCTTCACTTACAACAAAGGTTTCATTGTTGTCCCAATGCTGTTGAACTTTACGTTCAATGTCTTGTGGGTTGTATTGTTCTTGCATCGATGATGTCCGGTTATCTTGGAATTTGTGAGTTCTGTTACTACAGAGACTAATAGATCGTCATAGAATACCTAAAGGAAGCTCGGTCAACAATAGCCAATAACAGGGGGATGTATGCCTAAGCGTAAAACCAGTTATGAAGAAATGATCGAAGATGTGGTTGAGAACCTCAAACATAGTCCAGAAGAGTTACAGCACGTGTTTGAAAAGTCGGGACAAGTGGTGGAAGCTGCGAACGACATGACCAAGGACGAGATGGCGCTGATCTCCGCGTATGTTAAATCGGATCTCAAAGAGTTTGCTGATAATTACGAAGAGAGTAAAAGCGGTCCCTTCTATCTAATGATTGCTAACTCAATTTGGCAAGGGCTATTGGACATTACTGACCGAACGAGAGTGGAATGGGTCGAGTTGTTCCAAGATTTAGAGCATCAGGGTGTTTACACGTCAGGTGAAATGATAGGGCTTGGAGTATTGGTGTGTGAGCAGTGTGGTCATAAAACCGAGTACAACCATCCAACCGTGATCGGCGATTGTGCTAAATGTGGTAATAAGTCCTTTAGTCGTAAGCCATTAAAACCTTGAGTGATACCAAGCCCCAATCAAGGGGCTTATGTTTAGTTATTTGTTTGCTAGCTATGTTGTTTAAACTCTTGCACCCACATTGCCGTCGCGCCACATACTGAGACAGGGACGATAAACAGATTTAAAATTGGAATAGCAGTAAACAAAGACACCAGCATGCCAAAGCCGTAAGCCTTACCTTGTTTTTGTTTCATCGACAGGCGCATGTCGTTGAAAGGGACTTTGTGGTTATCAAACGGGTAGTCACAATATTGAATCGCCAACATCCAAGCGGTAAAGATAAACCATGCGAAAGGGCCGATTGTCTGGCCGATAGCTGGAATCAAGAGTAATAAGAACAGCCCAATAGCTTTAGGCAAGGTGTAGAGGAGTTTGCGCCATTCGCGCGCCATAATTCTCGGCACATCTTTGACAACGCTCATGAGTCCTTCATCATTAATTTTATTACCAGTGAGCATTTCTTCTACTTTCTCTGCCAGCAAGC
The DNA here is from genome assembly GCF_040412085.2 of Vibrio sp. CB1-14. Lineage (NCBI taxonomy): Bacteria > Pseudomonadati > Pseudomonadota > Gammaproteobacteria > Vibrionales > Vibrionaceae > Vibrio > Vibrio chaetopteri. The sequence goes on along the minus strand of NZ_CP115920.1, from coordinate 2,871,156 downwards.
CGTTAAATGGGGCGGCTATAAAGTTAGCTAGAGTGCTAAAAAAGTAGGAAAAGGTCGCTAGGATAGTAAGCGCTAACAAAGGCCACAAGATATAGCTTAGCCAAGATAAAAACTCAGGTAGGTAGCCAAGCCAACCTTCAATCCAAGCGTTCAAGTGGGAGAATAAATAATACATCGCGGACCCCACCAAAAGGATATTGGCTAAAAGGGGCATCAGCACATAGCGTCTGATCCCGGGCATAAAAGCGATTTGAAAACCTTGCATGAAGTAGCCAAACCCAGTGTTTGCTTTGTTCAAAATTGGTGTCCTTTATCTGGTTTTTGCGTTGCTTATGATTTCGACTATAACAAAAAAGGGTTTACGAAATCACAAACTTCTTATACTTAGGTGTTCTAATCATCTATAGAGTTTTGGTAAAGTAGACAAAGTTGAAGTGTGTAAGCGCTTCTTTAAGGACTATTTTTAACATTGAGAGCAAACAATGCAGGAATTGCGATTCGTACTCATTATTGTCGGTGCCTTAGCTATCGCGGCGCTGTTGTTTCACGGCTTGTGGTCGAGTAAAAAAGAAGGTCAAAAGAAATTCGGTGACAGACCGCTAGGAAAGTTGGACGACAATGATAACGCCGACGATGAATACGTCGCTCCTGAAGATGACTTTGAAATCATCAGAAAAACGCGCACCGAGCCTGATTTTGGATTGGATGCGCAAAAGCCTGCTTACGATCCGCTAGAGGCTAGTTCTTCTGATAGTGACGTTTCAGAGCCTTTGTATAAAGCCGAATCTCTGGTTGAAGAGTCTTCACAGCAGCCAAAACAAGCTGAAGAAATTGAGCCAGATTTTGTCTCTTCTCAAGAAAAAGATGAACAAGAGCCATTGCCCTCATTTACCGCAAGTAAAGAAAATGACGACATTGATGTGAGTGAACCTCGCATCGATCTAGATTCATTGGATGAAGACTTAGAGCAAGAGCCTCAAGCCGTGGTTAACTTGGCGGATAGCGCGAAAGAGGTTAAGGAAGAGCCAAAAGAGCCTGAAATGCAGGTGTTGGTTCTTAATGTCCATTGCTCTGGCGAAGAGCCATTTAACGGTATTCAGCTATTTGATAGCATGCGTCAAAACGGCCTGATCTATGGCGAGATGGATATTTTCCACCGTCATACTGACCCCTCAGGTACTGGTAAGGTACTATTTAGCGTCGCTAATATGATGCAGCCAGGCACGCTTAAACATGATGACCCTGCAACTTTTACAACGAAAGGCATCTCATTTTTCATGACGCTGCCTTGTTTTGGCGAAGCTGATCAAAACTTTAAGCTTATGCTGCGTACCGCACAACAGATCTCTGACGATCTTGGCGGCAATGTACTTGATGATCTGCGCAATCTAATGACGCCACAAAGACTGGATGCTTATCGCCAGCAAATCAAAGATTTTAACCGAGCGAAAGCCAGCGCTTAAATCAATAAATTCGAAGCAAAAAAGGCTCCTAAGGAGCCTTTTTTATCAATACTATCAAGGTATAACATGTCGCAACAACGATTAAACGAACTCAAGCAACAGCTCCACTATCATGGTGTGAAGTATTATGTTGAAGACAGCCCTGAGATCCCGGACGTCGAGTACGACCGCCTGATGCAAGAACTGATCGCGATTGAAGCGGAGCACCCTGAATGGGTGATGGTGGACTCTCCAAGTCAGCGAGTGGGTGGTTTACCGTTAGATAGCTTTAGCCAAGTTCAGCATGAAATCCCTATGCTCTCTCTCGATAATGCGTTTTCTGATGAAGATCTCGATGGCTTTAATAAGCGAATTTGCGAGCGCCTCAATCGAACCAGCATCGGTGATTACTGTTGCGAAGTGAAACTCGATGGTTTAGCGGTGAGCCTTCTTTATGAAAATGGCATCCTTGTTCAAGCGGCGACACGTGGTGATGGTACGACGGGTGAAAACATTACTGAGAATGTTCGCACTATTAGTGCTATTCCACTTAAGCTGCAAGGCGATGATATCCCTGCTCGTATCGAAGTGCGTGGTGAAGTCTTCATGCCAAAGGCAGGCTTTGACAAGCTCAACGAAATCGCTGCGAAAAAGGGCGAGAAAGTATTCGTTAATCCACGAAATGCGGCAGCGGGCAGTCTGCGCCAGTTAGATTCGCGCATTACTGCTAAAAGACCGCTTAGCTTTTATGCCTATAGTCTAGGTGTGGTTGAAGGCACTGAGCTACCGACAAGCCACTATGATCGCTTCCTGAAACTAAAATCACTGGGTTTCCCTATGGGGCCAGAGACCAAACGAGTGAGCAGTATTGAGGAAGTGAAGCAATACCATAAAGCCATTCAAGAGAAGCGCGATGAGCTAGCGTATGAGATTGATGGTGTGGTTATCAAAGTTGACGAGATTGCGCTTCAGGAGCAGCTTGGCTTCGTCGCTCGTGCTCCGCGCTGGGCGATTGCGTACAAATTCCCAGCACAAGAAGAGATCACTGTGCTGAACTCGGTCGACTTCCAAGTGGGTCGCACAGGCGCGATTACGCCAGTGGCGAAGCTTGAGCCTGTATTTGTTGGTGGTGTAACGGTAAGTAATGCCACGCTTCACAACGCAGATGAGATTGAACGTCTTGGCGTTAAGATCGGCGACAGTGTGGTTATTCGCCGTGCGGGTGACGTTATCCCTCAAATCGTTTCTTACGTGCCAGAGCGTCGTCCTGACGACGCCAAAGAGATTACGTTCCCAGCACACTGCCCAGTTTGTTCCTCGCTCGTTGAGCGCATCGAAGGTGAAGCTGTAGCAAGATGTACCGGCGGCCTAGTTTGCCAAGCTCAGCGTAAAGAAGCGCTAAAGCACTTTGTATCGCGCAAAGCGCTCGATGTAGATGGTTTAGGTGAAAAAGTAATTGAGCAGCTGGTGGATAAAGAGATGGTAGAAACGCCTGCCGATCTGTTCCGATTGTCTGCTGGTCAACTGACAATCTTGGAACGTATGGGGCCTAAATCGGCACAAAATGTGGTGAGTGCCCTCAACGTATCTAAAGAAACGACGCTAGCTCGTTTTCTTTACTCACTGGGTATTCGCGAAGTCGGGGAAGCCACCGCTGCTAACTTAGCTGCACACTTTAAAACGCTAGAAGCCATAAGCAAAGCTACTCACGACCAGCTTATTGAAGTTCAAGACGTGGGTGAAATTGTCGCTAAGCACATTCAGTTCTTCTTTAAAGCAGAATTGAATCAATCAGTGATCACCGCATTAATTGAAGCGGGTGTAAATTGGCCAGCTATTGAAGAACTCGCAGAAGACGCTCCTCAGCCACTTGCAGGGAAGGTAGTGGTATTGACCGGTTCACTATCAGTACTAAACCGCAATGATGCTAAAGCAGCGCTACAAGCACTCGGAGCGAAGGTGACGGGCAGCGTATCTAAGAAAACAGATATTTTGTTTGCTGGTGAGAATGCGGGTTCTAAGCTAGCGAAAGCGCAAGAGTTAGGTATTGAAATAAAAACAGAAGCGGATTTGATTACGTTAATTAATTAAAGCTGCTTTATTGGAAACTAGCCCTGCTTTTAGCGGGGCTTTTTTTTGCGAGTAATATCAAATTATTCTGCCTTAGTGCAATGGTTATTGAAAATCAAATATCACAATCTCTATATTTTTAATAACTCAAATAAAATAAATACCATGCGAGTCACTTCACGGAAATGTATTGATAAACCACCAAAATAGCGTTGTTTTATCAGTGTAAAGCATTTCATTAAAGTGCGTCTAAAAAATAAGATCTCCATCAATAACTCACCCCAAAATTTGTAGTGCCTCCTATTTTTTTTACCCAAAATAAGTCTTGAATTGATATTTTTTCTCGCGAAGTTAGTCTAGTGAATATGGATACACACAGTGTAGACAGCAAAATTAATCAGAAGTTCTGATTAAAATAAAAAGGAAATGATTCACTCTTCGGCGGCCAACTTAAGTGTGAATTATGGAAAGCAGCTATACCCATTTTTAGGAGTTTAATTCCATGGAAAAAATGTTTAAACGCACCATTCTAGGTGCAGCAGTGGCGTCATTAACAATGGCAGGGGCAGTTCAAGCGAAACCAGCAACAGATACAGTTGATCTTTATGGTCAGATTGCACTTTCTGTTTGGCAATTTGGCGAAGACAAAATTGGCGGCGGTGATGCTCCAATTAAGTTAGAAAATGAATCTCGTTTTGGTTTACGCGGTTCTCATGAATTGGCTCGCGGTCCTAAGTTTATTTGGCAACTTGAAGGCGGTAACGTTGGCGACGACGGCGCTGGTAGCGGTCTAGGTGTTCGTGATACCTACGGTGGTTTTGAGTTTGAAGATGCAGGTCGTATCCGTATTGGTCGTATGCTGACGCCTCTATACGAAATCATTGACTGGCCATACTCAGGTCAGCGTGCTGGTGCTATCTTTGATTGGGGCGGCGATGTATTAGGTGGTGCACGCTACGATCGTCAATCAAATATGGTGCGTTATGACTCTGCTAACCTAGGCGGTTTTACGTTTAACCTAGCTGCGGGTCGTGGTGACGAAGCAAGCGCTGACTCTAACTTCTATGGCTTGGGCGCGCATTATACGGTTGGCGTTCTAACACTGCATGGTGGCTATGAATATGGTAAAGACAGAAAGTTTGACACGCTGAATACCGCATATTCTAATTTCCTTAAGCAAAATCCTGGTGCTCCTTTAGTGGGCGATAAGGATGATGTAACTGGACGCTCAGATACTAATGCTGCTTTAGTTGGCTTCGAGTTAAACTTTGACACCTTTGCGTTTAATGGCGCATTTAAAATGGAAGAAGCTAAGTATAAAGAGTTGACTTGGACGGATACTTCTACAGACCCAGACACAGAGGTAGACTTGCTTCAGTTTGGTGACAAGATTTCACAGAACAGTTATTCTTTGGGAGCTGTTTATAGTGGCGTAGAGAACTGGCAGTTCAAAGTTAATTATGCAGCTAACTTGGATCCTGAAGTTAACGGTGAATCATTGTCTGGTTTAGCTGACTATATTGTATCAGCGCAGGCACTATACTTCTTGGATGATTCAGCAATTACCTATGTTCGTCCTTACATGATCTCTAAAGATGAATCGTCTGCTGAGTTTGGATGGGGTCTGGGCTTAGAATACTACTTCTAATCTCAATACATTATACTGCCTAATTCGCCGGCTCTTGGAGCCGGCTTTTTTGTTTTCTAGTTGAGATGCCCAAAAAAACTCGCTAGTTCAATAGCGAGTTTCTATATCGGGAAATGCTAACCATTAGTCATCGAGATTACTAATAGCCCAAGTTAGGAATTTCTTTCTATCTTCCAATGATGCGGACTTAAATGTTGCTTTCAGATCATCATAGTGAACGGTCGTTTTTTCGTTTACTACTAACGTAGGATTACGGTAATTTTTTAAGCTTGCAGGTTGGTCAGTTTGGTTGTAGTTTTCAACCTCTTTTACCATATCTGCTGCAAGGCTAAAGGTGAGACCTAGTTGACCCTTATTAACATTAACGACTTCACCGGAGCTTACGTTGATATCAAATGTGGGTTTGTCATTAAACATGCTGCCTTCATAGAGAGTTTTTATGTTGGGCACATCAAATGCCAAAACAGCATCTTTACCTTCAAATGTTGCCACCAAAGGTTGAGATTTATACTTTGTTTTTTCTGAGCCCGTCTCCATGACGATTTTGGAGATACGGAATACGATCTGATTGACGCCATCTTCAAGTTGAATGTCGTTTTTAGAATCAAAGCCAAAGCTCGAGTAGCCAGAATCCTTTTCGTTTACGGTTAATACTTGAATGCCATTTGGTACTTTAACGGTAACGGCTGAGAATGCGATTGATGGTGCGAGCATGAGACTCGCTAGCATAGGGTATTTTAGCTTCATTGCCACTCCTTTAGACTTTGCCTGTATGGCAATCTTTGTGTAGGGTAACCATGATTTTAGTTTTTTTGTTTCGCGAATAATAGCAGTGCTATGTAAACTGGAGAAGGAAGAACATATTTTTGCGAGACAGTTATCACTCTGTTGTCCAATGTGAAACGAAGGTAAGTAATGAACATTAGTGAAGTGGCCAAGCGTACCGGGCTAACGGCAAAGTCGATCCGCTTATATGAAGACAAGCAGCTTATCTCATTGCCCGAACGAGAAGGTAATGGGTATAGAGTCTATGGTGAGCATCATATTGAAGAACTAAGGGTTATTGCTAGAGCTAAAGGTGTAGGTTTTACTTTGGATGAGTGCCGTGAGTTGGTACTTATTTCGATGAACGAACAGCGCATGAGTGCCGAAGTAAAAAAAAAGGCGACTGAGAAATTAGATGAGGTTAGGAAAAAAATTCTAGAACTGCACACCATAGAGAGTCAGTTAATTGATTGGATATCTCTATGTCCGGGTGACGAAAACTCAACTTGCCCGATTGTTGACGATTTAAAAAAGGGCTGCACGCGCTAGTTGCATACAGCCATAGATTGTTGTACAGAGACCGATGACCTAAAACAGTTTCTCCCCACCGGCTCGCTGACAAACCACAAGTGGTACAAAAGTACGAGAGCCGTCCGGTAATTGGCAGTCTACAAATGGACCGGCTGCTGAACTTTGGTATGCTGCGCTTGGCAATGAGAATGCGAGTACGCCTCCTAACAACAGTGCTTTGATGTATTTCATAACCTTCCCTCTCAATCGATACAGATAATGTGATATATCTCGCAAATTTGGCGAGTCGTTCTAAGTATGAGTATCAGAGAATAAAGATCAAAAAATATTGAAAAAATAAAAAAATTTTTATTTCCAAATAAGTATGACTTAATTGTTTGCGAGAATAAATAATATGCTGAAATTAAAAAGAATTGTTTTAGAGTAGCATTACTGACTAAATGAATGAAATCGAATAAACAACCTATCTAGCATTACTTTGTTTCTAACAATATCTAACTCAGGATGAGGTTAATAATTTGATTTATAGCGTTTTTTTACTAACGTGCACAGACTTGTTGTGACAAAAGCAGTCAATTCCGAAAAAGTCACTCGTCTTTGCAGTTTTTCATCGTTTTGTTGTCTTATAGTGTCTCAGGTTTAAGACGCTATACATGCGTTTTCATACTGCAGTGAGCCGATTTTGAATGACTTATCTGTTCAATAATAAATCCTTGCTGCTTAAGTAACGCCACCACACTCTCTTGCCCAACTAAATGCAATGCCCCAACCGCGATAAAATATGTCCCCTTTTGATACTCCGATGACGTTACTAAGCTTCGAACCCAACTTTTGTTTCTGTCGATTAGAAACCGCTGGTAAAAGTCGTCGTTATCACTGTCGATATGCAGCATCGCCTCAAGGTTAGCGACATCGCCATGACTCCATGACTTGATCAAACATAGGATGTTGTTTTCGGTATACGGCCATTCTTCGATTGTTTGAAGCAGCATTTGCTTTCCGCCTTGCGGCTGATTCGCAAGTAAGTCTATTTGAAATTGTAGCGACTCGAGCCCTTTGACAGGGAGGGCATGAGTTTGTGCCCAGTTGCTGAGCTGGTGTTCTACGCCAAACTCAGCATGAAAGTCGAGTGCTGTAAAAACATGTTGCTGTAATGCCAAAGCGGCTTGCCATGAGGGCAGGGACTTTAGCATATCAATATTAAGCTGGGTCTCTGAGGCAATTTCATTGAGCTGCGCTAGTTCGTTATTTGTTAATACATCCCTCACTGAATGTTCAACAAGGCTGGGAAAGTTGATATTGCCCCCGAGTTCAGCTTCTAAGATGAGCGCGTCACTTTGCTTGATTGCCATTTCTACAGGCTGGTTTATCGCTTGCTGAGACCTAGAACCAACATGAACGGTGCCGAATAAATACAGTGTTTGTGACCCCTTTTGTGCTTTGTATAGCAGAGGCTCTGCGGAGGCAACAAAAGAAAGTAATGAAATCAGTAACGTAGAAAACGTCAAAATGGACTTTTGGGGTTTAAATGCTGACCAGGTGAATTGCGAGACGACTAACATTTTTAAGCTCAATGAAAATAAGGGATAACCAAAGGATATCAATTGGTTTGAATATGGGGAAGAAGTTCTAAAATTCACTGTAACAAAAGCGTCATATTGTTGGGCGGGTATTCTGAAAAATCACGACACAATGGTTTTAAGCTGCTGTAATTATTGATTTTACTTTTTGTTTGTTTTTCTGATAACGATGGAGATCACAGTTATTTGGAGGGCTAATTGAAGCTGCTGAAGGGGAAGATAACTTGTGCCGCATAATTTACTTCCATCCGGAGAACTCATGTTCCGTAACTGCATGATTAGCTTAGCCATCTTGGCATCAGGAATGTCCCATGCGACGCAAACGCCACAACAACTGGTGGATCGTATTTCAGAAGATCTGTTGATTCATTATCAGGTTGAGGCCAACACCTCAGACGTGAATAACTTGCCTTGCCAAACATTGGGAGCTGATTGGGCGCTATGCAATAAAAGTGTGATGACGCTTAGCAATCAAGGTCAAGCTATCAACAACAAAGACTGGTCTTTGTACATACACAGTGTGCGTATTATTTTGTCTTTGGATAGCGAACAGTTCACGATAGCACGCCTTACAGGTGACTTATATGAGCTTAAACCAACAGTTGCGTTTAAAGGTCTTGAGCAAGGTGAAAGTCTAGATATTCCGGTGATCGGCGAATATTGGCAGTTGTTTGCATCGGACTTCATGCCGCGAGCATTTGTGAATCATGAACAGGCAGAGCCTAGAGTGCTCAAGCAAATGGACACTGAGGATCTAAGTCAGTTTGTTAAACCCATTGCACCGAGCCTATTAAAACGTGTGTCGACGGATAACAATACCCTGATGACGCCAAAAACGCGATTCGAGCAAAACCAAGACTTAGACCAACTCGATATCGCAAGTCATATAGTACCAACGCCTAATCAAGTTCGCTTAAGCAAAGGAAATTTGGACATAAGCCAAGGGCTAGATTTTACGTCATTGCCACTCTCTAACGAAGCGTTAGAAGCCATTGAGCATCGAGCGGTGACGTTGGGACTGGCTGGGCAAGGTGAGCAAAAGGTTTATGGCGATATTGATCCCAATGCACTAGATAGCAAGCTTCGGGTCAATGGCGGTTACCAACTTTCGGTTACCGATCGCGGCATAGCCATTACCGCTTTTGATGAGACTGGTTTGTATTATGCGGTTCAGTCCATTTTTTCTCTGGTGGATATCCAAAAACCGACGGTGTTGCCTTTGGTTGATGTCGCCGATGCTCCACGGTATCAGTATCGCGGCGTGATGGTGGATGTGGCGCGAAACTTTCATTCCAAGTCCGCAATTTTCCAAACCCTAGATCAAATGGCGGCGTATAAGCTCAACAAACTTCATTTGCACCTTACAGATGATGAAGGTTGGCGTCTAGAAATCCCAGGTTTGCCTGAACTTACAGACATTGGTGCTAAGCGATGTTTCGATAAATCGGAAACTCGCTGCTTGTTGCCTCAGCTTGGCTCTGGGCCTACTAGCGATAACTTTGGATCGGGTTTCTTCAGCCGACAAGATTACATCGATATCTTGCAATATGCCGCAGCGCGTCAAATTGAAGTCATTCCAGAAATCGACATGCCAGCGCACGCCAGAGCGGCTGTAGTGTCTATGGAAGCGCGCCATCGTAAGTACGCTAAGCTCGGTGAGATGGAAAAGGCCAATGAGTTTCGATTGCTCGATCCTCAAGATACATCCAATGTCACGACGGTTCAGTTCTACGACCGTAAAAGCTTTCTAAATCCATGCCTTGATTCGTCTCACCGCTTCGTGAAAAAAGTAATGACTGAAATTTTAGCTATGCATGAGGCAGCAGGAGTGCCATTGACGACTTGGCATTTTGGCGGAGATGAAGCGAAAAACATCAAAAAGCTAGGTGGTTATCAAGATGTAAGCTCGAAAGCTAAAGTGCTTGGCAAGGGTGAGATTGAGCTCAGCGCAGAACATCATCCATTTGAGAAGTCGCCAAAATGTCAGGCGCTTATTGCTAATAACACGGTTGACTCAGTGCAGGCACTACCGAGTTATTTTGCCAAGCAGGTTGCCAAGTCGGCGGCAGAATTGAATGTCGGCGCATTTCAAGCTTGGCAAGATGGCCTTAAAACAGCGAACAGCGCTGCTGAATTCGCCACGAAACAAACTCGTGTCAATTTCTGGGATACGCTCTATTGGGGCGGCTCAACATCAGCGTATCAATGGGCGAACAAAGGTTATCAGGTGATCATCTCGAGTCCAGATTATCTTTATATGGACTTTCCATATGAGTTTGATCCAAAAGAGCGCGGTTACTACTGGGCGACACGGTACAACCATTCAAGAAAAATGTTTGCCTTTGCACCTGACAACCTGCCGCAAAACGCCGAAACCTCTGTTGATCGTGATGGAAACGGATTTAGTGCCAAAGGATCAGTAGAGGCGGCACCATTTTATGGCATGTCAGCGCAGTTATGGTCAGAGACTGTTCGCACTGACGCACAATATGAATATATGGTGTTCCCGCGTGTCATCGCAGCGGCTGAGCGTGCTTGGCACAAAGCAGAGTGGGAGCTGGATTATCAGGCTACAAGAGCGTACAGCCAAGAATCTAACTATGTAGACGAAGCGGCACTAACCAAAGATTTCAATCGATTCGCCAATGCTCTAGGGCAGCGTGAACTGAATAAGCTCGCTAAAGCCAATGTTCACTACAGGTTGCCAGTGCCAGGCGCTGTGATTGAGCAAGGTAAGCTCTATATGAATAGCGCCTTCCCCGGCGTGGCACTTCAGTATTCGCGAGACCGCGGCGCAAGTTGGCAAAGCTATGAGGTAAACCGTGTTCCAAGTGTTTCCGGCGAAATTTGGATACGCAGTGTTGATTATCAAGCTAAAAGAGCCAGCCGCGTGACCACCTTAACCTCTGAAAACTAGATCCCTTTCCTCCAACGCTTCCCTTTCTTGCGCACAACAAAGGATGTTTGAGAAAGGGAGGCCACAATTAAGAAAAAGCAATGAAACAAAAAACAGTACTAATGCTGACGTGTTTGTCGGCAGGGGCTTTTGCGTCCGATAACATTGTCGATATTGAAGCAATCAAAGCAGGCATGAAATACGAGGTATACGGAAAAATTGCTCTGCAAGCTCACGTTCGTGATTATGAAAACTCACCGAACTTAGAAGGTTTTCAAACCAATAATGAAAGCCGAATAGGTTTTCGAGGCAGCAAACAGTTTGCCAAATTTAAGCCTCTGTTTATATGGCAGATAGAATCGGGCTATGTTGACCCTTCCTATAAGAACCATGAAGCAAGCGGTGGCTTGGGGGAGCGTGATACCTTTGTCGGTTTCGAAGATTGGGACTCGTTTGGGCAAATTCGCTTAGGTCGAGTGCTGACGCCTATGTATGAAATTGTTGATTGGCCTGGTGCCAACCCTGGTATGGGTGACGTTTGGGATTGGGGGGGACTAATTGGTGGTGCTAAGTTCCAAGATCGCTCATCCAATACAGTCCGTTGGGATTCACCGGAGTGGGGTGGCCTATCTGTTGACCTCGGTTACGGTCGAACTAAGGCAGCGGCGGTTGGTAATGATCAAGGCTGGTGGCAGGGCGGTGCAGCGCACTATAAAGTTGGGCCGTTTTTGGTGTCGGGGGCGTATGAGCTTAACCGCAATACCAAGGAAACCTTGAGCTATGAAAAGCCGGGAACGACAGAAAAGAAGGTTTCGGATAGCCGAATTTGGGATAACAACACCTACTTAGCAAGTCTACAAGGGTGGTTTGACAACGGTATTTCATTCTTCACTCAGTACCGCTGGCAAGACGCTTCAGTGACCTCGGGTATCGACACGGGACGAAAAGAGAAACAAAACGCTTTATCAAGTGCCATCATGTACGACATTGCTGATTGGCAGTTCAAACTGGGTTATGCGAAAAATGAGGAACTGCACGTGAATGGCAAAAAGCTTGCGGGTACTGATGATGACGTGATCTCATTCCAAGCTATGTATTATGTTGACCCAACAGCGGTTCTTTATTTTCGTGCCAGAGATGTGCGTATGGGAGACAACAAGGTGCCAGTACGAGGTGGGCAAGATGTTGCTTACCGACGCTGGAAGTCGGACTCTTTTAATGAAGTTTCTGTAGGCGTAGAGTACGTTTTCTAATCGTTGGTTAATTTCAGGGAGGCAATGCCTCCCTATCTAGAGGTAAAGCATGAAAAAGATAGTAATGGCTCTGATGGCATTGTTAGTCACCTGTGGTGCAAAAGCGAACGAGGACAGTGTTCTATCGCTGAGTAGAGGTATCGTGGTACATGTGGTTAATGGTAAAGCGGTCGATAAAGAGTGGTTAGTCAGCCAGCAATTGCTGAACTTACCTAAAGGAGAGAATCAGATTCTAGTGACACTTGAGCAGCCAGTTCCCTATAACACCATGAAGGAAAAACATCGCTCAAACCCTATAGTGTTGGAGTTTACCCTGCCAAAAGGCGAGAGCCAGTTATCTTATCGTCTATTTCGTGACAAAGCGGATGCACGAGCGTTTGAACAAAGCTTAGACTTTTCACTGTTAGATACAGCTGGTAGCCCAATGGATTTTGACGCGACGGTGCTACATGCCTCAGGTTTTGTCGGGTTTGAAGACTTTCTTGAGTTGATTAACCAGCATAATCAAAAATAGACACGAACATAGTCGGCTTTGTTACCCCTTAGTCGACTAAGTCGGGCATTTGATACTTATATTTTGTGGTGAATTAAGTGGTGTTGCTAGTTAAAAAACAGCGTTGTTTTTTCTAAAATTAATCACCTAGATCACAGTTTTAGTGTCTGTTGTGAGTGGGATGTCTACGGTTTTCTGCCATTTTCAGTATTTGTTGTAGATTTCTAGGGCTTTTTTTGTGATGACGATCTTGTTACATCGCTTTACAAAAATAGATATTGGTTTTTATATTCATTTAAATCTCTGTTTTTATTGTATTTATATTTTATTTGATTTGTGTTTGGTGATAAAGATCACTAAAGGGCGCTTATTATTTGTTGGCGCGAAATAAATGTCGTTATATTGTGCTCAAGCCAAATCGGCAATGTAACAAGACGACAACATAAGTCGCCCACACACAATCAATTAAAGGTGTTTTAACCATGAAAAAAGTTCTCGCTCTTACCGCTCTAGCAGTAGCTTCAACAAGCGCATTCGCTGGTTCTTCTTACGTAACTGGTAACGTTCAATTTCACTCTACTTACCTACAAGGCGCAAAACAGACGTCTACACTAGAAGCGGGTCACACTTTTGATTCTAACACCACACTATTAGTGGAGTTTGATGGTATTCCTCTAGGCAAAATTGACCCAAGCGCTGCAAACAACCCTCTTCCGTTCACGACTCTTGGTGCAGAGCAAGTGTTCAACATCAATGACAACTTCTGGGTAGCAGCAGGTTACCATCACCTAATTCAAGCGGGTGAGACGTTCCAGTACCGTCCACTTATTAAAATCGGTTACAACTTCGACAACGGTATCTCTCTAAGCAACCGTACTCGTCACCACATCCAAGCGGATGACGTACGTGGCGGTGTAAAAACTAACGACGAAACTCGTCTAGACAACAAAATCGCTTACGCTTTCCAAGATCAGCCTCTAGCGGTTAGTTACAACAACATTTATGTGATCAAGCAAGGTGATGCTGACAACTCTATGGATCACGAGCTTCGTGCAACTTGGACGCGTAGCGGTGTTCAACCATACATCGAGTACCGTAACCAAGCGAACAACGAAAACAATGCATTGGTATTCGGTGCTTCTTACGGCTTCTAAGAAGTTATTTGCCCCTGAAAAAAGGCTCCGTCGGGAGCCTTTTTTGTATGTAATGAATGTAAAATCTGGTGTTAAATTCAAGTGATGTCTCGCAATAACCACCGCTTTGGTCTCTTGGGTAGTGAAGACTTTTTTTGAATACGTGATAATGAACACATTCGGTGCGTTTTCGTACAAACGCTCAAATCACTCAACTCTGACGTTTGGAGGTGTTCATGAGAAACTGGACGACACTGGGAGCCATGTTACTCACCATGGTATTAGCGGGATGCGCGGCGACAAACTTACCAACGGATGGTTCTACTGAGTCATGGAGTCAATTCGGATATGAAGAAGGCCAAAAAGGATTTATTAAAAAAGATCAGGAGTGGCTAGAGCTCACACAGGAATCGCTTTTTGCTGCTTATTTAGATGGCTATGAGAAAGGTCGAGAAGAGTATTGTAGTCAGGATGCCTATAAGTTAGGGATTATGGGTAAGCCGTATGCTGGAGTGTGTGATGAACTAGATTGGCGATTTCGCATGAGATACAACGATGGTCGGTCAAACCAAAGCCTTGGCCGATTGTGAGTTCATAAATATCGTGAGATAAGCCGGTTCAGCCCGGCTTATTTTTTTTGGTAGTTTTTTTCAAAGTTTTAAAGCACACAAGAGTTGTATAGTAGGGTAGCGGGCAAGTCAGTATTGTGTATGAACAGTCGTCAGCGATGACGTGCATCTGACTTGCACTTTTGATTTTTGTTTTTAAGTGTTTGAAAAATAAGTTCTTACATGTATTTTTGTTCTTTTTCAATTAGCTTGGCGATGACAATGTCAGAACTTGCGTTTCATTCATATCCCCTCATTATTGCCGCAAATTTTTAAGCACAAGGAAGCTTTTTTGCGACACTTATTGATTGCGCTTTTCACTCTCTCGAGTTTTGGAACCAGCGCCGCCTCTTCGTACATCGAGGGCAATCTCCAATTCAACAGCACCTATCTCTATGAATCAAAGACCACCGCTAAAATGGAAGCAGGTCACACGTTTGATACGGATACGACAGTACGCTTTAAGATTGAAGATATTCCAATTGGTCAAACGCCACACAGTCACCATCATCACCATGATAATGTCTATTACGGTCACTCAGCACGGGCACCTCTGACGACTTTGGGGATCGAGCAGAAGTTTCAAATGTCGAAAAACTTTTGGCTAGGAGCCGGGTACGAGCATTTGATGCAGCTTGGCGAGACAATGCAGTATCGACCTTTATTTAAGATTGGCTATGACTTTGATGAGGGGGTTTCGCTTAGTCACCGTACACGTGTGGAAGCGTATGCGCAGCATGACCGTTTCGGTTATAAGCCGGACATCGATTATCGCTTTGACAACAAGATCGCATACCAACTGAAATCGCATCCTATTAAATTACACTATAACAATGTGATTCATATGGGCGGAGCTTACTACCCTTATTACAATTATCGCGACAATGCGATGGATCATGAGTTTAGGCTCACGCTAACCAAGTATGCGTTTCAGCCGTATTTTGAATACAAAAGTCAGGGACACTTTAGAACGCCTTATTACCCGCGTGGTACTGCAAACTCGGCGTTTGTTGTTGGTGGTAGCTACCATTTCTAACCAACTGTTTGATGCATTGGCTCCATGTAAAAACGCCCACGGTAACGTGGGCGCTTTTGATTACATGTTATGCGAGCGGTAAGAAAAAACCTGCCCCTTTTCATTGTAAGCATAGACATGGTATGGGTCTTTCTGATCGCCATACTCCATACCTGGCGAGCCTACTGGCATGCCAGGTACTGCAAGTCCTTTGGCGCCTTTAGGTGGGTTGTCTAAAAATGCTTTGATATCGTCTGCTGGGATGTGACCTTCAAATACATAATCACCGATCACCGCGGTGTGACACGAGGCGAGCTCTGGTGTGACCCCTAATTTTTGCTTAATCGGGTTCATGTTTTTATGGTCTTCTACCGTGACGTTAAAGCCAGCATCTTTCATATGAGTAACCCAATCCTTACAGCAGCCGCAGTAAGGAGATTTGTAGGTCAGTACGTTGGTTGCAAACGCCGAGCCAGTGAATACGGCCAGTGATAATGTAGCCAGTTTTATCATTCGTTTAGTGGTCGACATAATCCTTCCTTTTAAGTAATTATCTTTAGAAACAATGAGCTGCAAAGCTATCAATATCGCATATGGCAGCGGTTAGCCTTTGTGCTGAAACTTTCTCAATCTATTGGCATTAGTTACGACAGTAATCGACGAAAGTGCCATTGCTGCGCCCGCAAAAACCGGGCTAAGCAAAAATCCGAACAGAGGATACAGTACACCTGCGGCAATAGGGATCCCTAGGGTGTTGTAAATAAAGGCGCCAAATAGGTTTTGCTTAATGTTACGTACCGTCGCGCGCGATAGCGAGATGGCATAACTGACACTGGCTGGATTGCTGTTGAGTAGCGTCATAGGAGCGCTTTCTATGGCGACATCACTGCCAGTGCCCATTGCAATGCCCACATCGGCCAGCGCAAGTGCTGGTGCATCGTTAATACCATCGCCTACCATTGCAACATGTTGATGGCGGCCCTTTAGTGAGGCAATGTGCGCGGCTTTCTCGTCCGGCAGTACCTCAGAAATGACTTCATCTATGCCTAGTTGTTCTCCAATGACACTAGCAACATGCTGGTTGTCGCCAGTTAGCATAATAGTGTGAATACCTTGTGTTTTTAGAGAGTTGACGGCATTCGCGGCATCGGTTTTTATCCCGTCTGCAATTGCAATTAATGCGACGGCTTGACCCTCGATAGCAACGACGATTGGTGTATGTGCTTGATTGGCGGCCTGAGCAAGAGGGATTTCAAGTGCCTGTAGGTCGATACCCAGTGTTTTAATGTGATTGATTGAAGCAATAACGATTCGCTTTCCATCTACAATGCCTTGCACGCCTTTGCCTTTTAGGTTCTCAAACTGCTCTGGCTCAAGGGGATTAGCGCCACTCCAATAGTCGGTAACCGCTTTAGCGAGCGGATGCTCCGAGCGTTTTTCAAGTGGCACAACCCACTTAGCCAGTTCTGTTTCACTGATACCGATAGGATGGACGGTTTGCACTCTCGGCTGCCCGAGCGTTAAGGTGCCGGTTTTATCAAATACCACGGCGTTGACTTTGCTGAGTTTTTGCAGCGCATCCGCATCTTTAATCAGTATGCCTGCTTGGGCTGCTTTACCGATACCCACAGTGATGGATAGCGGCGTCGCTAACCCAAGAGCGCATGGGCAGGCGATTATGAGTACTGTGGTGGTCACAACAAGCATATAGCTTGCCTTAGGCTCTGGCCCAATGAAAAACCAGACCAAGGCAGCAAGCAGTGCAATAGCTACGACAACGGGAACGAATACCGCGGAAATAGAGTCCGCAAGCTTGGCGATAGCAGGTTTGCTGCTTTGAGCATCTCTTACCATGTGGATGATTCTCGAAAGCATGGTATTTGCGCCAATCCCAGTCGCTTTGATCACCAAGCTGCCATCGGTATTTACGGTTCCAGCGGAAACGCTATCCTTAACGCCTTTTAAAACCGCAATTGGCTCACCCGTTAACATCGACTCATCCAGATAGCTATGACCCTCAATGACTTCGCCATCAACGGGCACTTTTTCTCCCGGTTTAATGCGCAGCAACATCCCTAGTTGAATGTCACCCACCGCAAGGCTAATGTCTTGACCGTCGATAATGGCCGTCGCGACTTGAGGCTGCAAATTCATCAGTGCCTGTAAGGATTGGTTGGTTTTCGCTTTTGCTTTCGCTTCAATAAAGTGACCGAGGGAGATCAAACCGATAATCATCGCGCTCGCTTCAAAATAGACATGGCGTGATGCTTCTGGAAACCAAGATGGCATGAGTACAACCAACATGGAATAAAGCCAGGCTGCACCCGTGCCAAGGGCGACTAATGTATCCATGGTTGCGCGTTTGTGCTTAAGGGCTTGGTATGCGTTGGCATAAAAGGCACGACCAGCGGTGGCAAGAAGCCACAGACACAGCAAGCCAACAACGCCCCAAGCAAGCTGATCCGTAGAGTTTTGTATCGTCATGCTGCCACCAAGTAACCCCCACAGCATGAGAGGTGCGCCCATGGCCAATGCCCAATACGTATTGCGTTTTTGCAGTGCTTGATGCTGTTGAAGCGATTGCTGCTGTTTTTTTTGTGTTGAAGCTAAGTCTTCAACTATCTCACCTTGATAACCCGCTTCTTTGATCGCCTGAAGCAGTGGTTGTTCAATATCTGAGTTAGTTAAGCTAGTAAGTACTAACGCGCTTTGTTCTGCAAGGTTGACTCGTGCTTTGTCAACGCCAACTACCGATTGCAGCGCTTTTTCGACGGACGAGACGCAGCTGGCACATGTCATCCCTTGAATAAGTAGTTGAATGCTGGAATCTGATTGAGATGAAGCCGGTGAGCTGGTGGCTGAAGCCTTCACGGAATCGCTAGGCTTGTTTTCTGTTGTATTGTTTAGCTCACTGCTAGCGATCTCGGCTTGCGGGGCATCGCTCAATACTGCTTGGAAGCCCACTTGCTCAATGTTGTCTTGGATGAGATTAACGCCAAGATTTGATTCAATGGTAAGTGATTGCTTACTTAACGCGATAATATTGCTTGAGTCGAGTGTTTCAAGCTGAGCCTGAAGCTTTGCGACGCATTTGCCACAGTTAAGACCTGATAACTCAAAATACCATACAGGTTTTGCCTCAAAGCCTAGGTTGGCGATAGGCTGGATAATGTCATCGATGTTGGCATCAGTCGAGACAGTTAACGCGTGTTTATCAAGCTGTTTGATTTCAATGTTAGCCGATGCCTGCTCCAGTGCATTGCGCACTTTTTTTACGCAACCCATACAGGATAAGCCTGATAAATTGAGTGTGTAAGTAACCATAACCAACCTCGATACTTGTCTATTAATGCTAAACATAAACCTTCCCTCAAGGGTAAGGTCAAGTGGTTTCATCTCATTTAGGTATAGAGATTGTAGAATTAGTGTAAGGTGATAAAATAGCGCCCAAAATTTGCAACGCACGATGACAAGCATTGTGCGACGTTGACAACAAGGTACTTTCGATGACGGTTAAAACACGTTTTGCTCCAAGCCCAACTGGCTATCTTCACGTCGGTGGTGCGCGTACTGCACTTTACTCTTGGCTATTTGCTAAAAACCAAGGCGGTGAATTCGTTCTACGTATTGAAGATACGGATCTTGAGCGTAACTCTCAGGAAGCGGTAGATGCGATCCTTGAAGGTATGCAGTGGATGGGACTTGAGTGGGACGAGGGCCCGTACTACCAGTCGAAGCGTTTTGATCGTTACAACGAAATGGTCGACAAGCTACTTGCTGAAGACAAAGCTTACAAGTGCTATGCACCAAAGGAGCTTCTCGAAGAGATCCGTGCCGAGCAAGAAGCAAGCAAAGAGATCCCTCGTTACGATGCAAACCACCCAAAAATCGTTGCAGCGAATGCGGCGGCTAAAGATGGTGACCCATGTGTGATTCGTTTCCGCAACCCGAAAGAGGGCAGCGTAGTATTTGATGATCAAATCCGTGGTCGTATCGAGATTGCGAACAGCCAAATGGATGACCTTATCATCCGCCGTACCGATGGTGCGCCTACTTACAACTTCGTAGTGGTCGTAGATGACTGGGATATGGGGATCACGCACGTGGTTCGTGGTGAAGATCACATCAACAACACGCCACGTCAAATCAACATCTACGAGGCACTCGGTGCACCAGTTCCGACATTTGCTCACTGTGCAATGATCCTAGGTGATGATGGTGCTAAGTTGTCAAAGCGTCACGGCGCCGTGTCTGTTATGCAATATCGTGACGAAGGCTACTTACCAAATGCACTAAACAACTACTTGGTGCGCCTAGGCTGGTCTCACGGTGACCAAGAGATCTTCTCTCAAGAAGAGATGATTAACTTGTTCTCACTGAATGCGATTTCTAAGTCAGCATCAGCGTTCAACACAGATAAGCTGAACTGGCTGAACAACCACTACATCAAGACATCTGAGCCTGAATACGTTGCTAAGCACCTGCAATGGCACCTAGATGAGCAGAAACTAAACACAGAGAATGGTCCAGCTATCACAGAAGTGATCAAGCTAGTAGGTGAGCGTTGCAATACGCTTGTTGAGCTTGCAGAGCAGATCCGTTACTTCTACGAAGATTTCTCTGAGTTTGAAGCGGGTGCTGCGAAGAAGCACTTGCGTGGTGTTGCTAAACAGCCACTAGAAGTTGCGCTTGCTAAAACAGAAGCGCTAGAAGAGTGGACAACAGCAAACATTAAAGATCAAGTGATTGCTGCGGTTTGTGAAGAGCTAGAAATCGGCATGGGTAAAATCGGTATGCCACTTCGCGTTGCAGTGACTGGTGGTGGTCAATCACCTTCAGTTGATGCTGTTATGGAGCTTGTTGGCAAAGAGCGCGTGATTGCTCGTATTAAGATGGCGCTAGAGTTTATCGCTGAGCGTGAAGCAAACGCATAATTGCCATGCAATGAATTTGAAAAGCCGCAACTTAGGTTGCGGCTTTTTTTGTGTCTTCTGAACGAGACAAACTAGCAATAAAAAAGCGACCCTAGAGTCGCTTTCTTTGCTTAACTTGTGGATGCGTCTCTACTTGGAGATGTAATCGCGAATAGAGGCTTCGATGCCAGCAGCATCAAGGCCGAGTTCAGCGTGAAGCTCATCTTGTGTGCCTTGTGCGATAAACTTGTCGGGAAGACCAAGGTTAAGCACTGGCTTCATTAGCTTCTCACTCATCATAAACTCAATCACCCCAGCGCCAGCGCCGCCAGCGATAGCGTTTTCTTCGAGAGTGACGATCACATCATGATTGTCACACAGTTCACGGATAAGCGCCTCATCGAGAGGTTTAACAAATCGCATGTCAGCCACGGTAGCATTGAGATTGTCTGCTGCAACCAAAGCGCTGTCCAAGAAGGTACCGAATGATAAAATCGCTACTTTCTCACCTTCGCGAACAATACGGCCTTTACCGATCTCTAAAGCGGTAAACTCAGCTTCTGGTGCCGTACCATTACCGCTACCACGAGGATAGCGAACAGCACTTGGACCTGTGTGCATGTGACCGGTGTAAAGCATCTGACGACACTCGTTCTCATCACTTGGTGCCATGATCACCATGTTCGGAATACAGCGCATAAAGCTAAGGTCAAACGCACCTTGGTGGGTTTGACCGTCTGCACCAACAAGGCCTGCACGGTCGATGGCGAACATCACTGGCAGATCCATAATCGCAACGTCGTGGATCAGTTGGTCGTAGCCACGCTGTAAGAAAGTCGAGTAAATCGCGACGATTGGTCTATTACCAGCAATAGCCATTCCTGTTGCTAGTGTTACAGCATGCTGCTCAGCGATAGCAACATCGAAGTACTGACCAGGATATTCTTTAGAGAAACGAACCATACCCGAGCCTTCACGCATCGCTGGCGTAATCGCCATTAGCGATGGATCTTTAGCTGCCATATCACATAAAAAATCGCCAAAGATTTTCGAATATGTTGGTTTGCTTGAGCTGCTTTTCGGTAAGGTTGAGTGCGACGGATCAAACTTAGGTACGCCGTGATAACCGATAGGGTCTTTCTCAGCAGGCTCATAACCTTTACCTTTCTTAGTCATGATGTGCAGGAACTGAGGGCCTTTAAGCTCACGCATGTTTTTTAGCGTTTTTACCAGTTCATTCACATCGTGACCATCGACAGGGCCGATGTAGTTGAAGCCGAGTTCTTCAAACAAGGTTCCAGGAACAATCATGCCTTTAAGGTGCTCTTCGGTGCGCTTGACCAATTCTTTGATTGGCGGAAGGCCAGATAGCGCCTTTTTACCGCCTTCACGGATAGAGGTGTACAGGCTTCCTGACAGTACTTGAGCTAGGTGGTTGTTCAGCGCACCGACGTTTTCCGAAATCGACATCTCATTGTCGTTTAGGATAACGAGCATATCAGGATGCACATCGCCAGCGTGGTTAAGCGCTTCAAACGCCATGCCCGCTGTGATTGCGCCGTCACCAATGACGCTGACGACTTTGCGATCTTTACCTTCTTTGGCGGCAGAAATCGCCATGCCCAGTCCAGCGCTGATCGATGTCGAAGAGTGACCAACAGACAGAGTGTCGTATTCACTCTCTTCACGCCAC
This sequence comes from Vibrio sp. CB1-14, assembly GCF_040412085.2. Classification (NCBI taxonomy): domain Bacteria; kingdom Pseudomonadati; phylum Pseudomonadota; class Gammaproteobacteria; order Vibrionales; family Vibrionaceae; genus Vibrio; species Vibrio chaetopteri. Next base: position 2,849,116 of record NZ_CP115920.1, on the reverse strand, counting down.
GGGAATGGGTGCAGACCATCTTTTTGACGGATGGTTGAAAGTTGCTCACGACGACCCGTTAAGATCTTATGCGGATAGGCTTGATGGCCAACATCCCAAATAAGTTGGTCGAAAGGCGTATTGTAGACGTAATGCAAGGCGACGGTGAGTTCCACCGTGCCAAGTCCGGAAGCCAAGTGTCCACTAGACTGGCTCACTGAATTTAGCAAATACGTCCTAAGCTCTTCACACAGCTTAGGTAAAGATTCCTTCGGCATTAGGCGAAGTTCTTCTGGCGTGTTTGCTAATGTCAGTGTCGGATACTTTGAAATATCAAGTGTCATAGTTATTTAGCGCTTTAATATAGTCTAGTTGTTGCGCTCGATGACGTATCGGGCGAAGTCTTCGAGAAGTTGAGTATTGTAGGGTATCGCTTGCAAAGCACAAAGTGCTTCTTCAAAAAGCTGTGTGGCTTTTTGTTGAGCGCCTTCCAATCCCAGTAATGCAGGGTAGGTGCTCTTGTTCAGTTCAACATCTGAACCTTGAGGCTTACCAAGGGTCTCGGTGTCACCCACAATGTCTAAAATATCATCTTGAACTTGGAACGCGAGGCCAATGGCTTCAGCGTAGGTTTCAAGCTGTGGCAAGTATTCGCGACCTTTATCACCCGCTGCCAATGCGCCCAGTTGAACCGCGCATTTTATCAGTGCGCCCGTTTTGTGGCGATGGATACGCTCAAGCTCATCCAATGTAACTTGGCGGTTTTCAGCTTCGAGATCCAATGCCTGTCCGATGCACATACCCGCAGCACCAGAAGCACGCGCAAGCTCTTTTACCATAGTAATACGTTGCGACTCGGCAAATGGCGCCAAAGTCCCTTCTGATAATATGGTGAAGGCTAGCGTTTGCAGAGCATCACCGGTCAAAATCGCGGTGGCCTCATCAAATTCTATATGGCAAGTTGCTTTGCCGCGGCGTAATTCATCATCGTCCATAGCCGGCAAATCGTCATGGACGAGAGAATAGGCGTGAATACACTCAATCGCAGCGGCTGGTGTGTCGAGCTGCTCTTCACTGCAACCAAAGATAGAGCCAGTGGCATAGACTAAGAATGGTCTCGCACGCTTGCCACCCAAAAGCAGGGCGTAGCGCATGGCTTCAATCAGTCGTTGTTGCTGAAAGGGGTAGCCATCCAACCAAGCGTCCAGCTGCTGGTTGTTACGGGTTTGATAAGACTTCAAAGTCTCAATCATGGGGATACTCACTTTTGAAATTATTCTGACGGCTGAGTAAAGTCTTGAAGATCGGCGTCATCATCCTTAGCCAATAAGATGCTAACTTTTTGTTCCGCTTCGGTCAGCTTTTGCTGTCCAGCTCTCGCTAGGGCGATACCACGCTCGAACTTCTTCAGCGCATCGTCCAGTGCCAGATCGCCGTTTTCCAGTTGTTCTACGAGTGTATCGAGCTCGTCTACTGTCGCTTCGAACGACATGTTCTCAGGTTTCTTAGTCGCCATAACGTACTTATTTTTTATGAAATGATCGAACGTTACATGAGCGGCTAGCGATGGTCAAACTTATGGTGCGAAAAATGCTGTTAACAACCACTGTGCGGATTTTGATTGCTAAAAAAAACGTCAATATTGCCAGCTAAGCCGTTATCTTCTCTGTAGAAAGCGAATGGAAGCGAAGGAGTTCTGACAGTTGGCGACGCAATTTTGTGATTTTGTGGTCATAAATCACTTAAAGATATGGCCACTTGGTCGATAACCTAAAAGTAACGAGATAGACTCGGGCTGCTTTTCGGTTCGTCTGAGTGGCTAAGATGTCAAATTTTCTATGGAGTGTTGAGTGGATTTAGCAACGCTGATAGGCCTCATTGGTGGGGTCGCTTCGATAATTATTGCGATGGTGCTCGGTGGCAGCATCATGACTTACTATGATACTACGTCGGTATTTATCGTTATCGGGGGATCGACATTTGTCGTCTTGATGAAATTCACGCTAGGGCAATTCTTTGGTGCCGCCAAAATCGCCAGTAAAGCGTTTATATTCAAAACCGATGAACCAGAGGATCTGATCGCTAAGATTGTTGAAATGGCTGACGCAGCGCGTAAAGGTGGTTTTCTAGCGCTCGAGGAAATGGACATTCAAAATAGCTTTATGCAAAAGGGCATTGATCTTCTCGTCGATGGCCATGATGCAGAAGTGGTGCGCAATGCGATGCAAAAAGACATCGCCCTTACTGACGAGCGTCACGAAAAAGGTGCGGCAGTGTTTAGAGCTTACGGAGATGTTGCACCCGCAATGGGCATGATTGGTACCTTGGTTGGTTTGGTTGCGATGCTATCGAATATGGACGACCCTAAGTCCATTGGTCCTGCGATGGCGATTGCACTATTAACCACGCTTTATGGTGCGATGCTTGCGAACATGTTGTTCTTTCCAATTGCCGATAAGTTGACTCTACGTAGGGAACAAGAGAATCTTAATCGTCGTCTAATAATGGATGGTGTGTTGGCAATTCAAGATGGCCAGAACCCTCGCGTTATCGATGGCTACCTTAAAAATTACATCAATGAAAACAAGCGCGCGTTCGATCTCGATGGCGAGTAGCGTTTCCGTGGTGACTAGTAACGGGATTAAGTGATGGAACAGAAAGGCAAATGTAAATGTCCACCTCCAGGTGCTCCGGCTTGGATGGCGACCTTCTCTGATCTCATGTCGCTGTTGATGTGCTTTTTCGTTCTGCTGCTGTCGTTTTCCGAAATGGACGTGCTGAAGTTTAAACAAATAGCAGGTTCGATGAAGTTTGCGTTTGGTGTGCAAAACCGCCTTGAGGTGAAAGACATTCCTAAGGGCACCAGTATTATTGCTCAAGAATTCAGACCAGGCCGACCTGAACCGACGCCAATTGATGTGATCATGCAGCAAACCATTGATATCACCCAGCAGACTTTAGAGTTTCAAGAGGGAGATTCGGATAGGGCGGGGGGCAATCAGCGTGATGATGGCAAGATCACCGGCGGTCAAACCGCCGACCGTACTCAAAAGAATCAGATTGGTACTGCATCTTCAGATAGTGAACAGCAAAACGAAGATCTTGAAGAGTTGGAGCAAGTGATCAAGCAGGCGCTGCAGCAAGAGATCAACCAAGGTGCCGTCGAGGTGGAAAACCTAGGGCAGCAGCTTGTTATTCGTATTCAAGAAAAAGGCGCATTCCCTGAAGATTCTGCGTTCTTACAGCCTAAGTTTAGGCCCTTGGTAAGGCAAGTTGCCGATCTTGTTAAAGACATTCCAGGTCAGGTTCGTGTTTCCGGGCATACAGATAACCTGCCACTCGATTCTGAGCTCTATCGCTCAAGCTGGGATCTCTCTTCACAGCGCGCGGTATCGGTAGCGCAAGAGATGGAAAAGGTGAAAGGTTTCTCTCATCTAAGGCTTAGGGTCATTGGCGTCGCCGATACAGAGCCGCTAGGACCGAATGATACCGAGCGACAACGGGCTCGAAATCGCAGAGTTGAAATCAGTATCATGCAAGGAGAGCCGGTGTATACCGATGAGGTATCGGCCGATGGCAACTAATGGTTAAGTGATTGCCATGACTTCTAAAAACGCTAGAGCTTTGCTCTGGCGTTTCTGTTTTTTTATCGCTGAGTACCCCCCTTTTTTTGAATTGGGTGGATTGCTCGCATCTTATAAAGGTTGCGGGTATACTTGCGCCCCTAATGAACAATCGCTCAGTGAAGTCTCATTGTTTGCACTCTGAGTTGAGCGAATTTGTACTACAGTTGATATGTGTTTCCCCATACTGTCGCGCTCAGACAGCATTGCAACGAGATGTGAAAAGACTATGAGATTTATCGTAAAGCCCCATCCAGAGATTTTTGTAAAAAGCGATTCAGTGCGTAAGCGCTTTACAAGGATCCTTGAGTGCAACCTGCGAATCATTATCCAGCGCCGTACGGAATCGGTGGCGGTGTTTAACCGTCGTGATCACATTGAAGTGAGTGCAAGTTCAGACCAATATCATAGAGAAGTATTGGAGATCCTGACTCAGACCCCTGGTATCCACCATGTGCTTGAAGTTCAGCAATCTGACTTTACTGATATGCACGATATCTATGAGCAAGTTCTTGATCTTAATGGCAAACGTATCGAGGGAAAAACCTTCGTGGTACGTGCGAAGCGTCGTGGCAAGCATGACTTTACTTCGATTGAGCTTGAGCGTTATGTAGGTGGTGGCCTTAACCAAGCGGTAGAAAGCGCTCGTGTGAAGCTGTCGAAGCCTGATGTGACCGTCAATATCGAAGTGGCGAACGACAAGCTTAATCAGGTTATCGCACGTCACAAAGGTCTTGGTGGCTTCCCGCTAGGAACTCAAGAAGATGTGTTGAGCCTTATCTCGGGTGGTTTTGACTCAGGCGTGTCTAGTTACCTGCACATTAAGCGTGGTTCAAAAACGCATTACTGCTTCTTTAACCTTGGCGGCCCTGCGCACGAGATCGGCGTAAAGCAAGTAGCTCACTTCCTTTGGAACAAGTACGGCTCGTCGGCGAAGGTGAAGTTCATCTCGGTAGACTTCGAGCCGGTTGTTGCTGAGATCCTTGAAAAAGTTGAAGACGGCCAAATGGGCGTTGTCCTCAAGCGCATGTTCATGCGCGCGGGTGGTATGCTTGCTGAGAAATACGGCATTGAAGCTTTGGTTACTGGTGAGGCTTTGGGTCAGGTATCGAGTCAAACACTGACTAACCTTCGCCATATCGATGGCGTGACAGATACGTTGATCCTTCGTCCTCTTATCAACTGGGACAAAGAAGACATCATCGATCTTGCCCGTGAAATCGGTACCGAAGATTTTGCTAAGACCATGCCTGAATACTGTGGCGTGATCTCTCGTAAGCCAACGGTCAAAGCAGTTAAAGCGAAGCTTGAAGCGGAAGAAGAGAAATTTGATTTCGCTGTACTTGAACAAGTGGTGCTTGATGCTCGTATGATCGATATCCGTGATATCGAGAAAGAGAGCCAAGAGCAGGCGCCGGAGGTTGAGCAAGTGGAATCGGTTGAAAACGATGCAATTGTACTAGACATTCGCAGTGCAGAAGAGGAAGAAGCAAGCCCGTTAGAGCTTGATAACGTAGAAGTGAAACATCTGCCGTTCTTCAAGCTAGGCACTAAGTTTGGTGACCTCGACCAATCGAAAACGTACCTGTTGTATTGTGACCGTGGTGTAATGAGCCGTTTGCAAGCCTTATACTTGCAGGAACAAGGCTTCAGCAACGTTAAAGTGTACCGCCCATAGGGAGGCGCGCCTCGCTCACTCGACGAGTTTAATAGAAAAACGCCAAGCTAACTGCTTGGCGTTTTTTTGTTTAAGTCCTTTCGAACGATCAACAGGTGTAAAAAAGCCAGTCAATAGACTGGCTTTACAATTTATAGCGCTGAAGTAACGGTTAGGCGCTGGTTTTAGTGACGTCAACGTACAGTTTTAACTTCTGACCTGGTTTAAGGTATTTATTTTTCTGAAGGCTGTTCCACTTCACTACATCATTGGTGCGTACTTTAAATTTGTGAGCAATACCGCTAATGGTGTCGCCGCTGCGAACCGAGTAAAAGATGGTGCGAATGATAGCGCCATCGCTAGCACTCTTCCAAATCACTAACTCTTGACCAACACGCAATGTGTCTCTTGGTCCCATACCATTCCATTTTGCCAATGACTGGTGTGACACCTTGTTCGCTTTCGCAATCGACCACAAGCTATCACCGCTTTCTACCTTATGGGTGACTTTGTAGTTACCGCGTGAGGTAGATTGTGTTTTGGCTAGGCGATTTGACGCACTCAAACTGTATGTGGAATCGTCTTTGGTTGACGTCGGCACCAACAAGTATTGACCAGCGCGGATATTATTGTTGCTTAGGCCATTCGCGTTGCGAACAACTTTAGTGGTGGTTTGGTGGCGCTGAGCAATAACACTGAGTGAATCACCTGATTTCACCTTGTAGCGTACTAGACGCATACCTTTGCCACGGTTCTTCTCCAGCTCAACGCGGAACTTTTCAACGCTATTGACCGGCAGCAGTAGGGTTTGTGGACCATTTGGTGCCGTTGCCCATTGGTTGTATGCTGGGTTGTAGCTCTGTAGCTCCTTCACTGAGATACCCGCATACTTTGCCGCAATCGCTAGATCAAGCTGCTCATTTGGCTCGACAAGTTCAAGAGCGGGTTGGTTTGGAATCGCAGGGATATCAACACCGTATTTCTCTGCGTTGGCGAGAATATCAGCCAAAGCCAACAGTTTCGGAACGTAGCCACTGGTCTCTTTCGGTAGATCTAGCGAGAAGAAGTCGATAGGTTTACCTGCATTGCGATTTTTTCGAATCGCGCTAGAGACTCGGCCGCCGCCGCTGTTGTAGGCCGCTATCGCATGATTCCAGTTACCGTCAAAGCGTCGGTTAAGCTGTGTCAGGTAATCGAGCGCAGCATTGGTCGACAGAGTTACGTCGCGGCGACCATCAAACCAGTAAGTTTGATCTAGGCCGAACGCTTTGCCAGTGGCTGGAACAAATTGCCACAATCCCGCTGCACTACCGTGTGAGTATGCAAACGCATCAAACGAGCTTTCTACGATAGGAAGTAGTGCCAGTTCAAGCGGCAAATCACGCGCTTCGATCTCTTCAGTAATGAGATATAAAAACGGTTTAGCGCGCTGCGAGACCGTTTTTAAGTGATTAGGGTGCTTGATGTACCATTTGCGATAGTAATCGACTTTCGCATTATCCGGGATCTCCATCTCCAACTGCATCGCGATACGCTTCCAAACGTCCTCTTGTTGTTGAGGCGTGAGTGCTTTCGATGCAGGTTTTACTTCAGGAGTGTTAACGGAAACGGGCTTTGTTGTTTTAGTTGTCGCTGTTTCTGCAGGAGAGTTGGTTGGCTCTGTTGTGGTGCTGCTTGTATCTGGCTGAGTCATTTGACAACCAGCCAGCAACAGGGCAAATGCCCAACTGTATTTCTTATGCATTGTGTTTGCTACAACCTCTTACTTGAACGGCTGAGCATAATACTAATAGGCGTTGGGCCAAACAAGCAGCAAAACGTTAAAATTCGTTCTTCCACTCACGTAATGCGGTAAAAGTGGCTAAAGGATCATTATTCGCACTACGATTTGCTACCGAGTTCACAACTTCGGTTTGCGTGGTACGCAAGAACGGGTTGATGCGTTTTTCCACGGCAATTGATGTAGGTAAAGTCGGAAGTCCTTTGGCTCTTTTCTGATTCGCGTCATCGCGATATTGGTGCAAGAACTCATTATGCGGCTCAACGGCTAGCGCAAAAGCGAGGTTGCTCAGCGTATATTCGTGCGTACAGTACACTTCGGTTTCTTCCGGGAGAAGCGTGAGCTTTTGCAGTGAGTTGTACATTTGCTCTGGCGTGCCTTCAAAAATGCGCCCGCAACCGGCTGAGAATAAAACGTCGCCACAAAATAGCTTACCATCACCGACATAACCAATGTGATCGAGTGTGTGGCCAGGCAAGTTCAATACTAGAAACTCTTCGTGGAAAAGGTTAATGCGGTGACCTTCGGCTACCCTATGGGTCAGGTGTTCAGTAGCAGAGTGTTCAGGACCAATGACACTGATAGAAGGATATTTCTCAATCAGTTTGGCGATACCGCCGGTATGATCCCAATGATAGTGGGTCACAAGAATAGTTACAAGCTCAAGCTCGTGCTGCTCTAGGTAGTTAATTACGGGCTCTGCGTCGCCTGGATCGACAACGGCACACAAGTTTTGGTTATTTTGAATAAGCCAGATGTAATTGTCATTAAATGCAGGTATGCTTTTGATATGTAACATTGTTGTTTCTCCAGTTCGGTTTGGGAGATTGCCCGAATATGAAACCAGCTCGCAGCAAGAAAAAAGTAGACCATCCTCATTCCTGGGATGAACTCGCCAATGGGCAATGGGTATCAGAGTCGATTCAAACGCGCCTTGACGAGTGGTGCCCTAAGTTATTTGGTTACCACTTACTTAAGTTAGGTGGTTTGAGCTGCGAGTTAACCAGCTGCAATTGCAATATTCAGCATCAAGTTAATCTTGATGTTAAAAACCCTCTTCACAATGTTATCGCTGACCGCTACGAATTGCCATTTTTAGAAAAGAGTTTTGATGCGATAGTGATGTCGCACCAACTTGAGTATGCGGAAGATCCACATCGTTTACTGCGCGAAGTTGATCGGGTGATGATGGATGATGGCTATTTGATTTTGACCGGGTTCAATCCCATGAGCTTTACGGGATTGGCAAGCTTGATGCCATGGCGTAAAAACAATTTTCCTTGGAGTGGCCGCATGTTCACGCCGGGTCGCATTAAAGATTGGCTTGGGGTACTTAATTACCAAGTCGTGTATGCCGACACCTATGCGTTGTTTCCAATGAAACGTTATCGCACGATGTGGACTTGGCTAGAGAGCAGTATGGGTGATTGGGCATCGCCAATGGGCAGTTTATATTTTATCGTCGCGAGAAAGCGTACCTATCCGCTAAAACCGATCAAACCGCACTGGCGCTTGAAAAAGAAACTGACGCCCGCAAGCGTCAGTTACCGAACCGCAGATAAACAGCAGTCTGGTGACGTACGTTAGCTAGGCTGATAACCGGTATCTTCTTCGGTTGGGTTTTCCGCCGCCGCTCTGGCAAGCTCATCACACATCTCATTTTCACGATGACCTGCGTGACCTTTAACCCAGCGCCAATCAACCGTATGACGCGCCGTTTCGGTATCGAGCGCTTTCCAAAGGTCAGCGTTTTTCACTGGCTTCTTGTCCGCGGTTTTCCAGCCACGTTTTTTCCAGTTATGGATCCATTGCGTAATACCTTGACGCACGTACTGGCTGTCGGTGGTAAGGATCACTTCGCACGGCTCTTTAAGCGCTTGCAATGCGACGATGGTGGCCAGCATTTCCATACGATTATTGGTGGTGAGTGTGTAGCCTTTGGCTAGGGTCTTTTCATTCTGCTTGTAACGCAGCACAATGCCGTAACCGCCAGGGCCCGGGTTGCCTAAACAAGAGCCGTCTGTGAAAATTTCAACCTGCTTCGTCATGATTTGATACTATAGAGTCTTGAACGTTTATCCACATAGTCTGACATACAAAACGCCATGAATACCAGTCACAATCCAGAACAGCGCCGAATCGTGGTACTCGATACCGAAACCACGGGTATGAATCGTGAGGGTGGTCCTCACTATATGGGACACCGCATCATTGAAATTGGTGCTGTTGAGATCATCAATCGCAAACTGACTGGTCGTCACTTTCACGTTTATCTTAAGCCTGACATGCCAATCCAGCCTGATGCGATTGACGTTCACGGTATTACCGATGAGTTTCTACTCGACAAGCCGGTTTACAAGCAAGTGCATGAAGAATTCTTAGACTTCATAAAAGGCGCAGAGCTTGTGGCGCACAACGCGCCCTTCGACGTGGGCTTTATGGACAATGAGTTCGGAATGTTGGATGCCTCAATAGGCACCACCGACCAATATTGTAAGGTCACCGATACCCTTGCCATGGCAAAGCGCATGGCCAATATGCCGGCGAGAAAAAACCTCGATTCTTTGGCAAAACACTACACCATCGATACCTCGGCACGTATTCTCCACGGCGCATTGCTCGATGCGGAGATCTTGGCTGATGTTTATCTGGCGATGACCGGTGGTCAAACGTCAATGCAGTTTAATGCGGGGCGGTCAGATGGCAGTGATGCTGATGGCGAATCTATTAAGCGCCTCACATCTTCAAGAAAATCATTAAAGGTTTTGATGGCCTCTGCCGATGAATTGGATGCGCACAGTGCGCGTTTAGATATCGTTGAAAAAGGCGGCAGTTGTCTCTGGCGTCAGTAGGAGAGAGTCATGCAGAGGATAATGCTAGCGATAGCCATGTGGTTGTTGCTGACAGTGGGTGCGGTCGCGAGTGAATCCTCAATGCCTTTTCTCGAAAACCGCTTTCGGGTCGATGAAACCGTCGATAGGATTACTTTCTTAGTCTATCGGCAAGAGCGCTCTAAGCCTGTCACACTCGTTAGACCCGATGGTAAAAAATACTATGCTTGGCGTCACCCGTCTCATGTTCGCTGGATAGAAGAGCCTACGGTTGATGTGATTACTATCGAGCGCCCTATGCCGGGGCCGTGGCAGGCGATCGGCAAAGTAAGTCCGAAAAATAATATTCAAATCATTTCTCAGTTAAGCCTCAAAGCAGAGACACTCCCTCAACGTATTTATCAAGGCGAAAAGCTAAAGTTCACCGCTCGGTTGATGAGTGACGATGAGCCACTAATTGTAGAAAACATTCTTGATAGGGTTAACCTTCGCGTGGTGATGACCCGTTATCTAGAAGAGCAGACCCAGAAAAATAGCCAGCAGAGTGAAAAGATAGCGCCGGTGCCTATTGTCATTGGCGAGTTCTTTGATAGTGGTGAGGGGTTAGATGAGCGCTCCGGTGACGGTGTGTTTACCGTAGAGTTGCCTATCTCGGTCGAGCCGGGAAAATATAACGTTCGAATTACCACTGGCAACGGTGTGTTCTTGCGCGCGCTTGAACAAGAAGTCTTTATCTACCCAACACCATTTGTCACACGCTTTGTTCAAGGGGAAGGTGAGAGTCCGCATCAGGTAGTGGTCCGCGGTGAACCTGCGACTTTGGAGACCGGCTCGCTTGCCGCGTCGATTGAACTGCAACAGCCAGATGACAGCCAAAGCGTCGCTCAGAGTCAAGCAGATAAAGATAAAAATGACATGGTAGTGTCGTTTCACGATAGCGATCAAATCGGTACTTATAGCTGGTCTGGTAACGTCTATGCCAATGAATCGGCCTCCGGACGACCTCTAGTGTTTGAGTTGCCAAATCGTACCTTTAGTGTAGTGGGCACTATTGATCTTGCGAAAGCGGAGCAAATGCAGCAGGCAGCCCGTGAGGCAAGGAAAAAAGCGGAGCAAGAAGCACAGGTATTGGCACATCGCCAACAGGTGCGTCAAAACGCCATCATCGCGATCGCGGTGGGTAATGTGGTGTTGGTTGTGGTGGGTGGTTTGATTTGGTGGTTCGTCAGACGCCGCAGAGTCATTAAAGCGTCGTTGCCAGAAATGCAGTTGAAAATGCCAGGTTGATATTAGCCTTGGCCAAATAGCGACAGACTAAAAAACGATACACTGAAAGCTATATACCAAAAGTTGTCAATTAAAAAGCCAGCAAGGTTTCCCTTGCTGGCTTTGTTTTGTTTGTACGTTAATCAGCGATTACGCAACTTCCTCCATTGCTGGATAAACGGGCTTTGCTGCCAGTTCCTCCGGTGAGAAGTCATCAACGTTAATGGTGTATAGACGATGCGCTTCTGCTGTGGTCAACAGCTGTGCTTCTTCTTGAGTAATGATGCCTTTCTCTAAGCCAATTGCCGCTATTTTATCCAGTTGGGTAAATGGACGACGCTGCTCAATGGCTTTACACACTTTAGTAAACACAGGCTCGGCGCGTAGAATTATGTCTAGCGCTTGCTCAATGCGACCAACCGCATTGTACTCAGTTGGTTCGAAGTACTGACCATAACCTAAACGGGTACGTGCTGCGCTAGGAGTTTGCAGAATACGCGCAACCTGGCTGTCTAGTTTGTCAGACGGCGCTTTACGTACTGTGCCAAACGGTAAAACAATTATGCGCAATAGACGGCCAATGACTTTGTTCGGGAAATTCGCTAAGAAGTCATCCAATGCCTGCTCGGCTTGCAGCAAGCTATCTTGCATGCCCCAGTGCAGCATAGGTAAATCTTCACTGTTGCGTCCTTCAACGTCATAGCGTTTAAGCGTTGCGCTGCTTAGGTAAAGCTGACTCAAGATATCGCCTAGGCGAGCAGATAAGCGCTCTTTGCGTTTCAGTGAGCCGCCAAGTACGGCCATGGAGACATCCGATAGTAGAGCTAAGTTCGCGCTGTAACGGTTGAGCTGTTGGTAGTAACGTGTAGTGACATCTTTATGGGGTGCAGAAGAACCACGACCATCGGTTAGACCTAGCCAGAAACTGCGCACTAGGTTACTCACTGTAAAGGCAACGTGACCGGCTAATGCTTTATCAAACTTGTTCACGGCATTTGAAGCCGTTGAGTGAGCGGCTTCCATTTCTTCCAACACGTAAGGATGACAGCGAATGGCACCTTGACCGTAGATGATCATCGAGCGAGTTAAGATATTGGCACCTTCTACCGTAATGGCTACGGGCGCGCCTTGGTAGCCACGACCGAGGAAATTTGAAGGACCAAGACATATACCTTTACCGCCAACAATGTCCATCGCGTCGATGATGCTGCGCTGTCCTCGATGAGTACAGTGGTATTTAACGATGGCGGAGATAACCGATGGTTTTTCCCCTAGGTCGATGCCTGTCACGGTTAGGTGACTTGCTGCGTCCATCACGTACGCATTGCCACCTAGGCGTGCTAGTGGCTCTTCAATGCCTTCCATGTGACCGATAGGCTGTTTAAATTGACGACGAATGCGAGCGTAAGCGCCGGTTGCGAGAGCCGCAGTCTTGATGCCACCCGTTGAGCTTGATGGCAGGGTGATACCACGGCCAATAGACAAACATTCTACCAACATGCGCCAGCCTTGGCCGGCCATCTTCTGGCCACCAATAATGAAATCGATCGGAACAAAGAGCTCGTTAGCTTGGGTTGGACCATTCTGGAAAGGTACATTAAGTGGGAAGTGGCGATTTCCGATTTCCACTCCTTTTAGGTGAGTCGGGATAAGAGCACAGGTAATGCCAAGATCTTCTTTGTCACCTAACAGAGCGTCAGGGTCTCTCAGTTTGAAAGCAAGACCCAGCACAGTGGCTACTGGCGCGAGGGTAATATAACGCTTGTTCCAAGTGAGCTTCATACCCAATACTTCTTTGCCCTCCCATTGACCTTTACACACGACGCCAAAGTCTGGAATCGAGCCCGCATCAGAGCCCGCTTCTGGACTGGTTAGGGCAAAACATGGGATCTCTTTACCAAGGGCAAGTCTTGGCAGGTAGTAGTCTTTTTGTTCTTCTGTGCCATAGTGCTGCAGAAGCTCACCTGGACCTAATGAGTTCGGCACGCCTACTGTTGACGAGACAACGCTCGATACGCCACACAGTTTTTGCAGCACGCAAGACTGTGCGTAAGCGGAAAATTCAAGACCGCCATACTGCTTTTTGATGATCATCGCGAAGAATTTATTGTCTTTTAGGTATTGCCAAATCTCTGGTGGAAGATCCGCCAGTTCGTGGGTGATTTGGTAATCGTTGATCATCGCACACACTTCATTGACAGGGCCGTCTAGAAAAGCTTGTTCTTCTTCTGTGAGCTTTGATGGAGTGATGTTTTGCAGCTTTTGCCAATCAGGCTTACCTTTAAATAGTTCCGCTTCCCACCAAACCGTGCCTGCATCCAGAGCTTCTTTCTCGGTTTGCGACATAGCAGGGAGGACTTTTTTGAACATTGCGAGCGCTTTAGCAGAGACAAGTGATTGTCTAATCGATGGTAGACACAGCACGGCCACAGTGGCGATATAGAGCGCCCATGAGATAGCACCGAATACACTCAGTAGCGTGCCAAGCACCATTGCTGAGGTGATTAACAAAAGGGATTTTGCCAGCGACGCTCGTTGATAAAAGCTGATACCAATAGCGCCGAGTAAGGCGACGAGAGAGAGCAAGATGTCCATGATGGTTCCTTTATCTAGGTACTTATTGTTGTTTTGGGTCAGTTTGCGGTGGCACTGACTCTTATCTGTACGTTGAAGGTAAGAGGTCGTACCAGTAATAATTGTAATTAAAATATTGCACAGATGTAAAATCTGTCAAGTAATTGCTCTAGTTGATTGCAAAATAAGCGGCCTAGGCAGCACTTTGTCTGCCAAAGGTCAATTTGAGCAACAATAATGATGAAATTGGTGCCGTGGTCATATGCCATCTATCGACAGAGTTGACGGTTTATAGGTAAACTCAGAATCAACAGCCATCGCATAGGTATGGCGAAAAAACAAAGAGAACAACACTATGTACCAAGACTTGATTAGAAATGAGCTAACTGAAGCTGCTGAAGTACTGAATAAATTCTTAAGTGACGACCACAACATTGCTCAGATTGAAGCAGCTGCGAAGATGATCGCTGATTCTTTTAAGCAAGAGGGTAAAGTGCTGTCTTGTGGTAATGGTGGTTCGCACTGTGATGCCATGCACTTTGCTGAAGAGTTGACGGGTCGCTATCGTGAAAACCGTCCGGGTTACGCTGGTATTGCGATTTCTGATCCTAGCCACCTTTCTTGTGTGAGTAACGATTTCGGATACGACTTTGTCTTTTCTCGTTACGTAGAAGCAGTAGGTCGCCGTGGTGACGTGCTGTTTGGTCTATCAACGTCTGGTAACTCTGGTAATATTCTTAAGGCGATAGATGCGGCGAAAGCAAAAGGTATGAAAACCATTGCTTTAACGGGTAAAGATGGCGGTAAAATGGCGGGTCTGGCGGATATTGAAATTCGCGTACCACACTTTGGTTACGCTGACCGCATTCAAGAAGTCCATATTAAAATCATCCACATCATCATCCAGCTGGTTGAAAAAGAGATGGAATAGCCGCTTGCTATTGTGATGACAACTAGGAATCAAAAGAGTAGGGAACTCAATGTGTGAATTGCTTGGCATGAGCGCCAATGTGCCAACAGATATTTGTTTTAGCTTTACCGGTCTAATTCAACGGGGCGGTAATACTGGCCCTCACAAAGATGGTTGGGGGATCACCTTCTATGAAGGGAAAGGTTTTCGCACCTTTAAAGATCCGCAGCCAAGCTGCGATTCGAAGATAGCTGAGCTGGTACAAAGCTATCCGATTAAAAGTCGATCTGTGGTGAGTCATATCCGACAAGCCAACCGTGGCCAAGTGAATTTGGAAAACACCCACCCGTTTACTCGAGAGTTGTGGGGGCGTTATTGGACCTTTGCTCACAACGGTCAGTTAACGGATTACCAGAAACTTAATACGGGGCATTTTCGACCCGTGGGTGAAACGGACAGCGAGCTCTCGTTTTGTTGGTTGCTTCAAAAGCTAGAACTGCGCTTTCCAGAGCCACCGCAAGATATGGAGGCAATGTTCGCCTACGTAGCAGAATGTTGCGACGAGCTAAGGGAGCTTGGTGTCTATAACATGCTGCTGAGTGATGGTGAATACGTCATGACTTATTGCACCAATCACCTTTATTGGATTACGCGAAAAGCACCGTTTGGTAAAGCAACTTTATTGGATGAAGATGTCACGATTAACTTTCAAGAAGAGACGACCCCGAATGATGTTGTTTCGGTCGTGGCAACTCAGCCGTTAACAGGTAATGAAACGTGGCATCGAATGAAGCCAGGAGAATATAACCTGTTCCACTTTGGTGAGCGTGTTGGTGGTAATGTGGATAAGCTTGTAGACGTAGAATTTGCAGAAGCTAAGCCCAAAAGCCAAGCACCTATAGAGCCGTTGTAGTTCGTACAGCTATGCCGTTCTTAAAACGTGGTTAGAAAAATGAAAAAGCGAGTGATGAACATCACTCGCTTTTTTTGATTGGTTTATACAGCCGTATCGTGGTTTAGCTATTTGTCTGCATAGCCTTGTGGCCCAAGAGCGACACCATCTAATAGGGCTCTACTTCCATCCATGACCAAGCGATCTTCGACAAACCATTTCACTACCAATGGGTAAATCTTATGCTCTTGGCTTTGAACTCGTTGCTCTAGTGTTTCAACCGTATCGTCATCGAACACAGGGACCTTCGCCTGCAGAACAATCGGCCCACCATCCAGCTTTTCTGTAACGAAGTGGATACTGGTGCCGTGGTGTTCATCGCAGTTATCGATCGCACGTTGATGCGTATTCAAACCTGGATACTTAGGCAATAATGATGGGTGAATGTTAATCATTCGACCCATATAGTGACGAACAAACTCACCACTAAGAATACGCATATAGCCCGCTAGTACTAATAGATCAGGATTGTGCACATCGATTCGACGCATCAATTCAGCATCAAATGCTTCTCGTGTTTCGCTTAGCTTAGGGTCGAGAAATTCCGCCTCGGCGCCAGCATTACGCGCACGTTCCAGTGCAAATGCCGATTCTTTGTTAGAAAAAACAGCACGCACTTTCGCATTCGAGATAGTCGACTCACAGGCATCAATAATGGCCTGTAAGTTGGTTCCATTACCTGAAACTAAAACAACGATATTCTTCATGAAATTAATTGATCTCTACTTGCTCTTCACCAGCTTCTGCAGTTGCGATCTCACCAATAACCCATGCGTTCTCGCCTTCTGCTTTTAGAAGTTCAACCGCTGCATCTGCTTGTGCTTTAGGAAGAGCAACAACAAGACCTACACCACAGTTGAAAGTGCGGTACATTTCGAACGTATCAACGTTGCCTTTCTCTTGTAGCCAGTTGAAGATAGCAGGCCATTCCCAGCTAGTACCGTCGATAACAGCTTTAGTGCCTTCTGGCAGTACGCGTGGGATGTTTTCCCAGAAACCGCCGCCAGTAATGTGAGAAATGGCATGGATATCGTGTTCAGCGATCATCTTAAGAGCTGATTTGATATAAATTTTAGTTGGCTCTAGTAGGTGCTCACCGATAGTGCGCTCACCTAGTTTCTCGTTTTTATCTGCGCCAGATACTTCTAGGATCTTACGGATAAGCGAGTAGCCATTTGAGTGTGGGCCGCTTGAACCCACGGCAATAAGTGCATCACCAGCAGCGACTTTTGTACCGTCGATGACGTCTTCTTTTTCAACGACACCTACACAGAAACCTGCAACGTCGTAGTCTTCACCTTCATACATGCCTGGCATTTCTGCAGTTTCACCACCAATGAGTGAACAGCCTGCTTGGATACAGCCTTCGGCAATACCGGATACCACGTCAGCTGCAGTATCAACGTCAAGCTTGCCCGTTGCATAGTAGTCGAGGAAGAATAGCGGCTCAGCACCTTGAACAATCAGGTCGTTCACACACATAGCAACCAGGTCGATACCGATGGTGTCGTGCTTGTTCATGTCTAGGGCTAGGCGCAGTTTAGTACCTACACCGTCAGTACCAGATACCAATACCGGGTGTTTGTATTTTGTTGGCAACTCACATAAAGCACCAAATCCACCGATGCCTCCCATTACTTCAGGGCGACGAGTGCGCTTAACCGCGCCTTTAATACGGTCAACTAATGCGTTACCTGCATCAATATCTACACCAGCGTCTTTATAGCTTAGGGAAGTGTTGTTTCCGCTCACGGGACAGTCCTCGATAAATAAATGGATGTGAAAGCGGCGCTATTCTAACAGGGGTTTATCCAAAAAGGAAAACGTTTGCGTAAGAAAATACAAACTATTTCCTCGAAGCATCAATCTGTGTATTTACAGTCTGTTGTGACATTTTATTGCGTACAAATACCACTTTGCCCACATTGCTAACTGAAATAGTTAAAGAAACCATGTATAATTTGCAGGTTTTGTGAAATTTTGCCGGAGTTGGAAATGAAAGTTGTTGAAGTTAAACACCCCCTAGTAAAACACAAGCTTGGTTTGATGCGTGAAGGGGACATTAGCACCAAGCGTTTCCGCGAGCTTGCGACGGAAGTGGGTAGCTTGTTAACGTACGAAGCGACAGCAGACTTTGAAACTGAGAAAGTAACGATTGAAGGTTGGAACGGCCCAGTTGAAGTTGACCAAATCAAAGGCAAGAAAGTGACCGTAGTGCCAATCCTGCGTGCAGGCCTTGGTATGATGGACGGCGTTCTTGAGCACATGCCTAGCGCACGTATTAGTGTGGTTGGTATCTATCGTGATGAAGAAACACTTGAGCCAGTGCCATACTTTAACAAGCTAGCATCAAACATTGACGAGCGTATCGCTCTTGTTGTTGACCCAATGCTAGCAACGGGTGGTTCAATGATCGCGACTATCGACCTTCTAAAAGAGAAAGGCTGTAAGCACATTAAAGTTCTAGTATTGGTTGCTGCACCAGAAGGTATCGAAGCACTAGAAAAAGCACATCCTGATGTTGAGCTATACACAGCCGCTATCGATGAATGCCTAAACGACAAGGGCTACATCGTACCTGGTCTAGGTGATGCGGGTGACAAGATCTTCGGTACGCTATAAGTTCCGACTTTCTGCTTGTAAATAGGAAATAGTAAAAAGGCTGACAACTGGTCAGCCTTTTTTGTATCAGTAGGAATTAGTCTTCCATTTGAGCGTTATCGACAACCTTGTTCTCACCAAGATCGTGAGGCAGGATCTGGTTGAGGATAATCGCAACAATACCACACAGACTCACGCCTTGAAGGCTGAAGTCACCAATACCAAATGCCATACCACCGATACCAAATACCAAGGTAATCGCAACGATCACTAGGTTGCGTGATTTATGCAGATCCACATTGTTTTTGATTAGTGTATTCAGACCAACAGTTGCGATAGAACCGAATAGCAAAATCATGATGCCGCCCATCACTGGAACAGGAATGGTTTGTAGAATCGCACCAAGCTTACCAACTAGTGCAAGCACGATAGCGGTGACAGCAGCCCATGTCATGATTACCGGGTTAAATGCTTTAGTCAGCATTACAGCACCTGTTACTTCACTGTAAGTCGTATTTGGCGGCGCACCGACCAAAGATGCTGCAATCGTAGCCACGCCGTCACCTGCAATTGTGCGGTGAAGACCTGGTTTCTTCAGGTAGTCTTTACCGGTTACGTTTGAAATAGCTAGCATATCACCCACGTGTTCAACCGCTGGAGCGATGGCAACTGGCAGCATGAACAAAATCGCGTTGATGTTAAATTCTGGCGCAGTGAAGTTAGGTAGCGATAGCCAAGATGCTTCAACAACAGGAGTGAAATCAACCACACCATAGAAGAGGCTCGTTACGTAACCTGCCAAAATACCACTTACGATAGGTAAAAGTTTAAGGAAGCCTTTTGCGAACACGCTGACACCAACGGTCACAATAAGAGAGATTGCAGAGATCCACAGTGCTGCGTTGCCATCGATAAGCTGAACGGCACCATCACCTGTTTTACCAAGTGCCATGTTTACCGCGACAGGGGCAAGACCCAGACCGATAACCATGATTACAGGGCCAACAACGACTGGCGGTAGTAGCTTGTGAATGATTTCCACGCCTTTTACTTTGATTAGTGCCCCCATAAGGACATAGACGACCCCCGCAGCCATTAGGCCTCCCATGGTGGCACCGATACCCCAAGTCTGCACACCAAACATAATCGGCGCGATGAAAGCAAACGAAGAGGCAAGGAAGATTGGCACACTGCGGCGTGTTACTAATTGAAACAGTAAGGTGCCGACACCTGCACCAAATAGTGCTACGTTAGGATCGAGACCGGTTAAAAGGGGTACGAGTACCAAGGAGCCAAATGCGACAAACAGCATTTGCGAGCCTTGTAAGATCGTTTTCATAATGATTTTCCAAGCAAGTCAAAAAGAGTTAAGCAAAACGGATGGGATTCTAGCATCTTGTAATCGTTTACTTAATGATCTAGTTAAAGAGAACGCCGTTTTTGTAGCCTGAATCTCAATAGCTTGAGTGAGTTACTATTTGATCCATAGATGCGAGCCAGTAAATCCACTTATTGACCAAACCTTGAAGTAGTGAGCTTGCTCCAAAACGCATACTTGCTTATCATTTCCGCTTATCTGTTTGTAATTTAGGATGCTTATGCGTTATTTAGCTTGGTTGTTGGCCGCCGCGTGTGCTTTGCCAGCGTATGCGTTGACAAAAGTCGATATCTATTCGACGGAAGTAGTGGTGGATGCCCAGCAGCCGAATGCCGATGAATTGGCACGCCAAAAAGGCATGTTAGAGGTGTTGATTAAGGCCAGTGGCGATCTCAATGCAGCGTCCAACCCGGTTGTCAAAAAGGCATTAGGTAAGAGCTCTCAATACATTACTCAGCTTGGTTACACTCAAGTGGATGGTGAGCAGGCGATGCGCTTGAGCTTCAATAGCCAGCAAATCAATACGCTACTGACGCAAGCTGATTTACCGTCATGGCCTGTTGATCGTAAGAATGTCATGGTATGGCTGGTGGAAGACAGTGGCTATGACCGCACAATCGTTTGGGAGCATAGTAACTCACAAGCCGCTAGCCAGCTGAAAAAAGAAGCGAATCGCCGCGGGTTGCCAATTACGTTCCCAATTGGTGACTTTGACGATATCACAGGGATCCAAACCACGGATCTTTGGGGTGGGTTTGTCGACCCTATTGCCGAGGCAACGGCGCGCTACCCGGTTGATGCTATTGCGGTGATTCGTCTGCAAGGCAATAATCTTCGCTACACCCTGTACGACCAAACGCCAGACAAATTAGGTAGAAATACACTAGCGCCAGTGACGGGTTCAACATCCGGTGAACTGGCTATGGCTAGCGCTATTGATGAGATTAGCGATTACTATGCCTCTCAAAATGCAGCGACGACGCTTGGAGAGAGTGCAGGCATGGTTACCGTGTCTTTCTCACGCATGAGTAGTGCAGATGCCTTTTTCACACTTGAGCGTGCTCTTGGCCGCTTAGCCTCAACAGCTAAAGTCGATGTAGCTGAAGTGAGTGGTGATGTTGTGACAATGCGTGTGTCTCTGCTTGGCTCACTAGAAGCGTTTGAAGAAGAAGTACTGAAATTGGGTTTGGTGAAAAAACTTGAGCAAGCACCAGTCGAGGTTCCAGTGCAAGCGCCCGTTCAAGACAGCGAAGTGCTAGCAACGGAAGAGGCAAACGCATCAGAACAAGGTTTGGCAGTTGAACAGAGTGAGAGTGCGGTAGCGCCAGTCGATACAGTGACCGAAGAATTTGTGACTGAAGGTGTGACCGAGGTGGGAAAGCCGGCGCAGCCTGAACTTAGCTTTGAGTGGCTGTATTAAACGGTAACAATAACTTTCGTTATCCCATTGAAAAAGGAGGCATGATGCCTAATGCTTGTAAGTTAAGAAGCTAACACCTTTTAGAAGGCCTAGTCGCATAGCGACTGGGCCTTCTTTTTACCGCTCTTGGATAGCTCCTATCTCGCCTTTCTGGCAACGTAAAACTCTCAGCCATATCTAGGATATAGTTCATCACCTCCGGGATTCTTCCAGGTGCGACGGCAGGAAGGAGTTGTAACTGTCCTATTAAGAACAACGAAGCTTGTTTAAAGCCTATCTGGTAAGGCATTACCTTGTTTTGGTCGTAGGCCATTTGGCACATTAAGAACCGAAGTAAGTTATAGGCCAACAGCATCCCCCACAGTTCTTGTTCTATTAGTTCGGGCTTTTTGCTTCTTAGAGTCAGGTTGTTTTGAAGCATATATTGTTTCATCTCTCGATAACCCAACTCTATCTCCCATCGATGTCCATAAAGCTCTGAGATGTCTTTTCCTGGGTAGCGCAAGGGGTCAGTCATCGAGGTTAACAACCGTACCTCCTTACCCTTAATAGTCTTAGTTATCAATCGAGCTTCCAGTGTTTCTGGTGCATCGTGCCACTTTTCCTAGCTTGAGGGGATAGCTTTAATTCGACCAACTCTTGCCCACGCCCTAACTTGCGAAGCATTGTGTATTGAGCTCCTTTACGCATTGGAATAAGCCAATGCCTCTCTACCCTGTTGTCTGCCAACGGTGCAATAGTCCTAGAGCGTAAAAACCTCTATCGAAGATAGTTAGGCTATGGTCGGGAGAGCGCTCAATGAGCTCCGTAGTTAAGTCCACTTCGCTCTTTGATGTAGAGTCGAACGATGCACTATTTAGAAGGTGACTTGTCAGCTCCATATGGCAGACCATTCGGACCTGAGGGTATTCGGACGAGCACTTTTGATTCCGAGTTCGACTGAAGCGCTCATCATTGTCTTTAGTATCAGGGGTTCGCCAGACTACACCGTCGACCGCATGAAGTGTTAAACCATGCCAGTCTGGGTGGGGCGTTTTGTCATTCCATAGTTTCTGCGTTTGAGTAAAGACGGATTTCATGACATCGGAGCCCAGCCTTTGTCTTGCCTGAATTACTGCACTCGGAGCAACAAATGGCTTCTTACCTGGGAGAAGAATATCCAGCTTCGAGACGACCTTCTCCATGGACAAATGGCGATACAGAGACATCCCAACAACACTCCAAACCATCATTTCCATTGGTAACCTTCGTCTGCGAATAGTCGTAATTCCTGTATCTTCCAAACACTGGGAAATGAGTTCTGGAGAAAGCAGATCAGATAAACCCGAAAGTTGCTCTGCAGAGAATTGATGAACTTGGTTAAGAGCCTGTCTTAAAAACATAAAAAAAATCCGAGTGCATTGAATACACTCGGATTTTGACACTTTGAATGGATCGTTCAACCGATCATTTAGTTGTTAACTGATCGGCATTAGGCATGATGCCTCCTTTTTGTATTTATCGCTAAACTCTTCAATGACTCAACTCATTTCTACGAGTGCTTTGCTATTTTCCAAAGCGCTCTCGCTCTTTCTTTTCTACCGATGACAACCTAGGTAGCTTCAATCCCATGTCTCGGCCTTTCAGGCGAGCATAAACGGTATTACCTACAAAGGCGAAACTGGTGAGAATTAGCTCCGCAAGAGCTAGCCATCGCTCGCCCTCATCGGCGTATAGCAGAGTCAGCGCATGTAAAAAGTACAGCATCAACACAAAGTTTGCCCAAGCGTGGGTATAAGGTTTCCCCGCTAGTATGCCTGGCAGAGGTAGCAGCAAAGGGATCAACCAGGCCACAGTTAAAGCGTACGGGTTGATGTGCGGGTGCGGCGACAAATAGCCGTGCCATAAGCCTACCCAAAAGAGCAGGGCAAAGTTGGCACTTAGGGCAAAGGCGCGCATGTTTGCAGTGTTGATTGGGGAATTACGGCTCATCGATTGTACCTAGTCCTTGATACAGATTAGTTTTTAGTTAGCGTTTTTTAGCTTGCTTGCGGTGGACGCCAATCGTTGGCCAAGCGCCGTCGCTAACGTGTACTCTTCTTCGCTCAGCTGTACACCGTTGTTCGCTACATGAGAAGCACCGTATGGGGTGCCGCCAGTGGTGGTCGAGTGAAGTTTTGGCTCACTATAAGGAATCCCCATCAGCATCATGCCATGGTGCAGTAACGGCAGCATCATACTCATAGCCGTGCTTTCTTGTCCGCCATGCATCGATGATGATGAAGTGAACACACAAGCCGGCTTATCGATGAGACTACCGCTGAGCCAAAGCGAGGTGGTTTGATCCCAGAAATGTTTTAATGGCGCTGCCATATTGCCAAACCAAACTGGGCTTCCCATCGCGAGCCCATCACAAGCTTTTAACTCGGCGAGAGTAGCGATAGCATCGGTTTGTGATTCTCGCTCACCTTCCAGCTCTGGCACGGTTCGCAGCAGCGCTTCGCAGCCCTCTATCGACTCAATACCGCGGGCTATGGCGCGAGCCAGCCGTTGGGTACTCCCATGACGGCTATAGTACAACACCAATATTTGGCAAGACATTATAGGATCTCAAGCACTTGCTCTGGTGGGCGGCCGTGTTTGGCTTTGCCGTTAGTCACGACGATTGGGCGCTCGATAAGCTTAGGGTTCTCAAACATCGCTTGGAATAGTTGGTCATCGGTCAAGCTTGGGTCAGCGAGGTTGAGCTGCTTGTAGATATCTTCTTTGGTACGCATCATCGCACGCACGCTTTCTAATTCAAGCTGTTCAAAGATCTCTTTTAGCTTTTCAACCGTTGGCGGTGTGTCTAGATACTTCACAACCTCTGGCTCAATGCCTTTTTCTTCTAATAGCGATAGTGTTTGACGGCTTTTTGAGCAACGTGGGTTATGAAAAATGGTGACTGACATAAGGTTTCCTTTCTGTTTTTATTGTAGTGCCATGAAACGGTCACGGGCGACCAATAGTTGGTCTATTCGTGCGTCATAGCGAGCTTGTTTTAAACTTCCGAGTTCGGCGAGTTGGCTGGCCTGCGAGTAGAACTGAATCGACTTATCCCACTGAGCGTTTAACGCCATAAGTTCAGCGCGTGCTGCCAAGTCTTCTGCACTGTTACCCAGTTTAATATTGGCCTCAGATAGCAAGTGCCAGCCGTTGGTGTCTTTTGGCCTATCGTGGGTAAAGCGCTGCAATACCTTGATAGCCTCATCCGTTTTGTCACTTTCAAGCAGCGCATTGGCATAGTTGATAGTGATAACCGCATTATTCGGTTTGACCTTGAGTGAGCTTTCCATCAGTTTGACTGATTTTTCAGGCTGCTTTTTCGCGATGTAAAGATCTGATGCTGCATCAAGATAGAAGTTGTTGTTCGGATCATGTTCGAGCAATTTATCGAGTATTGCTTCGGCTTTGTCTAGCTGGTTCGTGTCGAGATAGACCAACGCCTTACCATACTCAAACGAGTTCTGAATTTTCGGTGGTGCCTTTCTGGCGGTACGCTTAAACCAATCCATTGCCGCATCGGATTTGATGCCCGCATGGCGAGCAACAATGCGTGCTCTAGCCAAGTGGTAACTGATTGATGGCTGTACACGCAGCGGTGGGTAAGCCTGAGCACGTTCACGGGTATCGGTAATACGATCTTCTGGCAATGGGTGAGTCAGCAACATTGGTGGTGGCTTACTGGCGTATCGATATTCATCGGCGAGGCGGCCGAAAAAGCGAGGCATGTCATTCACATCGAATTGAGCGCGCGCCAAGGTGGCAATGCCAAAACGGTCTGCTTCTTTTTCGTTACTACGGGTGTAGTTGATAGAAGCCTGCATTGAGCCTGCGGTTGTTGCCGTTAGCGCCGCCATGCCTGCTTGAGGGGCAGCGATAGCGAGCAGTAGTGAACCTACTAGCGCGGCAACCGTTGCCGGAGAGCGGCGTGCTTCGTCTTCCATTCTGCGTGCCAGGTGACGCTGGGTCACGTGGGCAATTTCGTGCGCCATAACAGAGGCAAGCTCACTTTCTGAGTGAGCATGCAGAAATAAGCCTGAATGAAGCGCAACATATCCGCCAAAGAAGGCAAATGCGTTGATGTTTCGATCGCGGATCATAAAGAAAGTGAACGGCGTTTTCACATCGTTAGCGCTGGAGACTAAGCGATGTCCAACCGAGTCTATGTATTCGTTGAGCACAGGGTCGTTAATGATGGGTGAGCTGGCACGAATCATACGCATGTAGGCATCGCCATAGATAAGCTCTTGATCTATGGTTAGGGTTGCACCCGCAGCCGTGCCGATATCGGGCAGATCCATTTCGGCGTACGACACTTGGGGAGTAGATAATGTGGCTGCAATACATAAGCAAAGCAACGAGCGGGTACGTTTCAACATGCTGGTGAGGTAACTCCTTTATAATTGGTAAGTAAGACCACAAAACTGACGCTGGGTTTCCTACCATATCCTCTAGGGCAACATTTTTGCATACGGATAGGCGTTAGAAAAGGACTTATCCGTGACAAAGATAGACTTTGGGTATTGTTTGTTGGTGATACATTGCTGAGGTAATTGGCGTTCTGTAACACATACAGGTTGGGGATGCCTGAAAAAGTCTTTACAATAGACGCATTGAAGGTAAATCACATACTGCGTGTGCAAGATGACGAGTGAAAACAAGCTGATGACGCACATTGAACTCGATTTAGAGCAAGAGCGTTGTCCTATGTCGTTGCTTTTGGTGAAGCGAGCTTATAAAGCACTCGGCTTCAACCAGACACTAAAGGTTCGAATCGTAGACAGTCAGTCCGTTCGTGATTGCAGCAATTATCTGCTCAGGCATAAAGCTGACGTGCAGTGCCAGCAGCAGGGTGAGGTTACCGTAATGACGATAGTTAATAAGAAGGATAGCGAATGCTAGACATGGTTCGTCGTTGGTACAAACGACGTTTTTCAGATCCAGATGCGGTAAGTCTGGTGGTTATTTTGCTATTTGGTTTTATCACCATTTACTTCTTTGGCAACTTGATTGCCCCACTGCTTGTTGCGATTGTTCTGGCCTACTTACTCGAATGGCCGGTAAGTCAGCTAAGAAAGCTCGGGTTACCGCGTACGGTTGCTGTCATAACCGTGATTCTAGCGTTTATTGGTTTGATGCTGATGGCTATCTTTGGTTTGGTACCGACCATATGGAATCAGATCGGTAACCTTCTCAATGATATTCCCAACATGTACAGCGGTTTACAGCAGTTTGTGGCGTCTATTCCAGAACGCTACCCAGACCTTGCTGAAGTGCATATCGTCGAGACTATTTTTAGTAACGTTAAAGATAAAGTCTTGCTGCTTGGTGAGAACGTAGTTAAAGGTTCAGTGGCGTCTTTAGTGAGTTTAGCTGCGCTTGCCGTGTATTTGATTCTGGTACCGCTGTTGGTATTTTTCTTATTGAAAGACAAAGACGAGATGGTGGATATGGCGAGCGGCGTGCTACCAAGAAACCGCCGCTTAGCCAACAAAGTATGGATTGAGATGAACCAACAAATCTCTAATTATATTCGCGGTAAAGTGCTGGAAATCCTCATTGTAGGTACAGTCAGTTACATCACCTTTGCGATTCTAGATTTGCGCTATGCGGTACTGCTTGCTGTCCTTGTCGGCTTCTCTGTACTTATTCCTTACATTGGCGCTGCAGCTGTCACTGTGCCTGTGGCGATCGTTGGTTTGTTCCAATGGGGGTTAACACCACAATTCTACTGGCTGCTGGTGGCTTATGGCATCATTCAGGCGCTGGATGGAAACGTATTGGTGCCGATCTTGTTCTCTGAGGCGGTAAACCTTCACCCTGTGGCGATCATCGTTGCCGTATTGGTGTTTGGAGGCCTATGGGGCTTTTGGGGCGTGTTCTTTGCGATACCGTTGGCGACGCTTGTGAAAGCGGTATGGAATGCACTGCCAAGCCATGATGACCCAATACAGCCCGCGACATAGAAGCAAATAACATTCATAGTAAAAAGCCGCTCAAAAGAGCGGCTTTTCTATAAGCAAACTTTACGGAAGGTTTAGCTGTTCAAGTAATCCAATACAACTTCGTGGTGAGTCTTAGTTTTGAACTTGTTGAACACGTGCTCTATCACACCTTCTTCATTGATCAAAAAGCTGATGCGGTGCAGGCCGTCATAGACTTTGCCCATGAACTTCTTCTCGCCCCACACCCCAAACTGCTCTGCGACAGCGTGGTCTTCATCTGACAATAGCGTGAAGTTAAGTTGGTCACGTTCGATAAATTTACCTAAGCGCTTTACTGGGTCAATGCTCACGCCCAGAACAACCACATTGTGAGCGTCTAGCTCTGCTTTGGTATCGCGAAGGCCTTGCGCTTGAACGGTACAGCCAGGTGTCATCGCTTTAGGGTAAAAATAAAACAGGACTTTCTTGCCTTTAAAATCTGCCAAAGTAACCGTATTACCATCTTGGTCGAGCAGTGAAAATTGTGGGGCTGGTGTGCCCGCAGTCAATGTGTTCATTGAAATTCCTTTGAAGATCGAATTGCTATTTTTAGTGGCCGCCGCTGATGAAGTTTAGCGACCCTTTTACAGAAAGTTGATTGCAAAGCGCTTCAAATTCTTCCTGAAGCTGCATTAGATTGCAGTCTTCTTCGACGTTGGCACTTAACGCAATTTGGAACTGATCAACGTCGGTACCCGCCCTTTCTTTGACAATGGTTTGCGCGCTGAGCGAGGCGAGACCAATGTTTTTATCGGCGAAGAACTGGGTAAACTCCTCGGTTAACCCAACGCGATCCTCGGATTCGATAAACACTTCCACAGTGTATTGATTCGGGATTGAGTCGTGTTTGGAGGTACGTTTCATCATGGTGATCAGATCATGTTCCTGACCTAAAAGCGGCAAAGTGGTTTCTACGCGAGTGATGTAGCTTGGGTTACCAGATATCAGCATGATGAGCGTGAACTCATTGCCGAACATGGCGATGCGACTATCGATGATATTACAACCTGCGTTGGCAACGAGGTGGACGATTTCATTGCAGATCCCTGGTCGGTCTGAGCCAACTGCGGTAATCACTAAATACTGATTCATAGTGTCACTCTAAGTTCCTTGTTGGCTATATGTTAGCATAGCTATGGGCAAAGCTCTTGTGATTGATGTAACCGATTCTCGCAAATCAAAAATCTTAATACCCGTGGTGAGTGCTAAGGTGCCGATTATGTAAGCAGCTTGGGTGCCCAAGAGCAAAATTAACCCGCCACTGACACCTTTTAGGCGAAATAGCGCATCTTACACCTGCCTCATATCTGAAATCTGACATTATTCATCCACTTCTTGATGGGATCTGTTTTTCAGCTCTTGTGTTTATCAATAGCATTACAGTACCATGCAGTAAGTATCAATTTAGGGAGATCACCATGTTTTCAGGAAGTATTGTTGCGCTTATAACCCCTCTTACCACCGATGGCGAAGTCGATTTTGTTAGTTTACGAAAACTGGTCGAGTATCATATTGCTGCGGGTACGGATGGCATTGTTGCTGTTGGTACAACTGGGGAGTCAGCAACATTAACGGTTGAAGAACATGTAAAAGTCGTCGCGAAAACCGTTGAGTTCGCTGATGGCCGCTTACCAATTATTGCTGGCACTGGTGCCAATGCCACTCATGAAGCGATTACGTTTAGCCGTCTATTTAACAACGTCGGCATTGCAGGCTGCTTGAGTGTGACTCCTTATTATAACAAGCCGACACAAGAAGGCTTGTACCAGCACTATAAAGCGATTTCTGAAGAAACTGACATTCCACAGATTCTTTATAATGTACCAGGCCGCACTGGTGTGGATATGCAGCCAGAAACCGTTGCGCGTTTGGCAGAGATTTCAAACATTGTTGCTTTGAAAGATGCGACGGGTGATCTGTCTCGAGTTCAAATTCATCGTGAACTTTGTGGCGAAGATTTTATCTTATTAAGTGGTGATGACGCGACTGGCCTTGATTTTGTTCAAATGGGCGGTAAAGGCGTTATCTCTGTGACCAACAATATCGCAGCAGCAGACATGGCAAACATGATGCATTTAGCATTAGAAGGTAAGTTTGAAGAAGCTAAGCTTATCAATGAGCGCCTGATGACTCTGCACAAGAATTTATTTGTTGAATCAAGCCCGATCCCAGTTAAGTGGGCGGCGCACAAAATGGGTCTCATCGCAAATGGCGACCTGAGACTGCCAATGACAGAGCTGTCTGAAAATGCGAAACCGATTGTGGCGAAAGCACTGACAGAAGCCTGCATTTACTAAATTGTATGAGTAAGAGGAGCGATACGCTCCTCTTATATAAGGGAGTATCAATGAAATTTTCACGTCAGCTAGCGGTCTCTACGTTAGCTGTTATTGTTTTAGCCGCGTGCTCAAGTGATCCGAAAAACCGTCGCGAAGCCAAAGATGACTTCAACTACCTTGAATCACCAGATCTAAGAAGCTGGACGTTACCTGAAGGCGCGACTCCTCAGTTTTACCCTAACTATGAGATCCCTCAAGGTGACTTTTCTGGTGGAATCGGTCGTGAAGTCGATATTCGTCCACCGCAACAAGTCTTAGAGCTGATCCCAGGCGCTCGTGTAGAACGACAGGGCTCAGAAGTAACGCTATGGCTACTTCAACAAGATGAAATGGACAAGGTTTGGGCAACGGTGAAAACCATGCTGGCCGAAATCAATGTTCAAGCGGTTGAAGAGGCCGACGATCGCATCGAAACTGATTGGGTATCTTGGGTGTCGGAAGACGAAGATGTTGAAATTGGCAGCCGTTACGAAATCACTCGTTTTGAGGCCAGTAATCGTTATGGTTTTAAAATGAAGCTGATCGATTGGCGTGAAGGTGGCTCAGTGAAACCAGTTACCCGCGTCAATGAAGAGCGTTACAACACTTTGATGACGAACTTAGTCACGGCGCGTTATGACCGCGACCTTCGTGAAGAAGCGGCGCTGCGAGCTCAAGAGTTGGTTAAATCTATCCCAATCAGCATGGGTACAGACCGTAGTGGCTTGCCGGTCATCATTGCACGTACGCCATACAATGTCTTGTGGCAAGAGCTTCCAACGCTACTACCGAAAATGGGCTTTACCATTGAAGAGCGCAACCAGTCTCAAGGCACAGCGAAAGCGAAATATGCGTCACCAGATGATGACTTCTGGAATGAGGTTGGTCTTAAGCCTATAGACCTTGAGCCGGGCGAGTATACTTTCTTGTTTGGTGATTTAGGTAACCGTACGTCGATCAATGTGACCGACAGTGATGGTAAACCTGTTGCTGAGAACTTACTACGTTCACTTGAGCCGCTTATCGCGACAGTTATCAAGAAAGAGCAATGATAAAGGTATAGCCTTCATCAAGACTCACGAAAAAGGACCGTTAAGGTCCTTTTTTATGCGCATAACACGGGTTTAAACTGTGGCTTCAACCCACAGTGATAAGGTTACTGAGGCTTATTGTGCTCATCATTCGGGGTGTCGCTGTACTTTTTTTTGTCTAACTCGTTGAGACGGTCTAGCTGATTCTTACGCGAATCAACCTTGTCACTTTGATCAAACTTCATGTTTGCCGTGTGTTTGAGCGCAGCAATGTTGCCAATCACCACAGCCAGTACCACGATTATGATTACCCAAGGGTTAAATAGCCATTCAATCATTGTCTGCTCTTAACGGTTTATGTTGGTCACATATTGATTGTAGATGGAATCGAGCTCAGAAAGTATCGCCTCACGTCCCAAAATATCCGATTGCTGTAAAACTTGTCGCCATTTATTGCAACAAAAGTGCGCTAAGCAAGTAGAACTCGCTTGGCGGTGGCTGATATGCCACGGCTCCATCGCTACGCCGCCTAGGTCTTTGCCATAAGGGAAGAAAAAACCATACAAAGGTGCGCACTCTTTAAGCCAGAGGTAAAACTCACGCTGGTGGCCATTTAAATACTCCCAAGGTTCCAACTGTAACTTAGTGTCTCTTGGAAGAAAATTACCAGCGTAGACATCGAAATCCGTGCCCCAGTGATGGCGACTCGCGCCGGGTAGGGCACTCCATTTTAAGATCGCTTGAACTTTCTCTAGCTCATTCATTTGCTCTGACGCCATCGGCTGACTGTTGTGATCCAAAATTGGCGTTGTGCCCGCCATTTTGTTGTTCCAAATTGTCAGTTGACGTTCAAACGAGCGATAGCCGCTTGCTAGGAATAGCTCAAATCCTGCTTGGTTTGCTGCATTCACTAGTGTCAGTAGGTCAGCTTGCACCTGCTCGTGCACCAAAAACGACTTACTCCCAATTGTGGTGTCAACCAAGGCATCTGTGGACTGCCCAACAAGCTGCGCTATCTGCATATTACCTTCTACCTAGTGCTCTCAACGTGACTTAGGACTTAGCGAACAAGTTAATCAAAGTGTGTTCATACATGTCAGTGAGTTTTTCAAGATCAGCGACATTCACGCACTCATTTACTTTGTGGATGGTGGCGTTGACAGGCCCGAGCTCAACAACTTGCGCACCCATTCGAGCGATGAAACGACCATCAGAGGTGCCACCGGTTGTTAGGAGCTCAGGTTTATGGTGATTCACTTCTTCTACCGCACTAACGATGGCATCAAGCAGGTTACCTTTATCCGTGAGGAACGGGTGACCGCTTAGCGTCCACTTAAGGTCGTAATCCAGTCCATGCAAGTCTAGCGTTGAATGGACACGGCTCTTGATGGTTTCATCGGTCAGTTCTGTACTGAAACGGAAGTTAAACTGCACGTTGAACTCACCTGGAATCACATTGCTCGCGCCAGTGCCTGAATGCAGGTTTGGGATCTGAAAGCTCGTTGGAGGGAAGTACTCGTTGCCGTCATCCCACTTAGTTGCCGTTAACTCTGCTAGCGCAGGTAGCGCTTGATGAACTGGGTTGTTTGCTAGGTGAGGATAAGCAACGTGACCTTGCGTACCTTTTACGGTTAGATCGCCGGTTATGGAACCACGACGACCATTTTTAACCACATCGCCAACGCTGTGCGTGCTGGATGGTTCACCGACAATACACATGTCGATGATTTCATCGCGTGCCATCAGGGTGTCTACGACGCGTGTAGTGCCATTGATGAACGGACCTTCTTCGTCAGAGGTGATTAAGAAACCAATCGAGCCAGTGTGATCTGGATGATTCTCAATAAAGCGTTCAACCGCAACAATCATACAGGCGAGTGAGCCTTTCATGTCCGCCGCGCCGCGACCGTGCAAATGACCGTCGATGATAGTTGGCTCAAATGGAGGCGTATGCCAGTGGTCGAGATTGCCCGCAGGAACTACGTCAGTGTGGCCAGCAAACGCAAACAGTGGCGCTTGTGTGCCGCGACGAGCCCAAAAGTTAGTGGTGTCTTCAAATACCATGACTTCGACATCAAAACCGAGTTTTTCTAGGCGCTCGATCATCACTTTCTGGCAATCGGCGTCTTCTGGTGTCACGGATTGGCGGCTAATTAAATCTTTTGCAAGAGCCAATACTGGGCTGTCATTCATCCTTGAGGATCCTTGTTTCTAAATTTACTAATGAGAGGGAGTTAATTTGGCGGCTAAATTACACACTAAACACTTGTTGGTATTGCTCTGCTTTGAATCCGATATGCAGCGTGCCGTCCACATCTAGGATAGGGCGTTTGATCATTGCTGAGTGTTCAACAAGTAGCGAAATCGCCGTTTCTTGATTCAAGCTGTCCTTTTGCTCTTGAGTCAGTTGACGGTAGGTGGTGCCGCGTTTATTGACCACTTGTTCCCAGCCAAGTTGTTCGCAGAACTGGCGAACCATTTCTTCACTGATACCATCTTTACGGTAGTTGTGAAATTGATAGTCTAACTCATTGGCTTCAAGCCATTTTTTTGCTTTTTTAATCGTGTCGCAGTTGGGAATACCAAACATCGTTGTGGCCATGATGACTTCCTTATGGGCGTTGAACTGTTTACTTTATTATTGTGTGTTGAGCGCTTAGAAATAGAAATTGGCGCTCAACACTTGCTTGTGTCTAAGCATCCTATCAAGAAGTGCCGTGTTAAACAAAACCTTGTCAGTGGTCACAGTTTTTATGCTTGTTTTCGCCACTTAAGGTTACAAATTGTTGAATTTCGAAATTAACACGATGAGCGAGAACTTGATCGAGCGCAAAACGGCCAAATGGAAATGCAATATATTGGAAAAGCACATAAATAGGAGGTGTCAATGGAACTGAGTCCTGTTTTTGCACGTCGTCTCTATCTTGCCTTGCTCGTCGAGAGCATTGAAAGACCGAATGTGCCAAAACTAATCGAGAAAACGGGTTGGCCTCGCCGTACCATTCAAGATGTTATCAAAGCGCTACCTGGTATCGGCATTGAGCTCATGTTT
The DNA here is from genome assembly GCF_040412085.2 of Vibrio sp. CB1-14. Classification (NCBI taxonomy): domain Bacteria; kingdom Pseudomonadati; phylum Pseudomonadota; class Gammaproteobacteria; order Vibrionales; family Vibrionaceae; genus Vibrio; species Vibrio chaetopteri. Next base: position 2,815,739 of record NZ_CP115920.1, on the reverse strand, counting down.
GTTCAAGATGGGCGTCGACACAATGATGGTTATTACCAGTTATCAGACTGGGGGCCTTTTGACAGCCAGTGGGTTATTGATCGTCAAGACGATATTGAAACCACGTTGGGCGTATAGCCTCGCTGCAAAAGGGTTTGTATACTCATTGTGCGCGGTAACCCAAAGTGCATGAGAATGAAAAATAAAGCCGAAGCTAAGCTTCGGCTTTATTTTTTGCAGCGATAGGCGCTGCCAAATAGGGTAACTGAGGTTTCAAAGTCGACAGGGGTGAGCAGTAACACTGTATCACCACCTAAAGCCGCCGTCTGATTCTTTATTTCGTTGACCGCGCCTTCGGTGAGAGACTTGTTGCTAAAGAAGAGGTAGGTATACCAATGACCTTCTGAGCCTCTTACATCTCCTTTCCACTGACATTGAGATACATCGATGTTTGCATCGGCTCTTACCTCAACCGTCTGAGCTCGCTCGGATTGCAATTGATTAAAAGGTTGAGAGCAGCCTGATAACAAGGTAAAAGAAGCGAGCGTTATTCCCCATCCTGTTTTGCTTAGGAATCGATTAAATCGCGACATAGCTGATAAACCCTATCCAGCTTACGACAAGTAGTGCCCATGGCAGCATATCTTGACGGGATTTGCTTTTTTCTACTGATGTGGGTTGCGGCTCGTTGACTGCTTCTTGATGAGTCTGTTGCTTGGCTCGTTTCTGTTTCTTGAGCGCTTTATCCGCTTGACGCTTGCGCTCTTTTTGCTGCTTCTTGTATTGAGCAATGCCTTTTTCGATGCCCTGAGCGATTAATTTGGTCTGCTCTTTGGTTTGCCCTGGCTTTTGGGTAGCTTTAGCAATTCTCATTGCTTCTTGCTGAGTTTCCACTGAAGGGGCAGTTTTATCGTTCTTCATGCTATTTCCGCGCGAGAGTTTTCGAGCATCTTAGCACAATGATTGCGCGAACCTTGAATGATTCGCGGGTTAGCACCATATACTTTGATATGAGTTAAAAATAGAGACGTACAATGCGCTACGGCATCGAACAATATGATCAACACGGCTTGTTAAAGACACCGATTTTACTTTGGCTGGGATGGGCGTTCCTTATTCGTGCTTGGGTGGTCTTTGTCGTCGCGGGGGCGAGTCGCCAAGAGGGGAGTACCATATTACAGTATGTTTACCCAAACCATACTATGCTGTACCTCGGGCTGGCGATGGGCTTACCTATCGTGGTTGGAATGTGGCTGGTTGGGCTCAGAAAAAGCGACTCAACAAACACCAACTTCATTGTCAGTCAGTTGAAGCCAGTGACTTTGTTTATTGTGATACTTCAGCTCGCACACACCGTTTATTTGGTTGATTTGCAGCATTGGCAATTTACTTGGACTAATGCGGTGACGTTGGTGTCTTTGATTTGGTTTGCGATCTACTTGGTCAACAGTCGTCGTGTGGCAGACAGCTTGGCGCTTCCAGCAAAAATCACTTAAGTTCCTGATCAAGGTCATACAATCAACAACTGTTAAAAAATACACTGAGCGAAAAAACAGAGGAAAGATAATGTCATTACCACAAAGTGCGATTGCGCCAGAGGCTGAGCCTTTTGCGTTATACACCCAACTCAAAGTCAATCAGAATGCTCAACAGGTGCTAGATGCCCTTCAGAAGCTACCCGCGTTAGTGGAAGAGCTGAATGAAGCTCAGCCCGGTGCTCAGTTAACACTATCTGTGGCTTTCTCTCACTCTTTTTGGTCTCAGCTAGAACAAACCATGCCGTCTGAGCTAAAGCCGTTCACTGAGCTTGGTGAGGGCGATATTTTTGCACCATCGTCAGATGTGGATGTACTGGCTCACTGTCACTCGAACCGCCACGACTTGCATTTCTATTTGCTGCGCAAGTTAATGGGTCAAATCGCTGAAGACGTTACAATTGTCGATGAAACACAAGGCTTCCGCTTTATGGATTCGCGAGACATGACAGATTTCGTTGACGGTACTGAGAACCCGAAAGGTGAACAGCGTGCTGAGGTAGCTCTAGTCGCAGACGGTGAGTTCGCTGGTGGTAGCTATGTCATGGTACAGCGCTTTGAGCACAACCTACCAGCTTGGAACCGTTTGAACGTTGCTGCGCAAGAGAAAGTTGTTGGCCGTACTAAGCCAGACAGTATCGAGCTCGAGGATGTTCCAGCTGCCTCGCACGTGGGTCGAGTTGACATTAAAGAAGAAGGCAAGGGACTGAAAATCGTTCGTCATAGCTTGCCTTACGGCACGGTTAGTGGCCCTCACGGTCTTCTGTTCATTGCTTACTGCAATACGGTTCACAACTTCGACGCAATGCTAGAAAGCATGTACGGCGCTACTGATGGCAAAACGGATCAATTGCTTCGCTTTACTAAAGCGGTCACAGGTGCTTACTTCTTTGCTCCGTCACAAACAATGCTAGCGGCGTTAACCGTCAAAGGTTAAGCGCAGCCAATTTCCCATAAGATACTCTCAAAGGCATATCACTTGTCTTTGAGAGTTCCTCTCTATATCTCTCAAGTTTCCAAAGTGTTGGTCGATAACTAAGCTATTCAATTCATCCTGTTTTTGGAAGCGACATGTCGATCACTGTAAATACCAATGTCAGCGCAATGGTGGCGCAAAACCACTTAGGTGCGGCGAGCAAAGCGCTCAGCCAGTCCTTAGAGCGTTTGTCGTCTGGGCATCGTATTAACAGCGCCAAAGACGATGCTGCGGGATTGCAGATTGCCAATCGACTCGATGCTCAGATCAGTGGGCTTGGCGTCGCACAGCGCAACGCCAATGACGGTATCTCCATCATGCAAACAGCAGAAGGGGCGATGAATGAAGCAACACAAATCCTACAGCGCATGCGTGATCTTTCTCTGCAAAGTGCCAACGGTGCTAACTCTTCACAAGACAGACAAGCGTTAGAACAAGAGTTTGTTGCGCTAAATAATGAACTAAACCGTATCGCAGAGACTACTAGCTTTGGTGGTCGGAAGCTCCTGAATGGCACGTTTGGTAGTTCAGAGTTTCAAATTGGTGCTCAATCGGGAGAAGCGCTGCAAGTCGGGCTTGCGAATTTGCGAACAGATCAATTGTCCATGGGCGGTGCTGTGTATCAAGCCGGAAACAGCGCACCACCTGAATGGCGAGTCGGGCAGAGTAATAATGCTCTGGCATTCAGCTATGTTGATGCTCAAGGTGTCAATCAATCTGTCGCGATTGAACTCAAACAAGGTGATGATATAGAGCAGGTCGCCACTTATATTAATGGTCAAACCGATGTGTTTGCCGCTTCGGTGGATGAGAATGGCCAACTTCAGATTTTCGCTGATTCGGACAAAGTGACCGGAGCGGTGAGTTTTTCTGGCACCTTTGCCAGTGAAGTCGGTTTGCAGACTGGCCAAGTCGTGACCGTCAACGACATGTCCATTGGTACTGTCGGCGGCGCGCAACTGTCAGTGTCCGTGCTAGATAAAGCGATGAAGTTTGTTGATAGCCACAGAGCAGAGCTTGGTGCGACTCAAAATCGTCTCAACCATACCATCAATAATCTCGCCAATATGGAAGAGAACCTTTCCGCATCACAAAGTCGTATCCGCGATACCGACTATGCCAAAGAGACCACTCAAATGCTTAAGCAACAAATCTTGCAGCAAGTGAGTACGACGGTATTAGCTCAAGCGAAACAAACGCCGAACTTGGCGTTAACTCTATTACAAGGCTAAGGGCATCGACCGTTTAAAGTCGAACTTTAGTCTTTTTTTGATAAAACATTTCTTTTTACCATTTCTGTCACATCTTCTATTCGATAGCTCAAAAAATCACAATTTTGTTCATTTTTTATCTCAAGTGTTAGGTTTTAAGGACGATAAAGAAAGTAACTTTGAGAGAACTACTTGGTTTTCCGAGACGTCGGAAACCGCTACACCGGAAAATCAATTGGAGAAACAACATGGCAGTGAATGTAAATACAAACGTATCAGCGATGACAGCGCAGCGTTACCTAAACAACGCGAACCAAGCCCAACAAACCTCAATGGAGCGTTTGTCGTCTGGTCACAAAATTAACAGCGCTAAAGATGACGCAGCGGGTCTACAAATCTCTAACCGTTTGAACGTGCAAAGCCGTGGTCTTGATGTTGCCGTTCGTAACGCTAACGATGGTATCTCAATCGCACAAACCGCTGAAGGTGCGATGAACGAGACCACCAATATCTTGCAACGTATGCGTGACTTATCACTTCAATCATCAAACGGCTCTAACTCAAAAGCTGAGCGTGTTGCGATTCAAGAAGAAGTAACAGCACTAAACGACGAACTAAACCGTATCGCAGAAACAACCTCATTCGGTGGAAACAAGCTGCTCAACGGTACTTATGGTACTCAATCATTCCAAATTGGCGCTGATAATGGTGAAGCTGTGATGCTAAGCCTTCGTGACATGCGTTCTGACAATGCTCAAATGGGTGGCAGTAGCTACCAAGCAGGCAACGCAAAAGACAAAGACTGGACAGTAGCAGCAGGTACTAACGACCTAACGATTGACCTAACAGACAGCTTCGGTGATGCGCAATCCATCACTATTAACGCTAAAGCAGGTGATGACATTGAGCAGTTAGCGACGTACATCAATGGTCAAACGGATTTAGTCAAAGCCTCTGTTGACCAAGACGGTAAGCTGCAAGTGTTTGCTGGTAACAATAAAGTTGATGGCGCAGTGGCTTTCTCTGGCGGCCTAGCAGGCGAGCTAGACATGCAAGCAGGCAACGCAGTCACGGTCGATACGATTGATGTAACATCTGTTGGTGGTTCGCAAGAATCGGTTGCTATCCTAGACTCAGCTCTAAAATACGTGGACAGCCACCGTGCCGAACTTGGTGCATTCCAAAACCGTTTCAATCACGCAATCAACAACTTGGATAACATCAACGAGAATGTGAACGCATCGAAGAGCCGTATTAAAGATACTGACTTCGCGAAAGAAACGACGTCGATGACCAAGAGCCAAATCCTATCGCAAGCATCAAGCTCAATCCTGGCGCAAGCGAAGCAGGCACCAAATGCAGCATTGAGCCTACTGGGCTAACCTATTCTAAAAATAAAAAAAACAGAGCTTTTGCTCTGTTTTTTTTTATTTTTAGCGGATCGTACTGTCCACATGTCCCAAGTCGCGATCTGGCGCGATAATATCTCGCACTTTCTGCTTAAGAACTTTCGCTTCTGGAAAGCCGCCATCACGCTTACGCTCCCAAATTTGAACTTCGTTACAATAGATCTCAAATCGCCCACCGGTGTCTGGGTGTAGACGGATCGTTTCCACTTCTTCGCTAAAAGTGTGCAGCAGTTCTTGGGTCATCCAAGTGGCGCGCAGCATCCAGTTACACTGACGGCAATAGTAAATGTCGATGGTCGGTTTTTGCATATTCATCCCTGTTATCATGATTAAAAAGGAGGCTTGCGCCTCCTTTGAATACTTTATATCTGAACTAAGTTAGTTTGAAAATAGGATTGAAGAACCTTGGTTTAAACTGGTCAGCAGCAGTGTGTTCTCGTTTACAATATCGATACGGCGACTTTGCTGCGCTTCCATTTTCAGAAATTGCTTAATCATCGCAAGTTGCTCATGAGTAAACTCATCAGATTGTGCGGTTGCTGTGTCTTTAAACTCGCGTGGCGAAATCAGAAGATAGTTATCACTGATTGTCCACGTGCCCATTTCAGAAATTTTAATCAGCGTGTGAGTCTCTGGATCGTCACCAAAAAGACGCATCGAAGACTCACGAATATACTCACCGCCTGGTAAGTACTTCACGTTTGCTGACATTTCTAGACGGCTCAATGGACCGATATCCGTATCTGGATAATGCCTTGCGGCAATAATGCCAACCATGTTCGATTGCCATTCGTTGGAGGTCAGCACTTGCTCCAGCTTGAGATCGCTTCCCCAATATAGCCAGGCACTCAACGCAGTTGAGATTGCCAGTAAGATAGCGGCGTATTTCATTTTCATCGGTTACGACTCCTTACTGGCACACTTTAGACAAATCAGACTGTTCAGTGAAGATACGCATTGTGCTGTTCTCACTTGAATGATCGACAGTGTGAATGAAGTTGAGAGCGATTTGATCGGTTTGATCGCCAGTGACAATCACTTGTGCCGGTAGCATGTCACCAGTGTGTGTTTCCACGTATTTCGCTACGCATTGCTCAATTTTTGGCAACCAGCTTGTCACGTCAGGGTGACTTTCTGGCGTCACAATTTGAACTTCATTGACTACGCTCAGTGGTTTAAAGGTCGATTGTGCAGGGTTGGTGACCATTAAGACTACTATCGGTAACAAGATAGCTACCGCAATCATCGCCCAAACACTGGGTGGTGTTTTTGGTTTTTGTGCGATAGCAACAGTGGCTGCTGTTGGTGCAGTTGCAATAGTTACTGCTTCCAGTTTATCTGCTGGAAGTTCGGCAACCGGTGCTTCATCTAGTGTGTCAGAGGACGCTTTGGGTGCAGAGCGTTCAACGGCTGAGATCAACTGGTAGCCACGTTTCGGCACCGTTTTGACAAACTGCGGAGATTTTGTTGGATCTTTTAGCATTTTACGCAGCGTAGAGATAGCTTGCGTAAGGCTAGAGTCGTCAACCTCGAAGCCTTGTTCACGCCAAACGAAATCATGCAGTTCGTTTCGAGTGATTACTTCATTCGGTCTTTCAGCAAGTAGAAGTAGGATGCGACTTTCATTACTACCAAGACGAACGACTTCATCGTTATTGGTTTGGTCGACCAACGAATTGCTGTTTGGGTCAAAAATGTACCTCTGGCCGAGTATAAACTTAGTGCCTATGTTACTCATTGCATTCTTCTTTTTAATGCCGCAACGCGACGAAACAGATATTCAGGCGCTGCATGTCTTCAGAGCCAATTATAGAATTTTAGGATTTTTTTATAGTCAGGTGCAGTAGGATAATAAAAACAAATCAAAAAAACAGTATTTTTATTTATCTTTACCTTGAATTTACAATCTTCATCCTCATCTCTTTAATCAACTAATCGTAGCGATATCGAGTATGACTTTAGCGAAACTCGGTATGAAATGTGTAAATGGAGATAGCATGAGCACCGTTGAGACTAAGAACAAAGAGACCCGTGGCTTTCAGTCTGAGGTAAAGCAACTTCTTCACCTTATGATCCACTCTCTGTATTCAAACAAAGAAATTTTTCTAAGAGAGCTGATTTCAAACGCATCAGACGCCGCCGACAAGCTGCGTTTTCAAGCCCTATCTAATACAGAGCTATATCAAGGCGATGCTGACCTGGGCGTTAAGTTATCGTTTGATGAAAAGAACAATACTTTGACCGTTTCGGACAACGGTATTGGTATGACTCGTGACGATGTGATTGAGCATCTTGGAACGATCGCTAAATCTGGAACCAAAGAGTTTTTTGCCAAACTGTCTGAAGAGCAGAGTAAGGACTCACAGCTTATTGGCCAGTTTGGTGTTGGTTTCTACTCTGCCTTTATTGTGGCTGATGCAGTGACCGTGCGCACTCGTGCTGCAGGCACGTCAGCGGATCAAGCTGTGCAATGGCACTCTGCTGGTGAAGGTGATTACACCATCGAAGACATCACCAAAGAGACTCGCGGTACGGACATCGTGCTTCACATGCGTGAAGAAGGTAAAGAGTTCCTATCAGAATGGCGCCTGCGTGATGTTATCAGTAAGTACTCTGATCATATCGGTATTCCAGTGTCTATTTGGACCCTTGAGCGTGACGAAGAAGGTAAAGAGACCGACCAAGGTAAGTGGGAGCAAATCAATAAAGCTCAAGCGCTTTGGACTCGTAATAAATCTGATATCAAAGACGAAGAATATCAAGAGTTCTACAAACACGTTTCTCACGATTTCGCGGATCCACTGGTGTGGAGCCACAACCGTGTTGAAGGCAAAAACGACTACACCAGCCTGCTTTACATCCCAGCAAAAGCACCATGGGATATGATGAACCGTGACCACAAGAGCGGTCTAAAGCTTTACGTGCAACGCGTGTTTATTATGGATGACGCTGAGCAGTTTATGCCGTCTTACCTGCGTTTTGTGCGCGGTTTGATAGATTCAAATGATCTCCCACTAAACGTTTCTCGCGAAATCCTTCAAGACAACAAAGTGACTCAATCGCTGCGTGGTGCCTGTACTAAGCGCGTGCTCACTATGCTTGAGCGCATGGCGAAGAATGACGAAGAGAAATATCAGTCTTTCTGGAAAGAGTTTGGCCTAGTGCTAAAAGAAGGTCCTGCCGAAGACATGGCGAACAAAGAGAAAATCGCTGGTCTAATGCGCTTTGCTTCGACGGAAGTGGATTCAGCTGAGCAGACGATTTCTCTAGCGTCTTATGTTGAGCGCATGAAAGAAGGCCAAGATAAGATCTATTATCTAACAGCAGACAGCTACGCAGCCGCGAAGAATAGCCCTCACCTTGAGCAGTTTAAAGCGAAAGGCATTGAAGTTGTCTTGATGTATGACCGTATCGACGAATGGCTAATGAACTACCTCACTGAGTTTGATGGTAAGCAGTTCCAGTCAATCACTAAAGCGGGTCTTGATCTGAGCAAGTTCGAAGGCGAAGAAGAGAAAGAGAAGCAAAAAGAGACGGAAGAAGAGTTCAAGTCAGTGGTTGAGCGCACGCAAACTTACCTAGGTGAGCGCGTTAAAGAAGTTCGCACCACGTTCAAGCTAGCAAGCACACCAGCGGTAGTCGTCACTGATGATTTCGAAATGGGTACACAAATGGCGAAGCTGCTAGAAGCGGCGGGTCAAGAAGTACCAGAGGTGAAGTACATCTTTGAGATTAACCCTGAGCATGAGCTGGTTAAGCGCATGGCAGATGAAGCCGATGAAGAAGCATTCGGCCGTTGGGTTGAAGTGCTACTTGGTCAAGCGATGCTCGCAGAGCGTGGCTCAATGACCGACCCTTCGCAATTCTTGGGTGCGATCAACAAGCTTTTGGCTAAAGTCTAATTCCCTTGCAGAGTTTGACACCCTAGTCTAATTCAAGAGCTCGAGGATTCGAGCTCTTGTTTTCCCAGGGCTAAACGCACACTTTTAGGTAACTTTAGAGTGCAAAGCAGGATCTTTAGACACTTTTGGCGTCAAGCAAGCGATTTCTATGATAGAATGCGCGCCAAGTAAAAGATTCAACTATTTTTGAATAAACCGTTTATACCGAAACGTATCGCAGCAAACATGCCCATTGGGCATCAAAGCAGTAGGCTTCGGTATAAATCTTTTTTTATATAAGAGGACAAGTCATGCGCATCATTCTTTTAGGTGCTCCAGGTGCAGGTAAAGGCACACAAGCTCAATTCATCATGGAAAAATATGGTATCCCACAAATTTCTACTGGTGACATGCTACGTGCAGCAATCAAAGCAGGCACTGAGCTTGGTAAGAAAGCGAAAGCAGTTATCGATGCAGGTCAACTTGTATCTGACGACATCATTCTTGGTCTAATCAAAGAGCGTATCGCTCAAGACGATTGCGAGAAAGGTTTCCTACTTGACGGCTTCCCACGCACGATCCCTCAGGCTGATGGCCTAAAAGAGATGGGCGTAGATGTAGACTACGTGATCGAATTTGACGTTGCTGACGACGTAATCGTAGAGCGTATGGCTGGCCGTCGTGCTCACCTAGCTTCTGGTCGTACTTACCACGTTGTTTACAACCCACCTAAAGTGGAAGGTAAAGATGACGTAACAGGTGAAGACCTAGTGGTACGTGATGACGACAAAGAAGAAACCGTTCGTGCTCGTCTAGGTGTATACCACGATCAAACTGCACCACTAATCTCTTACTACGGTAAAGAAGCAGAAGCAGGCAGCACTAAGTACCTAAAATTTGACGGTACTAAGCAAGTGGCTGACGTTAGCGCAGACATCGAAAAAGCACTGTCTTAATCGACATTTGTGAATTCGCTAAAAAAACGACCTTTCGAGGTCGTTTTTTTTGATCCAAGAAAAGCGCACATAGGTATATAATTCGCTTAGAAATACTATTAAAAACAAAGGAAGTCTATGAGCGATTCGTCAAAAATGGGTGTGTTGTTGGTTAACCTTGGCACGCCAGATGAACCGACAGCAAAAGGGGTGAGACGCTTTTTAGAGCAGTTTCTGCACGATCATCGCGTCGTAGATATGACCCGCTGGATTTGGTGTCCGGTGCTGCACGGTATCATTCTTCCTATTCGCTCTCCTAAGGTCGCTAAAGCTTATCAATCGGTATGGATGGACGAGGGCTCACCGCTGATGGTGTACTCTAAGCGTCAGGCCGATAAGCTGGCTCAATCAATCAACCTCCCTGTTGAACTTGGCATGAGTTACGGCAATCCATCGCTGCAAAGCGGGATCACTAAACTGCTCGATCAAGGTGTAGAAAAGATAGTGGTACTGCCGCTTTATCCGCAGTACTCGGGCACCACAACAGCAGCCGCGTTTGATGGTATCGCGAAGGTGTGTAAGTCGATTTCAACCTTACCGGCCTTTTCTATGATTCGTGACTATCACGATCATCCAATGTACATCAAAGCGCTCGCTGACAAGGTCAGAGTTCACTGGGAGCAAAATGGCCGTGCTGATTACCTGTTATGTTCCTACCACGGCATACCAAAGCGCTATGCAGACAACGGGGATGTGTACCCACTGCATTGTCAGGCAACCACTGACCTGCTGCGCCAAGAGCTCGGTTTGGATGAATCGCAGATGGGAATGAGCTATCAATCGATATTCGGTCGTGAAGAGTGGCTGCAGCCATACACTGACAAAACCCTAGAGAAGATGCCAGGCGAGGGTATCAAAACCATCGATGTTATGACGCCAGCATTCTCGGTCGACTGTTTGGAAACTCTGGAAGAAATCGCTATAGAGGCCAAAGAGACCTTTATTGAAGCTGGAGGTGAGCGCTTTAGTTACATCGAGTGTCTTAACGACTCAGATGCCCATGTCGCCATGATGGCAGAGTTGGTGAACAACGCTTAGCGCGTCAAATTAAACGAGTTTAAACAAATAAGGCCAGTCATGTTGACTGGCCTTTGTCATTTCTATTCGATCCAACGAATAAACAATTAAGCGATTTGAGCTTGCTGCTCTTCTACTTGTTCTGCATTGCTCACTGAGCTTTGCTCTGCGCCGTGCATCCATTTTACTAAGGTGTTAGCAAACAACAGTAGGATAACGCCACAGATAACAGCTGTGATAGCGATACCACTAAAGATTGCCATAGCACCTAGCTCGCCTACGTGTGAGCCGACTACACCTGCGACGTAGTTCGCAATGGCGTTGAAACCAAACCATGCACCCATCATCAAAGATGCAAGGCGCAGTGGCGCAAGCTTAGTCACCAGTGATAGACCAATTGGAGATAGACACAGTTCACCTAGTGTGTGGAAGAAGAATGCGCCGACTAACCATAGCATTGAGGTTTTAACGCTGGTGTCGCCACCTTGCTCAAGTACGGCGCCAACCATGCAAAGGAAGCCTACTGCAAGGAAAAACAGTGCAAGTGCAAATTTAACCGGAGAGTTTGGTTCACGCTTGCCCAGTTTCACCCAGATAGCGGCAAGTACTGGTGCAAGAGTGATGATGAAAAATGGGTTTAGAGACTGGAACCAGGCTGCTGGTACTTCAAAGTCGCCAATCATGCGATCGGTGTACTGCTGGGTGTAGATGTTCATCAAACCACCCGCTTGCTCGAAGCCCGCCCAGAAAACGATAACGAACAGACCCATAATTAGGATAACCTTCAAGCGATCCATCTCTTCTCGAGTGAGTGGTGCTTTAGTTTTTGATGGGTTCAGTTCACGAGCACGTGCAGCTGCAGGTACGTTACCAATGTCGCCTAGCCATGAGTTTGCCATGGTCATTTGCATTATTAGGCTGATTACCATGCCGACACCTGCCACGATAAAACCTGCTGACCAACCGAACGAGTTGGTTGCTGAGCCAACAACGATACCCGCTAATAGTGCACCGAGGTTGATACCCATGTAGAAGATAGTGAATGCGCCATCACGACGGTTGTCGCCTTCAGCGTAAAGGTCACCTACCATGGTCGAAATGTTTGGCTTAAACATACCGTTACCAGCAATAAGCAGTGCTAGACCACCGTAGAACATCTCGGCACTTGGTGCACCAGATGCCGCAGCAGCTAACACAAACTGGCCTGCAGCCATTAGTACGCCACCGATGATGATGGACTTACGTTGACCTAGGTAGTTGTCGGCAATGTAACCACCGATAAGCGGAGTGATGTAAACAAGTCCAGTATAGATACCATAGAGATCTAGAGCATCTTTAGTAGACCAGCCCATACCACCATTGATTGTGGTGTCTGTTAGGAACAAAACTAATATTGCGCGCATAGCATAATATGAGAAACGTTCCCAAAGTTCGGTACCGAACAGTAGGAATAGGCCGCGAGGGTGGCCGAAGATGTTGCGTTGTGCTGTCATAAGTTTTACTAATTTTTATCATCAAAGAATTTAATGTGCCAAATGGTATACCTGACAACATTAAAATCCGCAAGGGGTTGATTTTGTAGAGTTTGTGAAATAAATGTTTAAAGCAATGAAATGTAAGAAAATTTTTCAGTGATGGTACGTAATCTTCGTGCTGCAATCTAACTTTTCATTTTTACCGTTCACCATCTATTCGGATTTTTCATCGGTTTGATCGCAGACAAGAGAGGGTTATACGGGCACAGTGTTGGGTTTAGTGGTACGATGCAGACAAACAAAAACATCGAATAATCAAATTAAATAGTTAAATCGAACAGTTAAAATGAAACGTTGGTATTTGCTTTATTGTAAGCGCGGTGAACAAGGCCGAGCGAAAATGCACCTCGAGAATCAAGGCTTATCCTGCTACTACCCTGAAGTAGAAGTAGAAAAGATCCTCAGAGGAAAAAGACAGAAGGTGAAAGAGCCGCTCTTTCCTTCTTATGTGTTTGTAGAATTTGATTACGAACAAGGTCCATCTTTCACCACAGTGCGCTCTACGCGCGGTGTGGTCGATTTCATCCGTTTTGGCTCTCATCCCAAAGAGGTCGACTCTGCACTTATTGACGAGTTGCAGCTGTTAGCGGAGCTTCCGGATGAACCGGAAACAGACAGCTTACCAAAGCACGGTGAGACAGTTCGCGTAACGGGTGGTCAGTTCGCGGGTATCGAAGCGATTTTCCAAGAAGCTGACGGAGAAGCGCGTTCGATCATGTTAGTGAATATGATAAGTCGCCCGGTTGCCGTGAGCATCGAGAACAAAGATCTGGATATCTAGCGCGCTCAATAACTTAGTGTTTGGGCGTTAGTTGATATAAAAAACCTCAGTACCAAAAGATGGACTGAGGTTTTCTGTTTTGGGGTATTAACCCTTCAGCAACCGAGAATTAGTTGTTGCTGTGAAGCTCGCTGTTCAGTTCAACGGCTGTTTTGTTCGTCAGGCATTCAATCTGACCGGTTACTGAGTTGCGACGGAACAGAAGATCCGGCTTGCCAGCGAGGTCGCGAGCTTTAACAATTTCAACTTCTGCGCCAGACGCGTCCAGCATACGTACTTTAGAACCTGCCGTTACATAAAGACCAGACTCAACAGTACAACGATCGCCTAGTGGGAAACCAAGACCCGCGTTTGCACCTAGTAGTGAGTTTTCGCCGATAGAGACAACAACCGTGCCGCCACCAGATAGCGTACCCATGATAGACGCGCCGCCGCCGATGTCTGAGCCATTACCAACTACAACACCTGCAGAGATACGACCTTCAACCATGCTCACGCCAGTTGTACCTGCGTTGAAGTTGATGAAACCTTCATGCATAACCGTTGTGCCTTCGCCAACGTGAGCACCAAGACGTACGCGAGACGTATCTGCGATACGAACGCCAGTTGGAACCACGTAATCAACCATTTTAGGGAACTTGTCTACGCAATCGACAGTGAGTGTTTTCCCTGCTAGACGTGCTTCGATTTGACGCTCAGCCAGCTCTGGAAGGTCGATTGCACCTTGGTTAGTCCAAGCGATGTTGTGAAGTAGACCGAAGATGCCATCAAGTACTGTACCGTGAGGCTGTACTAGGCGGTTTGAGATAAGTTGCAGTTTTAGGAAGCCTTCTGCAACAGATTGAGGCTTCTCGTCTGTCGCCAGTACAACCAGTACTAGCGGCTGTGAAGAGCTTGCTGCTTTTTCGGCAAATGCGGCGTTTTTTGCGTCATCATTGCTAGAGAATGCGGTTGCTAGAGCCGCGCTTTGCGCCGCAGAAATTTCGATAGCTTGGTTGCCTTCCGCATAACCAGATACCTCTGCCACTGCTGCGATAAGCGCATCAGATGGGTTTAGGCGTGGGTGAGGAAAGAATGCTTCGATGATTTTACCGTCGCGGTTTTTGGTTGCAGTACCAAAAGCGATTGAGAATGCTGCCATGACTCTATGTCTCCATGTATAGATTTGTCTCAAAGCCGCAGCGATTGGCGGCGACCTTGACTGATTTGTTAGCAATCATCTTAAAGAGACGTGATGGCAGATGAAAGGGCAAAAACGACAAAAGTCTGTAAAACGATACCCTTTGTCTTTTCAGCGATGTTTTTTCCTAATAAGAAATTTTAGCGGCTTGCATTCGCTTATTCGCTCGCAAATACTTACTCAGGCGCAAAAAGCAAAATAGCCAGTAAAACTCTGCGTTCTACTGGCTATTTGATTTACTTTTGCAATTTTAGCAAGTTAACGCATTAGGCTGCGTCTTCTGCATCTTGCTCTTCAACAGGCTTAACCACTTTTGGCTTTTTTGGCGTTGGCTTGCGCTTCGCACCAAGAGCGTAAAGCACTTCTTCTTTACGCTGTGCAAGATATAGCGATAGCTCTTCTTGCTTCTCTTCATCTTCGATAAGCTTGCTTTCACTTAGCAGAGAAAACAGCTCATCCGCCATATCCAACATTTTGTCATAAGCGTCAGCTTCTGCTTTAGAGGTAAAAGTCATCTTTTCTTCTCCGTTGCGTTCCACCACGTACTTGACGATTACAGCCATGGTTAATCCTCTAGTTAAATTTAAGATTCTAATACTGTCTGTTTATACAGAGGGTCAAAGTTAATGTCCAGTCGAGGGCGCAAAAGTGAGAGCTGTTTGCCTAATTCCTACTCGTATTGCGGCGCGTTTTTTTGGCTATAGTCGTCGCACGCCATTGCTGGCAAAACAAGATAAAGCGTTCCAGTAGGGGGCTTTGGTACTTCTCCTTATGAACCAGCAGCCAAAAGCGGCGTTTCATGTCGAGCGAAACTGATATAGGCACTAAGCGACCATCATCAATGGCGCTTTGTGTCGCTAAAGTCGAGAGGCAGGCCAAGCCAAGATTGGCGGATACGCTGTTAATAATGGCTTCGGTGGTATTGAGCTCAAAGGCTTCATGCCAAATCTCAATTCTGGGGGCAACGGTTCTTAGGAAAAACTCCCTTGTGCCAGAACCTGGTTCTCGTAGAATCCAGTCGCTATTTTCCAAGTCCTCTAGGGTGACACACGATTTTTTAGCAAGAGGATGCTTGGGAGACACCACTATGCACATTTCATCTTCACTAAAAGGGTAGCTATCAAGTTCAGGGTGCAAGGTTTTACCCTCTACTAGGCCGATATCGAGTTGATAGTCGATGAGCTTTTGACAGATCAAAGCGGTGTTGGATATAAACAGTTGCTGGGACTTATGCTGATGCTCGTCGCGAAAATCACTGAGCAGAAATGGTGCGACTTGGTTGCCTACCGTATCACTGGCACCGATACGCAGTACGCCGCGATAACTCTGCTCATCACCAAACAGCGATTCAATATCTCGGCTTCGGCTGAGCAGTTCATCGGCAAGGGGCAGCAGTTTTTGTCCCTCTTGATTGATGACCAAGCGGTTGTTGACCCGATCAAACAGGGCGTGACCTATCTGTTTTTCTAGCTCACTCAGCGACATGCTGACCGCCGCTTTAGAGAGAAAAAGCGTGTCCGAAGCTGCAGTAAGCGTTTGGTGCTGAGTCACCGCAACAAAGACCTTGAGCTGTTTTAACGAGATATGTGGTTTCATGTTCAGTTTAACTTAACGAGTAGATTGAATAATTGAATATATATAAACATAAGCAAGGTTTACAATCACCTCAACTGAAGAATTGAGGTGATTGTGATGATTGCGAGAGTGACAAAAGCACATAACAGAGTAAAAGCGGCGCCAACCCCAATGGCTGGATTGGCTCTAGGTATCGCCAGCCTTGGCTGGAGCTGGGAAAATGCGCTTCCGCTTGATCATGTTGCCCAGTGGACAGGTGCTGCTATTGCCAGTGTGCTACTCATTATCCTTGCCTACAAATACTTGTTCCATAATCACGTATTGCGTCAGGAACTTGCACACCCTGTGGTAGGCAGTGTTGCCCCAACGTTTGCGATGGCAACCATGGTTGTGTCTCACTCAGTCGGTCAATTTGCACCTAATGTTGGTGACGCACTATGGCTTGGCGCTGTGGCGCTGCACATCGTGTTCTTGGCAAGCTTTACTTACCACCGCATGCGCGACTTCGAGTTGCACCACATGGTACCAAGTTGGTTTGTACCACCAGTCGGCATTATCGTTGCGGATGTGGCTTTCTCGGGTAACCCAGATTTAGCATGGATTGCCAACAGTGCTCTAGTATTTGGCCTTGTTGCTTACGCGGTCATGCTGCCAACCATGATTTACCGTTTGGTGTTTACTCATGAGATCCCAGATGCAGCAAAACCAACCATGGCAATTATGGCAGCGCCAGCGAGCTTATCGCTTGCCGGTTACCTAACGGTTGCGTCAGAGCCATCTGCTATCATTATTGCGCTGCTATTCGGTATTGGTGTGTTGATGACACTGTTCATCTACCTTGCGTTTATCAAATTGATGCGCTTGCCATTCAGCCCGGGCTACGCTGCTTTTACCTTCCCAATGGTGATCAGCGCAACGGCGCAATACAAACTCGCGGCTTGGATGAGCGCACAACACGCCCCAGTTGAGATGGTGAAACAGATCACCGCGCTTGCCAATATTGAGCTTGTTGTGGCGACGATTGTTGTTAGCTACGTTGCGATTCGTTACCTCGTTGCTTATTTACCCAAACAAGCAAATATCACGGCGTAAAAGGTCTTAGATACACAGGGACTGTGTTAACCTTGAGGGAGGAAAATTAGCGAAAGGCGCGCCGTCACGTGTTCACCGTTTACCACTCAAATCAGATAGATGTGCTTAAATCCTTGTTGGTTCAGCTCATCAAACTCGACCCTATTGAAAACCCGTTTGAGAAAGAACAAATTCTCGTCCAAAGCCCAGGCATGTCTCAATGGCTGAAAATGGCGTTGGCACAAGAGTTTGGTATTGCGGCCAACATTGACTTCCCACTTCCAGCCACCTTTATATGGGATCGCTTTGTTCAAGTGTTAGATGATGTGCCTGCGCGCAGTGCATTCAACAAAGAAGCGATGACGTGGAAGATCATGCACCTTTTGCCTGAGCACTTAAACGACCCGGACTTTGCGCCGCTCGCCCAATATTTAACCGATGACCAAGATGCATCGAAACGCTATCAACTGGCAGAAAAAATCGCCGATATCTACGATGGATACTTGGTATATCGTCCCGAATGGATAGCCGCGTGGGAAGCCGGTTTACCGGTTTTTGAGCTTGAAGACGAGCAGCCGTGGCAGCCAAAACTTTGGCAAGCACTGTACGATCATACTGTGGCGCTTGGTCAGTCTCCGTATCACCGTGCCAACTTATATGAGCACTTCATTGACGTACTTACCAACAATCAAGATATCAAAGCTCAAGGGCTCAATCAGCTTCCCAAGCGTCTATTCGTGTTTGGTATCTCTTCACTGCCGCCTCGTTATCTCGATGCGTTAAAAGCCCTAGGTGAGCATATTGATGTTCATCTGATGTTTACCAATCCGTGCCGATTCTATTGGGGTGAGGTGCGCGATCGTAAATACTTAGCAAAGCTTGCCGCGGCCAAGCGCAAGCAGCTTAATGATATCGATGCCTTTGCCGACAGCCAGCAGTGGCAAGAAGGCGAGTGGGAGATGGCGCCGCAGCTCAAAGGCGATGTGGAAGCGAACGTAGACGACGAGCTGCATCTCTCTGAAGTGGGCAACAGCTTGCTTGCGTCGATCGGTAAACTCGGCAGGGATAACTTGTATCTATTGTCACAACTTGAATCTAACGAGATTGAAGCCTTTGTTGATGTCGATAGAGCCACCCTGCTTGGCAACCTTCAGGCAGATATTCTTAATCTGGAAGAGCATCAAGATGATGCCTTACTGCTCTCATCAAGCCACAAGCCAGCGATTGCCGCTGAAGATACCTCGCTATCGGTGCATGTTTGTCATAGCCCAATGCGCGAGGTGGAAGTGCTGCACGATAATTTGCTGGCGATGTTCGACCGCAATCCGGAATTGAAGCCGCGTGACATCATCGTCATGGTGGCTGATATCAATGCCTACAGCCCGGCGATTCAAGCGGTGTTCGGCAATGCCTCTGGTGAGCGTTACATTCCGTTCTCTATTTCTGATCGCACGGCCGATAAAGAAAGCCCGCTACTCAACGCCTTTAACCAGCTTTTGCAACTGCCTGACTTACGCTGCACCAGCAGTGAAGTGCTTGAGCTGTTGGAAGTGCCAGCAATCATGGCGCGATTTGATATCAGTGAACAAGAGTTTTCGCTGCTGCGTGCTTGGGTGGAAGAGGCGCAGATCCGCTGGGGCATTGATAACCAAACGGCAAGCGAATTTGATTTGCCTGAATTTGGTCAAAACTCTTGGATGTTTGGTATTTCTCGTATGTTGGCGGGTTATGCGGTGAGTGAGCACGCAGGCCTACTAATGGTCGGCGACGAGAGCATTTCTCCTTACGAGCAAACTCAAGGCATGCAAGCAGAGACTGCCGGTAAACTGGCGCAGTTTATCGATAAGCTGGCGCATTATCGCAAGGTGTTAAATCACACCATGGGTATCGAGCAGTGGCAGCGCGGCATCAATCAATTGGTTGATGACTTTTTTGCCGTGGATATTGAAGGTGAGGTCGTTGTTAAGTCGATTCGCGATACTTTGTCGGCACTTGGCGATCAGTTATTGGATGCGCGATACGACGAGGCACTGGCACCGCGCATCGTGCGTCAGTACTTCATTGATAAGCTTTCTGGCTCACGCGTTAGTCAGCGCTTTTTGGCAGGACAAGTCAATTTTTGTACCCTAATGCCAATGCGCTCTATCCCGTTCAATACCGTGTGCCTGCTTGGTATGAACGACGGGGTATACCCGCGGAGTGTGCCGCCTGAGAGCTTTGACCTCATGGTAGGACGAACCAAGCCAGGCGATCGCTCAAGACGCGACGATGACCGTTATCTATTCCTAGAAGCGCTGCTTTCAGCGCAGCAAAGCCTCTACATCAGTTACGTTGGGCGTTCCATTCAAGACAATACTGAGCGCGTGCCATCGGTGTTGGTTTCAGAGCTTTTAGAATACTGTGAGCAAAACTACTGTTTGCAAGGTGATGAAGCGTTAGACGTTGATAGCTCTGGCGCCAAGCTCACTCAATCACTGCTGCGTGAATACCCTATGGTGCCATTCAGCGCTGCTCACTTTGATGCTACGAGTGCACTACAAAGTTACGCCGCTGAGTGGTTGCCATCGGCGCAGCAAACAACGCTTGAGGCGACGCAAAGCTTATCGCTGCCGTTTAATTTAGAGCCCATTGCCCGAGCGCAAGGTGAAAAGGTCGAATTGGAGTTGACCGAGTTACAGCGCTTCTGGCGCTTGCCGGTGCAGTATCTGTTTAATCGACGTCTGCAAGTTAACTTTGAGGAAAGCCTTCTCGGACTAGAAGATGAAGAGCCATTTGCGCTGAGTGGATTGGAAAGTTTTGGTCTTCGTAAATCTTTATTAGATGCCATGATAGAGGCCAAAGGTCACATTGAAGGCGATAAACTGCACGCATTTAAAGCGGAACAAAAAGCCAAGGGCTATTTGCCCGTCAATGAGTTTGGCGAGCTGGAGTTTGCCGCAAACGTGTCGCAAACCCAAGAGTTGGCGCAGGCTACTGCGCCGTTAGTGAGCCAAGAAGCTGAAGATGTCGAAGTCGACTTGACCTTAGACATTGATGATTGTCATGTCGCGCTGCAAGGCTGGGTAACCGGGTGTTATCAAAGCGGTGTGGTGCGCTATCGAAGCGGTAGGCTGCGCGCTACCGACTATCTCGCCGCATGGATAGATCATCTGTTGGTGGCCGTGGCAGGCAGACAAAGTAAAACTCATATGCTGGCTTACGATAAAAAAGAAGGCGTAGTGCATCGCATTTATCCAGCGCTTAGTGCTGAGAGTGCCAAGGATTATTTAACCCAGCTAGTCAGCTTGTATCTGCAAGGTCTAGATAAGCCGCTTTGCTATTTCCCTGAAACGGCACTGGCGGGTATTGAGGCTAACTACAGCCGCGGCCAGTGGACACCGAGTGATGAAAAAATGCTCAGTAAAATGGCTGGCCGTTTCCAGGGGGGCTTCATGCAGATCGGTGAAGGAGACAACCCTTATATCTCTCGGGTTTGGAATGAATGGAGTGAAGCATTGGCTAGTGAAGCTAAAACACTCGCGCACTTAGTATTGGAAGCGCCGCGAACAATGAGTATCAGTGCAGAAGAGTACTACTCGGCAAGCTCAACGGGCTGAAGCCTTTATCCTTGAGAGCCTTTCTAATCGAAAGAAAGGCCTTTGAAAGGGAGTGGCCGCCAGTCTTAATTATAGTGTGTAGGGAGAGTGCTGGACGGCCGGGGAGGGTCAGAGGGACCCGTATTTCTGAGCGGAATAGTAGAGTGTGAGGGTGATTAATTCCGTGAATGGGATCGCAACTTACATAGTTATTAATTATATCCGATTGTTTTAAATTAGATTTTAAGCGTTAGATCACAGTAGAGTTCAGACATGAAGCCAAATGAGCACTCTTCAGACAACCCATTTTTGGATAGCGATTCGCCACAGTATTCAGAGAATGCGGCAGGCCAAGCGTTAGCTAGTGCATCGGTATCGAAACCGACTGCGCTGAACACCATGACCTTTCCATTGCATGGTGCCCGGCTGATTGAAGCATCCGCGGGTACGGGTAAAACCTTTACTATCGCAGGTCTCTATCTAAGATTGCTGCTCGGTCATGGCAAAGATGGCAGTGGTCATCGTCAACCGCTAACGGTTGACCAGATCTTGGTGGTGACCTTTACCGAAGCGGCGACGGCAGAGCTTCGCGACCGTATTCGCGCCCGTATCCATCAGGCACGTATTGCTTTTGCCCGAGGAGAAAGTGACGATCCGGTTATTCAGCCACTGCTTTTGGAAGTGAGTGATCATCGCTACGCCACAGAAACCTTGCTTCAGGCTGAGCGCCAAATGGATGAAGCGGCGGTATACACCATTCACGGCTTCTGTCAGCGCATGCTGACCCAAAATGCGTTCGAATCAGGCTCTCGTTTTAACAACGAGTTCGTGACGGATGAAAGCCGGTTAAAAGCGCAGGTCGCCGCAGATTTTTGGCGCAGTCAGTTTTATCCGCTAAACCTTGCGATGGCGTCTGAAATCCGCAAAATTTGGGCAACGCCAAGTGCGCTACTAAGTGATATCGGTCGATACCTGACAGGCCCTGCGATCACCTTGCAAGATATTGACTCAGCCACGGATAGCGATGGTCAAGGTGTCGACATTGCCGCTCTACATCAAGCCAATTTAGATACAATTAAAACCCTAAAAGCTAGCTGGTTGGCAGTCAGTGACGACGTGGTGACTTGCATCGCCCAGTCTGATGTGAATAAACGCAGTTACACCAAAAAATCCCTGCCGACTTGGGTGGCAAGCATTACTGAATGGGCTCAGCAAGAGACGCTAGATTACAGCTTACCAAGCGCACTTGAAAAGTTCTCCCAAGCGGTACTGATTGAAAAAACGCCCAAAGGCGAGCCGCCAACGATGGCAATTTTTGCCGAGATTGAAGCCTTTCTAGCCACGCCTCCTGAGCTGAAAACCCCGTTACTCGCAATGGCGATTAAAGCGTGTCGACAGCGATTAGCGTTAGCCAAACAGCAAAAGCAGTGGCTCTCTTTTGATGATCTGCTGACTCAGCTTAGCGCGGCTTTAGAGCTGGAATCCGGCGAGCGCTTAGCCGAAAAAATTCGCAGCCAATTTCCAGTGGCGATGATCGATGAATTCCAAGATACCGATCCACTTCAGTACCAAATATTCAGCTCAGTGTATTTGGATAATCCCGAGTGTGGCTGGTTTATGATTGGCGATCCTAAACAGGCGATTTACGGTTTTCGTGGCGCGGATATCTTCACCTATATCCAAGCCAGAAATCAGGTTGTGGATCACTACACCTTGGGCACCAACTGGCGATCCAGTGAACGTATGGTCAGCAGCGTCAATGCGCTGTTTGAACAGGCAGATTCGCCGTTCTTGTACGACAGCGACATACCCTTTTATCCGGTCAATGCCAGCCCTAAAGCTGGAAAACGTCAGTGGCTACAACATGGTGAGAGTCAACCTGCGCTGCAGTTTTGGCTCCAAGACGCCGATGCGCCTGTCGCTAAAGGTGACTATCAGCAGCATATGGCTGCTGCCACGGCTCAGCACATCAAAACGGTGCTGATGGAATCGCAAACCAAACAGGTAGTGCTTGCCGATGGTGATAGCGAACATCCGGTTGAAGCGGGTGATATTGCTGTGCTGGTTCGAACCGGAAGTGAAGGGCAACTGATCAAACAAGCGCTGGCTGAGCGCGGCATTGCCAGTGTTTATCTGTCGAATCGAGATAGTGTTTTCTCCAGCGCGGTAGCAGAAGATATGCTGCGCCTGCTACAAGCGATTTGGTATCAAGACGATGAACGACTACTAAAAAGTGCGCTCGCCTCAGAGTTGTTTGCGCTACCCGCTGACGTGCTTGATGGCCTGAACAACGATGAGAATTTGTGGGAGCAAGTGATTGCTGAGTTTCGCGATTACCGTCAGTTGTGGCAGTCGCGCGGTGTATTGCCCATGCTGCGCTCGGTGCTGTTTAAGCGAGAAATGTCGAATCGGCTATTGGCTACCGTAGGTGGAGAGCGTTTACTGACCGACTATTTGCATTTGGGTGAGCTATTGCAAGCCGCTAGGCAAGATGTGGAAAGTGACACCGCATTGCTACGTTGGTTTGCCCAGTCTATCGAAGATGCTAAGCAAGGGTTAGGTGCATCCGATGAGCACATTCAGCGTTTGGAGTCGGAGCGAAATCTAGTGCAAATCATCACGATTCATAAGTCGAAAGGCCTTGAATATGATTTGGTTTACTTGCCGTTTGTGGTCAGCTATCGCGAGGCGATGGAAGCGAAATACTATGATGCTACAAATCAGGAATCGGTGCTGGATCTTAGAAAGTCCAAAGCTGCACTGGCTCAGGCAGACAAAGAACGCCTAGCGGAAGACTTACGTCTTATCTATGTAGCGCTGACTCGATCTGTGTATGGCTGTTTTATCGGTATTGCGCCGCTTCGCAACGGCCGCTCTACTAAAGAGCCCACCGGCGTGCACCACAGTGCGCTAGGCTTCTTGGTGCAAAATGGCCAAGAGCTGGGCGTCAGCGAGCTAGAAACCATGCTGAACCAATTAGCTAAATCTTGCAGTGATATTGCCATCACTGCGCCACCAGAGCCCGATGGTGAGTCGTATCGTTTACCGTTAGCATCCACGCCTGAGCTCGGCGCGAAAATTCAGCGTCACACCATTGACCGTGATTGGCGTCTGACGAGCTATTCGGCCTTGGTAAAACAGAGTCACCATGGCAACAGTGATGAGGTGTTTATTGAAGAGTCGGGTTTAGATATCGACTCTTCAGACGAACAGCAGCTTGACCCGCTGTTGGAGCCGGAGAAAACCATCTTCCATTTTCCAAAAGGCGCTCGTCCAGGCACCTTCCTTCACACGGTATTTGAAGAAATCGAGTTTACCGAGCCCGCTGGCTCTGAGCATAACGCAAAGGTCATCGCCGAGCTGCTAGCCAAAGAGCAGTATGACGCAGAGTGGCTGCCAGTGATTGTTTTGCTGGTGGATCAGGTGATGAACACAGCGCTAGACGGTGAGAACCTATATCTTAGAGATAAAAGCCCCGTGCAGCGCTTGGTGGAGATGGAGTTTCTATTGCCGGTAGATGTGCTGGATGCCCCTTCGCTTAATCGAGTGATTCAGCGCCACGACAGCTTATCTGCCAAGGCTCATGAGTTGGGCTTTTATACGGTCAAAGGCATGTTGAAAGGCTTTATTGACTTGGTGTTCGAGCATCAAGGCAAGTACTACGTCCTCGACTGGAAATCGAATCATCTTGGTGAAGATAGCAGCAGTTACCAGCGAGCTCAGCTCGAACATGCCATGGTCGATCATCGCTATGACTTGCAATACCAACTTTATGCGTTGGCGCTGCATCGCTTCTTAAAAACGCGTATTCGCGATTACGACTATGAGCAGCATTTTGGCGGCGTCTACTATCTGTTCTTACGCGGCATTGAGCCGAACTCCGACGCGGGAATTTTCAACGCGCGTCCTACAAAGGCAATGATTGAAAACCTTGATGCGCTTATTTCCGGTGAACTATCGGCGAATGCCATCGATACTGATAACAGTGATACCGGCGACGGAGAGAATCAACAAATGGGGCTTGGATTTTAATGACTGCACAGCGCGCTTTTTCACATTGGATTGCCGATCTGGTTGATAAAAAATGTTTGCGACCGCTGGATCATCAGTTCGCCAAGTTTGTCGCATCTATTGAAACTGAGTTTCCCGATGAAGTGATGTGGCTGGCGGCACTCGCAAGTAGCCAGCTTGGTCAAGGCCACATTTGTGTCAACTTAGATAGTGACTTAGATAGCGACGTAGCTGAGCAGGATCTACCACCTTTACCAAGCCTGATTGGACTCTATGGCGCCGCTGCTGCGCCGTTGGAAGATAAGGTCAATCAGGTTAATTGGCAGCAGGTCATGGAAAGTGCGTCAACGATCAGTGTGTTGGCGCCTGGTGCATCCTTAGAAGGCACGGTCACACCTCTAGTCTGGCAGCAAAATCGGCTCTATTTGCAGCGCTATTTTTACTATGAGCAAACCATCGCAGAGCGCCTGTTGTCGATGGCGACGCCGATTGAGTTGCCGAACTCTCAACTTAAGCAAGCGGCGCAGATCCTTGATCAGCTGTTTGCCCGAGAGTATCACTATCTGTACTCGGCAATCGCTTTGATCCCTGCAGAACAAAACAACCAAGTTTCACGACAGCAATTGGTGTGTGATTTCCTAGACGTTGTTGATGATGGCTCGATCGATTGGGATCAGGTGGATCGCATTGTGACGTCAGCGAACTCCGCCAGTGAGCTTCAATTGTTGGATGTTGCAATTCCGCTCACTGCCTGCTTGAACTGGCAAAAGGTAGCGGCTGCGGTAGCGCTCACGCGTCGTTTTGCCGTCATTTCCGGAGGCCCTGGTACCGGTAAAACCACGACAGTCACCAAACTGCTCGCGGCAATGGTGCATCAGGCGAGCGCGCAAGGAGAAACGCCCACCATTAAGTTGGTTGCGCCAACGGGGAAAGCGGCGGCGCGTCTGACTGAATCGATTGGTAAAGCGGTGGATGTCTTGGCGCTGTCACCGGATCTTAAACAGCGCATTCCAACCGATTCGAGTACCCTGCATCGATTGCTTGGTGCCATTCCTGGCCGTGTTGAGTTTAGGCACGATAAAACCAATCCTTTGCATTTGGATGTGTTGGTGCTCGATGAAGCCTCTATGGTCGATTTGCCTATGATGCACCGATTACTCGATGCCCTGCCAAGCCACGCGCGGCTTATCTTATTAGGTGATAAAGATCAGCTCGCCTCAGTAGAAGCGGGTGCGGTGCTATCCGATATCTGTGACTTCTCGTCTCAAGGTTACAGCCAAAAACAAAACGAACGGGTGAAAGCACTCACTCAGTTTGATTGTCAGTTTGGGCGTACTGCCAAGCAGTTGGTATCGCCACTCGCTGATAGTCTTTGCGTTCTGCAAAAAAGCTACCGTTTTGACGCGCGCTCCGGCATTGGCCAACTGGCTAAACAGGTTAACGCTGCAAGTAGCCGGGGCTTCGAACAAGTTTGGATCAAAGGGTTTGAGGATATTGAATGGCTGCCACTCAGTGGTGATAGCTATCAAAAACTGATTGATTCTATGGTGCGGGCTTACAAGCCGTATTTGACCGAATCCAGAGCAGCGTCACCACAAGGTGAATCGTTGCAAAGCGCGGATGCTTTGGTGAATTGGCAGCACGGCGTGGCGCGTCAAGTCTTAGGCCTATTCGCACAAAACCGATTGCTGTGTGCAGTGCGAGAGGGCGATTTTGGCGTGACCGGACTCAACCAGAGAATAGAGTCGCGTCTTAAGCAGCGCGGTTTGATTTCGCGCGGTGAGGAGCTTTGGTATGTGGGACGACCATTAATGGTGACGAAAAACGATCATGGGCTTGGGCTTTACAACGGTGATATTGGAATTTGTCTATGGGATCATAGTGCGCAAACACCAAGGCTGAAGGTCTTCTTTGAGCTCCCTGATGGCAGCATAAAGTCGGTATTGCCGAGTCGAATGCCAGAGCATGAAACGGCTTATGCCATGACGATTCATAAATCTCAAGGCAGTGAGTTTGCACATACCTTTATGATATTGCCGGGCGAATTTAGCCCGCTGCTCACCAAAGAGCTGATTTACACCGGAATTACCCGCGCAAAAACTCGTTTCACCTTAGTGGCCGATGGCAAAGTCTTGGGTAAGGGGATACGTCATAAAACGCTGCGTCACAGTGGGCTGTCATTGCGTTTTGCGTAATAGAGGTTGGTTTAATAAATAGTTTTGGGAAAGATAATTGTGTGGCTAAATCGGAAAGTGGCTAAGGGAGAAGCTCTACCGTCCTTGGCAGTACCTATTCTGGTAATAATTTGGTCTGGGAATAATTAGGCCGCGTTAGGCTGGATTAAAGACCTCAGAGTAGGTGATTTGCTTGATCCGATACTGCTGCTGGTAAATCGCCATTAACGATTTGACTTTTTCGGATACAGGAAAAACACAGTGGACGTTGAGTCCTTCTAGGAAGTGGTTTTCCGCCATATCCCAGAAACTTTGAATCGAATTACAAATAACCGTTCGCATAGATGTCACTCTTGAATGTGGTGTTCACCTAGCATTCCTTGCACTGCCCGCCAGCACGTTGCTTTTTGGGAGTCCTGTCACATAAATAGCTGTGATTTGGGTGAATTTTAAACAGGAGTTGACCTTTTGTAAAACGATTTGTGCTAATTCATGACAGCAATCGATTTCATAAATTGAAAGTCGCCATGAATGTTTTTGTAAAAGCTACACCGAGACCGATAGGATCTTTGAGCGCCTTTGTAAATTATAGAGGTCTTGTTTCGCCATCGGCAGCGATTCTACTCCTACTTCGAGAAAACCTTGCTCTCTAAACCAGTGCAGGCTGTGTGTGGTGAGTACGAAAATATGCTCAATCCCCATCATTTTTGATTGCTGCTTCATATGATTCAGGAGCAGGACGCCGCGATTGCCATCGCGATAATCAGGATGGATCGCCACACAAGCCATTTCGGCCATCTTTTCTTGCTGGTAGGGATAAAGTGCTGCGCAGCCAATGACCAGACCATCTTTTTCGATCAAGGTGAACTGGTGGATCTCTTGCTCAAGCTGCTCTCTAGAGCGGCGAACCAGAATCCCTTTTTCTTCCAAAGGTCGAATCAGCTCAAAAATGCCGCCAATATCATCAATGTCAGCCTGTCTGACTTGCTCAGCACTGGCCATTACGATCTGTGTGCCGATACCATCAATAGAGAACAGCTCCTGAATCAGAGCGCCATCGATTTTATAACTAATTAAGTGGCAACGTGGAATCCCTGCACGACAAGCAGATTGCGCACCGCGTAAGAAACGCAGAGTCCCGCTACTATGGCCTTCATCAGACAGCTCTTTGGCTTCAAGCTGTTCAATCAGTTGATTGACCTCAGAAGGGAACAGCTCAGCGATGGCATTGCCGGCTTCATCGAGCACCCCTTGCTCTGAACAAAAGCCAATTAACTTATCTGCATTTAATTTTATAGCAACTTGGGTCGCCACTTCTTCAGAGAGAAGATTGAAGGTCTCACCGGTTACCGAGCCCGCTACCGGACCGAGTAGAGCGATTGAACCTTGCTCAAGAACGCGATTGATACCCTGAATATCAATGCGGCGTACGCGACCACTGTGGCAGTAGTCTATGCCATCATCAATGCCGAGCGGTTGGGCAATGACAAAGTTGCCACTAATAACATTGAGCTGGTTGCCCGCCATGGGGGTGTTATTCAGGCTCATAGAGAGACGTGCAGTGATATCCAGTTGCAGACGCCCCGTTGCCTGCATCACGTAATCTAAGCACTTTTCTGTCGTGACGCGAATGCCCTTGTGATACGGACAGTGACAATCATTGTGTTCAAGAAGTTGGTTTATTTGCGGCCTTGCGCCATGCACCAGCACTAACTTGACGCCCAAACTGTGTAGCAACGCGATGTCACTCACAATATTGGTGAAGTTCTTGTCGGTGAATGCTTCTCCACCCAGCATGATGACCATGGTTTTGTTGCGGTGAGCATTAACATACGGAGTGGACTGCCGAAATCCTTTTACTAGGGCGGTACTGCGGATCTTCACAATGATTACTCGTGGTTTATTTATGTTGAAATAATGACTTTTTATTCAATAATGCGCAAGGGAAATTTAGCATGGAGCGATGGAGAGACTTGCCCCGTTATGAATCAAGTGACACACTGATCCAGAATAGCGAAGAAGGCGAACTATGAGTGAAGGCAAAGAGAGTGGTATTGTCAGTAACGTGGATGTCACGTTAACGCCTCGCAGTACGATTAGACCCAATAAATGGTTGGAACGAGCACTAATTTTGTTGGCACTAGTGGGCACAGCCTCTGTGGTTGGCCTATACAACGATTTATATGGCCGAGTTCAAGACCACATTAACCCCAAAGCCGAGGTGTTTGGGGTGTGGGTAGAGAAAGATGTAGCTCCTTATGCGAGAGCGTCGTTTGAGCTTGGTGACAACAAGGTGGTGATCAATAACCGAGTGGTCGCCACCTCTTTTGAACTGTCCGCGACAGAGCTTTGGTTTACCGTTGGGGTGACCGAGTATCGTTATCAATTTCTTAACCGCAACAAGACCGAGATTCGACAGCTTTCACCAACTCATTACAACCCAACGTTTGTTTTGTCAGGAAAACACAAAAAAGACCTGAGATAAGCGTCGGTTTTATTGCGCTTTTTTATAGAGTTTGCCATCCTGATTGCACGAACCATAAGGGATGACTAACTTGATCAAACGTATATTGCCTCTTGCTTCTGTTTTATTGGTGTTTGGCTGCGCGCAAAGCGATCGCGCTCAGCAGAAACACGATGGTGATTTCACTAGCCTACTAAATAAAACAGAGCAAATTGAATCCAACAAACCTCGCAACTTTCATACATTTGCTGCCCAAGCGAATGAGGTGGTCACTGCCTCGCCATCTATGGCGAAAACCTATCAACCATTATACGAACAGCTAG
Organism: Vibrio sp. CB1-14; assembly: GCF_040412085.2. Lineage (NCBI taxonomy): Bacteria > Pseudomonadati > Pseudomonadota > Gammaproteobacteria > Vibrionales > Vibrionaceae > Vibrio > Vibrio chaetopteri. The sequence goes on along the minus strand of NZ_CP115920.1, from coordinate 2,786,047 downwards.
AAGTATGGGCTGTTCAAAGTGGTGATCCTAAACAGTTGGCAAATTACGGAGTTCAAGCGGCGCAACTTGGCGGCGGTGATAACAAAGGTAATGTACTTTTCACTGGCTATTTCTCACCTGTAATGGAGCTTCGTCACGAGCCGGATGAGAAGTTCCGCTATCCGGTGTACTCGATGCCAGATTGTCAGCAAGAATGTCCAACTCGCGCAGAAATTTATGGCGGTGCACTCAATGGCCAGGGACTTGAACTAGGTTATGCCGAAAACCTCATCGATCCATTTATTATGGAAGTGCAAGGCAGTGGCTTCGTTCACTTTGAAGATGACGACACCTTAGAGTATTTTGCCTACGCAGGAAAAAACAATAAAGCGTACGTGAGTATTGGCCGTGTGTTGATAGAACGCGGTGAAGTGCCAAAAGAGAAAATGTCACTCAAAGCGATCAAAGATTGGGTGATGGCACAAGATGAGAAAACGGTTCAGGCATTGTTAGAGGAAAACCCATCGTTTGTATTCTTCCAGCCTCAAAACGCAGCGCCAGTAAGAGGTACTGCAGGTATTCCACTATTACCGATGGCATCGGTTGCGGGCGATCGCTCTGCATTTCCAATGGGGACTCCGATACTGGCGGAAGTGCCACTGCTTAACGCCGATGGTACTTGGAGTGGTGCACATGAGTTAAGACTGCTAATCGTGCTCGATACTGGTGGCGCAGTGAAGGGTAACCACTTCGATCTCTATCATGGTATGGGCGAGTTTGCCGGCACTCAAGCTGGTCACTACAAGCATTTTGGCCGCGTGTGGAAATTGGGTTTAGAAAACTCGACAACGGCAGACCCTTGGTTGATGCCAGGAGAGAAGACCACTCCAGCAAACCTGCCTGAAGCGTCGGCTAAATCTTCTACCTCTTCGCAAGACAAGCCTGATACCGAAGCGGATAGCAAAAGCAAATAGGCCATTGCAATTAGCGGCTGCTTCGCCGACAGAGTTGACCTTTTTAGTAAGAGTGCGTATAAATCGCACTCTTCTTTTTTACTTGGACAATGCAAGGTAACCCATGCGCGAATTGAACCAACTTGCCTCTGACAGCTACAACCAACGTTTTGGTGGCACACGCCGACTTTATGGTCATAGTGAGGTCGACATTTTACGTGCAGCTCACGTGTGTGTGGTCGGCATTGGTGGTGTGGGATCGTGGGCAGTAGAAGCGCTAGCGAGAACCGGCGTGGGTGAATTAACACTCATAGATATGGATGACGTTTGCGTGACTAACATTAACCGTCAAATCCATGCGATGTCGGGTACCGTAGGTCAAAGTAAAATCGAAGTGATGGCAGAGCGCGTTAAGCTCATTAACCCTGAGTGCAAAGTGAATCTGGTGGATGACTTTATTACTCCAGACAATGTAGCCGAGTACATCAGCAAAAATTTTGATTACGTGCTGGATGCGATTGATAGCATCAAGCCGAAAGCTGCATTACTGGCCTATTGCCGCAGTAACAAAATTAAGGTCATCACGACCGGCGGTGCGGGCGGTCAGGTTGACCCAACGCAAATCATGGTGGCGGATTTGACCAAGACGATTCAAGATCCGCTAGCTAAAAAGCTTAAAGATACCTTGCGTCGTCATCATAACTTCACTAAGAACCCGGCTCGTAAGTTTGGTATCGATTGTGTGTTCTCGACCGAGCAGCTTAAATACCCTCAAGCGGACGGTAGCGTGTGTGGCGTGAAATCCACAGCAGAAGGTCCAAAACGTATGGATTGTGCCAGCGGTTTTGGCGCGGCAACGGTTGTGACTGCGACATTTGGTTTTGTCGCGGTATCGCGCATTGTTGAAAAAATTCTGCAAAAGTACGCAGCGAAGTAATAGGCAGTCGAGATGAGTAATAGCTATCCATTTGGCAGTGAAATCCAAGCGCAGCAAATTGTCGATACGATGACTCAGTTGAAAGGCTGGGAAGATCGTTACCGCCAAGTCATTCAGTGGGGTAAGAAATTACCCATCATGGATGACGCTGATAAACAAGAGCAAGTGCTGGTGGCGGGCTGTGAAAGTTCAGTGTGGCTAGTGCTTGAACAGGTTGATGAGGCTTGGGTAATTAAAGCGGATTCTGATGCACGTATCGTTCGTGGTTTGATTGCGATTGTGTTGGCCGCCTTCAATGGCAAAACCTCACAGCAAATCGTTGAGTTCGATCTCGAAGGCTATTTCGAGCAGTTGAACCTCATCAACCACCTTAGCCCTTCACGCGGGAATGGCCTCAAGGCCATCGTGAATACAATTCGCGAACAGGCGCAGCGCACACTCTAACAGCGTTTAGCAGCCGCATCGAATGCAGTGATTATAAAAAGGCCATTGGCGGGCATTCCTACCAGTGGCCTTTTGCGTTTAAAGCATATCAACGGCTTTTTCTACCGCCGCAATAAAGCGGTCAACATCTTGCTCAGAGTTGTAGATTGCGAACGAGGCTCGCACGGTACCTTTCACGCCTAGCGCGTCCATAAGCGGATGAGCGCAGTGGTGTCCAGCCCGTACGGCTACATTTTGCTGGTCGAGTAGCGTGGCCAAATCTTGATGATGCACGCCATCCATGACAAAGGTGATGACGCTAGCACCAGGCTGATAGCCGATGATTTGAATATCATCGAGTTGGTTAAGGGCGTCGTAGGCGCGTTTTTGTAGCGCACAGATGTGCTTTTCAAGATCGGTATGGCTGTATTGACTTAGCCATTCAATAGAGCAGGCAAGCGCCAAAGCGCCGGCAACATTGGGTGTTCCAGCTTCAAACTTACCTGGCAACTCACTAAATGTTGTCCCCTCAAACGAGACCTTCTCGACCATTTTTCCGCCGCCATGCCAGGGTGGCATTGCTTCGAGCAGAGCGAGTTTTCCATACAGCACGCCAATACCTGCAGGTGCATAGAGTTTATGTCCCGAAAAGACGTAGAAATCGGCATCCAGCGCTTGAACGTCAGTCGGTTGATGTACCACGCCTTGCGCGCCATCGACTACTACGATGGCTTGGCTATTGGTGCGAGTAATGGCGATGATGTCGTTGAGTGGCAGCACGGTTCCAGTCACATTGGTGACTTGAGCCACGGCGACGATTTTAGTTTGGCTGCTTACCAATGTTCGGAATACATTGAGGTCAAACTGACAACCTTGACCCATTGGTACCTTGACCACTTTGGCACCGGTTTGCTCGGCGACAATTTGCCACGGAACGATGTTAGCGTGGTGCTCCATTTCAGAGACCAAGATCTCGTCACCTGGCTGTAATTGATTACGAGCGTAAGTTTGAGCGATGAGGTTAAGCGCCTCGGTCGCTCCCCTTGTCCAGATGATCTCTTTCTCGCTGCTGGCGTTAATAAAACGCGCGACCGTTTCACGTGCCGCTTCAAAACGCGATGTCGCCAGTGCAGTCAGCGAGTGGGTACCACGATGGACGTTGGCGTTTTGATTGCGATAGTAGTTGGTAATGCAATCGATCACCGCTTGCGGCTTTTGTGTCGTCGCCGCGCTGTCTAGATAAACTGTCTCGCCATCAATCGCTGGGAACTGGTCACGAATTGCTTGCAAATCAGTCATCGTACTTTCCCATCTTGTGGTAGTGCAGAGTTGGGTTGGTAACCATAGGTTCAGCCACTTCCCATGCTTTTTCTTTACCGCAGAGTGCAATGATGATCTCGATGGCAAATTCAAGCGCAGTACCTGGTCCTTGGCTGGTGATTAGGTTGTGGTTGATATCCATGGTGACGCGCTTATCGCGCCAACGATTTTCAGAGATATGAGACTTAAAACTTGGGTGGCAAGTCATTAGGGCATCTGGATATAGCTGATGATGCTGTAACACAAGAGCAGGCGCTGCGCAAATGGCTGCCAAGAGTTTGCCATCGTATTTGTGTTGGCGAACCATCTCTACCAATAGTGTGCTATCACGGAATACTTCCGAACCACCGACACCGCCAGGCAGTGCGATAACGTCGAACTCGTCGTCTGCAATATCTACCAATTTACAATCGGCCGTTAAGGTTACCCCACGGGAGGCTTTCATCGTCAATGCGCCATCGAAGTCAGCGCTCGCCACGGTGACGTCAAAACCTGCTCTCACCATAATATCTATGATGGTAATGGCTTCCATTTCTTCCGTGCCTGGGGCGATAGGGACAAGTACCTTTTTAGTCATGCTGGCTCCAGCTTGCTTCTATTTGCTTAATTTTTTGATACAGGGATAAGTTATTCGGTATATCGACATGGTGTTTAGTAGCAATATTGACCACGTAACCGTTGATAAAATCGATTTCACTTTGCCTTTTATTATAAATGTCTTGGTGCATAGACGAGTAGTTTTGTGCCGTAGATTTAGCCACATTCACTACGGTGTCGAGTAAAACCGGTGCATCTAACTCGACCCCATCGAACCTTGCGCAAGTAACCGCTTCTTTTACGATACTAAATAGTTGCTCTCGATACTCATGGTTTGCCAGTTGACCATTGCGACAGTCGAGGATGGCGGTCAACGGGTTGATTGCGCAGTTGATTACCAGCTTAGTCCATAACGCTTGTTGGATAATGCTGTGCCACTGTGCCGGAGAGAAACCATGATCAAAGACCTCGGCGACAAATTCGCACTGCTGACCTTTTTTGTTCCATGCGCCGATGAGTGTTTGTCCGATACCTGTATGGTGGACGGTAGAGCTGTTTACCTTGAGAGCACCGTGTGTGCTCGTACCCAGCAGCACAGGCCGATGTGCTAGCTGCTCCGATAGGCTATCAACGGTTCCCATTCCATTGTGCAAAAACAGAATGATAGCGTCTGGGTGAAGATGAGTCAGGAGCGGCAGTAGCGCGCTTTTCACTTGCCACGCTTTTACAGTCACAACCAACAGGTCACATCGTTCCAAATCTTCAAGGCTTTGATTGTTGAACGCAATGCTTTCCCCATCATCGAGAGTTACCTCGATTTTGCTAGATGAAGTACGTCCCCAAAGAGAAATAGAATGACCAGCGAGATGAAGTTTGTAAGCGTATAAGGAACCAACGGCACCAGGGCCTAGAATGGTAATGTTCACAATTATCTACGGGTAGTGAATGAAGCGAGAAGGATAGCAAAGTTAGCTAAGTTGGTCGAAAGCTTAGTGCGCGAATTTTAGATACAAAAAATGGCGCGAGAGCGCCATTTTTTCGAACTTCTAACATTCTGAGAATTAGAAGTTGTACTGCATACGGTAGATGATAGCGTCACCGTAATGTTGCTGGTTGCTACCTGATGAACCGTAAACACCAAGTTTGTTGTTGAAGTAACGGTATTGAATAGCAGCAGTTAGGTGCTCAGTTGCGTGCCAGTTGAATAGCAACGCACCGTTTAGGCCGTTTTTACCGCCTTGGTTTTGAGCGTATTCGTCGTTGCGATCGAACTCGATCTCGTTCCAGTTAACGAATGAGAAGTTTTGACCAAATGCTTCGAAGCCGTAGCGTGCGGTCCAACCAGCCATGTAACCGTTGCTACCGTTAACGCGTTGGTTTGGTGAGAAAGAATCCCAAGACGTGATGTCGTGAACACCAACCCATGGTTTGAAGAACCAGTTATCGCCTTTAAGCGCTGTGTAACCAAGACCAAGAACGCGGTTAGTTTCGCTTTGGTTAGGGTTATCGTGGTGGTAAACCTGACCGTATAGAGAAACGCCAGAGTCACCTAGGTAAACGTGCGCAGTACCTTTCATCGAGTTTTTCTGCTCAGAAGAGCTTTTCTCTACGCTCTCGCGGTCGTAGAAACCATATAGCTCACCCCAAGTGAAACCTGCACCACCTTCGATACCTAGTACGAATTGGTTACGACCTTTGCCGTCTTGGCCATCTTGGATTGCGTTTGGACCGTGATCCCAGCTCTGGTGATCAAGGTAAACACCACCAAAACCGTATAGATATTCTGCAGATGCTGGCACTGCAGCAACTGCTGCAACAACGCCAAGAGCTAAAAGTGATTTACGCATAGTGTGAAAACTCTTCAAGTTGTACTGTAAATTGGCCGCTGTCCGTGCGAACTCATCCGATGGGTGGGCATGATAGCGATTTATATCCCAAAGTAAATGTGCAACACCGCAAACGTTTACTAAAGTTTGTGATACCTATCACAAAACAAAAAGGATTAAGGGAACTTCTATAAAACGTACACAAATCGATCAATTTTTTTTGGCTGGAAGTTAACATTCAATTGCACTTGTTAACAATGTGGTGCTGATCGTATTTTAATTACAGGCGTAAACACTGATGTAGTAACAAAGGGAACAATCATGTCACAGATTATGCTTTTTCCACTGCGCTCAGTGGTTTTGCCAGAAGGAAAAATGAGGCTGAGGATATTTGAGCCTCGCTACAAAAGAATGGTCACCGAATGCCTCAAGAACGAAACAGGCTTTGGTGTCTGTCTTATAAGTGGAGACTCAAGCACCATTCCAAAGAATGTCTCGGAGATCGGGACATTCGTTAGCATTGTCGATTTTGAAACGCTTGACGACGGTATGTTGGGAATTACGGTATCCGGTATCAAGAAGTTTCGGGTGACCGACGTGGGGGCATATGACGACGGCCTTAGATTTGCCTCGGTAAATTGGTTAGAAGGGTGGGCTACAGAAGAGCTCAGCGATGAGAACCAAATTCTCGGAGAACGCTTGCAAGACGTCTATAAGAAATTCCCTCAAATTGGCGACTTATATCTTCATCGTTTTTTTGATGACGCTGCTTGGGTCAGTCAGCGATGGCTTGAAGTCTTGCCGCTGGAGTGCAACCACTTCGAACATTTAGTGACGCAACCTGATTGCAGTACCGCGGTCAATTTTCTCACCGAAGCGTTCAAGTCGGGGGATATTCAAGAGGAAACGCGGCACTGAGCTGACTAATTAGTGATCCAATTCGTTTAACATAGCGTATTATGATCTGGTAAGGCAGTAATGTTGCGATATCAACTTTAGGGACATAAGCATGATAGTAGAGAGTCCAGAGGCGCTCACCAAGCAAGAGTGGGCAGAGTGTATGGAGAAGGTAAAACAGCGCGATAAGCGCGCCTTTGCCACTGTGTTCAGTTACTTCTCTCCTCGCCTCAAGCAGTTCACTTACAAGCACATGGGCAACGAGCAAGTAGCGATCGAAATGGTTCAAGAGGCAATGGCTACGGTTTGGCAGAAAGCACACCTTTTTGACGGTAGTAAGAGCTCGCTGTCGACTTGGATTTACACCATCGCACGAAACTTGTGTTACGACATGCTTCGCAAACAGAAGGGTAGAGAGTTGCACGTGCATGCTGACGATATCTGGCCAACAGATTATTGTCCGCCAGATTTTGTTGAGCATTATTCGCCTGAGACTGATCGTTTAAAAGAGCAAATTTTGAATTTTTTGGAGGATTTGCCAAAAGCACAAAGAGAGGTTGTCAGAGCTGTGTACTTAGAGGAGCTTCCTCACCAGCAAGTGGCCGATATGTTCGATATCCCGCTGGGGACTGTTAAGTCCCGTCTCAGATTAGCTGTAGAAAAATTAAGACATTCAATGGAGGCGGAGTAATATGAGTTACCACCCAGATAAACAAGTTTTGAAGTGCTACGCGACTGGGGAGATCGATTCCGCTCATGGAGCTGCCGTCGCTACGCATTTAGAAACATGCTCTCACTGCCGTCAATTGGTGGCTAAGTACGAGGAAGAGGCTGCTGAGGATTTGGTCGCCAGCGGTACTGAGGGCGCCATCTCTGATTCTGAGCTCGCTCTAGTGTTCGATACCATGATGAACGACATCATGACGTTAGATGCCGACTTTAGTAAACCGAAGGTTAGGACGGCAGCAACCGTTGAGGTGAATGGCAAGTCGTTTAAGGTGCCTGCAACGCTCAAACCTTTCGTAGAGCGAATGGGAGAGTGGAAGAGTTATGGCGGTAAAGTGTTTACCTCAAACATTGAGATTGACGAAGACTGCAGAGTGAGTTTGTTGTATATCACTGAAGGCGTACAAGTACCTCAACATACGCACAAAGGTTTTGAGTCGACTCTGGTTCTCCATGGCAGTTTCAGTGACGAGAATGGTGAATATCACGAAGGCGATTTCATTCGCGAAGACGGCGACACCAAGCACGCGCCTCAGACAGCATCCGGACAAGATTGTTTGTGTTTGTCAGTTCTGACCGAGCCTATGATTTTCACCCAAGGGGTGGCGAGAGTCTTTAACCGCTTCGGAAAAGGGATGTATCCTTAGAGCTTGATATGAAAGCTTCAACCAAATGAAAGGCTCGCACTGATGCGAGCCTTTTTCGTTGTAATGGCAGTGCTACTGAGACAGGTTTTCTTGCTCTTTAGATGCTGGGCTCTCGTCTCTATGTCTCGCTTTTTCAAGTAGGTCATTAAAATAATGACGTAGTGAATACAGCATGATAAGGCTAGGGATCACCATCAGCGATGTAATAATAAAGAACAAGCTCCAGTCATTGAGGGCGTCTACCATTTCACCGCTGAACGATGCCAATGTGGTCCTACCGAAGTTACCCAGAGACGCGAGTAGCGCGTACTGAGTAGCAGAAAATGCTTGGCCGGTAAGGATGGTCAGGAAGGAAACAAATGCTACGGTCGAAAATGCCGTTGTGAAGTTATCAACAATGATTGTAGCTAAGAACAAAGTTTCGTTTGGTCCAACTTTTGCTATCCATGCAAACATCAGATTACTGGCACTCATTGCAATGCCGCCGATCATCAATCCTTTTACAATGCCAAAGCGAACGTTGACCATACTGCCTAGTAGTGTAAAGACGATGGTCGCCCCCCAACCAATAAGCTTAGAGTAGTAGCCAATTTGCTCGTTACTAAAGCCAATTTCTTTGTAGAAGGTAATCGACATGCGCCCTAAGAAGGCTTCCCCAATCTTAAACAAGAACACGAACAGCAGTAAGGTGATCGCAACTTGAACGCCATTGCGACGAAAGAAGTCCAAAAATGGCTCTACGACCGTGACGGAAATCCAGCTGGTAAAGCGACTGCCGACCACTTTGTTGTGACGAGCTTCGGCTTGTGCTTGCAGTGCTTCGCGATCAGTTTTAGGTTCACTAACGAATAGAGTAAACAGCATAAGGATGACAACGATGCCTGCCATGCCATAGTAAACGCCATTCCATCCCATAGAGTCAGCATTAACAAACGCTAAGTAGCCAGGTAATGAGTAACCCGTCCACCAACCGATAACAGCCATTGCAGAAGCTTGTGGTAGTTTATTGGACTCTGATTTTGGAAAAGTATCGATACGATAAGCATCAATCGCAATGTCTTGCGTCGCTGATGAAATGGCGATGCACAGTGCCAACATAGATGTAAACATCAGGTTGTTCGCTGGGTTTACGCCTGCAATAAACAGTGTCCCGACCAAAATAAAGCTCTGGCAAAGGAAAATCCAGCTGCGGCGCTGACCAAGTGTACTATGCAGAATAGGAAGCTTTACCCTGTCGACCAAAGGTGCCCAAAGAAAGTTGATGGCATAAACCGCAAACACAGAACCAAAGTAACCGATAGCAGCGCGAGTGAGTCCAGCATCTTTTAGCCAGCCAGACATATTCGATCCAATCAAAACCCATGGGAAGCCGCTTGAGCACCCCATCATAAAGACCCAAAGTAGCCTTTTATCCCAGTAACTTTTGACCGTATCAAGCCAATTCATTTGTTGTTCCACAGGTGTGCTCCTTGCGAGTGCAGCGAAAAGGAATGGATACGCATAACAAGCAAAGAGAGGCGAACCTCTCTCTTTTTGGTGTTAATCGCTGATTTTTTCCATTTTAGTGATAATGATGGGATCGAGTGGCACATCGCTCATTCCGCGGGTGCTGCGAGTTGGTTTTTGCCCCATTTTTTGTACTACGTCAAAACCTTCAACAACCTTACCGAATACGGCATAGCCAGGGTTAGTCACGCTGTAGTTGAGGAAATCATTGTCAATGAAGTTGATAAAGAACTGGCGCGTCGCTGAGTTTGGATCGCGGGTACGCGCCATTGCAATGGTTGCTGCATCGTTATCCAAGCCGTTTGATGCTTCATTTTCAATAGGCGCATAGGTTGGTAGACGTTTAAAGTCTTTAGCAAAGCCACCGCCTTGTGCCATAAAGCCTGGGATCACACGGTGGAACTGGCTGTTAACGTAGCTGCCGTCATCCACGTACTTTAGAAAGTTCTCAACGCTTACCGGCGCTTTTTCTTGATTAAGTTCAACCACAAAGCGGCCTAAGTTGGTATCCACGGCAACTTTAGGGCCAGCGAATACGCTCGTTGCAACAAGCGCTAGGGTAGCAATAGCCGTTTTTAGCATTAGAAACGCTCCTTCATGTAGTCTTGCAGCTCTTTGTCGTTAGCGATCTCTTTGAGTACCAAGTTAACAGTGTCGTTCAGTACGGTTTCGATATCGTCGTTAGATGCGCTCATAAGGCCTGAGCGCTTCGCCGTACCCGTGTAAGTTTTTACCAGCTTACCTTTGGCATTCTCGGCGGTAACTTCGAGCACAACATTTGCAGTCATGTCATTTTCCATCACGGTATGTTTAACCGAGACTAATGCCTCCTGCACTTCAACTTGAAGCGCATTTTCGCTGTTGACGGTGACTTGGTAGCCCTGCGATGAAAATTGATTCACTAGCGCATTTTCAATGCCGATACGAAGATTTTGACGAGTATGTACTGGCGTAATGTTAGAGCGGCCATTGTCGAGCAGTGCGACGTATTGAGCTGTTCGTACGTCTTTACTAGAGAGTGACATCGATTTGTTTTCGACGACTTTAGCGGCACTAGTTGTCGCTTTAGGCGCAAAATTGACTTGTTCTTGTTGAGGGCTTGCACATGCAGCAAGCAGTACGACGGAAGCCGCTAAAACGAGCTTTTTCATTAATGATTCCTTTTCACACTCTAATACTATTGAAGCCAAACCGAGCGATGGCTGGCATCATAGCGAATTCTTATTTTTATGCACGTTGCCTAGAGACAACTATGACTCAATCTTTACTTAGTTGCCTGTAAAATAACAAATTTGGCATTGGAGGCGACAAGCTTAACATTGTGCTTGCCAAAGAGACGCGTCAGTTTTTTATCGTAGCCTAGGTGACGATTGCCGATAACCATTAATTCGCCTTTAGGGCGAAGAACATGCTTTGCATCACAGAACATTTGCCAAGCGATGTGATCGGTGACGGCTTGCTGTTGATGGAAGGGTGGGTTGCAGATGACACGATCTTGTGAGGCCGCTTCAAAGCCATCCAAGCAATTGTTCGTGATGAACTTGCATTGAGCGTCGTCTAACTGATTAAGTTTAAAGTTATGTTTTGCCGAGGCTGATGCCATAAAACTCTCATCGACCGCAGTAATGCGAGCGGTTGGGGAAAGCTGCTTGAGTTTTATCGATAAAACGCCATTGCCACAGCCAAGGTCGACGACATCTTTATTGTCCGCATCGAGTTTGGATAGATGTTCTAACATGAAGCGAGCGCCCAAATCCAAGCTTTCACCGGAGTAAACATTGGGTAAGTTCGCAAGAGTTAGCTCGTGTCCTTCAACCGGCCAAGTCGTATAGGCCTCCACAGCGGGTTTTTGTGCAGCACGAGATAGCTCAGTAAACACTAGGCGGTGTTTTTTCCACGCCAGCGAGGTCGTGGTGGAGCCTGCAAACTTCTCAAACAGTTTCAGTGTTGAGGAGTGGATCTCTTTCGCTTTATTCACCGCAATTAGCTGGCAGCGGCCTGCGTACTTTTGGGCAAGTTGGTCTAACTGCCAAGTTAAGTAGCGATTATTGCGTGGGATTTGCATCAGCACGAGGTCGATGTCACTTGGCCATGCATCCGTAGAATTGAGAAGGGTCACTCCACTGAGTTGGTTGGCCGACAAGTTGCTTTTGATACCTTGCAGGGAAACAAAAGAATCCGTGACGGTAGTCACCTTATGCTCTTTACTAAACCAACAGCTAAGGGCTCCAAAGTTATCGTTGAGGATCAGAATATTCGATGACTTGGGCAAAGCGAGCTCTTCAACGTGTTGAATCAGATACTCGTCACCCGCATCCCATGCTTGGAGCTGCTCATTGGCAAGTTTTGGGTAGCGAAAAAGCGAGTAGCTGCGCTCAAGTAGGTTCAGTTCAGTTTTCATAATTTCTTGAATTGGTGACAATGGTTGTATTTTGACAAAATCCTCTCAACTAAGCCAAGCAGAATGTGATTTAAGGGAAGATTATTGATTAAGTAAAGTATATACTTTACCGACAATATAAAAATAAATGTCGGTTTCAGCCCAAGGAAGTAAGATGATTCAACAATCTATCGAGCACAAGCTCCATCAAGCTTTCCATCCAACACATCTCGATGTTCGCAATGAAAGTCACACGCATAATGTCCCGCCAGGCTCAGAAAGTCACTTTAAGGTCATTATCGTCAGTGAAGATTTTTCTAGCGAGCGTCTTATTACTCGGCATCGTAAGGTCAATACTGTGCTTGCCGAAGAGCTCGCAGGTTCGGTGCATGCCTTAGCGATTCACACCTACACTCCTGAAGAGTGGAACGAAGAGAACCAACTTGCCCCCGCTAGTCCAAATTGTGCTGGTAGCGGTAAGTAACGGCATACCTGTTTAGTGATGCGGTACCAACAATAGATACTTAGGACACAGTTTAGCAACAAGGTAAGGGTTTACTGATAATCACCGTCAATTTGTTCTGGTAAAGTCGCGACTTTGCCTACCTCTTTGGGGGTAAATAATTAACAGCGTATCAACATATAATGTTATGTGATTTTGATGATGGTGAATGTTTCAGATTGTGAAAAAGCCAATTGCTTATTTTTAAAAGCATTAATAGCAGTTTGTGCGTTTGGTCAAAGTTACACATATTCGCAACCCCAGATGTAGCAAAAGTTTCCAAATAAAGCGGCTATTGCTGGGATTGGTCGTGGCATACCCTTTGTAAAAGATGCTAAACTACCGCTCCAGAAAAATCTCGCATCGATCCCATGACGAGATTGTTAAAGTGATGTTGCTGCTTTGGCCAAAAAAGAAGCCAGAGCCAGACACTCAATGTCGTGTCTAAATGTTACGCAATTTAAAAGAATCTTTTTCCCGATAAAAGTAGTGCAAGTGCGTATGATTACAATAAAGAAGGGTTTGGATCTTCCTATCGCAGGAACTCCTTCCCAGGTGATTAATGATGGTAAGTCCATCACTAAAGTCGCCTTGCTTGGCGAAGAGTACGTGGGTATGCGTCCAACGATGCATGTTCGCGTTGGTGATGAAGTGAAAAAAGGTCAGGTTGTTTTTGAAGACAAAAAGAACCCAGGCGTTAAGTTTACTTCTCCAGCAAGCGGTAAGGTTATTGAAGTTAACCGTGGCGCGAAGCGTGTCCTACAATCCGTTGTGATTGAAGTGGCAGGCGACGAGCAAGTTACTTTCGATAGCTACACAGCTGACCAACTAGCGGGTCTTGATCGCGACGTGATCAAAACTCAATTGGTTGAGTCTGGTATGTGGACTGCGTTGCGTACTCGTCCGTTCAGCAAGGTTCCGGCGATCGATTCTACGACTCAAGCGATTTTCGTGACTGCTATGGATACGAATCCACTAGCAGCAGAGCCTGAATTGATTATCAACGAGCAAAAAGACGCGTTTGTTGCAGGTCTTGACCTACTGTCGAAACTGACAGACGGTAAAGTGTATGTCTGCAAATCAGGCACTAGTCTTCCTCGCTCAACTCAATCCAATGTCGAAGAGCATGTCTTCAATGGTCCGCATCCAGCAGGCCTAGTAGGCACTCACATGCATTTCCTATATCCAGTCGGCGCGAACAACGTTGCTTGGAGCATCAATTATCAAGATGTGATTGCATTCGGTAAGCTTTTCACTACAGGTGAATTGTATACGGATCGCGTTGTGTCTCTAGCTGGCCCTGTAGTCAATAACCCTCGTTTGGTTAGAACTCAGATTGGCGCTAGCCTAGAAGATGTAACAGATAACGAGTTGATGCCTGGTGAAGTTCGAATCATTTCTGGTTCTGTGCTTTCTGGTACTCATGCTACTGGTCCACACGCCTATCTAGGTCGTTACCACCAGCAAGTGTCTGTACTTCGTGAAGGTCGTGAGAAGGAACTATTTGGCTGGGCAACGCCTGGTAAGAACAAGTTCTCAATCACCAAATCATTCCTTGGTCACCTATTCAAAGGTCAGTTGTTCAACATGACAACCACAACCAATGGTAGTGATCGTGCAATGGTTCCAATCGGCAACTACGAAAAAGTAATGCCTCTAGATATGGAGCCTACGTTATTACTTCGTGATCTATGTGCAGGTGACCTAGACAGCGCTCAGCGTCTTGGTGCTCTTGAACTGGATGAAGAAGATATGGCGCTATGCACCTTTGTTTGTCCAGGTAAGTACGAATACGGTCTACTCCTACGTGAGTGCCTAGACAAGATTGAGAAGGAAGGGTAATCCCATGCTTAAGAAATTCATCGAGGATATCGAGCATCACTTCGAGCCAGGTGGCAAACATGAAAGATGGTTTGCACTGTACGAAGCAGCGGCAACGCTATTCTACACGCCGGGTCTTGTCACGAAGCGCAGCTCGCATGTCCGTGATAGCGTTGACCTAAAACGCATCATGATCATGGTTTGGTTCGCAGTATTCCCAGCAATGTTCTGGGGTATGTACAATGCGGGTAACCAAGCGGTTATGGCACTTAACCATCTTTACACTGGCGCAGAGCTTGCGGGTGTTATCGATGGTAACTGGCACTACTGGCTAACTCAAGGTATTGGCGGCACGCTAGGTACCGACGCGGGTTGGGGCAGTAAGATGATTCTAGGTGCAACTTACTTCCTGCCTATCTACGCAACAGTGTTTATTGTTGGTGGTTTCTGGGAAGTGTTGTTCTGTATGGTGCGTAAGCACGAAGTTAACGAAGGTTTCTTTGTAACTTCTATTCTTTTCGCATTGATCGTTCCACCAACACTTCCACTTTGGCAAGCTGCACTAGGTATTACCTTTGGTGTTGTTGTTGCAAAAGAAATCTTTGGTGGTACGGGTCGTAACTTCCTTAACCCAGCACTTGCTGGTCGTGCTTTCTTATTCTTCGCTTACCCAGCGCAAATCTCGGGTGACGTGGTATGGGTTGCAGCTGACGGCTTCTCTGGTGCAACGGCTCTTAGCCAATGGGCACAAGGCGGCGAAGGCGCACTAATCAACAACATCACCGGCCAAACAATCACTTGGATGGACGCGTTCATCGGTAACATTCCTGGTTCTATTGGTGAAGTATCAACGCTAGCACTTATGATTGGTGCGGCAATGATCGTGTACATGGGCATAGCGTCTTGGCGCATTATTGCGGGTGTAATGATCGGCATGGTTGCGGTAGCAACGCTGTTTAATGTTGTTGGTTCTGACACAAATGCTCTGTTTGCTATGCCTTGGCACTGGCACCTAGTACTGGGTGGTTTTGCATTCGGTATGTTCTTTATGGCAACAGACCCAGTATCGGCATCGTTTACTAACAATGGTAAATGGGCATACGGTATTTTGATTGGCGCAATGTGTGTCATGATCCGTGTAGTCAACCCGGCTTACCCAGAAGGTATGATGCTAGCAATTCTATTTGCTAACCTGTTCGCACCTCTATTCGACCACTTCGTGATCGAGAAGAACATCAAACGGAGAGAAGCTCGCTATGGCAAGTAATAACGATAGCATTAAAAAGACGCTGTTTGTTGTTATCGCGTTGAGCCTAGTTTGCTCAATCGTTGTATCGACCGCTGCAGTCTTTCTAAAAGATAAACAGGTTGCTAATGCGAAATTAGATAAGCAGTCTAAAATTGTCGACGTAGCTGGTATTACCGCTGAAGGCTCTGTTGCAGACTTATATCATGAGTTCATCGAACCTCGTTTGGTTGATTTTGAAACAGGTGAGTTCGTTGACGGTAACGCTGAAGCATATGACCAGCGTCGCGCTGCTAAAGATCCAGATCAGTCAGTTCGTCTTACCGCAGATGAAGACAAAGCGAAAATTCTTCGTCGTGCAAACGTTGGTACTGTTTACCTAGTTAAACAGGGTGGCGAAGTCACGAGTGTGATTCTACCGGTACATGGCAACGGCCTTTGGTCAATGATGTACGCGTTCGTAGCAGTACAAACTGATGGTAATACTGTTAACGGTATTACTTACTACGAGCAAGGCGAAACCCCTGGACTTGGTGGTGAAGTTGAGAACCCAACGTGGCGTTCACAATTTGTTGGTAAGAAACTCTTCGATGAGAACTTCAAACCAGCAATTAAGATCGTTAAAGGTGGTGCTCCAGAAGGTTCTGAGCACGGTGTTGATGGCCTATCTGGTGCAACACTGACTGCAAATGGCGTTCAAGGTACTTTCGACTTCTGGTTGGGTGACATGGGCTTTGGTCCTTTCCTAGCAAACGTTCGTGACGGAGGTCTAAACTAATGGCTGATGCTAAAGAAATGAAGAAGAGCTTGCTCGCACCAGTGTTGGATAACAACCCGATTGCGCTTCAGGTTCTTGGTGTTTGTTCTGCATTGGCAGTGACCACCAAACTTGAGACAGCATTTGTTATGACGGTTGCGGTTATTTTTGTAACTGCATTGTCTAACCTGTTTGTTTCTCTTATTCGTAACCACATGCCAAATAGTGTGCGTATCATCGTGCAGATGGCGATTATCGCTTCACTGGTAATCGTGGTTGACCAGGTGTTGAAAGCGTATCTTTACGACATTTCAAAGCAGCTTTCAGTATTCGTTAGCTTGATCATTACTAACTGTATTGTAATGGGTCGTGCTGAAGCGTACGCAATGAAGTCTGCACCTCTACCGTCATTCATTGATGGCATCGGTAATGGTCTAGGTTATGGTTTTGTGCTGCTAACTGTTGCGTTTTTCCGCGAACTTCTAGGTTCTGGTAAGCTATTTGGCATGGAAGTATTGCCACTAGTGAGTAACGGAGGTTGGTATCAGCCAAACGGTATGATGCTTCTAGCACCTTCAGCGTTCTTCCTAATCGGCTTTATGATTTGGGCAATTCGTATCTTTAAGCCAGCACAAGTAGAAGCGAAGGAGTAAGGTAGTCATGGAACATTATATTAGTCTACTCGTTAAATCGATCTTCATTGAAAACTTGGCGCTTTCTTTCTTCTTAGGTATGTGTACATTTTTGGCCGTATCTAAGAAAGTTAAGACCTCTTTTGGTCTAGGTGTAGCAGTTATCGTTGTTCTTACCGTTGCGGTTCCAGTGAACAACCTATTGTACAACCTAGTTCTAAGAGAAAATGCTTTAGTAGCTGGTGTCGATCTTAGCTTCTTGAACTTTATTACCTTTATCGGTGTAATCGCAGCGCTAGTACAAATCCTAGAGATGGTACTAGACCGCTTCTTCCCACCTTTGTATAACGCACTGGGTATCTTCCTACCGCTAATCACGGTGAACTGTGCGATCTTTGGTGGCGTATCATTCATGGTACAGCGTGATTACAACTTTGCAGAATCTGTCGTATACGGCTTTGGTTCTGGTGTGGGTTGGATGCTAGCTATCGTTGCGCTAGCAGGTATCCGAGAGAAGATGAAGTACTCTGACGTTCCTCCTGGTCTTCGTGGTCTTGGTATCACGTTCATCACGGTAGGTCTGATGGCACTGGGCTTCATGTCATTCTCTGGTGTTCAACTGTAAGGTATAAGGAATAGTCAATGGACATTATTCTTGGTGTAGTGATGTTTACGCTGATTGTTCTAGCCCTAGTTTTGGTGATTTTGTTCGCCAAATCTAAGCTAGTACCAACAGGCGACATCACGATCTCTGTAAACGAAAACCCTGATCTCGCGATCACCACACAACCAGGTGGCAAACTGTTGAATGCACTAGCCGGCGCTGGCGTATTCGTATCATCTGCTTGTGGTGGCGGTGGCTCTTGTGGTCAGTGTCGCGTAAAAGTGAAATCTGGCGGTGGTGACATTCTACCAACCGAGCTTGACCATATCTCTAAAGGTGAAGCACGTGAAGGTGAGCGTCTAGCGTGTCAGGTAGCAATGAAGACTGACATGGACATCGAGCTTCCAGAAGAGATCTTCGGCGTTAAAAAGTGGGAATGTTCTGTTATCTCTAACGATAACAAAGCGACATTCATCAAAGAGCTTAAGCTACAAATCCCTGATGGCGAATCGGTACCTTTCCGTGCTGGTGGTTACATCCAGATTGAAGCGCCTGCTCACCACGTTAAATACTCTGACTTCGACGTACCAGAAGAGTACCGTGAAGATTGGGACAAGTTTAACCTGTTCCGCTATGAGTCTGTCGTTAACGAAGAGTGCATTCGTGCATACTCAATGGCTAACTACCCAGAAGAAGAAGGTATTATTATGCTGAACGTGCGTATCGCTACGCCGCCGCCTAATAATCCTGATGTACCACCTGGTATCATGTCTTCGTTCATCTGGTCACTGAAAGAAGGTGACAAGTGTACGATTTCTGGACCATTTGGTGAGTTCTTCGCGAAAGAGACTGACAACGAGATGGTCTTCATCGGTGGTGGTGCTGGTATGGCACCAATGCGTTCGCACATCTTTGACCAGCTTAAGCGTCTGAACTCTAAGCGTAAGATGTCATTCTGGTATGGTGCTCGTTCTCGCCGTGAAATGTTCTACGTAGAAGATTTCGATGGCCTACAAGCTGAGAACGATAACTTCCAGTGGCACGTAGCACTGTCTGACCCAATGCCAGAAGATAACTGGGATGGTTACACAGGCTTCATCCACAACGTAATCTATGAGAACTACCTCAAAGATCACGAAGCGCCAGAAGATTGTGAATACTACATGTGTGGTCCACCAATGATGAACGCGGCTGTAATCGGCATGCTGAAAGATCTTGGTGTAGAAGATGAAAACATCCTTCTAGATGACTTCGGTGGTTAATCTTTATTGAAGTAAAGAACATGGCTGGTTCATGGGAGCCGGCCATTTGTTTTTAAATCGATATAGACAGAGTGCTTTCATTTGCGACAACATCAATAGCTGTGGCAAACGTAAGTATTTTAAATTCATTAGGTGAGTAAAGGCATGTTTCATCTAACTAAGTTTCATCTAACGAAACAGTTGAAATTAGTGCTAGCCGTAATGCTAGCTGCGGTACTTCTAACCGCTTGTGGTAACAATCGTGAGCAAGTGCATTTGAGCGGCCCGACAATGGGGACGATTTATAATGTGAAATACATTGCGACCGACCATAGCCCAAAACCGGAAACCATTCAGGCAGAGCTTAATCGCTTACTAGAACAGGTGAACGACCAAATGTCGACTTATCGCCAAGATTCTGAGTTGAGCCGCTTCAACCGTTTCTACGGCACAGAGGCATTTCCTGTATCGAAACAAACCGCGATTGTGGTGAAAGAAGCTATTCGTCTCAATGAAGTAACATTAGGTGCTTTGGACGTTACGGTAGGACCTTTGGTTAACCTTTGGGGCTTTGGACCGGAGGCGCGTCCAGAAGTCGTACCAACGGCTAAGCAGCTTGCAGAGCGCAAAGCGCAAACGGGCATTCAGCATCTCTCTGCAACTGACACGACGTTAAAGAAAAATCTGCATGGTCTGTATGTGGATTTGTCGACGATTGCAAAAGGCTGGGGAGTCGATGTTCTCGCTGAATATCTAGAGCGTATCGGCGTTCAAGATTATATGGTTGAAGTCGGTGGTGAGATGCGCTTGAAAGGTCTTAACCGTGAAGGCGTGAAATGGCGTATCGCGATTGAAAAACCAGCGACGGATGAACGTAGTGTTCAAGAAATCATTGAGCCAGGTGATATGGCGATCGCTACATCAGGCGACTACCGTAATTACTTTGAGCAAGACGGTGTTCGCTACTCACACATTATCGACCCGAAAACGGGCAAGCCTATCAACAACAAAGTGGTGTCAGTGACGGTTCTTGATAAGTCTTCTATGACAGCAGACGGCTTAGCGACGGGCTTGATGGTACTGGGTGAAGAGCAAGCACTGGAAGTTGCCGAGCAAAATGGTATTCCAGCGTTTATTATTGTAAAAACAGAAGATGGGTTTGATGAAATCGCATCAAGCGCGTTCAAGCCTTACCTCAACAAGTAACGGGTGACAACTATGAGTACATTTCTAATTACTTTCGGCGTTTTTCTTGCGGTGATTGTTGCCATGTCTGTTGGTTACATCTTCCAAAAGAAAGTGGTCAAAGGCAGCTGTGGTGGTCTCGGTGCGCTAAGCATTGATAAAGTTTGTAACTGCCCAGAGCCATGTGATGCTCGTAAAAAGCGTGAAGCACGTGAGCAAGCCCGAGCAGAGAAGCTGGCCGCTTGGGAAAAAGATCGCATTGCATAATCAATAAGCCAGCTGATAGCTGAATAAAAAAGACCAGAGCAACGCTCTGGTCTTTTTGTTTGGTTCTCACTCAAAATCGGCGTATACTTTTGACTGTATAAATAAACAGTTCAATGCCGTGTCTGACTCTATTCGAAAATTCATCCACGTTGATATGGATTGCTTCTACGCTGCGGTAGAGATGCGCGACAATCCACATTATCAAGGTAAGCCCCTTGCCGTTGGTGGCAGTGAGCGCCAGCGTGGGGTGATCAGCACTTGTAATTATGAAGCGAGAAAGTTTGGCGTTCGTTCGGCGATGCCAACGGCTCAAGCGGTAAAGCTGTGCCCCAATTTGCTGCTCGTCCCTGGGCGAATGGAAGTCTACAAAGAAACCTCAAAGCACATTCGTGCGATTTTTGCTCGTTATACCTCGCTCATTGAGCCGTTGTCGCTAGATGAGGCTTACTTGGATGTCACAGACTCACCTCACTGCCAAAACTCAGCGACGCGCATTGCTGAGCGTATTCGTGCCGATATCAGGAACGAGCTGCAACTGACCGCTTCTGCTGGGGTGGCGCCGCTTAAGTTTTTGGCAAAGATTGCCTCGGATATGAATAAGCCCAATGGGCAGTTTGTGATCCCTCCCGATCAAGTACAACAAGTGGTCGATGAGTTGGATTTGGGCAAAATACCGGGTGTCGGTAAGGTCAGCTTAGATAGGCTCAATAATGCCGGCTTTTTTACCTGCTTGGATATTCGCAATAGTGACTACCGAGACTTGATTGTGCGTTTTGGTCGTATGGGCGCTTCTTTATGGAAGAAAAGTCATGGCATTGATGAGAGACAAGTTGTCGTAGAGCGGGAAAGAAAGTCGATTGGTGTCGAGAGAACCTTTAGCGTCAATATCTCCAGTTTCGATGAGTGTTGGCAGGTGATTGAAGACAAGCTGTATCCTGAACTCGAATCTCGCCTCGCAAGAGCGACGCCGAAACGTAATGTCATCAAACAGGGAATTAAGGTAAAGTTTGCAGACTTTAAGTTAACCACCATTGAACATGTGCACAACCAGCTCGATCTCGCCTATTTCAAAGACCTGCTTCGCGAGGTACTGGAGAGACAACAAGGACGAGAAATTCGACTGCTGGGGCTGAGCGTGATGCTAGAGCCTTTAGAGCAAGCTCGGCAACTGTCAATGTTTGAGGAATAATATGGACAAGCGCGCGCTGCTGACCGCAGTGATTTATGAACTTGAAAGCAAAGTGACAACACTGGTCTCTGCCATGGAGCAAACCGTAGATGCTGCGACCAATGAAGAAACCGTACCAGAGCACAAATATGACACGTTAGCACTGGAAGCGTCCTATTTGGCACATGGTCAGGCGATGCGTTTAGAGCAAATAAAGAACGACATCGCAACGTTAAAGCGTACGACGTTGCGTGAATTTTCTGAACAAGACAGTGTTGGATTAACAGCTTTAGTCTGTGTCGAGAATGATGATGAGCAAATCGCATGGTATTGGATGTTGCCCTGTGGCGGAGGCGTCACAATAAAGGATGCAAGGGTATTAACGAACTCTGGGTTGGCTGAACTCACTGTGTTGACACCACATTCGCCACTCGGTAAGGCTTTGCTTGGGCAGTATGAAGACGACGAAGTGAGTCTGGCCATCAGAGATTCCGTGCAGCACTATGCTATTATCTCGATTCAGTAAAGACTTTGGATCGCTTTGAGAATTGTACAGACGATCTGAACAATAGGGTGTGCTATGAAATTACCTCAACTTTTTCCAACTACAACAGCGCTGCTTAGCGGTGTCGTACTTAGCAGTGCATTAGTGGCGGGCAATGCTTATGCTTTTGGACAGTGCGCAGTGGACATTAAGAACGAAGTTCACCTAGATGGCGAGCAAGTCGAAATCGTTAAAGCCAGCTCTAAAGTCCTAATTGATGAAGACAACAATCTGTTCATTGACGGTAAAGCGATTGAATTGAGTCAGCTACAACAAGATGCCTTGGAAAGCTATCGAGAGAATATGAACAAGTACGTGCCGCAAGCGAAAGAACTCGCGGCCAATGGTCTTGAGCTGACCAATGAACTCATCGATGACGTCGCAGAGAGTTTCGATAACTCTGAGGCGTTTCAAAGCGTCAAACAAGCGGTCGGTGAGTTTTTTGCTGATGTGCAATCTCGCTACGAAGACAACGGTGATTTTGTTCTCAAATCGGAAGCCTTTAGCAGTTTTATGGACAATTGGGAGCAAGATTTAGCCAAGGCAAAAGAGGTCTTCAACAAAGAGTTCTTTAGTAGCGCATTTACCGCATTACAACAAAAGATGAGTGAAGAGGGTGGGTTAAATCTTACAGAGCTCTCTAAGCAGATGGATGAGCTCAAAGCAAAAATGTTGGACACCATGAAAGAGCAATCAGAGTCGTTAAAGCAGCAGGCAGAAGACTATTGTGACTCGCTAAATGATGTCGCAGAGCAAGAGCAGCAGTTGCAGAAAACTATTCCGGAGCTTAAGGACTATCAAGTCTTTACCATCTAATCTCTAAGTCCGCACCAAGCCTTGAGTAGATTCCTGCCTGCGCAGGAATGACGAACTAGGGGGGCTTACGCTCAACATGAACTGACCGAGCAGACGGGTAACAGTGTTAACCGAACAAATAGCGTGCAAAAAAAACAGCGAGTCGAACCTATTCTAAGTATTGTTCGTAAATTAATACTTACGTTTGCATTTTTTGTCTTCGTTAGTTTATTGCGCCAAATTGATTGCTTATAATCGATTTTTATCTTAATGTACCAGTAAACTAGTACATAAGAATCTTTACAGTGGATAATTCAAACTTAGCGACGGCTCCAAGGGAGCATTTCGGTTCTCGTTTAGGCTTCATTTTAGCCGCTGCAGGTGCAGCCGTAGGATTGGGTAATATTTGGGGCTTCCCAACACAAGCCGCCAGCAACGGTGGTGGTGCTTTCCTATTGGTGTATTTAGTCATGATATTGGTCGTGGCGTTTCCTATGTTAGTGGTGGAAATGGCCATCGGTCGACATGGGCAAGCCAACCCTGTCGATAGCATGAAGTCTCTTACCTCCCATCCTATCGGCAAGGTGGTTGGTGGCATAGTCGGTTGGATTGGCCTCGCGGTGCCTTGCGCAGTATTGGCGTTCTATTCCATCGTCGGCGGCTGGCTGATTTGCTTCTTGTTTGGCGCACTGGCAGACATTGCCGGTCTGACGTCACTTGCGGACTGGTTCAAAGGTTTTAGTGTCGAAAGAAATGTATTTGGTACAGTGCTTTTCTATTTGCTGACGGTGTTGATTGTTCAAGGCGGGGTAAAGAAGGGCATTGAAAAATGGTCGACACGTTTGATGCCATCGCTGTTCATCCTTTTTGGATTGCTGTTTATCTATATCATGATGCAGCGGGGCGCAGTTGAAGGGCTTAAACACTATCTGATCCCAGATTTTGAAAAAGTGTGGGACAGAAAACTCATCCTCGCGGCCATGGGACAAGGCTTCTTCTCGCTGACGATTGGTGGCTGTTCGATGCTTATTTACGGCTCTTACTTGTCGAAAAAAGAGAACCTGCCGAAAATGGCAATGAATGTGACCTTGGTGGATACCTCAGTGGCGTTTATTGCAGGCCTTGTGGTGATGCCGGCGATGTTTGTCGCGATGCAAAAAGGCGTTCAGATTTATGCAGAAGATGGCTCTCTATTGAGCTCAGATACCTTGGTCTTTACGGTATTACCACTGATGTTTGAGTCATTGGGCATGCTTGGTTTAGTGTTCTCAGTGGTGTTTTTCTTGCTATTGACCATTGCAGCGCTAACGTCATCTATTTCGATGCTGGAGTGTCCGGTTGCCCTTGTCGATGAGCGCTTTAACACCGGTCGTAAGAAAACCAGTTGGGTACTCGGTGCGCTTATTGCGCTGTTTAGTATCTACATCGTATTTAACTTTGGTGATCTGTTTGGATTTGTCGCTATGGTTGCGACGCAATACTTACAGCCTATTGCCGCACTGTTATTCTGCTTGTTTGGTGGTTGGGTTTGGAGCCGCGCGAGTAAGATTAAAGAGCTTGAACAAGGCTGCCCAGAGTTTCAACTTGGCTGGTTTGGTAGGGTATGGCCTTGGTACGTGAAGTTTGTGTGCCCAGTACTTGTTGTTACCGTGATTTGGGCGTCATTTGGCTAAACACTGACTATGAATCAAGAATGAAAAAAACACCGCTAGGTTTCCCTTAGCGGTGTTTTTGTCTATCGGAACTGACCGGCATCTTCTAGGAAGTCAAAGCCAGCACTGGCAAGCTTTTCGATAAGAGCAGGTTTACTGATGTCGAAGTAGTTGACGAGTTTATCTAAATCTCCTCCAAAGTCGTCACGCAGTTTCATGTTGACGATACTCATTAGCATCACAGGATCCATAGTTTCAAAGTTGGCTAGATTCATCTTTAGTTTCTACTTATCTTCAAAATCCGAAATCAAAAGGTTTGCTGCCGCGAATGCCGCTTGCTCACGGATATCTTTTGGTAGGCTTTCATTTGCAGCCACTTCGTTTAGAGTACGAACGGCACATGAAATTGCTTGTGGAATGTAGGCTTGATCGCCACTGCCAATTTGTGCGTAGATTTCGCGAACCAAATCACAACAACCGTAAACTTGCATAATGTCTTTCTCTATAAATGATAACTGGTCTCAATATACACAGGCTGCAGAGGAAACTCAAAAGGCACAATTGATGTGAAACAAAAAAGCCGACGTTTTGGTTAAACATCGGCTTATCAATCACAGTTCTGACTTAATTAAGCTTTCGCTGGAATCGTTTCTAGTAGTGCTACCATTTGGTTCCAGAATAGCTCAACCGTGTCGATTTTCACCTTCTCGTCAGGCGAGTGAGGGAACTTAATAGTTGGGACGAAAGAGACCATGTCCATGTTTGGATACGGTTCTTTGAATAGACCACATTCTAGACCCGCGTGGATCACCATGATGTTTGGTTTGTGACCGTAGATACCTTCGTACATATCACGGAAGATAGCCATGATCTCTGACTCTGGATCTGGCTTCCAACCCGGGTAGGCGCCAGAACATTCAATCGTCGCACCCGCAAGCTCTGCGACCGATGCCAACATGCCTTCTACTTGAGAGCGGCCTGAATCGATAAGCGAGCGAATAAGGCATAGTACTTCAACTTTATCCGCTTGCGTCGTGATCACACCAACGTTTAGTGAGGTCTCAACGACACCTTCAATGTCATCACTCATTCGAATAACGCCATTCGGGCAAGCATTCAGTGCTGCGATAAAGCGCGATTGAGCGTAAGACTCGAACACATCGCTAAGATCAGTTGCTTCGTTAAAGCTAACAATGTCAGTTTCAATAGCGCCTAGCTCAGATTTCACTAGCTCAGTGTAGAAGCTGTAAAGTTCTTCTAGCTTCGGTAGGTTTTCTTCTGGTAGTGCTAGAGTAACAAAACCTTCGCGTGGAATAGCGTTACGTAGGCTGCCACCACGGAATTCAATTAGGCGAGCATCAAGCTCTTTTGCGTGACCCGCTAAGAAGCGGCCGAGCAGTTTGTTGGCGTTGCCGCGACCAGTGTGAATATCACAGCCAGAGTGGCCGCCTTTCAGACCTTTCAGTGTTAGCTGACGCGCAACATAGCCTTGAGGTGCTGCTTCACGAGTGATGTCGAACGTAATGGCTGCGTCAATACCGCCCGCACAACCCATGTACACTTCGCCTTCTTGCTCAGAGTCAGTGTTTAGAAGAATGTCACCTTCTAGCCAGCCTGCCTCTAGGCCGAATGCGCCAGTCATGCCAGCTTCTTCATCGATGGTCAATAGAACTTCTAGTGGACCGTGTTTGATATCGTTTGAAGCAAGTACAGCCAGGCAAGTTGCCATACCGATGCCATTGTCAGCACCAAGCGTTGTGCCTTTTGCGGTTACCCACTCACCATCAATGTATGGCTGGATTGGGTCTTGAGTAAAATCGTGGTCAGTGTCTTCATTTTTCTGAGGCACCATATCGATGTGCGCTTGTAGAACCACACCTTTCTTGTCTTCCATGCCTGCCGTTGCTGGCTTTTTAATGAATACGTTGCCTGTATCGTCGCGTTTTACATCAAGACCTTGCTCTTTCGCCCAGCCAATAATGTACTGTGCTAGGGCTTCTTCATGTTTTGAAGGGTGTGGGATTGAGCAGATTTTGTCGAAAAATTGCCAAACCGGTGCCGGTGACAACTTGCTGATTTCAGAATGGAATTCAGACACGGAACTCTCCTTTATGCAGACTAGGCTAGATTGTTATTCCCCAGATGTTTAGATTCGAGGTGAGAACATCTGGTTTTCTAGCTTATTTAAGATAAAGAGAAGGATACCATTAGTTGTAAACAACGAGTAGTAAAAGCAAAGCAATTATGTAATGTCGCGTGTTACTGGAATGATTTATAAAATGCACTGGTATGCATATTGGTGATAATGCCATCCGTAATAAAATTACAGAATTGGCAGTGGATTTCAATGATTATGAAATTTATGTGACTTAGATCGCCATAAGTCTTGTAATTTAAATCCAATATGGTATTCTTTTGAACAGTTGAGTGATTCAACATAGCTTGTTCAAGGATTGAGCCCGATTTATCGCCTCCAAGGAACCGAGATTCAAAGCAACTTTATCCATTATCCATTATTTGTTTTGTTAGAAGGTGATGTTATGCAAGGTTTAGCAAGCGCGATGTTTTGGACCAACCAAAACGTATACACGAAAGACTTCGCGTACAATGTCTACTACGGTAGATAGTCATTAAGATTTTCCCCTAAATTGAGAATTTGTTGTTGGTTATATACCCCAATTGATGACCAAATTATTCTACCGCCACTCTCTGGAGTGGCGTTTTTTTTGCCTTTTTCTAAGAAATGCCATCTTAATCTCAAAAAGGATGGTGAATTTTTGTCCAGTTATCTCACCTTATCGCTATGATGAAATAGGGCGCAAACGCGGTAACTATTTCAATTTGTTAGCAGTCGTTACCGAATAGGTTTCATATCAAGCGGAAAATATGTTGATTAGAGTCTAAATTCTAGCTGGAATTTGCGTTTTGATAACCTTATAATTCGCGCCAATCGTTTACGCAACCGTTTACTTTTTACACTTTTTAGGGATTCGATTATGCTCGAGAAGCTGTTCAAGCTCAGTGAAAATGGCACTACAGTGCGCACTGAGATTATCGCAGGTATTACTACCTTCCTGACGATGGCTTACATTATTTTTGTTAACCCAGCAATTCTAGCTGATGCCGGCATGGATCGCGGCGCAGTATTCGTTGCTACTTGTCTAGCAGCTGCGATTGGCTGTTTTATCATGGGCTTTGTTGCTAACTACCCAATTGCTCAAGCGCCAGGTATGGGTCTAAACGCCTTCTTTACCTACGCGGTAGTGCTGGGCATGGGCTATACATGGCAAGTCGCGCTGGCGGCGGTATTCTGTTCTGGTATTTTATTCATTCTCTTGAGTGTGTTTAAGATCCGTGAGTGGATCATTAACTCCATTCCTATGTCGCTTCGTACTGGTATCTCTGCGGGTATTGGTCTGTTCTTAGCGCTGATTGCTCTAAAGAACGCGGGTATCGTAGTTGATAACCCAGCGACGCTTGTATCTCTAGGTCACATTACCTCTCTTCCAGCTACGTTAGCTGCTGTAGGTTTCTTCATTACTATCGCTCTTGTTCACCGTGGTGTGAAAGGCGCGGTAATGATTGCTATCCTTGCAGTAACAGGTCTAGGCCTTATTTTTGGTGATGTTCAGTGGGGCGGCATTATGTCTACGCCACCAAGCATTGCACCAACGTTCATGCAGCTTGATTTCTCTGCAGTGTTCGAAATCGGTATGATTTCTGTTGTGTTTGCTTTCCTATTTGTTGACTTGTTCGACACGGCAGGCACGCTAGTAGGTGTTGCTCAAAAAGCAGACCTAATCGGTAAAGATGGTAAGATCCCACGTCTTAATAAAGCACTACTGGCTGACTCAACAGCAACATCAGTAGGTGCGCTACTCGGCACATCAAACACGACTTCTTATGTAGAAAGTACAGCAGGTGTTGCGGCAGGTGGTCGTACTGGTCTTACTGCAGTTGTTGTTGGCATTTTGTTTGTACTTGCTTTATTCTTCTCGCCTTTGGCGGGTATGATCCCAGCTTACGCAACCGCGGGTGCGCTATTCTATGTAGCAATTCTCATGATGTCTGGTCTAGTTGGTATCGACTGGAGAGACATTACTGAAGCGGCACCGGTTGTTGTAACTTGCTTGCTGATGCCATTTACATTCTCAATTGCAGAAGGCATCTCACTTGGCTTCATCGCTTACGCGGCTATTAAGGCATTGAGTGGTAAAGGTCGTGACGTATCTATGAGTGTATGGGTAATGTCTGCAATCTTTGTCATCAAGTACATTGTGGCTGCTTAAGTCTCGAATACGGTTTAATTAGGTTATTATTATGGCTAACAAATTCATCATCACTTGGGACAATATGCACGCATATTGCCGTCAACTCGCTGAGCGTCAAATGCCAGCTGAACAGTGGAAAGGCATTATCGGTGTAAGTCGTGGCGGTCTAGTACCAGCAGCGATTCTAGCTCGTGAGCTAGGTATTCGTTATGTAGATACAGTATGTATCTCTAGCTACGACCACGATCACCAACGTGATATGACGGTACTAAAAGCACCAGAGCACGACGGTGAAGGTTACCTAATCGTTGATGATCTAGTGGATAGCGGCGACACGGCTCGTAAAATCCGTGAAATGTACCCTAAAGCTAAGCTAGTAACAGTGTGTGCTAAGCCTGCTGGCGTTGAGCTAGTTGACGAATATATTGTTGATATCGACCAAGATTGTTGGATCGAGCAGCCATGGGATATGGCACTGTCTTACGTTGAGCCAATTAACCGTAAGCAAAAGTAAACAGTGATGTTTAAAAAAACCGCGATAGTTGATATCGCGGTTTTTTTTCGTCTAGCGATTACTGGAACCACTGGCGATACACTTTGAATTGTCCTGTCTGTAAATCCGTCAGCTAGATTGTTGGCTGATGTTTTTTTGGCGACGCTTCGGTTCATAGTTCGAAATAGCCACGCCGACAAAGATGATAGCGGAGCCTATCCATTGGCTGACTGAGATGTCTTCCTTGAGATAGAACACCGACAGAAACACGGTAATTACGGGTACTAGATTAATAAATGAGGACGCACTGGCTGCACCAATAACGGAAATTGCTTGGTTGAAAAATAGATATGCCACTACAGAGCCACCCAAGGCCATAAATAGGATGGCAACAATGGCGTCGAAGCCTATTGGCTTCAATACCATAGCATTACCTGTCATTGCCCATTCAATGAGTGGCCACGGAAGCAGCAACAGACTTCCATACAGGAAGATATAGTACATAAACAGATTGTTTGGCGTATCTTGTTTGTTGCGTTCGACAAAAATGTTGTAAACAGCAAAGCAGAATGTGCTAAGCAGAAGCAACAGGTCGCCAACGGAATACTCAATACTGAGCAGTTTATCCAATTGCCCATCAAATACGATGTAAATAACCCCCACATAGGCCGCGATAAAGCCAACCACTTTGGTGAGACTCTCTCGTTTTCCGCTGCAAGTAGCGATAAACAGTGTTAGACAAGGAATCGTTGCTTCAATGACACCTGCGTTGAATGCACTTGATAGGTCAAGGCCTCGGAAGTAGAAGTAGTAGCAGGCGGTGATCCCAAAGAAGGCGGTGAGCGCTACCTTGATATGGCGCATTATTGGCATGGAATAGCGCTGAATCTGTCGCCGATAAAGCAGCGCTAACACCAAAGCGGCAATACCGAATCTTAATATAGTGACCATAGAGACAGAAAAGGTCTCCATCGCTATTTTCCCTGCGATGGCCGAGCCTCCCCAAAAAAAAGCAGAAAGGAATAATTTGAAGTAGGTCGTCAGGTTCATCGCTTGGCTAAAGTCCATGTGTGGTAATCTTTACCAAAGGCTATAAGCAAAAAGGCTCATACAACAGAATGGATAGGGACAAAATGCATCAAGATCATGCCAACTCGTTGCCACACGCTGTTGTTTTAGTGGGATTCGAGTTACTGAGAACCTTTGAGTTTGGCTGTGCGGTGGAAATTTTTGGACTTGAACGACCAGAGCTTGGCGTTGATTTGTATCAGTTTAAAGTGTGTGGGATAGAGTCAAGTACGGTGCAAGCGATAGGGGGCGTGTCGGTGACGTTTGAGCACGGTCCAGAGATACTAGAGCAAGCCGACACAATCATTCTTCCTGGTTGGCGAGATGTTAATGAGCAGCCCCCAGAGGTATTGGTCAATGCACTAAAGCGAGCTCATGAACGAGGCGCACGTATTTGTAGTATTTGCACAGGGGCATTTGTGCTCGCAGCAGCAGGGTTACTCAATGGTCGAGCGGTGACGACACATTGGCATCATTCAAACCTACTGTCACAACGCTATCCAAGCCTTCGGGTGTCCCCATCTTCGCTGTACATCGAAGATGGCAATATCTTGACCTCAGCGGGCTCAGCGGCGGGATTGGACATGATGCTCTATATCGTACGTCAGGATTATGGTTATAGAATTGCCAATATGGTGGCACAGCGCTTGGTGATACCGGCATACAGAGATGGTGAACAGCTACAGATCGTTTCTCAAGAAGCGATGGCGACTTCGCAGACTAAGATTGCGGAAGTTATGGATTGGGTAAGAGAGAGACTGTCTGAACCTCACAATGTGGACTCTCTTGCCAGTCAGATGGATATGACGCCGCGTACTTTTCAGCGAACATTTAAGAATGTTGTAGGGCTCCCTGTGATTGAATGGCTAACGCGAGCACGAGTGGATCGCGCTAAAGAACTGCTAGCAACGACCTCTTCAACGGTGTCACACATTGCCTACCATTGCGGCTTTGCCTCCGAAAGTACCTTCCGACACCAGTTTCGAAAGCTAGTAAGTCAAACGCCAACTGAGTTTCGGCGTCAATCATCGAGTAATTTGCAGCAATTGAGAGACAAAAACACTGAATAATCGCGATTATTCGATTATATTGTTGCTGTTAACAGGTAATGCTAGGTGCGCGTATGTCCGAAGAAGTCAGCAAAAACATCTCTGAAACCTTGTTTGAAAAAAACAAGCAGGCTAAAGAAACCTCCCACCTTATCCGGTATATGCCAAGCAGTATCCGAGTGCTTGAGGAGCGTCGATCACAGCAGCCAACCTCTTGGTATCGCAACTTATTGCGTTTGCAGTGGGTTTGGCAAGGGATGGATCCGATTGAATTAGAGTCGGTATTGGCAAAAATTGCCTCTTCAGAACACTCGAGAACGGTTGATGAGTGGCTGGATACCGTTATGGGGTACCACGGTGGCAACTGGAACTATGAGTGGACTAAGCATGGCATGATGCATCAAAAGCGTGCCAATGATTTGCAAGGCGATGCTGCGGCGGAAGAGCTGTTTAAAGCATCGCTTAGCTTTAGTATCGCAGGCTACCCCCATCTTAAAAATGACAACTTGGCACTGCAAGCTCAGGTTCTGGCAAATAACGCCTACAATGAAGCCGCGAAACACACCAGTCACATCATTAAGCAAGTTGAGATTCCTTATCAGAATCGACGCATTACCGCTAACCTTCACCTGGTAAGCACCGAAAAACCTCAGCCTGTTGTCATTGTTAGCGCTGGACTTGATTCGTTGCAAACCGATATGTGGCGTTTATTTAGAGACTACCTAGCGCCGGCCGGTATCGCGATGTTGACGGTGGATATGCCATCGATAGGGCACAGCTCACACTGGCCACTAACCGAAGATACCTCTTGTCTGCACCAAGCGGTAATACAAGAGCTGCCAAATATTCCTTGGGTTGACCATTTTAGAGTGGGTTTGCTCGGCTTTCGTTTTGGCGGCAACGCCATGGCTCGTTTGTCGTTTCTTGAGCCAGATAAAATTAAAGCGTGCGTGACGCTTGGTGCACCAATT
Organism: Vibrio sp. CB1-14; assembly: GCF_040412085.2. Taxonomy (NCBI): domain Bacteria; kingdom Pseudomonadati; phylum Pseudomonadota; class Gammaproteobacteria; order Vibrionales; family Vibrionaceae; genus Vibrio; species Vibrio chaetopteri. Next base: position 2,753,650 of record NZ_CP115920.1, on the reverse strand, counting down.
CACCACTGTTTAGCGACACCGAAGATCATTCAGTCGATGCCGAAAATGTATATCGATATGCTAGCGTCTCGTCTTGGGAAAGATGCGGTAGACATTAATAGCCTTGCTGGGCAACTGATGGCATGGTCGCTGAAAATTCAAGGCTTCTTATCATCTCGCCGAACTAAAGTGCCTATTTTGGCAATGAGTATGGAAGGGGATATTGTGTCGCCGCTATCCGATAACCGCTTGTTAGCGATGTTTAGTCAATATGGCAAAGCACGTGAGATACCTGCAAAAGGCATAGCTAAGGGATATGCGCAATCCCTCGAAATGGCCATCAAGTGGTTGGAGGACGAACTTTTAAAGTGACATTTGTGCAAATTTAGTGAACTATGTGAAATGATTGTGTAATCAAGTGCATGATAAAAATATAAATTAAACACAATTTATTATCGCTATTTATGTTTTATCCCTATTTCATATAGAAACGGAGTTTCCCTATGTCAGAAACGGCGAAAACCCCTACTCACTATCGCTTAATTGCTGCGTTTAAAGCTATTGGTCCGTATTTACGAGAAACCTTGAGTAAAGACGGTAGCTATCACTTTGACTGCCTTTCGGTGTGCGTGGATGATGCCAAATCTCCAGAAGATAGAGAGTTTTGGGGCTGGTGGCTCGATTTAGCCCTAGTAGATGGGCAGTTTGAGGCGACGTATCAAATCGGTCGCTACAACCAAACAGGCGAGTGGATTTTAGAATCGGCACCAAAATCGGCTATTAACGAAATAAATCGCACCCAAGAGGTGTTTCATCAAAAATTGGAAGCGACACTTAAGGATAAGTTCGAACTCGCTGTCTCTATTCATGACGACTCAGTAGAGTTTGTATAACCGCCTGTCATTAGGCTCCAGAGCCAGCCTTGAGCAGCTTTGGAGCCTTTTTTGTGCCTCTTTGCCCCCCGCTTTGCTTTTTTACTTGTACAAATGATGTTTGATTGCTAAAACATCACTCCTTATTCAATTTTTCACGTCAAACAAGTAGAGATAACTTTGGATATTACTCGTCAAACTGCCGACAAAAAAACGGTAGTGGTGAAGTTAGGTACTAGTGTCCTAACAGGTGGTTCCCTAGCGCTAAATAAAGCGCACATGGTTGAGCTGGTCAGACAATGTGCTGAGCTGAAAAAGCTTGGACACTCCGTTGTAATGGTATCGTCAGGTGCAATTGCGGCGGGTCGCGAGCACCTAGGTTACCCCGAACTTCCCAAAACGATGGCGAGTAAGCAGCTTTTAGCCGCTGTTGGTCAAAGCCAGCTTATTCAAGTATGGGAGTCTTTGTTTGCTATTTACGGGCTTAAAATCGGCCAAATGCTGCTAACGCGTGCCGATCTTGAAGATCGTGAACGCTTTCTTAATGCACGCGATACCATCAATGCCTTGGTTGAGAACGACATCATTCCAGTGGTGAATGAGAACGACGCAGTTGCGACCAGTGAAATTAAGGTTGGCGACAACGACAATCTATCGGCATTGGTGGGTATTTTGTGTGGTGCGGATAAGCTGTTGCTGCTTACCGACCAACGCGGTTTGTTTACCGCCGATCCTCGCAAAGACCCAAATGCAGAGTTGATCCGTGAAGTGACAACGATTGATGAAACGCTTCGCAAGATCGCAGGTGGCAGCGGTACCACATTAGGAACCGGTGGTATGGCAACCAAGCTTCAAGCGGCAGACATTGCACGCCGAGCAGGGATTGAAGTTATTATTGCAGCGGGTAGTGCGGAAAACGTGGTGTTTGACTCACTATCTGATGAGCCTCAAGGTACTCGCTTCTTGCCTCTACCAGAAGCATTGGAAAATCGTAAACGTTGGATACTCGCAGGCCCTGCAGCAACCGGTAACATTGTTATCGATTCAGGCGCAGTGAATGCGGTAATAGGCAAGGGCAGTAGCTTACTTGCTAAAGGGGTTATAAAAGTTTCAGGCCGCTTCGCTCGTGGTGAAGTGGTACGTGTGACGACCAATGACGGGGCTTTAGTTGCAAAAGGAATTTGTGGCTACTCCGATGCCGATCTGTCCAAAATAGCAGGTAAGCACAGTAAAGAAATTGCTGATACGCTTGGCTATGATTATGGTGCAGAAGTGATTCATCGCGACGATATGGTCGTCATTCAAGATTAAGAATAAAGGGAACCGTTATGGACATGATTAAACTAGGCCAAAACGCGAAGCAAGCCAGCTTTGCTTTGGCGACCGCGTCAACGGCGCAAAAGAATCGCGCACTGCAAATCATTGCCGATGAACTTGAAGCAAACGCCGACGTTATTTTGGCTGCGAATGCGAAAGACATCGACCTAGGTCGTGAAGCCGGTCTAACAGAAGCGCTACTTGATCGTCTGCTGCTGAACAAACAACGCCTGAAAGGCATTGCTGATGACGTTCGCAACGTTATCACTCTGTCTGATCCTGTTGGCAGTGAAATCGACAGCAAAGTGCTTGAAAACGGCATGAGCCTATCGCGCCGCCGCGTGCCACTTGGTGTTGTTGGTGTGATTTATGAAGCACGTCCAAACGTTACGATTGATATCGCAGCACTGTGTTTGAAAACCGGTAACGCCAGCATCCTTCGTGGTGGTAAAGAGACCTTCTTCTCTAACATGGAACTGGTTAAAGTGATCCAGTCTGCACTCGATAAAGCGGGTCTGCCTGCGGCATCAGTACAGTACATTGAAAAACCGGATCGTGAACTGGTTTCTAAGCTACTTAAGCTGGATGACTACGTAGACATGATCATCCCGCGCGGTGGTGCTGGTCTTCACAAAATGTGTAAAGAGAACAGTAACATCCCAGTTATCATCGGCGGCTTTGGCATTAGCCATATCTTTGTTGATGATAGTGCGGATCTTGCTCGTTCTTTGGATGTGGTTGAGAACTCAAAAGTGCAACGTCCATCGGCATGTAACTCATTAGATACTCTGCTTGTGCACGAGAAAGTCGCAACTGAATTCCTACCAATGATCGCTGAGCGCTTGAAAGGTAAAGTTTCACTGGTCACAGAGCCAAAAGCGAAAGCGATGTTGGCAGGTTTTGATGATTTGCGTGACGCAGGTGAGGGTGACTTTGATACCGAGTGGCTGAGTTTCACTTTAGGTGTGAAAGTTGTGGCAGATGTTGAAGAAGCCATCGACCATATGCGCGTTCATAACGCTAGCCACTCTGATGCGATCATGACTAACAGCCTAATTAACTCAGAGAAATTCATTAACTCTGTAGGCTCAGCTGCAGTTTACGTAAATGCTTCGACACGCTTCACGGACGGCGCTCAATTTGGTCTTGGTGCAGAAGTTGCGGTATCAACGCAGAAACTCCATGCTCGCGGCCCTATGGGGCTAGAAGAGTTAACCAGCTACAAGTGGGTGGGTAAAGCGGATTACTTACCGCGTCCATAACGCTTGACTACATTGAATACAAAAAGAGTCAGTCGAATATCGGCTGACTCTTTTTTTGTTTTGAGGTGGTCATTTCAACCTAGCGTGTTGCTCTTGCCAAAAATCTGTCTAAATGGTTGGCAAATTCACGGCGCTCTGTCTGCCCAAGTGGTGCCGGACCACCAGTTTGAACTCCACTAGAGCGCATAGTGTCCATAAAGTCACGGATATTAAGACGAGCCTTAATGGTATCTTTAGTATAAAGCTCACCGCGTGGGCTGAGCGCCAAAGCATTTTTAGTGATCACTTCATCTGCCAAAGGAATATCAGACGTGATAACCAAGTCACCGGCGTTGACTCTTTTCACGATTTCATTGTCTGCAATGTCAAACCCAGCAGGTACGGTTAGCGAGTGGATATTGTCTCGTTTCGGTACAGGTACGCTGTGGTTAGCAACAAAGGTACAGGTTAAGCCAGTGCGTTCCGCGGCTCGGCACAGTGTTTCTCGAATCACTTTTGGGCATGCATCGGCATCGACCCAAATCTTAACGGCTTGTTTTAACGGTTCAGTCACGAGATTGCTCCAATGCAGTCAATCGCTGAGTCAGTGTGGCAACTTGCTGCTCTAATTCCTTCACTCTTAGCTCTAGAGGTTGCTCTGCTTTCTCAGCAGCGATTTCAACTTTTGGTACATGTTGACTGCTCTTCCAAGATTTGATCACGGTGATCAGCGCAGGCATAGGTACTTTAGTCTTCAAACGCGCTTTTACTAGTGCGACGGTTGGCTCTTTTCCCTCTGCGTGCAATGAGCTGATTGCAGCTTCAATCTCAGCGGAGACATCTTTGGTTATCATGTTGGTTATTCCGTTAAATAGGCTAGCCATTAATAGTACCTTCGAATCTAAGGGAGGTACAGATGGAGCTTGTGTGACGGTCATCACCAGTGACTTAAAGCGAGTGAATCTAAGACATTAGCCAATTTGGAAACACCCTGTGCGAGATCTCTCACACGAGCTGTGAGATAAAGAGAAAAAATCGCCAGAAATTTGGAAGAGAAAATCAATAAGCTCATGTTAAATATGGTATTTAACCTTTAATTAACAGTGTCGACGAAAAACTTTTTGAATTGGGTAGATTGTCCAGAATCGCCATTAGGGTAAATTAGAACCTGTCGGAAGGATGCTGACACGGAACAGGAATGACATTGGAAGGTCATCTTCAGGAAGAAGATTTGGTTACCAAGGGAAACGTAACCAGCACGGAAGTTAGGATAGCGCGGGAAGCGAACAATCATCAGGACGGTGATTTTTAGGGAAATGGATACACTCAGGAAGAGTGCAAGGAACCCCATCAGGATGATGGTCAAGGACACCGCTCAAGGAACAAGTGAAGCGAGCTGACTGGGATAGTTAGCGTCATTGGATGAGATGGACACCGCTAGGACGGCGACGAATGGATATAGCTGAAGGATTCAGCCACTATTACGGATGATGCATGGAGCATTTTTAGTAGCCGGACTGCTGCGAGTAAGACTATAGCCCCAATACGCAAGTGTTGGGGCTTTTCTTATTTATAAACCCTAACTTTCATACTTCTCTTGTAAGTGTCGCACTTAATCTAAAGAACACAGAGCCTAAAGCCTATATTAGGTTATTTGGGTATTCAGTTACGAAAAGGAAGTCAATGACAATAGTTACTCGCAGAACCATTCTCGTCCCCTATACCGACTATCTGGAGTCGGATTTTCTGATGCTTAACGTGTGTGCGAAAAATCGTAAACACATGAATGGTCCTCATACCCTAGCCACTGCGCGTCGATTGTTTCATACCATATTGAGCGACTCAAAGTTCTATGCGATGGCGGCTCTGGATCTGCGTACGCGCGATTATATGGGGCATATTTTCATTGAGCGCGGAGCGGAGGGTGAAGGAGAGATAGGCTATATCTTTGACAAGCAATATTGGAACAAAGGGATTGCAACAGAGGTATTAAGAGCGTTTATTCCTGATGCCGTCCATACTTTAGGGCTTAATAGGCTTGAAGCGAACGTCGATATTGACCATGCCTCTTCGATTCGATTGCTGAGTAAACTCGGGTTTGAACAGTACGGACAAGCGGAAGATGAGCATGGCCCGTACTATCAGTTTCAATCTACATTCGGTGTGCTGGAAAGTGAAAGTTCAGCACATGAAAACCTTTCATCACCAGCTTTCCTTGGTAATAGTCGTCACCGAGTGCTGAAAACTCAAACTCATAAATAGTGTGCCAACCGAATCGGCCGTTGGCATCTCTAAGTCTGTGAGCACCAAACGAGACGCTCAACATTTGCAGATCTAACTCCTTACAGCGACGTGTCACCGCCGCCTTGGCAATCTCAGATTGACGCCGCTGCTGCCAAAATACAAAGCAGAACACACTCAGCGCCAATATCATCAAAAGATTATCTATCATTTCACCTTCCTAGTGAGTTTTTCCTTGTGTTGCCGCCTGTTGCAACGCGATCAATGCGCTGGCGAGCTCTGGTGATGGGCTAGAATGCAGCAGTGGCAAAAGCACTAAACGCAGGCTCGGCATCATCACTAGATCGGCAAATAATTGATTAAACAAGCCTTGGTTGCCAGTTTGAGCCAAGCGTACCAAGAACTTCTCGGCTAAGGCTGGCGTAGTCAGAGGCTGCCATGCACGGCCTGCTATGGCAATCAGCACTTCCAGATGACTCAAGCGCGCACTGGCTAAAATATCAGTAACTAATGACTCTAGCTGCTCTGGCTTGCCACCCGATAGCGCACGAGCATAAGCGGCTAACAAGAATAGATCCGGCTCGTCGGACTCGCATTCAAATTGAGCAAGTTCGCGCAGCGTTGTAGAGAGCTTTTCTGGCAACGCCACATGCTCAAGTGCGCCAAGCAGGGCATAGCGGGGCTCGCTGGCAAGGTGACGCAGGCTGGTGCGGATCAAGCGACCGTTTTCATCACGTCCAAGCCTAGTTGCCATATCGGTGATGCCTTGCAGTCCAACCGTTTGCCAGTTATCCCAGCCAAGGTCGCCACGGAAGTAGTCACGTGCATGCTGATAGTATTGGCTGGTGGTCAGATCCAATTCTGCTCTTAATAAGCTATGGAATACAGCTAACTTGTCGTCTGTTGGTTTAAACGTAAATGGGTTGTTTGACAGCTTTTTTTGCTGCTCCTCGCTCATCTCTTTTCCAAGACGTGTCCCCATTGCTTCAAGAACGTATTTTAGAAACTGGCCGACATCGACTTGGCTCAGTAATCCACGCTCATCAAGCTGGAATTTAAGGAACCAAATCCAAGGCTGTTTTTCTTCGTTCCAGTAGGCGATGGCAAACTGAGCCTGTCTTTGAATCGGATAAGGGTAAGGCTGACTAGCGCGCTCGACGGCAGCAAACTGATCGTTATCAATCAGTTGTACGCGTCTTGAGATATCGTAGATGTGATATTGGCAGCCACTGTTGACCAATAGATCCGTCAAAGTATGAATGGTTTCCATGGAGGGGTTCCTAGTACGGTTTGGGTATAGAACAATAAATGGTATTCTATCGCCAATTTTCAAGTCATTGACGACCATTTTCAATAGCGATGATGCAAAGTCGTGAAATAGTTCGTCGCGCTACTAGATAGATCTATGAAGTTATTACTTGTTGAGCTGAAACAGCAGCTTAAAAAACACTCACTTTGGCAGCTTAACGCCCCAAATATAGTGGCATTGAGTAGCCAACAGCCGTTCGCAGTAGATACCCTTGAGCCCCAAGAGTGGTTGCAATGGATTTTTATTGCCCGAATGGAGTCCCTGATTGAGGCCGGTGGCGACACCCCAAAAGGGTTTGAAATCACGCCATACTTTGAAGAAGTGTGGAAGCGACGTCCTGAGTTGGCCGAGGTTCTAATGGTACTTAAACAGATAGATGAGGCCGCAAAATGAGTGAATCGACAGCTTTACCAGAGGTTGAGCTACTAGAGATTGTCTACCGAGACGAGTACCTCATTGCGGTGAATAAGCCTGCGGGTATGTTGGTACACCGCTCATGGCTAGATAAAAATGAAACACGTTTTGTCATGCAAACTTTGCGTGATCAAATTGGTCAGCACGTTTTTCCTTTGCACCGCTTGGATAGACCAACATCGGGTGTGTTGTTATTTGCACTTTCGAGTGAGATAGCAGCGAAAGCGATGCCGATGTTTGCCGAGCACAATATTGAGAAAACCTATCACGCCATTGTTCGTGGCTGGATTGAGCAAGGCGATGTTTTAGACTATCCACTGAAAGTGGAACTCGACAAAATTGCCGATAAGTTTGCCGACCAAGAAAAAGAGGCGCAGCCAGCGGTCACCGCCTATCAGCCATTGGCTAAGGTTGAAGTGCCATACTCGACAGGTCGTTTTCCAACTAGCCGCTACTGCTTAATGGAAATGAAGCCAAAGACGGGTCGTAAGCACCAACTTCGTCGTCATATGCATCATTTAAGTCACCCGATTGTCGGTGATACGACTCATGGTGATGGCCGGCACAATCGCTTGTTTAGGGAGCATTACGATACCCATCGTATGCTGTTGCATGCGTCTTGTTTGGCGTTCAACCACCCAATTACTGGCGAGCCAATACGTATTCAAGCAGGGTTTGATTCGGTTTGGCAGAGTCTAATGAGTGAATTTGGCTGGCAAGAGTGTGACGCAATCCAAGATTACACCTAATTACGTTACTTTACGGACTAAATAGTGGATTTCTTAATAGGTGAATTTTCGCTAAACTGTGGTCTAAACCATAGGAGGTGTTATGCATTGTCCATTTTGTTCAGAAAATGACACAAAAGTTATCGATTCCAGACTGGTAGCCGATGGCCATCAGGTGCGTCGTCGTCGTCAATGTTTGGCGTGCAGTGAGCGTTTCACCACCTTTGAAACCGCCGAACTGGTTATGCCAAAGGTGATTAAATCCAATGGTAATCGTGAGCCTTTCAACAAGGATAAGATGGTCGGTGGCATTCAGCGAGCGCTAGAAAAGCGTCCTGTAAGTGCAGACTCGATTGAACTTGCGATCAGTCATATTGAATCTCAACTTCGCGCTACCGGCGAGCGTGAAGTCCCAAGTGAAATGATAGGAAACCTAGTCATGACTCAGCTGAAAGAGCTGGATAAAGTGGCCTATATCCGTTTCGCATCTGTTTACCGTAGTTTTGAAGACATTCGCGAGTTCGGTGAAGAAATCGCTCGCTTGGAAGACTAACAGCCACCCCAAAATCAGCGATAGGTATGGATTACTATGAGTCAGTTTAGCGCTATTGACTATCAGATGATGAGTTTAGCGATTGACCTTGCCAAGAAAGGCCGCTTCACCACTGCTCCAAATCCGAATGTCGGCTGCGTGATAACGCAAAATGATGTCATTGTGGGGCAGGGATACCATAAGAAAGCGGGTGAGCCGCACGCCGAAGTGCACGCAATGCGTATGGCGGGTGAGCAAACTAAGGGCGCGACGGCGTACGTCACCCTAGAGCCATGTTCCCACTATGGGCGCACGCCACCCTGTGCCGAAGGGCTGATTAAAGCGGGTGTCGCGAAAGTCGTCTGTGCCATGTCCGATCCAAACCCGCAAGTCGCTGGGCGTGGTTTTGCCATGCTTGAAGAGGCGGGTATTGAAGTGCAGGTTGGCATCTTGGAGCAAGATGCGCGAGCACTAAATCGAGGCTTTCTAAAGAAAATGGAAACCAATCGTCCCTTCGTTCAGCTTAAAATGGCGGCCAGTCTCGATGGGCAAACCGCACTTGCTAATGGTCAAAGCCAGTGGATCACAGGCGCTGAAGCGCGCCGCGATGTACAGGCGTATCGTGCTGAAGCTGGCGCTATTTTGTCTACTAGCCGCACCGTTATTGACGACAATGCATCTCTAAATGTTCGCTGGAATGAACTGCCAAGCCAAGTTCATTCGGTGATTGACTCCACAGAGCTTCGTCAGCCAGTTCGTGTCATATTGGACAGACAAAATCAGCTCAGCTCTGATCTAAAACTGTTCAGCACCGAAGGCGTTATCCTCCGAGTGGCTCATGAAGGTGGCGATCTTAACATCCCAGCAGGTTCAAGCGAGCAGCTAGACCTTGCCCAAACGCTAGATGTACTAGCCGAAGAGCACCAAATTAACCATGTTTGGGTGGAAGCGGGCGCAACTCTGGCGAGCTCTATGATAGAGCAGCAGCTTGTCGATGAGCTTATCGTCTATTTAGCACCTAAGCTTATGGGGGCTGATGGCCGAGGACTGATCGGCGCGCTTGGGCTTGAGTCGATGCAACAGGTTATCGATCTCGATATTAAAGACATTCGTATGGTGGGTAGTGATATTCGAATCGTTGCCACGCCACAGCTAAAAAAGAAATAGAAGATGTTTACAGGAATTATTGAAGCCGTTGGTACCCTAAAAGCGATTACGCCAAAAGGGGAAGACATCAGTGTTACCGTTGATGCTGGCAAACTGGATATGGCCGATGTAAAACTCGGCGACAGTATTGCGACCAATGGTGTGTGTCTAACTGTGGTGGCGTTCACTGACAGTAGTTACCAAGCGGATTTATCATTAGAGACGCTAAAGAAAACCGGCTTTGCCAACTACAGCGTGGGTGACAAGGTCAACCTTGAAAAAGCCATGTTACCGACCACGCGTTTCGGTGGTCATATTGTCTCTGGTCACGTCGATGGCGTGGGTGAGATTGTCGACAGACAGCAAGTCGGTCGTGCAGTTGAGTATTGGGTACAGATGCCATCGGAAATCACTAAGTATGTCGCCCAAAAAGGCTCGATTACTGTGGATGGTATTAGCTTGACAGTGAACGATCTTCGCAAAGATGCGTTTAAGCTAACTGTCGTGCCACATACGTCAGAAGAGACCACCATCGACCAGTTCCAGGTAGGGCGAAAAGTAAACCTTGAAGTCGATGTTATGGCTCGTTACATGGAGCGATTACTTCAAGCGCAGACTCACTCTGAGCCTGAGTCGAGACTGACGATGGAATTCTTACAACAAAACGGTTTTGCCTAATCTCGCGAATCTAGTTCTCGAAAATCTAAGAATTGCAAAACCCAGATAAAAACAAGCGCAATAACAGGAACGTGAAATGCCAATTAGTACGCCGCAAGAAATCATTGAAGATATCCGTTTAGGGAAAATGGTCATCCTAATGGATGATGAAGATCGTGAAAACGAGGGCGACCTTATTATGGCCGCTGAGCAAATTACCCCTGAAGCTATCAACTTTATGGCAACCCATGGTCGTGGCCTTATCTGCCTAACCATGACCAAAGAGCGCTGTGAAAACCTAGGTTTGCCTCCTATGGTGCAAGACAACAACGCGCAATACACCACAAACTTTACCGTATCGATTGAAGCCGCTGAAGGTGTGACTACCGGTATTTCTGCTGCCGACCGCGCGCGCACTGTGCAAGCGGCTGTTGCGAAAGATGCCAAAGCGGCCGATCTTGTTCAGCCAGGACACATCTTCCCACTTGCTGCTCAAGATGGTGGTGTACTAACTCGCGCAGGTCACACTGAAGCGGGCTGCGATTTAGCAAAACTGGCGGGACTTGAGCCAGCATCGGTGATCGTTGAGATTTTAAACGACGATGGCACTATGGCGCGTCGCCCAGATCTTGAAGTGTTTGCTGAAAAGCATGACATCAAACTAGGTACGATTGCTGACCTTATCGAGTACCGCAACAACAACGAAACAACGATTGAACGCGTTGCTGCGTGTCACTTGCCGACAGAATTTGGTGAGTTTGAGCTGGTCACATATCGCGATACCATCGATAACCAAATCCACTACGCTATGTGTGCTGGTGACTTGACGGCAAACACGCCACTGGTTCGTGTTCACTTGCAAGACACGTTCACTGACATTCTGCGCTCAAACCGTAACTCAGATCGCAGCTGGACACTGGAAAAAGCGATGAAGCGCATTGGCAATGAAGGTGGTGTGCTGGTCATACTGGGTAATGAAGAGAGCACTGACTTCTTGATTCACAAGATGAAAATGTTCGAACAGCAAGATAGCGGCACAGCACCTACTATGGCGAAAAAGCAGGGCACATCTCGCCGCGTAGGTGTGGGCTCTCAAATTCTAGCTGACCTTGGCGTGCATGAAATGAAATTGCTGTCATCAGCAGACAAAAAATACCATGCCCTCGGTGGTTTTGGTTTGACGGTCACGGAATACGTCACAGAGTAACCTATCAAGCCTTTGCTTCTGATAAGCAAAGGCTTTTTGTTATCAAGACTGCGCCCTACTTTTGGACACCTTGCTAAAGCCTTGTCTGGACGAAGTTAGCGGTAGATATTAATAAATGACTTGTGCTAGAATCCGTCGATTCTCGCGAGATGAACATAGTTTATAAGGAAAGCATATGAAAGTTATCGAGGGTGGCTTCCCAGCACCGAACGCAAAGATTGCTATTGTAATTGCACGATTCAATAGTTTTATCAATGAAAGCCTACTATCGGGTGCTATCGATACTTTGAAACGTCACGGTCAAGTGAGCGAAGACAACATCACGGTTGTACGCTGCCCAGGCGCAGTTGAACTACCACTTGTTGCTCAACGTGTTGCGAAAACAGGTAAGTTTGATGCAATCGTATCGCTAGGTACAGTCATTCGTGGCGGTACACCACATTTCGACTATGTTTGTAGTGAGTGTAATAAAGGTCTTGCACAAGTGTCTCTGGAATATAGCCTACCAGTAGCCTTTGGTGTATTGACTGTTGATACCATCGATCAAGCTATCGAGCGTGCAGGAACCAAGGCTGGTAATAAAGGTGCAGAGGCTGCACTAAGCGCGCTTGAAATGATCAACGTTCTTTCTGAAATCGATTCCTAATGGGGGCCAGTGTGAAACCAGCCGCACGTCGTAATGCACGTCAATTTGCTCTGCAAGCAATTTATTCTTGGCAAATTACTAAAGAAAATGTTGCCACTGTTGAAGAACAGTTCTTATCAGGTGGTAAGTATGATGAAGAAGAACATCATGCTGCTGAGCCTGCGTTGACTGCGCCAGAGACTGACGTTGTATATTTCCGTGACCTACTCACGGGTGTCGCGTTGAATCACACGGAGCTAGACAGCAAGCTACGTCCATTTGTTTCTCGTCCAATGCAAGACCTAGACATGATGGAACTTGCGCTACTTCGCCTAGCGATGTACGAGATGACACGCCGTGAAGACGTACCTTACAAAGTGGTTATTAACGAAGCAATCGAACTTGCAAAAGTATTCGCTGCAGAAGACAGCCACAAGTTTGTTAACGGTGTACTAGATAAAGCAGCACCACACGTTCGTAAGAAGTAACAAACAACGTTTGTCTATTCGTAAAAAGGTCAGCAATTTGCTGGCCTTTTTTATATACTCTGTTCACCTTTTCGTTGCCAAGTCGACAAGATGTCTGGTGAATTTAGTTTAATCGATAAGTACTTTGCTCATAAGCAGCAAAACCGAAAGGATGTGATCCTCGCTCAAGGAGACGATTGTGCGATTGTCGCCCCTACTGCTGGCTCTCATATTGCCATTAGTACCGACACCTTAGTGGCGGGCACTCATTTTCTCGCTGACGCTAATCCTGCGCAAATTGCTCACAAAGCCCTCGCGTCAAACATCAGTGATCTCGTGGCCATGGGCGCTTCCCCTGCTTGGGTTTCTATGGGTATTTCGTTGCCTGAAATCAATACGGCATGGCTAGAGCGTTTCTCCAATGCGTTTTTTAAGCTTGCCGATTACTATGGTATTCAACTGATTGGCGGCGATACCACTAAAGGTCCACTTACTATCACTCTTACTGTTCAAGGCACACTACCTGAAGGTAAGGCGTTGACTCGCCATGGTGCCCAGTCAGGAGACTGGGTCTATGTCACCGGACAACTTGGTGATGCCAAAGCGGGACTTGATGTGATTTTAGAGAACAACATCAGCGCGGATACCAGCCTCAATCAAGAGCTACAACGACGTCACTTTGAAGCCACGCCACGCGTACTAGCGGGTATAGCGTTGCGAGATATTGCTTCAGCAGCCATCGACATTTCTGATGGGCTGGTGGCTGATTTAGGGCATATTCTGAAACGCTCTAAGGTTGGCGCAAGGCTTAATGTTGCAGCGCTTCCGACATCAAAAGAACTGCTGCAGTTTGTCGGTAGCCGGGCACTTGCTCAGCAATATGCACTGACCAGTGGTGAAGAGTACGAACTATGCTTTACGGTACCAGAGGCCAATCGCGGTCAACTTGAAGTGGCGTTAAGTAATACGCCGTTTACCTGTATTGGGCAACTGACCGGCACAGAATATATAGAGCTTCACAACGACGATGCGCCAGTGGACTGGCAACTCGACGGTTTTGATCATTTTAAGGGAAATCAATGAGCAATCCTCTCGACTTAATCTCACTTAAAAATCCGTGGCACCTGCTAGCAACAGGCTTTGGTAGTGGTTTGTCACCGATTATCCCCGGCACCATGGGGACGCTCGCGTCGATCCCTTTGTACCTGCTACTGGTTCAGCTGCCGTTAAGCGTTTACCTCATTGCCGTGGTTATCGCCTGTATCATTGGTATAAAAATTTGTGACGTCACCTCTCAAGACATGGGCGTGCATGATCACGGCTCAATCGTTTGGGATGAGTTTGCTGGCTTTTGGATCACCATGGCTATTGTACCCGCACTCAAATTGCCTGCCGATGATTGGAAGTGGTTAATCACAGGCTTTGTGCTGTTTCGCTTCTTTGACATGGTAAAGCCTTGGCCTATCGGCTGGCTCGACAAACGTATGCATGGCGGCCTCGGTATTATGATTGATGATATTGTTGCCGGTATTATGGCAGGGCTCTGTTTGTATTTAGTGGGACATTTTGCTGGCTGGTTGGCTTAAAATGACGATCTTTAGCCTTGTTTGTTCACAAGGCTTTTTCATTTCTGGTCGGAGGACTATTGTTCGGTAATTTTCTAAGACTATGTAATTTAAGTGTTTTCTTAGTTGTTTTTTACAAAGCAATATCTGAATGACAAAGCTTTACTATACGTTTGGTTAAAAGTTGCTATGATTGCTGCCTCTTTTACGCTCTGTAACAATTGGTATGTTTAGCAATCTACGTCTTTTCATTAATTCTTTTCTTGTCATGGTCAATACGGCTATCACGGCTGTCGTGGTTTGTACATTCTCGATCATTAAATTAGCCCTACCTCTTGCGTCTGTTAAGACTCTGATGACGAGCTTATCTAATAAGCAGATGTGGCTTTGGGCAACGATTAATTTGTGGCTTCTTAATCTGAACAACAATATCGAATGGGATATAGAAGGCGGCGATGAGTTGACACCAGAGCAGTGGTACATGCTGCTGTCTAACCATCTCAGTTGGGCGGACATCGTTATCATTACCTCGGTAATGAAAAATAAAATGCCGATGTGTAAGTTCTTGCTTAAACAGAGCCTATTGTATGTCCCGTTTGTTGGCCTTGCGTGCTGGGGACTTGATATGCCATTTATGAAAAGGCACTCGCAAGCTTACCTTGTAAAGAACCCAGAGCGCCGCAACGATGATTTCAATGCGATTCGTAAGGCGTGTAAGAAGTTTGAACATGTACCCACCACTATGATCAGTTTTGTTGAAGGTACGCGTTACAGCGAAGAAAAATTGGTCACGGTTAAAACGCCATATAGACACTTGTTGAAGCCAAAAACAGGTGGCGTTGCGTTCACACTTAATGCTATGAATCATCTATTAGATGGTGTCGTCGACATTACACTGGCGTACCCAGAAAACCGCGAAGATCCGTTTAAGGACTTGTTGAAAGGTAAGCTCACCAAAGTAGTGGTTAAGATAGATGTCTATCAAATGGATGAAAATCTTAACGGTGATTACTTTAATGACAAAGTATTCAAGCGCCGTTTCCACAATTGGCTCAACGAGGTCTGGAAGCGTAAAGATGAGACGCTAGAGACGATTTATTCGCAAAGCTAAGTCGCGTTTCAGAGACAACAAAGTCAGATACAAAAAAGGTCTACCCTAGGGTAGACCTTTTTAATGCGACTAAAACAGTTAAGCAAACTGTCTAGGTATCACTCTGCAGCACTTTTCGGCTTCGTTAATTAACACCGATACTGCATGAGTATGGTAATCCTCACCGCTCTTCCAAACGGTTTCTCCGAATATCTGACACAACTCAAAATCAGAAATAGTTCCCTTCATTTCCTTGTAGGCGACGGCTGAGATGATTTTTTGCTCTAATGCTTTAGGGCAAGATTCAACACGCCAACGGCTCACTTGAATATTCGGCAAAGCACACTCCTTTGTGGTCACATTTTCGTCATCAAAACCACGATAACACCATGAAAAAGTACGATCAAGGTGATCTTACTCACATTTTTGTGGGGTATATAACGTGCTAGAGCTAACTGTTTGTAAACCTGAGAAGTTCTGCCTATAAGGTGAAAAAATAAACTTTTGGTGGACGAATTAAGCATCCACCATTAAAAATGACAAATGTCTAATTTTTAAGCGAACTGTCTTTTGCTAATGATAAGTTGCTTAGCTCGCGTTACCAGTGAAGGAATACACCATGTCATCGCAATGGGGAGTGCAAAACGACTTACTGTATCAATGAAGGCGGCGGTATCTTGATCGCCCTTAGACAATTGATCTGGGAGCACAAAGGCTAACAATAGGTAGGTAAATACGACTAATAAGACACTAAACCACCATGGATCGCTATCCTGATATTGGATCACTGTGGTTGAGTCGTGGTGAGGTTTTTGCTGATTTTCCTTAATCATGGATTCTACTTCCTATTCATCCAATCTAACGCTTTCATTCAATCACGCTAAATGCTCAAAACAAGTAACACAGCTCAATAACGTAAGCGACATCGAAAAAATAAATGATTGTATTGTCAGTTTTGGTCAGACATCACATTCGGTTGGGGCTTTGTCGCAATGCGTATATGAGGCCAGTGCTATACACGATGGGGTTCTCATTATTGAGTAAACATTCTAACGCTTCTGCCAGCGCTCACTACACTGATGAAAAAGCCAGCAAAATAAAGGAATAAGGATGGACTATAAAAGGATCAAAGTCAGCCGCACTGAGGATGTGGTGACTGTGACGTTAAATCGCCCAGATAAGCTTAATGGTGTCGATATGGGGATGTTCGAAGAGCTGATTCGCGTGAGTCGTGCGCTACGTAAAGATCGCCAACTCAGAGCGGTGATTTTGACGGGTTCCGGGGACAACTTTAGTTCGGGTCTCGATTTTAAATCCATGATGACCAATAAAAGCAATGCGGCGAAACTGTTGTTCAAATGGTGGCCGGGTCAGTCCAACCGCGCTCAACAGGTAAGCAGTAACTGGCGCAAATTATCAGTCCCTGTCATTGCGGCAATCGACGGTTACTGCTGGGGCGCTGGGATGCAAATTGCGCTTGGTGCTGATTTTCGTATTTGCTCGCCAAAGGCGAATCTATCCATTATGGAATCAAAGATGGGTTTAACATCGGACATGGCTGGCTCTATTGCCTTGCGTGAGGTGATGCCAAAGGACAGAGCGATGCTCATCTCTATCTGTGGTCAAGAGTTGTCAGCAGAAGAAGCGTTAAAATATGGATTGGTAACAGAGGTCTGTGAAGTGCCACTGGAGGCAGCCCAAACGCTAGCAAACAAAGTAAAACGCATGTCTCCCGATGTGAACGCAGCGATGAAACACATGTACACTCGATATTGGACAGCGCCAGCGTGGAAGCTATTGGCCTATGAAACCTACAGTCAGATACGCATCATGTTAGGAAGGAATTTTGGGCGGATGCAAAGCGCGCTGCGAAAAAAAGCGCCGCCTGAGTTTCAGCCCAGACAGCGCTATTGGTAGTGGGGAAACCTTAGCGGACGATCAGATCCTCCCCACAAACTCGGCAGCGGAAAAGCTCTTTGATGCCAGAGAGCTTTTGCCATAAACTGCGCTTGATTCTAACGATCGCGAATCGCCGTTTACACTTGCACATGAAAATATACCTAACGTTGTTGTTGTGTGATATTGGTTCAGATTTTATATAAGCCGTGTATATACTTACAGTTCTATAAATAAAAGTGAATAGCGGAAAACTCTGTTGTGTTATTCAATTAAGCTTATAATTTTAAAGTATTTTTATTGATAATCTCTTGGTTTTAGTTATTGGTCTAGGTTATGCGTCGTGCGAAGAAACAAACAGCTTAGAAGTCAGTGGATAGTTGCAACTAGTCGAATGAAAGCTTGGCTGTTGAGCTCGCTTTTATTGCTTTATCCTTTAACGTTAACTGCGTCGCAAAATATGGTTTTGGTTAATGCTGTTGTCTATCAGCATCCTAAAGCTAATAGCGTAGTGATTGAAAACGGGGTAATAACTCAAATAGGCACAGCCGATGAAGTTTTATCCAGTGTCGATTCTCGTGCAATAATTATCGATCTCGAGCAGCAGTTTCTGCTTCCAGGATTTATTGACAACCACAATCACGTCTTTGAAGCCGCCTCTGAAGCAGGGGGCAATTGCGAACTCAGTGCCTCTGCAAGTCTCTTAGAGTTGCGGCCTTACCTTGAATACTGTCGTGAGCAAGCCAGTTCTGACGGATGGTTACTTGGCTATGGTTTTTCCCTCGAAATGATAATGGAAGAGAGCAGTGAGCTATCTCCAATTACGCTGCTTGATTCTGTTTTCCCTCACCGTCCGGTGATTTTAATGGAGCAGACCTCACACTCGATGTGGGTGAACTCACAAGCGTTAAAGCTGGCAGGCATTACCAAGTATACTTCTGACCCTCAAGGCGGCGCATTGCTGCGCGATGCAGAGGGCAATCTCAATGGCGTGCTGCTAGACAGTGCAGGGGATGCGATCATGGAAATCGCTTGGAACAGTTTGAAGGCACAATTTGAGCAGAGCTATCAAGGGCTACTCAATGGCTTAGCGGCTGCGGCAGAGCACGGTATTACCACCATTGGTGATGGCAGGCTCTACTGGAAAAGAGGTTGGTTTGAAGTATGGCAACATGCTCGAGAGCAAGAAGCGTTGACGTCACGCGTGCTGCTGCGCCCGTGGATCTATCCTGATGCGGATATGAAAGAGCAGCTTGAGTTCCTCGAGTCCATTTACACAGCTGAGGTATCACCAAGCGACAAGCTGATCGTCAATCAAGTAAAGATGTACAGCGATGGCATCATTATCAATGGCACAGCCAAGCTGTTAGCGCCCTATAGAGAGACCTATCTGCCCAATCGCCCTAAAGGTCTCAACTACATTCCTCCTGAGAATATGAAAACCTGGCTCAGTGCTCTCGATAAGCTTGGCTATAGTGCTCATATTCATGCCATTGGTGATGGAGCAGTGCACGAATCACTTAATGCCATTGAGCATGTTCGTAACCTCGGTAGCAATAAGCCGTACACCTTGACCCATGTTGAGTTGGTCAATGAGCAAGATATCCCTCGTTTTGCAAAGCTTGCGGTGACAGCAGACTTTCAGGTGGGCTCTGACTATGTGGCCTTTCAAGACCATGCATGGGCAAAAGCCTTCTTGGGCGCTGTGCGTGCTCACAGGCTTATGAACTTGCGCGCTATTTTTGATACCGGCGCAAATTTAACTCTCAGCAGTGATTGGAATGTTCACGACATTAACCCTTTGGTTGGTATCGCGAACAGCATCATGATGCAGGACACGGGATTGCCATCGGTTGATGCTGCCATTGACGCCTACACCATGAATGCGGCGAAGAGTTTGGGGATTGACGGCTTCACGGGCTCAATTACAGTCGGCAAGTCGGCTGACTTGGTGGTGGTTGAAAAAGACATTCGTCAGCTATCACCGGAGGCGATCGCCGAAAGCGCAGTAACGTTAACCATGACTCAAGGCGAAATCGTCTTTCAGTGGACAGAACAGTAATCAAAATGGTTGTTCGTTGAACAATTGCTCATATTTATCAATATTATGAATGTGGCGCTGTGACCTATTCGCTATGATAGAGGGTACTCTATTAACGCGAATGGTTTCAGGGAGCCCTTAGTGAGCGAATTTCAAGATCTCTCAATTCACATCGATCAAATCTCACAGGCCGAAGACACGCAGCAGCCACAGATCCTCAATCAATATATCGAGCAAGGCCTTGATGCCGCATCGATTGCGCTTATTCTAGAAGCATTTCCCATTGAACAAAGGGTTAGGCTTTGGCGCGAGCTGCCGCTCGAAAGCCACATTGATGTCCTTACCGAGTCTCGTGGTGAAGTGCGTGTATCGATCCTCGATGCTCTATCTGAAACCGAGTTAAAGCTTACCCTTGCTAAGCTCGACAACTTATCGTTGATTGAATGGGCTGACTCACTGCCTGATGAGATCATCGAAGAGGCCATCTCCTTCCTAGAGCCTGCAGAGCTAGAGCTTTACGACCTTGCGAATGAATACCAAGAAGAAGAGCTGGGTCGCTGGGTTGAGCGTAAAGTGGTGGCACTGCCATTTAATATTTCCGTCGCCCGTGCCAAAGTGCTGGTGGATAAGTACACCCATGAGCCATCGGGTTACGTTTATCTGATCGATAAACAGCACCGCTTTCGCGGTATGGTCGAATACGCTGAGTTGGTCGGCGCAGAGTCATCGACACGCATCAAGTCTTTAGTGCTGGAGCATGTGAGCACGTTAAGTGCCACACTAGAGCTCGCTGAAGCCGTCGATGCCATGGAGCGCTCTGCGTTTACCTCGCTTCCTGTCCTAGATGAGCGTAAACGACTGCTAGGTGAGATCGATTGGAAGTTCGCACTAAGTACTCAGCGTGAAATTTACGAAACGCGCCTTATGGCGGGTACTGGTATGGACGAAGGCGATGACCTGTTTGCGCCGATTCTTAAAAGCTCACAAAAACGTGGTGTGTGGCTCGGCATTAACCTCCTCACTGCTATTCTTGCCTCTGTAACTATTAGTCTGTTTGAAGATGTGATCGCGCAAGTGGTCGCGCTGGCGGTTCTGATGCCTATTGTGGCCTCCATGGGCGGCATTGCAGGTAGCCAAACCTTGACCTTGATGGTGCGCTCTATGGCGCTAAATCAGATCACTGCAGGAAACCGGTTTGCGCTGATAAAAAATGAGCTTGGCATTGGTGCGATCAACGGTCTGCTGTGGGCGTTGATTATTGGCGCTGTAGCAGGGCTGTGGTTTCAATCGCCACTGCTTGGCGGCACGATTGCTCTGGCGATCGTCGTTAATATTATCACCGCAGCCTTGTTTGGGGTGTTGATTCCATTAATCCTCGATAAACTCGACCTTGATCCGGCTCTGGCAGGTTCGGTTATCCTCACCACAGTCACTGATGTCGTCGGTTTTTTCGCTTTCTTAGGCACGGCAAGTTTGGTGCTGTTGTAGGGAAAGGCTGGCCTAGTTTGCTTTTTTGTAACCAGCTGGTGATCACATCAGCTGGCCTACAAAAAAACGAATTATACGTAACTTATTGAATAAAAAGTTAGTTTTGTCCTCGTTTTGGTACAAATATTGGTGAATTTGATCACCTTTGTTAACGCGTCGATTTTTCCCGTTTTGCCTTCCTAGCACTCTATTTGATTGGAGTTATAATCCCGCGCCATTTATTGGTGGTGAGAATGAAAACGTCAGTGGTATTGACTGGTGTTTTTCTAATGATTTCAATCAACTTGCTTGTCTTTGAATACGCGGACAGGCAATAGGTGTTTAAGTGATGAAACTGATCAAAACAACAATTGCTGCGGCGCTAATGTCTACTATGCTAACAGGCTGTATCGGCCAAATGGCGACAACAGGTGCACTAATGTACGAAGTGAACCTAAAGGGTGTCGATAACCGTTACGCGCGCGCAGGTCTGTATACTTTGATGTCACCAGTGTACGCGATCACAGCGGCTGCTGACCTATTTGTTGTTAACTCTATTGAGTTCTGGACGGGTACGAACCCTATCACAAAGAAAAAAGCCGTCGCTGACACACCGGCTAAGGCTTACATTAAAGTAAACCACAAAGTAGGTAAGAAGTTCTCAACAGCGCCAGTGAAACTATCGAAACTTGACGACAGCACAATGCAAATGGAATTTTTGGATGATGCGGGCAAAGCACGCACGTTGGTAGGCGTAAGCGGCCAAGACAGCGTTGACTTCTACCTAGATGGTCAATACGTGACAACCGCGACACACCAAGAGCTAGAGCAGCACGCGACCGCTTCTTAATGCTATTTGGTTGATAAAGCACAAACAAAAAGGCCGACTGGGTGCTGATCCCGGTCGGCCTTTTTACCAATCAATAGGATGCGGAAAAGGAGCGAATTGGTATAGCTCGATCTTACCATGTTGCTCAAAAAGCGCGATGAGCAGAGCGTGGCAGAATGTAAAATTCAGTATGCAATCTTCTCTACAGAAACATTTGGTCGTGTTTAGAGACTTCTAATTAGGTTTAGACAGCTTGAATGCGTTTGGCGGTAACAATCAGTCCTTGCGTATAACTAAAGCCGTAACCATAGCCATAACCACCGTAACCATTTTCACCTCTTCCACCCGCCTCAAGTATTGCTTTAAAGTCATAGTCACCACTCGTGATTGGGGTAATAGAGACCACCTCAAAGCCATCATGATTGAGTGTCGCGACCGCTTTTTGCAGATCTTCTGCTAGACGGACACTGTCCACTACCGATTTGGAATACCCCGTTTTTCGCCACACGGGAGAATCGCTATAGTCGACAGCTTCATGTTTTCCCACTTCGCAAAAATGCGCGGGTACATGAACGATTCGATTCATTTATTTACCTTACTGCTATTGTTACTCTGATATGCCTTTTGGGTCAGTCTTAATGCCGACTCTATGTTATTAGGCTTGCCGATTCTAACTTACTCTTCCGTCAACATGCACAAATTGTTCATTTATTCAGATAGTTAAATGTCGTAAGTGAGCTGTATCGCACAATTCGTTTCCGATCGAGCCTAGTTTTATCCGGTGACACATGCTGACACGCGTGGCGAAATGATCATTCTCATACATAATTAATGGTGTCTTTTGTAAGTAAGGAGACACGTTATGAAATGGATGATTGCCGCCGGTATGGGGGCGCTACTCTTGCTCTCAAGTGCTAGCTTTGCCAGTCAAAGTGGCGGGAAAATTGGCTTTTTGGTGGACTGCACCATTGACGGGAAATCAACTCGAATGCCAATGACGGCTTGCAGGCAAAAAGGAGGCGAGGCCAGATAGTCAGTAGTGACCATTCGCCTTAGCGATGACTTAAGCGTCGGATTTGGCCGCTAAGGCGAATGTGAATAAGGAAAAGTTAGAACTCCGCTTTAATCCAAATCATACGGTGATCGGACGAGACATCCTTTCCATTACCCCATTTTCCGATACGTGAATCATTAAACAGCAAACGACCTTCTTCGTAACTTGCTGCCCAGTAAACCCCAGAATCAACGATGTTTAACGTCTGAGAAGGGAGAGCATAGTCGACAGCTAGACCAAAGGTTGAAGTGAGGCGATTAGGCGCTGGGTGTGTAGAGCTGTTGTCAGTAGCATGCTCTGCCGCACCTGAGCTTGTTGGGTACAGCTCACCATTTGAAACCGCTTGATTGACGAGTGGGTCGTTGTGCAGCGCTTGCATAACCGCGCTAATACCATCGCCAGCAACAGGGTCAAGGTTTTGGTCGCCCATCATCACAAATTTGGCACTGCTATCAAGTCCACCTGTGCTACCGTCATCATCGTAGAAGTAGTCTTTACCTTGAATGTAGTCATGCCAAAACGTTACTTCCGCGGCATTTTGCGCTTTGTTTTTACCCGTATCGAATACTGGTGGTGTAGGGTGAGACATCAACAAGTGTACCACTTCATCACCATCGGCTGTTGGAATGATAATCGGTGCATCCACATGGTTTTTGGAAGACAGTCTTACCTGTTGCCACTCTTCATTGGTATACCAGTTGTCACCGCAAGCCATACCAGCAGGAATTGGGTTGTTGGCGTCATCGCAAAGAGTAATGGTTGGTATCTCAGCGCCTGCCATGTCTTTCCATTTGAATTCTTGGAATGTGCGTGTATTGGCCGTATCTATTTGATACTTGGACATCAGTGCAAACGCGTATTGGCCGTGATAAAACCCAAAGCCCCAAGCGTCGCCCGGTAGCTGGCCAGCAACGCCATTGTTATCAAGGTCAAGTTCTGAAAGTAGGCCGGTATTGGTCGCGTAAGACTCCGAAAAAGGGTACTCAATCGGCTCTAAGTTAGCATCACCGCTCGCACCATCTAGGCTTTGAGCGACCGAGAGGTAGTTGGTTTGAAAGCCGATCAGCGCAGCTTTGTCTTCACCGGCACCATCATTGTTGTACTCCGCCATCATGAGCACGTCAGGACGGTTTTTCTGAATAATCGCCGCAACATTTCGGATTTGGATGACCTTCTCCGCTTGGCTTTTGTCAGCATCGTCGATAGTGCCATCAAGGTAGGTGGTAACCAGTTGCTGCTGAGTCTCTGGAGCTATTTGCATTTCCGCAACTAAATCGGCAAAGGTTGCTCGATCAAAAGAGAGGTTGTAGGTTGCGATTTTCACTTGAGTTGACTCTGCCACTGCCTGCTTGTCGGAGTCATTGCATCCAGAGAGCACCACTGCTCCTACAAGTAATGCGAGTGTTGTTTTTATTGTCTTCATAAATTGGCTCTATTTTTATAAATTCAGCGCCAGAGTCTACTGTCATAGTGAAGGTATTTGTGTGATAAGTGTTGCATTTGGTTTGTGCAAAAAGATTAAATTTCAATTAATTGTGATATTCAGCGCATGTTTTTGGACGCATTTATGACATTTGAGCTTTGCTAAAGACGCAGTGTGGGTGAGTTTAGTCGTTGATTAACGGCAATCATGATCACGATAGATTTTATTGTTTGGAGCCACAGGATAAGGTTGAGTTAGACTCCGCCAAATTCTTTTTATGCGAGACGGAATGTCGTTTAGCAGTAATGGCTTAGGAACATAATGAACATCAAAGCGCTTTCTATCTTGGTTGGTTTGGGGATGATGCTGGGTGGCTGTAGCCAAGACAGTGATACCAACGAAACCAATCCCTCTTTTTCGACAATTCAAGGGCTAGCATCGGCTGGTGGTGGGATCAAAGGGCGTATCGCCTTGGCACAGGTCGATGCAAGCCCCAATAGAACAACGGTTCTCAATAGCATGGTGTACACAGCGCCAAAAGGTGGTGATTTTACCATCGCCAATGCTGGGCAATTGGTGTATCCAACGCTGCTTAAGATCGATGGAGCCTCTGGTGTTAAAGCCATCAACGAGTACACCATTTTGATGGATAACATGTCTCAGCACTTGAATCTAAACCCGCTAACACGCTTACTTATTGGTAAGGTTGCGGGCGTTGATGCTGAGCTTGTGTTTGAAGATTTTGAGCTGCACCAGTCTAAGTTCACTGCGGCAGCGATTGAAGCCGCGCAAGTTGAGTTGAAGTACACTCTAAAACCATTGTTTGAAGCAGCGGGAGTGGGTCTAAACAGCGACTTGCTTCGTGAGTATTATCCAGCTGATCACACTGAACTCGATGCTATCTTATCCGCTTTAGCGTTAGAGTATCACTCTGATGGCGCTGTGGTGACTTACCGGCCTAACCCTAAACACTCTCTAACGCTTACCTATGCGCAAGGTTGGCAAGGGGAGCAGTTGTTGCCTGAGGACTATGGGATGGAGACGCTCAAGTTAGAACTGGCGCTGCTTAATCAAGCCTCGCAGATACTCGAAGCCATGATTCTTCTTAAAGATGATCAGGCCGGGTTTGAAGCGTTCTTAGCGCCAGAAGCACATTGGTTTGGTGCAAACCGAGCAGAGCTGCATCAAAACTATTTTAATGTTTTGCCGAATGAAGAGGATGCGTCTTTAGAGCGTTATCGCGATTTAGTGCTGCTTGACAGTCAGCCTGAGATAAAGCGTTATCTGGTAGGGTATACCACGGCATTTGAAGCCAGCACGTCTAGTAGTATTGCGCGCGACCAAGCTTGGTTTGAGCTTGATGAAGGCAAGCTGAAGTTCCTTGGTGACGATAAGCCATACCCGACCTCTTTTTACGCGGTATACAAGTTAAACCAAGCGACGAAACCTTATAATTGGGGTGACTTTGATACGTTTGATTGGGTGTTTGAAACGTCTGGTTTTTTGACGGCCTCTGACTGCGAGTTGGTTCCTGAAGTGGGGGAGTGGCAGTTCGGCAATCCAGAGTTTTTCGATGAGTTAGCGCCGCTTAGCTCGGTAATTGATGGCTTAAATTCTGTCACCGTGACATCGCCGTCCGACCAGGTGATTAAGATGGATAAAGTCTACCGTACGCCGAACTCGACCAGTTGCCATCTCGTCGATAGTGGCAACTTTGTTAGCGGTATGCTTTCTGGGTACCCAATAAGTGAAGCTGGTGCAATCCCGAGTAACCAAACATATACAGTGGCATTCCACTTTGATGCTCAAGTTTTGGACAAACAGATTTATCTGACTGAGCCGCCAGCATCACAGCTGGAAATGACGCCGTACATGGCTGAAGTAAAACAGCTTAACGGACGTAAGGATGAGTTTGTCTACCAATGGTCAAGACCAAGTACGTTTGTCACTGAAGGCGATTTGTATCTATATCATCCTCAGCAAGAAGGCGAGGGTAGCCGTGTCACCATTGGTGAGGGGATGACCCAAGTTTCTGGTGGCCAAAAGGACGATGTGGTTCGTATATTCCATAACGCTCTTGACCCATACGGACGCATTATCAATCAGTACTATGTGTCGGCGGATGGTACGCCGCTTGGCACAAACCAGTAACTGACTCCTACCTGTAAAAAAGCCAGCAATGTCACTTGAACATTGCTGGCTTTTGTTCGTATGGCACTAACCGGCTGGTGACTAAGCTTGCCCTTTAGACACGATTCGACTGATGCGTGAGTAGTGCAGGCCAAAGTGGGCACCGATCTGCTTTTGTGTGTAGCCACCACTGCGAAACGCAAGGCAAATGGCTTCATCTCGGCTATTGGCTTTCTGCTCATATTCTTTCAGGCTAAGAGGTGCTGAGCGTCGCTGGGCACTTGGGATCTCACCAAGCTCCCCGGTCAGCGATTCAAGTTGCGTAAGGTGGCGCTGAATAAAGTCCTCATCGCCCAAGAAAATTTGACGTTTTAGATGTTGCCATGGATTGCACTCTTTCCCTTCGAGAACAAACTGTTTGTAGTGGCTCAATGCTTGCTCGCGATCTGTGCCAAAAGATTCGAGAGTGGGCTTACTGACAAACCATGTTGGTGCTGTTTTGCTGCCGTTGAGGTAGCCCCAACTGCTCCACGGATAACTTTCTGGATCCACGACCATATTCGCTTTGACTGGGCTGAGCAAAATGTCACGACCGACATCGAGAAAGTGCGCGTCTCTTTCGACCAGAATGGATTTAAAACGCCCCTGGTATAGGTGTCCACTGCGACCATGTTTTTGATTAAAGCGCTGTGTGTAGACGCCGTTAAGCTGGCGCATGCCGATACTTAAGTTGCCATCTGGCGTTTCAATCAGCAGGTGATACTGACTCTTCATCAAGCAGTAACTATGAACCATCCAGTTGTAGCGCGTTGCGGTGTGATCGAGCACTTGAAGGAACAGTTCAAAATCTTCACGGTCTTGAAAAACAGACTGTCCGTCGTTGCCTTTCGAGTTCACATAATAGAGGGCGCCTGGGTATTCGATTCGTAGTGGTCTGCTCATAACGGTGGGGGTCGTCTCATAAGTGTATGAACGTTCTACTATAAAGGATCAACCTTGAAAGGCAAAACGCAAGACTTGACCCCTATTGGATTTGCTCGTGATGCGTTGTCCAATATGTCAGCACTTTTGATAGGAGCGCGCTGACACATTGGATAGTGAGGATTTTGCGAGTTATGCCGCTACCGCTTTAGTGATGCTAAGTGGTGCCACGTTGTGTTTGTTGCGTTGCCATACACGCTCATGGAAGAAATAAGCAACCGAGTTAATAGCGGGTTCAATCGTTGCCATTAGACCACCAATAAAGGCATCGCCAGTCAGTAGGTAAGTAACACTAAACGCCACGCCAAAATGGATGACAGCAAAGCTTGCCGTTTTCACTTGAGTCTTTGACTCATGACGTTTTAGGTAAGGCAGTTTTTGCCAAAGCTTCTCATGAAGATAAAACGCGCCAGTGTTGATAGTCGGCTCTACCATAGCGACCAGACTACCAAGCAAGAAGTCTCCAGTCAGAGAAAACGCAACCATAGTCGCGATAGAGAAGTGTATACCTGCAAAAGTAAGTGTCTTGATCATTACGTTACCCTCATGAACGTTAATCTGTGTTGATGAGGTCATTATTGATAATAATTCTCAGTAACAGAAGTAAATTACTCCTATTTAGTTGATAGTTTATTTCTATCAATGTCTTTGGATTGAGTCGATTCTCAAAGATTATCAGGATCTAGGCGTTTAAACTTTTGACTTTGTTTGATAATCAAACTACATTGATTGTCAAGTATTTTGATTGTCAAACAAAGTGTGCCTAATGCCTTTTGAATCCGCCCCTCACTCACATAATTTCTCTAGTCATAATCACCAAGGTGAAAAACGAACGCTCTATGTGCTGCTGCTAACTGTAACCACTATGGTCGTCGAGATAGTGGCGGGAACCTTTTACGGCTCCATGGCACTCTTGGCTGATGGGTGGCACATGGGGACACATGCTGCTGCTTTCTGTATCACGTTATTTGCCTATCGCTATGCTAAGAAACATGAGGACAACGAGCGGTTTTCCTTTGGCACAGGTAAAGTCAGCGTGCTTGGGGGGTATACCAGTGCTATTGCTCTAGGTATTGTGGCGCTTATGATGGTCGTCGAATCGGTGCATCGATTGTTCAATCCACAGCCGATTCATTTTAATGAGGCAATTGTCGTGGCTTTTATAGGACTTGCCGTGAATGTCGCGAGTATGTTTTTGCTTGGCGATCATCATCACGATCATTCTCATCATCACTCGCATGACAATGACCATTCACATGAGCACGGACATTCGCATCATCACCATGACCACAATTTAAGAGCGGCCTACATGCATGTTTTAGCGGATGCATTGACCTCGTTGTTAGCTATCGGCGCTTTGATTCTTGGCAAGCTCTATGGTTGGAATTGGCTAGATGCATTTATGGGCATTGTTGGTGCTGTGGTTATTGGTAAGTGGACGCTCAACCTTTTGAAACAAACCAGCCCTATTTTGCTCGATGAGAGCGTAGAGGAAACGTATCGAACTGAGATTCGTCATGAACTCGCCCCCTCAGCAGACGTGGTTGATTTGCATATGTGGAGAGTGAGCGGTCATCATTATGCTGCGGCCATTACCTTAGTGTCTAAAGACCCGCTTTCTTTGCAGGCGTATAAACAAAAACTCAGTAAGTTTGATAAGATTAGCCATCTCACACTAGAAGTACGTTCGACTTAATGCAGAATCTAGAAACGCTAAACCAGCTATTGACCGAGTTTTACGACAAGATGTCATCTTGGGAGCAGTCCGTTGTTAAAGAGACAGGGTATTCATTGGCGCAAGTACACACCGTAGAGGTTTTGGGTGCTCATGGTGCAATGCGAATGAAGGAGCTTGCTGACAAGTTGGGGATCACGACCGGCACGCTGACGGTACAGGTCGATAAGCTGGTTGCTGCAAACTTGATTGAGCGTTTCCCACACCCTAATGATCGCCGCGCGATTGTGGTGGGTTTGACCGAGGGAGGGCAAGCGATTCACCGTCACCACAACCAATTGCACCAGAGTTTGGTCAAAGACATCACCCGCCATTTTGATGAGGGGCAAGAGGCTTTGCTTATCTCGTGCTTATCGAAGATGAATCGAGAGTTTTAAGGCTACCAAGAGTCGTTAATTTCTCATTGCTTTTTTGAGCGCTTAGCAGTACATATAAGCAGATCCCACTACTAGGCTTTCTGTGTGAAGCGAACGATTAACTTCTTCCCATTACTGCTGACTTTGCTAACGATGTTGCTTTTGAGCAGCGTCGCCGAGTCTATTAGTGAGACGAGGTATTCCTATCAGCCTGCGGTCGTAAATCCAGAGCGGGCGCCCGACCTCGCTAACGAGAATCAACTTTTACGTCCTTCTACATGGCGAGTACCATCACACAAAGCTCAGTTCCGACCGAGCGATCCCTTGCCTTGGTTGATTGTCGCGTTTTCACTGACCTCATGGTTTGTGCTTTCGCAGTTAAGATGCACCTTCCCAAGCAGCTATCTCGCCTTTGCTAATCCTCGGCTCGGTGGCTGGCAAGAGTCCAACCTACAATTTCGTTTCATTCACTCGCGTTAGTCACACTTTCAAAGATTTAACTTCCTCATTTCGTTAAGCTTTTGGAGTGTCTATGTTTGATGCGACTCAAGAGGTGTTGATTGCTATATGGCATCAAGACTTCGACGCACTGCTGTCGCCTGGCAGTGCGGTACTGATCTATGTTTTGGTCTCTTTGTTTATTTTTCTAGAAAGCAGCTTCCTGCCTGCGGCACCTTTGCCATGCGATAGTGTCGTGGTGCTGGTGGGTACCTTGTCTGCGGTAGGGGTTCTTAACCCATTTCTCGCGTTTGCGCTGCTTATCATTGCCGCGTCCGTGGGCAGTTGGCTTGCGTATTTACAAGGGCGCTGGTTAAACCGTTTGCCTGTCGTCCAAGGGTGGGTAAACAAAGTCCCTGAGAGCAACATGAAAATGGTGGATAACCTTTTGGGTCGCCATGGGCTTATTGCCCTTTTCATGGCTCGATTTGCTCCCGGTGTTCGCTGCCTGGTACCTATGGTGATGGGGATTCGACTGCATGAAGTACAGCGTTTCCACTACTTTGCTTGGTTCAGTGCCAGCTTGTGGATTGCCCTGCTGGCCGGCGTAGGATTTCTCTTACCTTCCCTGCCTGAGCCTATTAGCCGTTTTGCTACCATGGTGTTGATGGCAGCACCTGTTGCAACGCTCTGTGCGGCGATCTTCACCTTTGCGACCTGGCGTCTGCGTAGGCTTATCGGTGACAAGAAACGTCGTCTCAATAAGTTTTAATACTGTCCTATTTCCTAGCTCACACATAGGAGGCGTTTGCAGCGCCTCTGATTAGAATCCCATGTTGAAAAATTTTAAGACTCCGCAGCTCGACCTTAGTATCTTGCTGGCGATTATCTCGATCATGATGCTTGGCTCGCTCACCATTTGGAGTGCCAGTGGTTACAGCGAAGCGATGATGACCAATCATTTGATGCGCTGCGGCATTGCACTGACCTGCGTGTTGATTATGTCTTCGATCCCGGCGAAACAGTATCGACGTTTCTCACCGCATCTTTACTTACTCACCATTATCCTGCTAATCGGTGTGGTGCTGGCAGGAGATAGCAGTAATGGCTCTCAGCGCTGGCTAAGTATAGCTGGGGTTCGCTTTCAGCCTTCAGAGTTGGTAAAGCTTGCGGTTCCAATGATGGTGGCTTGGTTTATTCAAAGGGAAGGCACAAGACCAAGTGGCTTACGGCTGATTGCGGCTATTTTGATGACTGCCATTCCCGCGGGTCTAATCTTTATTCAGCCAGACTTGGATGGAGCAATCTTTGGCGTGATTTACATGCTGTTTGTGCTCTATTTCGCTGGCATGAGTTGGAAGATCATCGGAGGCTTTGTCGCTCTAGTGGCAACCTCTGCCCCTTTGTTATGGTTCTTTGTGATAGAAACCTATCAAAAGAAACGCATTTTGCAGTTCTTAAATCCGCAAAGTGATCCACTCGGTTCGGGGTATCAAATTATCCAGTCCCATATTGCTATTGGCTCTGGTGGGGTAACGGGGAAGGGCTGGACGAACGCCACTCAAAGCTCGTTGGGCTTTATTCCAGAAAGTCACACTGACTTCATTTTTTCTGCGTTTGCAGAAGAGTGGGGGTTTGTTGGTTGCGTTTTGCTTCTGTCGCTCTATCTGTTCATTACGCTGAGAGCCTTGTGGCTCGCTTGTCATTGCCATCATGCCTATAGCCGTTTGGTTTGCGGTGCGCTAGCGCTCAGCTTCTTTTTGTACGCGTTTATCAATACCGGTATGGTCAGTGGTCTATTACCTGTCATGGGTAGCCCGTTGCCGTTTTTCAGTTATGGCGGCACCGCAATGATTACTCAGGGTGTGTGCTTTGGGATCATTATGTCTCTCTGCCGAGCGACATCGCGTTACGATTAAAGTGAGATGAGAAAAAGCGCCTTGCTAAAACAAGGCGCTTGGGTGAGAGTCAATAAAGCGTGGGATTAGTTACCAATCAAAGCAGGGATACCCGGCAATTGACCGACGACTGCGAGTGAGCCAATACAGACCACAAACGCCAGACCTGGGATTAGGTACTTGTCCTTTTTGGACAGGGTTTTAGCGCGCTCGCTATCGCCAATGAAGCCCATGTTATCGAGCAGCATAGTCGTTGCCCAGCCGAACACCGGGTTCACAAATGCGCACGAGAAAATACAGATACCCGCACTGAGTGAGTCTTTGTGTTTGTGAATCATCTGCATGCCTGCTTCAAGTAGAGGCAGGAACACACCAACAATCAGCGCAACGCGCAGCACCGGTTCCCACATGGCTAAATCCATTGGATAGCCCAGCACTGAGGCCAATATACACAAAATACCCGTAAGCAGCGCGCCACCAGGAATAGGGCGCTTGGCGATAGCCGCTGGGATCATGTAGGTACCCCAAGAAGAGGCGAGATTCGAGCCGCCAAGTAAAGAGCCCACACCTTGACGAATCGATGCCACCATCATGGTATCGTCAACGTTCATCAGTACGCCTTTGGCTTCTTTTGGATAGTTCAGCTCTTGGAATACACGGTGACCTAAATAGTCAGGTGACCACATCGCCACAGCCAAAAGTGCAAACGGTACAACCGCAATGTAGTGTTCAAGCGTCGGCCAGCCCAGCTTCCAACCTGTGTCTTCACCCCACCAGTAGAATGGACTTAAATGTGGTAAGCCAGGTTCGGTAGTAAAAGCAAACTCTGCGCCCATGGCGTACGCGACAATACCGGCAATCGCCGAGCAAAGCGGGATAGCTAGCCAGCGTTTGTTCACTTTAGCCAGGTAGGCGTACACCAACACAGTGACACCAATCACCGCAAACGAGATATAGCCATGGCCGCTAGCGCTTGCCCATGCTTCGGTTTTATTGATTTGGCTGATTAGGCCGACGGCTCCTAAGTAAATCAGCAAGCCTCCCCGTACGCCGACCCCGGTGAGGGTCATCAACTTGGAGCCCCCTTTGGTGAGCGCGAGTATCATCCCGAATGCGCACACCATTATACCTAGGGCGAGTGGGTGTCCACCTGCGGCAGCCACAAGGGGTATCAGCGGTATCATTGGCCCATGTGTTCCAGCAAGGTTCGCATTGGGGTTAAGAATCGCAGAAAACAAGATAACGAATAGAGCACCCGCAATGAGTAGCTCGTATCGGACGTTTTCTGCGACAAATTCCGGTGATAGGCCAAACTGTGCTGCGAACACTGCGACCATGGCTGTCACCATGACCACTTTCCCTATGGTGGCGGCAATCGCCGGTACCCAGTCTTCTATCTCGATACTGTAATCACGAAAGGGTAAGTGAATACCCCACCGTCTGAAGCTCATGATCTTAAGATCATGGTTCAGAAATTCTTCCCTGCTTTCAAACTCTTGCGCTTTACGGCGCATATCCCTATAAAAGGTTTTACTACTTCCAGACATACGTCTCTTTCCCTTGTGAGAGGGAGAACAACCAGTCGGCACTTAAGGCTACTTGCGCACGGCATACCAACCTTCGATTGATACGAGTCGGCATCCCAGCCGCTACCGCGCTCCTTCTTTTAATGCCAGAAGGGAGACTTAATAACTTTGTGTTCTCCTTAGTGATAGCCAGCACCCATGATCGGTACCAGCTGGATCCGTGTTTCACTATTGAATGAAAGGTAAATAAATTGAAAACGGCTTTTATTGATTTGGATTAGCATGTCACCAATGATCGCGGGGTAAAGTGAGTTTTTTGTTGTAGTTGCGAGG
The DNA here is from genome assembly GCF_040412085.2 of Vibrio sp. CB1-14. NCBI lineage: Bacteria > Pseudomonadati > Pseudomonadota > Gammaproteobacteria > Vibrionales > Vibrionaceae > Vibrio > Vibrio chaetopteri. The sequence goes on along the minus strand of NZ_CP115920.1, from coordinate 2,720,153 downwards.
CCGAGCACAGGTTCTTGTTATTAACTTATGAAATCAAACACCTAGCGATAATGAAGATATCAGAGCACGCCAATCGAACGGAGCAATTATTCGGACTCCGTGCCGAAGACATTCATAAATGGATTGATGGTTTTTTTGAACACGATCGATTTGATCATGCTCTAAAGCAAGGGACAGTGACTCGCGATCCCTACGATCACCGTCGATTTCGGCACTGTAAAGAAGCGCTGAACGAGGCGTATCAAGAGTTCAGTGGCCAGTATTCGCGCCAGCAGATACGCAATGTGTTTGAAACTCATATTCGTGATGATTACGACGGGTATATTCCTTCCCGTGCTGATTTTGAAAATGGCACGTTTCAAACCAAATACCACGATGCCCATGACGGCGATGAACTCAGTGCTGTATTGAGCGCCAATGAATTGATGGATTACTTTGATGGTTTACATGCACGTCATTCTGAAAATCGCGGACTGTTAAACCGCTTTACCTTGCGTATTGTTGCCCCCTCGATTTTGGCGCTGGTGTTATTTGTTGCTGCGATTATTTTCGCCATTGTCCCCTTTGTTGAGCAGTCGATGGTCGAGCAAAAGCGCAACATGTTGGCGCAGCTGACCTCCTCTGCGGTGAGTATTGTCGATAGCTACATTGAGCTTGAGCAAAAAGGCGAGCTCAGCCTCCAAGAGGCGCAAATCCGCGCGAAGAATGAAATTGAAACCATGCGCTATGGGCCTAACAATCGCGATTACTTCTTCATTATCGACAGTAAGCCAACGATGGTGATGCACCCCTATCGCGCTGACTTAACAGGACAAGACCTCAGTGACTATCGAGATAACGACGGTGTTGCTGTGTTTGTCGAGTTCACTAAGCTAGTCGATAACCACCAACATGGTTTTTTGGAATACTTGTGGCAGTGGAATGACCAAGCGGATGTGACCACGCCGAAACTGACTTATGTGGAGGGCATTGACGAGTGGCAATGGATCATAGGTACAGGTGTCTATTTGGACGATGTCCAGCAGGGTATCGACAAGCTAGAAGGGACGCTTTACGCCATTTTTGCCGCGATTTTTGCCGGTCTTGTAGTGTGTATCGGCTTTGTTATGTCGCAAAGCAAAGTGATTGAAAATCGGAAAAAGCGCGCCGAAATCGCGCTACATGAAGCGAAAGATCGCTATCGTGCTTTAGTCGAATCATCGAATGAAGGCTACATTTTGGAGACCGATGGGCAGATCATATACTCCAATGCCTGTCTTCATCGCATGGTAGGTTATAGTGAACACGATTTTGAGCAGCAAGATATTTGGTCTCGATTATTTACTCAATCACCTCAAAACACCAAAGTGCTGGCGCACCTTGAGGCACTGTTTGATGGTGGAGTTGAGCCTGGGGAGTTTGAAGCGCAACTTATCACTAAACACGGCAATACCCTAGATATCATTGTTAGCTCATCGCGTATCTTCTTGTCTGAAAAACAGGGGCACGTACTGTCGTTCAGGCCGATAACCCGCAAGATTTATGGCGGTAGTTTTGGCGTTATCGATGAGGTGCGTGACTATCAGCCTATGGTCGCTGATATCATCAGCAAGATAGAACAAAGCCATTCGCCAGGCCATGCTGTGGAAACACTGAATCAATTGACGGTCGTTATCCGTCAGATGATAGAGTCTGGCTGCCGTCCTGAAATATTGCGCCGAACCATAGGTACTGCCTACGATGCGGCTATCTGCCGATTTATCCAGTTGGCGACGATTGAGCTTGGTGAGCCACCGGTACCGTTTACCTTTATTTCTTTTGGTAGTAACGCGCGTCACGACATGACGCTGTTTTCCGATCAAGATAACGCCATTGTGTTTGATGGTGCCACGTTAGAGCCGACTGAGTTAAAGCAAGTTCGCCGCTATTTTTTGAGCTTGGCTGAAAATGTCTGCTCTATGCTCAATCGTGCAGGATATCGTTATTGCGAAGGACTGATTATGGCGTCGAATCACCAGTGGTGTTTGAGCCTTGATGAGTGGAATCGCAACTTTGAACGCTGGATAGCAGACGCTACCGCTGAGTCGATACTGGAGCTGAATGTGTTTTTCGATATTCGCGCGACCTATGGTGAAGGGGCACTAGTGGATGCGATGCACGACAATATTCAACATCAGCTCAAGCGCCAACCATCGTTTTTTACAACGTACGCACATAACTGCCTGCAGCATGAGATCCCACTGACCGCGACGAAACAGATCAAAGTGGAGAATCATCAAGGGCAGTTAACCTTGAACCTCAAGCAATGCTTAAGACCAATGGAGATCTTCTGTCGTCTGTACGCGTTAAAACATGATATTCGTGAGAGTAATACCGTCACTCGTCTTAAACTTTTGGCGGCAAAGCAGGAGTTGGACGCCCCGACGCTTCGTGACATGCTGTATATCTTTGATCATATATGGCAGCTACGATTTATGAACCAAATCGACGAGTACACCGATCTTTGCAAGGTTAATGATGATATCGATTTGGCCAAGCTGTCGACGTTGGAGCGCCAACATTTAGAATCGGTGCTTGAGCGAGTAAGCCTATTTCACGATAAAGTAGAGCGCGACTTTTTGCGATGATAAGTCAGTGACATTTTGCGAGTGAGTTGGCATGAAGATAGCTGGGTGTTCATTGTCTCTTTCCTTTACTGATAGCTCACTCGAAAACTTTCCAAACTATTGACAATCTTAGCTTTATTTAGCGATCTCGGCGCGGCGAATCCTCTTATTACTGTCGATAATTGTTGTGTAAAAACAACTGGTTCCAGTAATTGAAGAGAGGAAGAGTATGAACAAAGCCCTATGTTTAGCCGCCGCGCTTTGTTTATTTTCAACCATGGTGCAATCAAACGATTTATGTATGACCGAGGAACAGCGTGTTGCTGGCTGTGAATTGAGAAACGGTAAATCGGTCAGCTTTTGCAAGGCCAGCAATGGCATTACAACCTATCGATACGGGCGCGAGAGTAAGCTTGAACTGGAAATCGCGGAGCCAAAATCAGGGACTATGCTTACATTGAGTCAAAGCTACTCCAAAGGCGCCGCGCAAGAGTATCAGGCACAAAATGGCAGCTACCAATACACGTTTCTCGACGCGCTATATGGCGATATGGAAGCGGTATATTTGCTATCAGAAATGGATCATCGCGGTTACGATGTTCCTTGGATCAGTGAGAGTACGTTAACCCATCATGCAGTCGATAAGCACCTTACGGTATCTCACAGCAGCAAAGGTGATCTGGTTAGGCTTTATTGCCAAGATGATGACCATTTCTATGGGAAGCCACATAATCAAGCGCAGTATATTCATATCTTGCGTGATACGACGGACAAATACCGCACCACGATATCTGCAGAGATAGCAGAGTGTCAGTCTGATTCTAAACGTTGCTTTTCTATCTACGAAGACTATAAACAAGAGTTCGCTGTGCTCTATTTTCCGCCGATTGAGAATAGTGCGTACGTTAATAATAAAGCCTATTTGATAAAAATGAACAGTGGTGCGATGGTGAAGTTAGCGCTGGAAGTTGTTGATACTCAAAATCGAGCACCGCTGGACGGGAGTGGAACCATTCACCTTACACTCGACAATCAACAAACCGTGATTGGATTGGAAGTTAAATAGCCCATAGTAGTTTGAGTGGTTTTGGATTCAGCGTTAATGACAAAAAGTAAGCCGACCTTTTAGGTCGGCTTCGTGATTTATAAGCCTTGTTCCTTCGCCATGTTATTGGCAATTTTAGGCGCATACCAAAGACTTGGGGCGATAATGAATGACGCTGGTACCGCAGTAATCACAATGAAAGATTGCAATGCAGAAATACCGCCACTGCCCATTGAAATTAACACGATCGCCACTGCACCCATGATGACTCCCCAGAAAGCGCGAATCAGAGCATTGGGCTCCTTGTCGCCGGAGATCACCATAGTAATGGTGTAGGTCATTGAGTCGCCGGTGGTCACAATGAAGGTGGTGGTTAAAATTAAGAATAGGATTGAAATCAGCAACGGAAATGGCAGTTGCATAGTGATAGCCAGTAGCGCACCTGGCATATTGAACCCTTCAAAACCAGCTTTAATGATACCAGGTGTAGCCAGCTCAAAGGCCAGTCCAGAGCCACCTACGATGGTAAACCAAAAACACGTCACCAATGGAGCGGCAATGCTAATGGAGAGAATTAACTGTCGAATGGTGCGGCCGCGTGAAATACGCGCGATAAAAATGGCCATCATAGGTGCATAGCCAATAAACCAGCCCCAAAAGAATACGGTCCACCAACTCAGCCATTGAGTATCACCGCGGTACATTGCCATCGGTACAAATTGATCGATCATGGTACCGAGACCTTGAACGTAACTGTCGATGATAAAGCCGGTTGGTCCCGCGATTAAGATGAACAAGATAAGCGCCGCAGCAAGAATGACGTTGTAGCGGCTGACTAATTGAATGCCACGATTAACGCCGCTCAGTGCAGACAAGGTGTAAAAAAGCATCGCAATGACGACCACCGTCGCCTGAGTGGCAAAGGTGTCGGGAATAGAAAACAGCGCTTGCATCGCATAACTGATCTGAAGGCCAAGAAAACCAATCGGGCCAATAGTACCTGCGGCAACAGCGATGATACTTAAAGCATCAATAGTATTGCCAATCCAACCTTCAATGGCGCGCTGTCCGAGCAATGGGTAGAGTAGTGTACGGGGTTTAAGTGGCAGGCCTTTGTCGTAATGCAGATGCATTAGCACGATTGACGATAACCCCCCTAATACTGCCCATGCGAGAAAGCCCCAGTGTACAAAAGATTGTGACAGCGCGTTGATAGCGTTGTTTTCCGGGGACGAAGAGCCGAATAGTGGTGGTGGAGACAAGTAGTGGGCAATTGGTTCGGCCGCCGCCCAAAAGACGCCGCCGCCAGCAAGTAACGTACAGAGCACAATCGACATCCATTTGAAGCTCTCTACATCGGGACGCGCCATACCACCAAGTCTCACATCACCAGTTCGACCAAAACAAAGGGCCAAGCCAATGATGAAGTTAGCCATTAAGAGTAGCTGCCAAAAGGCACCAAAATAACGAGTAGCGAGATCAAAGCCGGAGTTCACAGCGCTTGAGAGGGCAATAGGGTGTGTCAATGCAAGGAGGACAAAGAGGGTTAGGAAAGAACCGCTGAGCCAGAATACAGGGTTGTTCATTTCTAGTTTTTCAGCAAGGCTCTTGATGCGTTCAGGTGGATGAATCGCATCATACGCTGATATCGATGCGGTTGAGCAAGCCTCAACCGTATTGGAATTTGACATTAAATTATCACTGTTCACGGAGCGCTGTTAATTTATCGCGCTGTGGATTTAAATGTGGCCATGTAGTTAAAAGTGTGACCCACATCATAAAATGGTCGAGCATCCTAACACAAAGCGCATTCAGGTTCAGAAGTTTTTTGAGAGTTCAAGCTGTTGCAATGTGTGTGCTGTGACATGATCGAGGGGGCTTCGGAAGCTTGGTATTGACAGGTTGAATGGTATTATTTATCAAGACCAGTAAGTTAGGTGTTAGCGACCTTAAGGTTTTAGCTGCTCAAGAAAGCCTTGATAGTCGACATAAGCTTTTCGCACTCTGTCTGGAATTGGTTTTTCATAGACACGGGCGTCATCAATTTTTGCCATCGACCAACCCTGAAATATCGGCTCTTCATAACACTTTACAGCACCTTGATGAGGGCTAGTTAGCAGGGCATGACGCAAGTTCTGCACATGATACCAAGGAGAGCTTTTACCTCTAAAATGGTTGAGGATTGGAAATTGGATCAAAAAGATTTCGCAGCATAATAGTTGTGCCATTAGGCAATCAACACTATCGCGCGCTTCTTCCGGATAATACTGGACAACTTTATTGAGTTCACGGTTGCATTCTTGGATAACGCTGGCCAAATTTCCCCCTACATGCTGTCCACTCGTGTTACTTCAGGAGTGATATCAAGTGTGCCTCTTATAAACAGTAAGCTAGGAGTTCGCTCCACGCCAGTTAAAATAAAGGATTAGCTTTAGCTGGCGCTTGAAGCGTGAGGTAGTTACCTCATTACCAGATTATTTGTGTGTCGCTAACGGTTGCGTTGAGTGTGCATCGTCTTCGCGGAACGTTTTTGGCTTTTACTCACTTTATTGACAAGCGCAACAAGGCCGTAAGTGACAGTAAAGGGAACTAACGTGAGTACGAGCAATTTCACGAAGGACATCACGAGCATGAATATAAATGGCGCGGATTTTTCATCGCTATGTGATTCAGTCATCATGGCAGAATTGTTAATAGACTCCGCCCATGAAGAAAACTCTATCGTCCACATCAATCCACTGAAAATCAATGAAATAAGAACAATAATGATCGTTCTTTGCTGCCAGTTTTTTGCCAGATATTTCATTGAGCACCTGCCTTTGTATCGCGTTTCTGAATCATTTTTTTGGTCATTGTTTTGATCCAAGTCCAATGCAGAGCAAGGTGTACACCAAGCATCGGCATAACCAGATTACCTAGGTCGTGGTGCAGCTTAGACCAAACAGGCAAGATATCGATAGGTAATCCTAATTGTGGAAGCAGTGCTTCTGAAACAAGGAAGCCACTCAATGTCGCCATCAGCATAACCAGATAGAAAAGGGCATCCCAAATAGCGTTAAATCGATCTTTATTGGATTGGCGATGAACAAAGTTCTTAGGCAAGGCCATCATCCAGTCCCAGTGCAGCAGTAAGTGGATAATAAGCGGGATAATGAACAGCAGGCTCAACCACTCGTGTGCCCACGTTCCGGTGACTTTGGGAATGCAGACCAAAATGAAGCCGATCAGCAATACGCTATCCATGACGTATTGTGTTTTGACTAAGCTGTCTTTCCAAGTTCTTGTTTGCATGATGAGGTGTCCGAATTAAACCGCGTGCGTTAAGAAGTCATGTCTATACGCTACCAATTTCAAGCCGTCATTCAATTTGTTTTACAGTGATTTACAAATTGAACCATGTAACCTCACCATTCGATGGAATTTGACAATTTCGTTTGCTGCGGAAGAAGCCGCAGCTTGTGTTCACGTCTTGGTGCAGATCTTCACTCAGTATAAACAGGGCGTCTTCGCCATCCATTTGAACAATGTTGTGTGACACAGGCGTGTTGTTGAGTGTAAGGGTGACCGTTTCAATATTGTCTGAGCCTAAGTTAGGAATTCGCCACGCAAGTGCATTGTGGTAATCCGCTCCTAAAGATTGAATCGTAGCATCCAGTTCTAAGGATTTAAGTTCGTTGGATGGCGTTTTTTGAAGCGTCATCTGGTAGCGGACGACGACATCGTTGTAATCAAAGTCACCGACGTAAGGCCAATGATCTTCAAAAGCGAGCGTCGCATAGGTGCTGGCGGTTGGATAATAAGTCGTTGTACTTTCACCCTGTTGTGAGTTTTCCGAAGCTGTCAAAGGAATGTACTGGCTGTCTGAAGCGTCATCAATTCCATCCAAAGCGGCAAACGGCGTCACGTTGACAGAGAATAATAAATCGTTGAAGTCCTTATCCCCACTGCTGTATAGAGTATCTTCAAAACCGATGACTAAGAATTCGTTTTCCTCATCGACAAAAACCACATTGTGATAGCGTTCTGCTTTACTTCTCTTAGGGTTGAGTGCCGACAAAGAGTAAAAAGGTTGTCGCCATAGTCCGTCATAAGGGACTTTGCCGTACTCACCTAGCCAACCCCAACCGTTAGGTACCACATAAAAACCTAGGCTCTGACCTGCTTGAAGGGGGATTTGGTAAGTGAGTTGATCACCTTGTAGCATTTCCCCTGCGGGCGGCTTAGAGGCATTGGGGAAAGACAACTTGGTGCTGTGCAACTTCGCTGCGTGTGGTGGGTGGTGTGTCCGTATCAAAAACAAAATAGCCAAACACATTGTTGAAGCTTGCCCCTTCATTGAGAAAGGTAAACGAAACACAAGCTGTGTCAGCAAATTCAGGATCAATCTCGATATTACTTTTTGCATCCGTTGCAATGTAACCCGGATTTACTTTCTGTCCCGGAGGTAACATGCTGTCTATCCATTCTAATAAGTCGGTAGGTAAGGAATCTCCAACATTAACGGTTGCATCAGGTTTGCCTATTAAACTGTAACCAATTTCGGCACCGCCTGTTGGGTAATGATACTCAGTACTCCATGCCGCTGTAACCGCACAGCTTACAAGTCCTACTCCTAGTGCTAATCCTTTCATAAAATGTCTCCTTTCTACGCGATGAAGTTTATGCACGGAATGTGCCAATTTTTTGTTAATAAAAACAATTATTTAAACTTGTGTCAGAAAGGTTTTTTAATTTGAGTATTAAGCTGAGAATCAGCAAAGGAACATCTCAAGAATTGAGGCAGCCGGAGAGAATATGGAGCGAAGGCCGCCTTGTTAGGCGGTCTAAATAAGCAGATGAAAAGCCAAGTAATAACGTATTACTTCTCTGAGCTTTGAACTAAACTTGCATAACCGCCACGGTTCAAACAGGTCTCCATAACACGAACGACATTTCGACTCGTTTCATGGTTTAGGAGATCCGATTGATGGACATTGTTTTGCAACAATGATGAGAAGTGCTCGATTTCGTTAGCAAATCCGCCACCTTTGATTGGCATAGCGATTTGGGTCACTTCACCTTGGTAGGTAATGTCTATGGTCGAAGAACTCCACCATTTTTCGTGCATAACGATTTCTAGCTCTGGCCCTCGAATAATGGCATTTCGTGGCAGGTCGCGTGTAATTGAGGCGCAAATGCGGCCTTTCAATGGATCATCAAATGAAAAGGTAGCGTTCTCGTCGACTTTACTTTGTTCATTGTCTTGAACGTACTCGACAGTAGGAATGTTAATCGCACAACCTGCAAGTCGACATAGATCCGCGTATAGCCAAAGACCATAAACGCCGACATCTAACGTCGCGCCACCACAAAGCTTAGGGTTAAACAGATGCCAAGCACCGTCGTACTCGTGCCAGTTGCCAAACGATGCTTCAACTGAGGTAATTTCAACTTTATTGTCGAGGATAAACTGCTTCATTGCGCGATACGCCGGAAATGTAACGCTTTTCATCGCTTCAGCGAGAAGTAGACCATTGCTTTTCGCGAGCGCAGCCATCGCATCCCAGTCGGCCAAATTAGTGAGAGCGGGCTTTTCAACCAGTACATGTTTTCCATTTTTAAGAAAAAGCTTTATCAGCTCTTTGTGAAACGGATGGATAGTCGCCACGTAGATAGCGTCAATATTGCTATCGTTAGCCAACTCAACGTAAGAGCCATAGCTTGTTTCGCAGCCATATTGCTTAGAAAACTCTTCGGCGCGGCCGAGATCTCTTGCCGCAACGGCAAAGAGCTCTCCGTTTTCAACGTGAGCGATGAGATCTTTTGTAAATCGATGGGCAATGTTGCCTAGGCCTGCGATGCCCCAGCGTATTTTTTGGGTCAAGTGATTCTCCTATGCGCCTGCTCTGCAGGAATAAATGCTTTTTACGGTCTAATTCTATTTAAAATAATGACTTAATTAGGTGATGTGAATCTGACTAAATAATTAGATGCTCGTCTCCTCAAACGATTGCCGTTTCTTGATTACTACGTTGAGCAACAGCAACAAACTTACTGGGAATAGCGAGGCAAGCAGCATCCATGTCCAGCCTTGAGTAAAGAGCACGATCCCAGCGCCGAGCGAACCAGAAGCTTGAAAGGCCGTGATTGAAAAATCGTTCACCGCTTGCACTTTAAAGCGCTCACTCGGTTTATAGGTTTGCGGCAATAGTGAGGTGCCACCAATAAACAGAAAGTTCCAGCCGACTCCTAGCGCAACCAATGCCCACCAATAATGATGAACAGAGTGACCCAATAGCGCAACCGCGATACAAGCGAGGAAGACCACACAGCCGAGAGTAATGAGCTTATAGACACCAATACGTTTAATGATAAGTGGGGTGACGAGTGAGGGAAGGTACATCGCCATAACATGACTTTGGATAACCCACTTAGCACTTTGAATATCGTGCCCGTGTCCTGACATGGCGAGTGGGGTTGCTGTCATAAGAAAAGCCATTACTGCGTATGCCGTGAGACCAGAGCCTATCGCTAGCCACAGCACGGGCTGCTGAAATAGCGCCGACAAGGTTCTACTGTCACCCGCTTCAGTGATGTTCTCTTGGATATTCAGTGGCTTCATCGCAACAGCAAGTATAGCTGCGCCAATCAGCTCTAGAATACCGAGCGCAGCATACGCGCGCGCATATTCAGCATCGAATAGGGTGATTGCCTGTCCTAAGTTGAGTAACTCGGGTCCAACCCACGCCGCAGCGATACCACCGACTAAAACTAAGCTAATAACACTTGGGTGCTGAGCAGGACTTTCACAGCTTTCAATCGCGGCAAAACGATACTGACCCACATACGCCAACTGAGTACCAAGTAAGAATGCACTCGCGCAGAACCCCCAAAAGCTGCCAACCTCGATACTCCAAGCGGCACCCAAAGCACTGGCACTACTTACGATAGCGGCTAAAATAAAGGCTCGCTTTCTGCCAAGCTTTTTTTGGATTCGAGCTGCGGGAAAAACATTCAGCGATACGCCGACAATCAACGCAGTGACTGGCAAGGTCGCGAACGTAGGATCAGAATGAAGCTGCGCGCCGACAATCCCGCCTAAAAACACATTCAATGCGCCAACAGACAGGACAAAAGGCTGCACTAGCGCAAGCAACCAGGCGTTCCATGGTAATGATTTCATTGTTTTTCTTATGTGGTACTTTGATGGTGTCCATGGTGACGGAATTTGACAGAAAAGCAATCTCACACTCTTTTGGAGAGAGTTTGCTAGCAAGAGAGTTTGCTAGGACACACACCAAAAAGTATGAAAATAGTATGATTTTGCCTAATTTGGCGGCCTGTCAACGGTGTTTCTAGTGATTGACTGCTAGAGTTCCTTCAGACTAAACGGAGGATAAAACGTTGACAACGGCTCGAAAAAAACTTGTTTCTATAGATGCAACTTCCTATTACCACTGCGTTTCTCGCTGTGTTCGCCGTAGTTTCCTATGTGGTGAGGATGCCTCAACCAACACGAGTTATGAACACCGACGTAAATGGATTGAACAAAAGATTTATGCGCTTGCTCAAGTCTACTGCATTGACATTTGTGCTTATGCCATCATGAGTAATCATTATCACTTGGTTCTAAATCTCAACAGGGAATCCGCCCAAACACTTACTCTTGATGATGTAGTGGAGCGTTGGGGCAGTGAGCATAAACTGCCTAGTCTAATTCAACGTTGGCAGACTCAGCAGCTCTCGTCTCACGCTGAGGAAGAAAAGTGTCTAGAGATAATAGAAACGTGGAGAGAAAGACTGTGGAGCCTCAGTTGGTTCATTAAAGAGCTCAACTTTGACATCGCCTGTAGAGCAAACCGAGAGGATAATTGTACTGGTCACTTTTGGGAAAGCCGATTCAAAAGCCAGGCATTGCTTGACGAAAAAGCATTGGCCGCCGCAATGGCTTACGTCGATCTAAATCCAGTGCGGGCTGGAATAGCCAAAACGCCAGAAGATTCGGAATATACATCCATAAAGCTCAGAATTGACACACTTAATCGTAATCAAGCAACAGCGCCTTGTCTTCATCCTTTTGTGGGCAACCCCGGCAATCGTATGTTGGATGGTATTCCGTTTCGATTAGTCGATTACATCGAGTTAGTGGATTGGACCGCTCGTCAACTTCGGGATGGGAAAGCTTCCATGAGAGACAAGATTCCACCAGTATTGGAGCGTCTAAACATCAATCAATTAAATTGGCTAAAAGTATGTACGCAGATAGAGAAATCTCGGGCAACCGCACTCGGGGCGCCCATGTTGGCTGAACAGACGAAAACAGTGCTAAACAAGCAGAAGCTTTACATGTATCGTTTAGAGTAAGCTTAAAGTTTCGAATCAATTTATAAGTCAATTCAAAGTACCACTAAGTGCTTACTTTATGAGTGCCTGATAGCGTCTTTACTTTCATCAAACTACTTCCTACACGTATTGACGTACTCAAATCTTCCATGTTTTGTCTGAACGAGAGGGCTGTCTGCTAATGCTTCAATTTTGATTGCGTTTGGTTTTTAAGGTGTGTGTCCCTTTAATGCTTTTATTTAATGCTTTTAATGCTGTCCCTTTAATGCTGCTTTAATGCTTTAATGCTTTAATGCTTTAATGCTTTAATGCTTTAATGCTTTAATGCTTTAATGCTTTAATGCTTTAATGCTTTACTTTTACAGTGGATATATTGCCAGTTGCTTGATAATGTTTGCCCTAGCTACTGGTTTTCTAGCCTTTGATAAGAGCAGTTCTTCTAAAGGTTAGAAAAGCGTAATCACCTTATTCGCCATTGGATTCAAAATGCAATTACAATCTATCGACAAGCAGTTATATCGCTCACGTCTAAACATCGTCATCGTTGCATGTATTGTGAGCTTAAGTGTCTCCAGCTTAGCGATATCTCAAAGCTTGATATTCTTTTTACCATCAGACACGGGCTCGCATTTTCATTGGAATCTTCTTGGCGTAGTGGTGAGTGCATTGGGTCTAGGTTTTACCCTGTTAAAACTTAAACAACACCCAAAAATGAAAGAAGTCGTGTATGTGTGGCAGTTAAAGAAAGAGCTTAACCTTATTTACCGGAAAAACAGAAAGTTGTTGGCTGCGGCAGAACAAGGCAATGCTGATGCCATGTTAGCGCTTCAGTTTAGTTACGAAGGATCACGCCAGTTGTGGCAACTTGATGATAATACGATTGTAATGACGAGCCTAGATGCAGCGCAGTCAAAACTGGATGGATTGACTGAAGCGTACAATTTGCAGCTTGATATATCGAGCTATCAGTCGGGGCTACTTCGTCAGTTTTGACAGAGACAGCCCAACATAGAAAGGGATACGTACCAAACGCCTCATGGGGTAGCATATCCCTTTGCTCCTCACCACTATTTCTTCACTACCTAATGGAGTATAAGTAATAGTCCTTTTTATGCTGAAGTGTGCGCTCCTTCAATGTCCTAGCATTTGATGAACTACTTACTCACCTTGATCATGTGTACATTGAAGCGGGTGTTCATGAAACCTCACTGAAACTTGAAAAGGCAGCATTTCAGGAACTGATAGCGGATAGGCGATGTTTCAGGTTCTGTAGTCAGGTATTTCATTAATGATAAGCGACCTATTTAGGTCGCTTTGTTTGTAATGGTGAGGTGTGTCTTTTCAACGTCTCTTGGTCATTCATTGCGACAAAAGCTATCTATTGGACTATCTCAATCGATTCCACATCAACCGCACTATCACTGTCGTTTTTATCAATTTCACCTTTGATCTTTATTGTATGGTCGGGGGTTACCGTTTGCCCACGCCATTCGTCATCATCAATTTCGATTGTCATCGAGCCTGTGCTGTCTGTAAATGTATAGAGTTCATTACCAAGCGACATCGTGATTTTTCCGACAACCGTCACGTATGTGCCATCAGATAGCCATGTCGCATCCAAAATATCTTGCACCGTGTTTAAATTGTCTTCGGCGCTTGGTCCTTTGAAGCCACCGCCCGCGGTATTCTGCTGGGCGAATACATTTGTAACAAACAATAATGACATGGCCAATGCGGCAACAGCGCACTTTTTCATACGACCTCCTAAGTAAGGTGTGGTTGATTTATCGAAGACAAACAATCCTCAACAATACTCGGAGAAGTCTAGGTCATAAACAGCGGTTTCTCTAGAAAACTAAAAGTTGTGGCGTTCATAAAAGTGCCAAATGGCTATAGGAAAACCACTTTCACCCACAGAGGATTTGTTGCCTGATTGAGCTTAGGAGTGAACCTTTGTTGATCAAAGCGTTATTGTACTTGTGCCAGTAAGTTGTTTTTTAGCGGGACTTAAGCATGAAATCATAGTCTGTGAATTAATCTCCCTCATCTTAATATTCAGTGTATTAGATTTGTGCAACAAAGCCGCTTTTTGTTTTTGGTGTATAGCCGTGTACGTTTGGTGGACACAAACAAAAAGGACTTAGCTGAAGCAATAGCTAAGTCCTTGTTTTACATGGCGCTCCCGACAGGATTCGAACCTGTGACCTGCCCCTTAGGAGGGGGCCGCGCTATCCAGCTGTGCCACGGGAGCTTAGGGCTTATATTACTCAATTATATGAATAAGTTAAGCCCGTATTCATACTATTAGTTTTGTTTGTGCATTACATCGCCAATCTGAATACTGTTGGCCAACGTTGGCTGATCAACCGTCGCTTCAGCATCACGCTCATAAACGCGTGAGACGGTTAATGTAATGTCGCTGCGGCTGACCTTATTGCGTGGTAAGCCGTTTTGGTCAATGAAGGAACCAGTGTGCCATAGGCGCAGTTGGTCGCCAGCTTGTACGCCGTGTACGCGGCCAAGGTCGATGGTTACTTTGTTGCCGTAGGTGGCCACCACTTCAGGTAGCGTCATCTTGCAGGAAATCTCTGCTTCCAAGTCGAGCATGATATTGCGACTGACTCGTTGCATCATCTCTCCATAGGTGGATGTCCAGAAGCGAGCGCTCTTGGTATCAACTTTACTGGTTTTCGCAAATGGCCATTGGGCAATTTCGCGATAGGTGTGCTGGAAGATCTCGTGGCCAGTTTTGCCATCAAAGATAGCCATGTCCATGGCGAACTGGCGGTTGATGCGATCATCTCTCAATAGGCCACCTGCATCGATTGTCGCAGTGAGATCTTTAATCGCGCCAGTGACAATGTACTGCGCACCAAGATCATCAGCGATCATCTTAATTCGTTCAGGCTGGCGCTTGTTGATTTCGTAACGGGTAGTGCCCACAGAAACGAAGCTGTAAGAGCGCGCGGCAAGCTGCTTGTCGATGACGGCGCTGTAATCTTCACCCAGCTTATAGATCTGACCCATGACCGCTTGCTGCGGATCAACAATGTCGAACATGGCAACGCCAATGGTCTTTTTATATTGCTCTTTATGGCAAGCCTTTGCCGTTGGGTAGATGTCGATACGCGCTTTTACCACCATCTGGTTGCCGCTTACGTATTTGTCGTCGATGACAATGTGACGAACCTCGGAGTCAATGAACTGGTACTGTTCCTTATCGTCTTCTAGCATTGGCGCCAGTGTCGATAGGCTGCCGATGTCGGCGCCAGAGAAGTCGACCGCCTTATATACGGCATCTTCAAGCGCGTAGATCCTTGCCGCCTTTTCAGAGGAGACAATGGTCGACGTGCCCGTGACTTCATACCACTCGGCATAGGCATTACTGGCACTTAATGTCAGCAATGCTGTTGAAATTAAAGAAGAAACGATATTTTTCATACAACCTTTCCAAATGCGGAACAATATTTGCTTACTATTTTCTAGCGAATATTGGAGTGGACTTTCTTATTTAGGACAGAATGAGAAAAGCAAAGATTGTTCCAACCTGAATCAAGGTTGCCATAATTGACCCAATTAATAACTTTTTGGAGAGTGTGAAATGAAAAAGTGGCTACTGATGGCGTCAGTGTTAACGCTGACTGCTTGTGCCTACTCACCAATCTATAACGGTAAAGAGTCGTACTCGGGCAGCAAGTTTATGCTGATGGAGAGTCCTCGTCATACCATGGATTACTTTGTAGAGAGCTTAACGGAAGAGTTGGTGAATTCGAACACCAGTGTGTCATCACGCACGCCGGTTGCCGTGGCTTCTTTTGTTGACTTGCAGAATATGGATGCGACTAACTGGCTGGGTAACTCTGTGTCAGAAGGGTTTATTCATCAGTTGCAGCGTCGCGGCTTTAAGGTGGTGGATTTTAAGACTACAGGCTCCATCCAGGTGACGAGCCAGGGTGACTTTGCACTCAGTCGTGACTGGAAAGATCTTGCCCAAGAGCAGCAAATTCAATTTGTCCTGACTGGTACCATGCTGCGTCAAGAGGGCGGTGTGTTGGTGAACGCTCGTGTGATTGGGATGCAATCGAGAATTGTCGTTGCGTCAGCGCAAGGCTTTTTGCCAGCAGATCGAATTGGCCGTGACCTAGATACGCTTAATCAAATGCGTACTGAAGATGGTGTATTGATTCGTTCAGACCCAACCATGACAACGCCAACGACAGTGATTTTACGCCCATAGGACATAAAGATGAGAGTAATTTTTGCCGCCTTAATCGCGATGGTCATGATTGGTTGTACTCCAATTGGCGCGATGGATCAGAATACGTTGACCGCGGTGGGCTATGCCAGCATCAGTGAGCAGACTGGTCGTAATGATGAAGAGAAGCAAGTTCGCGCAATGCGCGCTTCAAAGATTGATGCGTATCGTGAACTGGCAGAGCAAGTTTATGGCCTGCGCGTGTCAGCAAGAGCGGATCTTCAAGACCAGCGTCTAGGTGTTGAGTCGACGACTGGTGCAGTGGATGGCGTTATCCGCGGAGCAGAAGTTGTACGCAGCTACAAAGTCGGCGACAGCTACGTCACTGAGCTAATACTGGATATTGAAAAAATGGACAGGTTGCGTGATTACGGTGAAATTCGCCGTGTTCCAGAGAAGAAGCGTCAAACCTTGTTCTAATACAGTGGTCTTGCTAAAGGCAGTTGGAATATGACGGGGCGGCAATGTAAACCATTGCCGCCCCGTTTGTTTATGGGTCAAGCCATCGCAATTTGCACCGGGGCGCCAAAAAACAGCATGTCTGAGATGCCAAGCTTGTCGGTGAACTGAATGCCAATCCTAAGTTGACGGCTGCCTAACATCTGGCTACCAAACACCACTTGGCCAGTGTACCTCTTGTTACCGACCTTCACCTCGACGCGTTCCCCTACCATCAGCATTTTTTGACACTCCACACCGATGCCGCCTTTAGATATATCGATAATGTTCATCGTGGTATAGCTTGAAAATAGGCCAGTTTTCCTGATAGAGCCTTTTGCGTAACGCATAGCAAAGCGAGGGTGTTCCCTAAGCTCGCTAGAGGTAATGGCCTCTCGATATTCGGTAAGCGCTTTCATAGTGTAACCCCACGTCCATGTGTTGTGGTAAACGATGACTTTATAAAATCATGATGACATTGACAACATTAGCAACAGGCCTTGCCGGCTGGCTAGTATTGGAATTCAATTTTGTGATCTAATAAATTAAGTAGCGTAAGTATCTAATTAAAAGGCAATATATGGGATTGTGTAAGGTATCAATAAAGCGATAATAGGGTATGAGAATGGTGGTCTATTATCTCAATTTTGTCACTATAGATGTGATTGAAAACACGGTTTCACGATCAGTTTCTATTGATTACGGGTAATTTAAAATCAGCTAATATACCCTACATATAGTAAGCGCTTTCTTTCAGGGAGGGAAGTATAGTGCATTGGCAGAGTATTATTAGAAGAGAGAATGGCTATGCGGTGCTGGCCGTTCTAAGTTTGAGCTTTCTGGCGTGGTATCACTGGGGAATGAACGTCACTCAGCGTATTGACCTTGATGTTCCAGGAATCTCGATGATGAATGATGCCATCAACGGCGGCAACTCTCTCGGACATTTTGTTCAGCGCGATAGCACCTTGAGTTTTACGTGTCAGACTCGCCGCTCCAATACGTTTCCTTTTTGCAGTGTGATGATCCCAACGTCCTCACGAGCAGTGCAAGGGCTGGATTTACGGCGTTTTCACTCTGTGCAAATCAAGCTGTCTTATTCAGAAGCCTCCGATCTTCAGGATTCGGTACTGGTTTATTTGCTTAATGCCGAGCATGATGCAATATCAACCGCGACCATTTCTAGAGCCAATCTGCAAACCATCATTCCTGTTAATCAGCCCACTTATTCCTACTCGCTACCGATTGCCAACTTTTACGTGCCTTCATGGTGGTCATTTTTGCACTCTAAAATTTCTGACCATTCGGCGCGGCTTGATAATGTCACGGACATTCAAATTGCGACTGGCGACAGTCATGCCAGAAAAAACACCACGATAACGGTGCGCTCTGTGGAGTTTGTCGGTAAATGGCTAACGCTATTTGAAGTCCAGTTTGTTCTGGTGGCGGCATGGATGCTTGCCGTCACTGTCGATGTGTTAGTGCGTCTTATTGCTCTCAAACGTTCTCTTCAGGCAAATCAGAATAGAGCGTCACTTCTGGACATGAGTTTAACCCATGCCAATAGAGAGCGGGACAAATACAGAAAACTGGCCTCGCTAGATAAACTCACGGGTCTCTATAACCGTCAAGGTGTCCAGGAGCGTTATTTACAGCGACTGGACATTAAAGAGACACTGTTTTTGATTCTGTTGGATATCGATAACTTCAAACGCATTAACGATACCTACGGACATAACGAAGGGGATGCGATACTGGTGAATCTTGCTACCACGTTGACAGCGCATTTGCGCGAAGATGCGGTAATTGGCCGCTGGGGTGGGGAAGAGTTTGTCGTGATCTGCAGTGCTAAAAACCACACCGTTGCCACTCGGATTGCTGAGCGTCTTCGAAAATCGATTGCCGACAGCCAGTTAAGCCTTTATTTGCCCGTGACGTGCTCGGTAGGGGTAACGAATGTCGATAGGAGTGCCACACTGCAAGACAATCTTGAGCGAGCAGACAAAGCCTTGTATCAGTCCAAAAAAGATGGAAAAAATCGAGTGTCGACGGGGTTTTATCTGGCTGCAGAGCCAATGGCATAGTGAGGATAAAGGTTCAACTCTAAGCGTTCGCTCTAAGCTTTTAGGTTAGTGCCGAGTGTCGATAAGGTATGCGTTTGCCCGCCAGCGTTGTAGGTCATGCCTATTTTGCCGTGGCTTTGCTGCATTAGGTTGTTGAGTTTATTAAAACTTAACTGAGCGCGCTGCAAGCTTTGGCCGTTGATGTCGTTAAGTTGTTGGCAGTCGAGAACGATCGACTTAATGTCGGCCACTTTTTGGGCTAGTGGTGCTTCATCGGTGAGACGGTGAACGTCTTGGTGTTCACTTAAACGTTTATCGGTCTGTTGTAATTGGCCGACTAGCGTCATCTTTTCTTTTGCAATGCGTTCGATCTCGCTGGATTCGCGCGCCGCGATGGCTTTGGTCTCTTCCGCAAGAAGAAGAGACAGGGCTTTTGCGTTTTTGAGTTGGTAGTCAATCAAATCAACAAGTGCTGCCATTACCTGTACCTAAAATTTAGTGAGTCTGCGGACGCGATTATCGTAATCCGCCAAGTTCGTCTTCAAACTTCATCATGTTATCAGCCAGCTTTTCTGCATCAACGGTGTAAGAACCGTTTGCGATCGCGTCTTTGATTGCTGCGACTTTTGCCGAGTCAAAGCTAGGTTGGCTAGCCATTTGCTGATGCATTTGACCAATGGCTTTACCGCCTTGGCTCAATGTGACAGCGTCTTGCTTTGCTGAAGGTTGACCAACTTGAGTTGACGCGCTTTCTTTGCTGGCGTCCGAACGAGCAGGTGCGCGACTTGTCGTCGTTAGCGTCTGTCCAGATCGAATGTTATCAATGCCTGCCATAGTTTCGCCTTATAAAATTGCTCAATATTGCGTTGGTTGTGGCCACGTATTGTAGCCTTGAATGTCACACAATGTATTTGTGTATACCGTCCATATCGACGTGCAAATCAAAATCTTTAGAAAAAAATCAAAAATTAACGGTAATTTCTGCAACACCGGTGACAATTCCCTCAATTATACGCTGAGACTTGTCATTTTTCACTCTTACTTGATCGCCATGAGCGCCATCCGACAGTGCCGTGCCCCTAGTGGAGATGGTCATCTCGCTTTTTACAGCCCGAATCACTACTTTTTCGTTGCGACAAACTACGCAGACATCGTTGCGCTCGATAACATCACCCAGTTTTACGTTGCGCTTAAGTTTAGCACCAACGACACTGTTCATGTCGCTAAAACCGCCACGTCGTGCGCGGTTCTTATCCACCATGGTCATGGAGACATCGTGAGCTTCCACCAAACTGCCGCGAGAGAGTGGCCTTGTCGCCGTCACCAGAGGCATCGAAATAGACATTCTAACCGGCACGTAGATACGCCAGTTATCTTCTGGGCATTCAACCAATACAGTTACATTGCTACTGGTATTTCTCGTTGTCGACGATGAGGTTTCGAGTGGTGAAGGGCAATCAGTTGCATGGATGCGACTGTCTATCCGGCCAGGGGTTGCCACGATTTCACCACCAAGGGGCTGCTCAATGGTCTCTAAAACATGAGCTTGGGCAGCCTTTTGAATGTTTTCTATTTGCTCAGGCGTTGCTGCGTGCGTTAATACGCTAAAGAATATCGCGTGCCAGACGATAAAGAGGCAAAGCCAGTGACACTTTTGCCTAAAAGTGCGGCTGGAAGTATGCAAAAAAGATGTCTTATAATACAGCATTCTGTTTCTCGGATTCTCTGAGGCCGAGATAGACTATCACTTTTTTAGCTTAAAAGTTTGAGATGGAGATGAACTTATGACCGGTATCTTGGATTCGGTGAATCAACGAACTCAGCTAGTAGGTCAAAACCGACTAGAGCTGTTGACCTTTCGTTTGATGGGCCGCCAGCGTTACGGTATTAACGTGTTCAAAGTTAAAGAAGTGCTGCAGTGTCCAAAGCTCACCCGTATGCCTAACCTAAATCCGTTAGTGAAAGGGGTCGCGCACATCCGTGGTCAGACTATTTCAGTGATTGATTTGAGCTTAGCAGTAGGTGGTCGACCAACCACCGATATTGAGAATTGCTTTGTTGTCATTTCCGAGTTTAACCGCAGTGTACAAGGCTTTTTAGTCAGCTCTGTTGAACGCATTATCAACATGCACTGGGAGTCGATTTTGCCGCCTCCAGAAGGTGCTGGTAAAGAAAACTACCTGACTGCCGTCACCAATATTGATAATGAGCTGGTTGAAATTCTTGATGTAGAAAAGATCCTTGCGGAGATTTCACCAGTGCGTGAGGAAATGGATCATCGCATTGTCGAAGAAATTGCTGTGGCAGAGCAGAAAAAGCAGAAGCCAATGGTAAAACGCATTATGATTGCCGATGACTCGGCTGTTGCGAGAAAACAGGTACAACGAGCGATAGAGTCTATTGGCTTTGAAGCCATTTTGGTTAAAGATGGCAAAGAAGCGTACAACAAGCTGGTAGAAATGGCCGCTGAAGGTAACATTCACGACCAAATTTCCCTGCTTATCTCTGATATTGAAATGCCAGAGATGGACGGCTACACGTTAACGGCAGAGGTTCGCCGTCACGCTGAGCTGAAAGATTTGCACATTATCCTTCATACCTCGTTAAGTGGTGTATTTAACCAAGCGATGGTTGAGCGAGTGGGCGCCAATGAGTTTATCGCCAAGTTCAACCCAGAAGAGCTTGGAGGCGCTGTAAAAGCCGCAGTCATCGCTGACTAAAAGTAAAAAATGAGAGCTTGTCGGCTGTGTAAAATGCAGCCTTAAAAAGCAAGCCTTTAGTAAAGTAGTATAGAGAATTGAATGACAGCGATAACCATTAGCGATCAAGAGTATCGTGAATTTAGCCGCTTTTTGGAATCCCAATGCGGCATTGTGCTTGGTGATAGCAAGCAATATTTAGTGCGTAGCCGTTTGAGCCCATTGGTATCAAAGTTTGGTTTAGGCACTTTGTCACAGCTGTTAAAAGAGGTTGTCATTGGACGTAACCGCGAGTTACGCATTGCCGCAGTAGATGCCATGACCACCAACGAGACTTTATGGTTTCGCGATGGTTATCCGTTTACGGTGCTTGCCGATAAGCTCCTACCTGAAGCGGCGGCAAACAAAAGACCAATAAAAATTTGGTCAGCGGCAAGCTCATCAGGCCAAGAGCCGTATTCGATGGCCATGACCATTTTAGAGACGCAAACCAAGAAGCCTGGTTTACTTCCAAATGTGTCGATCACTGCCACGGATATTTCCAATACCATGCTCGACATGTGCCGAGTCGGTGAATATGACAATCTAGCGCTAGGACGCGGATTGTCGCCTGAGCGTCGCCGCGTGTTTTTTGAAGATGCGGGCAACGGTAAGATGAAAGTCAAAGACAACGTCAAGCGTTTGGTCAACTTTAGGCCTCAGAACCTAATGGACTCTTACGCGTTGCTGGGTAAGTTTGACATTATTTTCTGTCGCAACGTATTGATTTACTTCTCGCCGGATATGAAGGCCAAAGTACTCAACCAAATGGCACGTAGCCTAAACCCTGGCGGTTATTTGCTGCTAGGCGCGTCAGAGTCGCTGACGGGTTTGACTGACCAATTTGAAATGGTGCGTTGTAACCCGGGCATTATTTACAAGCTCAAATCCTAACTATTTACGTTAATGGTTACTCCTTCTCAAAGCCTTGGTGTATCACCAAGGCTTTTTTATTTGCTATGCTCACCCATAGCGCCGCTTTGGATGAGCGGTGCGATGACATTCCGAATCATCCAACGCCTTATTGGCGCAGTGTTTGCTAGACAGTTATCGTTATAGCACTCACTAAATCGTCCGCTTGCACGAAAATGAAGGCAATTTTTACATTGGTAAACATTTTTGGCGCGGATATTGCTTTGTAACTATGACAGGCACCTGTTTTTGAACGATGAGGTTTAAATGGCCATCTCTTTTAACAATGCACTAGGCATTCACCAACATACCGTCGGGGTACGTGAAAAGAATGCAGAAGTCATCTCTACCAATATTGCACAGGCAAATACTCCTGGCTTTAAGGCGAAAGGGATGGACTTTGACCGTGCGTTAAAAGCGGCAAGCTCAGGGGCAAGTATTGGTCTTAGTCGCACCGATGGACGGCACATTTCTGCCTCCACCAATGTTTCTGGCGAAGTGTTGTACCGTACGCCGACTCAACCAGATACGGGCGACGGCAATACCGTCGATGTGGATCTAGAGCGAAACTTGTTCATGCAGAACCAATTGCGTCACCAAGCTTCTATTGATTTTCTAGGAAGCAAGTTCAAAAACATGACCAAAGCGATCAAAGGGGAGTAATTTAGATGAGCTTATTTAACGTTTTCAATGTAACGGGTAGCGCGATGAGCGCCGAATCGGTTCGTCTAAACACCACCTCAAGTAACCTCGCCAATGCCGACAGCATTAGTAGTTCAGCGAAAGACACCTACAAGGCACGCCATGCCGTGTTTGGTGCTGAGCTGAGCAAAGCAAAATATAACCGCGACCACACCGTGCCTGTGAAAGTGATGGGCATTGTGGAAAGTGATAAACCACTTAGCGCGGAATACAACCCAGATCATCCATTGGCGAACGATGAAGGCTACATCTACAAGCCGAACGTTAACGTGATGGAAGAGATGGCAAACATGATCTCAGCATCTCGCTCTTACCAGACCAATGTTCAGGTGGCGGATGCGAGTAAGCAGATGCTCATGAGCACACTGCGAATGGGTAAATAGAGATAGGAGATAGCACATGGCTGGAATCAACAATGTTGGTCAAGGCAGTTTATCCTACCTTGACCAATTAAAAAAACTGCAAGATCAAAGCAAGACTGAAGAGAGCACGGGTAAACAGGATCTCAAGCAAGAAGACTTCCTGTCACTACTCACTAAGCAGTTGTCTCAACAGGATCCGTTTAAGCCGGTCAGTAATGACCAAATGATTGCGCAAATGGCGTCGTTCGCGACCGTTGATGGTATTGGCAAAATGAACACTCAGTTCGAAAGCCTTAACTCATCAATGACCTCTAACCAAGCGTTGCAGGCGTCTTCGTTAGTAGGACGTGACGTTCTGGTGCCTGGGGCAGCAGGTATCAAACCTGCTGATGCCGGTATGGCTGCAATGGTGAAGCTGCCGCAATCAATGGATAACGTGCTTGTTCGTGTAGAAAATGAAATGGGTCAATTGGTTCGTTCCTTCGATGTAGGTGCACAGCCTGGTGGCGATGCACGCGTAGAATGGGACGGCAAAGATGATCAAGGTAATCCAATGCCTGCTGGCAAGTACAGAGTGAAAGCTTCTGGCTTGATGGAAGGAGAAAGCCGAGAGTTTGAAGTGTCGACGTACGCCAACGTCAACAGTGTACTTCTTGGTAAAGGCGATGGAAACGTACTGCTCAACCTAGCTGGCTTTGAAAGTCCAGTTCGACTAGCAGAAGTACTGGAAGTCGGCAAAGCATAACCGCTGGTTAGATTAGGAGATTAGGAATGTCATATGTATCTTTAAGCGGTCTATCTGCGGCACAGCTAGATCTGAACACCACCAGTAACAACATTGCCAACGCCAACACATACGGCTTTAAAGAGTCGCGTGCTGAATTTGGTGATGTGTACTCAAACTCTTTGTTCACTAACGCAAAAACCACTCCGGGTGGCGGTGCGCAGGCGAGCAAAGTCGCGCAGCAGTTCCATGAAGGGTCAAGTATTTATACCAACAACCCAATGGATCTTCGTATCAGCGGCACAGGTTTCTTTGCAGTGGCAAAAGATCGCCTTACTCCGCAGCAAAACGAACTGACGCGTAACGGTGCGTTTCACTTAAACAAAGATAACATGCTCGTAACGTCTAACGATGAGTTCCTGCTTGGTTATAAGGTCGATCCAAAAACTGACCAAGTGACTTCTTATGAAGCAGAGCCGATTGAAGTTCGAGCGGAATATGGTGTTCCTGAAGCGACGAAGAACGTTGAACTAGGTGCGAACCTGCCAGCGAGCGCGGAAGAAAACGATCCGACACTGTTTAACTTTAACGATGAAACGTCTTATGACCGTGCAACATCGGTAACAGTGACCGATTCAAAAGGTCAGTCTTACAAGATGACCACCTACTACCTCAAGTCAAGCAACCCAGCCACGCCAAACACTTGGAATGCGTTCTACACACTAACGGATGGTCAGGGTGAAAAGCCACTGAACATTGACGGTGGTGATACGACGGCAGCAAACGGCCACGTGGGTCACTCCATTACATTTAAAAATGATGGCACCTTTAACCAGGTGAATGGTGGCGCGCCAGTGAAAACCGTTGATTTCGCGACCGCAGGTATTGATTTGAACGACGCTGATCCTTCACAGGCAATTAACCTGAAGCTGGGCACACATACATCATTTGCTGCTCCGTTTGAAATCACTAAGCTGGATGAAGATGGCGCGATGCCAGGCTTTTTGACTAAAGTTGATTTTGATGAAGCAGGCAACGTGTTGGGTACTTACTCAAACGGCAAAAACGTGAACCTTGGCCGTGTGGCATTGGTTCGAGTTGCAAACGAGCAAGGCCTTGACAAGAAAGGCGGTACTCAGTGGGATTCGACTTCTGCATCTGGTGAAAAGATCTGGGGTGAATCCAACAAAGGCTCTTTTGGTACCGTTAATAACGGCACCCTTGAGCAGTCGAATATCGACATGACTCAAGAGCTGGTGGATTTGATTTCAGCGCAGCGTAACTTTCAAGCGAACTCTCGTGCATTGGATGTACATAACCAGCTGCAACAAAACATCCTGCAAATTCGTTAATCGGACCTAGCTCGACAATTGATTGACCGCGTGATGGGCGTTTGCCTGTCACGCGGCTTTGTGCGTTTTTTCAGCAATGCTTTGCCGCCCGGTGCCGCGTTGCCGTTTTCCTTTGCCATTGCCGCGCCTGCCGCCCTTGCCGATCTGGCAATTATGCCTATAAAATCTTCCTATATTACTGATAAATATAAATAATATTTTTTGGCACAGAGATTGCTTTAACGCTCTAGTACTTTGAATGTTGGAGCTATCAATGGATCGTGCCCTGTATCTCGCCATGAGCGGAGCGAAGCAAAATATGCAAGCTTTGCAGCTAAGAGCGAACAACCTTGCTAACGCAAGCACACCTGGCTTTCGTGCCGACCTTGCCCAAGCGCGCTCAATGCAAGCGTATGGCGAAGGGTTGCCAAGCCGTGTGTTTAGCATGACAGAGCGTCCAGGCCATAGCTTTGAGCAGGGCAGTGTTGTGACCACAGGTCGTGATCTCGATGTCACCATTGAAGGCCAAGGTTGGATTTCTGTGCTGGATAAAACCGGCAAAGAAGGCCTCACCCGTAACGGCAGTTTGCGTGTTGATCAAAATGGTCTTCTAGCGAACAGCAACGGCCATTTGGTTCTTGGTGAGCGTGGTACACCGATCACGGTGCCAATCCCACTAAGAAAAATCGAAATCGGC
The DNA here is from genome assembly GCF_040412085.2 of Vibrio sp. CB1-14. Classification (NCBI taxonomy): domain Bacteria; kingdom Pseudomonadati; phylum Pseudomonadota; class Gammaproteobacteria; order Vibrionales; family Vibrionaceae; genus Vibrio; species Vibrio chaetopteri. The sequence goes on along the minus strand of NZ_CP115920.1, from coordinate 2,693,979 downwards.
CGTGATGGCACGGTATCGGTTATTCCTCAAGACGCGCCAGCAGATGAGATGGAAGTGGTGGATCGAATCAAACTCACCAACACAGATAACCGCTCACTATTCAAAGACACTAACGGTTTGTTCCGCAGCAAAGATCCTGCGCTTGGTTTTGAAGCGTCTGCCGCCGTGCAAGTGATGACCGGCGCGGTTGAGGGCAGTAACGTGAATGCCGTTGGTGAGATGACAAGTTTAATTGATCTGCAGCGTCAGTTTGAGATGCAGGTGAAACTCATGAGCACAGCAGAAGACATGGACAAAGCGTCTGATTCACTGCTTCGCATGGGTTAATTGGTAAGGACATAGGGGAAGAATATGCATCCGGCACTTTGGGTAAGTAAGACTGGCTTAGACGCGCAGCAAACCAATATTTCAACCATCTCAAACAACTTGGCGAACGCCTCAACCGTTGGCTACAAGAAAAGCCGCGCGGTATTTGAAGATCTGTTTTATCAAAACATTAATCAACCTGGTGGTCAGTCATCGCAAAACACAGAGCTGCCAAGTGGCTTAATGTTAGGTGCCGGTTCAAAAGTGGTTGCGACCCAGAAAATCCACACACCAGGCAATGCACAAACCACGACGAACAGTCTAGATATGATGATTGAAGGCGATGGTTTCTTCCAAGTACTGATGCCAGACGGCAACATCGGTTATAGCCGTAATGGTCAGTTCACGTTAAACGATGAAGGCATCATTGTGACGTCGGGTGCAGGTTATGCGCTAGAGCCAGAAATTGCCATTCCAGAAGATGCAATTTCGATTACCGTGGGTACGGATGGTGAAGTGTCAGTACGTGTGCGTGGCCAACAAGATAATCAAGTGGTCGGTAACATCACGACCGTTGATTTTATTAACCCAGGCGGCCTTGAGCCGATTGGTCAAAACCTTTACTTGCCAACGGGCGCCAGTGGCGATCCAAACGAAGGCATTCCAGGTCTTGATGGCTTTGGTAAAATTCGTCAATCAACACTAGAAACATCAAACGTGAACGTGACGGAAGAACTGGTCAACATGATTGAAGCGCAGCGCGTGTATGAAATGAACTCCAAAGTGATCTCGTCAGTTGACAAGATGATGAGCTTTGCTAACCAGCAGCTGTAGCTAGAGGCCTGACTTATGAAAAAACTGTTTTGTATCTCGCTATTGGCTGTGTTGTCTGGTTGTGCGCAGTTTGGCCCGCAAGAAACTGTCGACGAAGTCGCTGATAGCACCACAGCGGTTGATGCCGTCGAGGGTGATCGCTCTCAATCAACTGGCATTGTGGATACGCTACGCGGCCGAACGGATCCGGTTGCTGACGATCCTGCCTGGGCGCCGATTCACCCAAAAAATAAGCCAGAGCATTATGCGGCGGCGACAGGTTCACTGTTTAACACCAATTACGCTCGCGATTGGTATGATGATTCCAAACCACGTGGTATTGGCGACATCATCACTGTCGAGCTGAATGAAGCCACCAAAGCGGCAAAAAGTGCCGATGCCGATTTGTCGAAAGCCAATGACTCATCTATGGAGCCATTGGCGGTGGGTGGTCGTCCGGTGACGATTAACGACTATGACTTCTCTTATGAGCTTAAAAACGACAATAACTTTAAAGGCAATGCATCAGCAAACCAAAGCAACAGCATTTCTGGTTCAATTACCGTTGAAGTCATTGAGGTATTGGCAAATGGCAATCTGGTGATTCGCGGCGAAAAATGGTTAACATTGAATACCGGTGACGAGTACATTCGACTTAGTGGCACCATTCGTCCAGATGACATTGAGTTTGATAACACCATTGCGTCAAATCGTATTTCTAACGCACGAATTCAGTATTCTGGCACTGGAACTCAACAAGATATGCAAGAACCTGGATTCTTGGCACGATTTTTTAATGTCTCCCTATAGGAGTGGATTAATCGAATCGTAAGCGGCAAACCCTCTCCTAAGAGGGTTTGTTTGTTTTTAGGGTAACATCATGAAAAAGTTTACGTTTTTACTATTGGGTTTGTGCTTTGCCGCGGCAAGTGTGCAAGCGGCACGCATCAAGGATGTGTCAGAAGTTGCCGGTGTGCGTAGTAACCAACTGGTGGGTTATGGTCTGGTAACGGGTCTACCAGGTACCGGTGAAAAAACGCCGTTTACCGAGCAGAGCTTTCGTTCAATGCTGGAAAAATTCGGTATTCAAATGCCGATCGGTTTCAAGCCTAAGTTCAAAAACGTGGCCGCGGTGATTGTAACCGCAGAGTTGCCGGCTTTCTCAAAGCCGGGGCAAAAGATTGATGTCACCGTGTCCTCTATCGGCGCGGCAAAAAGCCTCCGCGGCGGCACACTGATGCAAACCTTCATGCAAGGTTTGGATGGTGAGGTTTATGCGGTCGCTCAGGGTAACCTGGTTGTGAGTGGCTTTAGTGCCGAAGGTCTAGATGGCTCAAAGATTGTTGGTAACAACCCAGTTGTAGGTATGATTTCAAGTGGTGCGACGGTCGAACGTGAAGTACCAAGCCCATTTTCTCGCGGTGACTACATCACCTTTAACCTACTAGAGTCAGACTTTACCACTGCACAAAACATGGCGAATGCCATCAATGACTTCTTGGGGCCGCAAATGGCGAACGCATTGGATGCAACTTCGGTACGCGTTCGTGCGCCACGTGACTTAAGCCAGCGCGTTGCCTTCCTATCTGCGGTTGAAAACGTGGAATTTGATACCGCCGACAGCGGCGCAAAAATCATTGTTAACTCTCGAACTGGCACCATCGTTGTGGGTAAACACGTCAAGCTAAAAGCAGCGGCAGTGACTCACGGCGGTATGACGGTCGCCATTAAAGAAAACCTACGTGTTAGTCAGCCTAACGCATTCGCTGGTGGTGAAACGGTGGTTGTGCCTAATTCAGACATTCAAGTGACTGAAGGATCAGGCAAAATGTTTAAGTTTGAGCCGGGTTTAACACTGGATGATTTGGTGCGTGCGGTGAATGAAGTAGGCGCGGCGCCATCGGATCTCATGGCTATCCTACAAGCGTTAAAACAAGCAGGCGCTATCGAAGGCCAGCTGATCGTAATCTAGGAGCGCTAACATGATGAAAAATCCCAACGATATCGGATTTATTCACGATATCGGTAGCCTAGACAAACTTCGTCAGCAAGCTGTCAGCGGTAAAGAAGGGGACGATGACGCAGCGCTGAAAGCGGCAGCGCGTCAGTTCGAGTCAATCTTTACCACCATGATGCTTAAGTCGATGCGTGATGCGAATACCCATTTCGAGTCAGACTTATCCATGAACCAAAACAACCAGTTTTATCGTCAAATGCTCGATGAACAGATGTCGAGTGAGCTAAGCGCGAATGGCTCTCTTGGGCTTGCGGACATGATTGTTGCTCAGCTTGGTGCGGCACGTGCGCCTGAAGCTCAATCGGCAAGCAATCATGAACTTCGTGTGCGCAATGAGTCGTTTGATTTGCCAGAGCGTGAAGCCAAGTACGATGAAGCTAAGGCGCGTCGTACAGCTGCAGCATTGGGACTTGATGGAACAAGAACGAACGCCAAACAAGTCGATTTTGCAACGCCAGAGACTTTTGTGAGCTCACTGAAACCTTACGCCGATCGCGCCGCGAGTTCTTTGGGTGTGGACTCTTCACTCCTTCTAGCGCAAGCGGCACTGGAAACGGGCTGGGGACAAAAAGTGGTCAACAATAGCCAAGGTAGCAGTAACAACCTGTTCAACATCAAAGCAGATCGCAGTTGGGGTGGTGATAAGGTGGCAACGCAAACTCTGGAATACCACCAAAATGTGCCAGTGCAAGAGCGTGCTGCATTCCGCTCTTATCGCACCTATGAAGATAGCTTTAATGACTATGTGCAGTTCTTGAATGAAAACCCACGCTACCAATCGGCACTAAATCGCAGTGAAGGCTCTGAGTCATTCATTCGTGATATTCATCAAGCAGGTTACGCCACCGACCCAAGCTATGCCGATAAGGTACTTAGGGTTAAAAAGCAGATTGATGACATGGCGCTTTAGTTGTCATCAAGATTCTAATTACCATCGCTCGGCATCTTTGCCGAGCGATGTCGTTTCTAGCTTAAGAAAACGGTCGTTCATCGGTCGTTTTTTATCCATAAAAACATTCGCTTCCGGCATTTTCTAGCAACTGGCATACATGTTGCATTTTAACTATCAACGACGGGCAAATCATGATGATTATTGCCCGATTTTGAGGTTTTTGGGGGCGATATGGCGTCAGATCTTCTGAACTTAGGGTCACAAAGTGTACTCACAGCTCAGAGACAGTTAACCACGACTGGTCATAACATTTCTAATGCAAATACAGATGGTTACAGCCGTCAATCTGTAGTTCAGGGTACCAGTGACCCTAGGCAGTTTGGTGGGCAAACCTACGGTATGGGTGTGCATGTGGAAAATGTTCGCCGCTCTTGGGATCAGTTTGCCGTCAAAGAGCTCAATATGGCCACCACTCAGATGAATTTTCGCAATGAGAGCTTGTCCAATCTCGATTTGTTGTCGGGCATGCTGTCATCGGTGGCGTCGAAAAAAATTCCAGAAAACCTTAATGACTGGTTTGATTCAGTCAAAACGCTTGCCGATACACCGAATGATATTGGTGCTCGTACTGTGGTGCTTGAAAAGGCGGATTTGATTCGTCAAACCATGAACAACTTTCACGAATCGATGCGTCAGCAAGCCGATACCGCCAACAAAAAGTTGGATATGGGTATTGAGCGTGTTAACCAGCTTGCTCATGAGATCCGCGACGTTCATCGTCTAATGGTGAGAACACCAGGGCCGCACATTGATTTGATGGATAAGCACGAGCTGCTTATCAAAGAGCTATCGGAGTACACCAAAGTAACGGTGACACCTAAGGCTCAATCAGAAGGGTTTAATGTTCACATTGGCAATGGCCACACTCTAGTCTCTGGCACGGAAGCAAGCCAATTGAAGATGATCGACGGCTCGCCCGACGTTCACCAAAGACGCTTAGCCATGGTCGAAGGCAAGGGGATCAAACCAATCAAAGCCGATGACATTGGCGGTAAGATCGAAGGGATGTTGGATCTGCGTGATAAAGAGATCCCATTCATTATGGACGAGTTAGGTAAGCTCGCCACCGCGTTCTCTTTTGAAGTCAACAAGTTGCAAAATCAAGGTTTGGATCTTAATGGTCAAGTGGGTGCCGACATTTTCGTTGACGTAAATAGCGAAGTGATTGCCAAATCACGAGTGGTGACTGCGCCAAACTCTAAAGCCGATATGGCGGTATACATTGCCGATACGAGCGAACTGCAAGGCGGTGAATACGAGCTGCGATTTGATGGCAATAACTACTTGGTCACCAAACCAAATGGTGAAAAGCAAACCGTGGACGTGAATGTTAGCTCGGGTGCGTTTTATCTAGATGGCATGCTGGTCAACATCAAAAACGCCCCTGAAGTAGGTGAGCAAGTCCTGCTAAGACCTACGCGAAATGGCGCTGCGACGATGAAAATGGCGACCGATGATCCAAAAACTATCGCTGCAAACAGCTTTGAGGCTTCTTCTACACGTGCTCAAGGTAACGCTAAATTTACCATTCTTGGCGCAGGCCAACTTCGTGAGTTCGAAGTCCATGTATCGCCAACCGGGAAAGAATTTGCAGTCACGGATAAGCAAGGCAATGTATTACTGACGCCTCAGCTATATCCGCCAACCGATCCTGTTACCATCTTGGGCACGACCTTTGAGCTGACTGATGGCGCGCTACCCAACGACCGGTTTGCCGCAAACCTAAACCCAGCGCAAGGTGATAACGGTAACCTTCGCAAAATGATCAACATTCAAACAGACAAAACGTTGAATGGTGGTAACTCGACGGTAATCGATGTTTATCACAATCTAAATACCGAGGTTGGCCTGAAAGCGTCTACGGCAACTCGATTGCAAGAAGTGGCCAATCTTGAACACGAATCGGCGAAAAGCCGTATCGCGTCCATCTCTGGGGTAAACCTAGATGAAGAAGCGGCAAATATGATGAAGTTTCAGCAGGCGTATATGGCCTCATCACGCGTGATGCAGGCGGCCAATGAAACCTTCGATACCATTTTGGCATTGCGATAGGAGGTAATGGAACATGATGAATCGCATTTCTAGTTTTCATAACTATCAAACTGTTCAAAATGACCTGCGTCGTCAGGAAAATAAAATTCACCACAACCAGGCGCAGCTAGCGTCAGGTAAACAGCTACAAAAGCCTGCGGATGATCCGCTAGCGGTGCACTACCTGCAGAAAGTGGGTCAGCAAACCGAACAGCTAAACCAGCATACTGACTCAATCGTGCTGTCTCGTAACCGTCTAGAGCATCAAGAAGTGATGCTGCGTGAAACCGAGCAATTTGCCGACCACGCCAAGCGCTTAACCATGGAAGCGATCAACGGTGCGCTGTCGCCACAAGACCGCGAAGCTAAGGCGCGCCAAATTGAAGAGTTGGCGGTGAACTTTTTGGCACTAGCAAACACGCAAGATGAATCCGGCAACTACACGTTTGCAGGTACTAAGAGTCGTACTCAGCCGTTTTTTGTTGATAGCAATGGCAAGATGTCGTACGCCGGTGATGACTACCAACGCAAGATGCGTATTTCAAACAGCATGGAAATTGCGACCAGCGATCCTGGCAGCAAGCTGTTTATGGAAATTGAAAACCCATTTGGCGACTATTCAGCAAACTATCAGCTGCAAAATGCTTCAGAGCTGCTATTGCAACGAGCCACCAACAGTAACGCCAGTGATGAGAGCCGCTACAAAGTGACTTTTGTCGATATGGGCAATGATAGCTTTGGCTATCAGCTAGAGCGCGATGGCGCAGTGGTGAAAGCGGACGACTACGATCCGAAAACTGGTGTTGAGTTCGAAGGGTTGAACATTCGCGTTCGAGGTCAAATCACGCCGGGTGATGCCATTGAGCTTGAACCACAAAAAACCTTTAGTGTTTTCGATACGTTTCGCGATGCCATTGTCGGAATGGATAACGATGTCGCCGATGCCAGTGCCAGTGCTGAGCTGCATCAAGCCACAGAGCAATTTCATACTGCGTTTATGCATTTGACTAAGGCGCGCACTGATACCGGCGCAAGGCTCGGGACATTAGATATTCAAGAGGCGCAGCATGAAGATTTCAAAATCTCGCTAGCGCGCTCGAAAAGCAATTTTGAGGATCTGGATTACTCAAAAGCGGTGATTGAATTTGAAGAGAATTCAAGAGCGCTGCAAGCCTCGCAGCTTGCGTTTGGTAAGACCAAAGATCTGACTTTATTTAACTATTTATAATTCTTCGCTTTGTGTTCTCGGTTGCCCTATGTGCCAAGCCTTAGGAGCAGGAATGCAAAGTTAAGAGCGGCAAAACAGCGTACAGCCACATTGCCACTCTTATCAATAAGTTTCCCAGAATGCATCTGTGTGATGAATGCTATGGGTTTAACTTATTGATTGTTAATAACTTAAGCGAAACATGATTCAGGTTCCAAAACTTGGCACGTGATTTGTATTAACTAAATTGAACCACTGTGCTTTGCCGTTTTGGCAGGGCTCAGGCAGAGAATTTGAACAGATACTCCATCTGATACGGGGTATCAGGTGGATGTAGACGGTCAGTCGTTGCCAACGGCTATCTGGCCGCTTCGCAATCCAACTTGAAGCGCTTGCGAACTCATTTAGGAGAGCAAAATGGCAATTACAGTAAGTACTAACGTTTCTGCGATGACCGCGCAGCGTTATCTCAATAAGTCTTCGAATGACTTAAATACGTCGATGGAACGTTTGTCATCAGGCCACAAAATTAACAGTGCCAAAGACGATGCAGCGGGTCTGCAAATTTCTAACCGCCTAACTGCGCAGTCTCGTGGTTTGGACGTGGCAATGCGAAACGCTAACGATGGTATCTCGATTGCACAAACGGCAGAAGGGGCGATGAATGAGTCGACCAATATTCTGCAGCGTATGCGTGATCTCGCGATTCAATCGTCAAACGGCACTAACTCGCCATCAGAGCGTCAGGCTATCAATGAAGAGTCGACAGCTCTGCAAGCGGAACTAAACCGTATTGCAGAAACCACCTCGTTTGGTGGTCGTCGCTTGCTTAACGGCTCGTTTGGCGATGCATCATTCCAAATCGGTGCTAATTCTGGTGAAGCCATGATCATGGGCCTAACTAGCATCCGTGCTGACGACTTCCGTATGGGCGGCACCACGTTTACTGCAGCGAATGCAAAAGATTCAAGCTGGTCGGTAGCACCGAATGCCGCTGACTTAAAATTCGAGTTCACCACGAAAGCGGGTGAAGCGGTAACCGTAGACATTGCTGCGAAAGCGGGTGATGACATCGAGCAGCTAGCGACCTACATCAATGGTCAGTCTGACTTGGTAAATGCATCGGTGGGTGATAACGGTGAGCTGCAAATCTTTATCGCGGAGCCAGACTTAGAAGGAGATGTAACGATCTCTGGTGGCCTTGCGTCGGACTTAGATCTGACTAACACTGGACTGCAAACCACGGTACAAGATATTGACATGACCACGGTAGCCGGCTCGCAAAACGCTATCTCGGTACTCGATTCAGCGCTTAAGTATGTCGACGCGCAGCGTGCAGACCTTGGTGCGAAGCAAAACCGTCTGAGTCACAGTATTAATAACTTGGCGAACATCCAAGAAAACGTTGAAGCGTCGAATAGCCGCATCAAGGATACCGATTTCGCTAAAGAGACAACCGCTATGACCAAGAACCAGATCCTGCAACAAGCAGGTACCTCGATTCTTGCTCAAGCGAAACAGTTGCCTAACTCTGCGATGTCTCTACTACAATAGTAAGACATCCAGATAAAGCAGAAGATACCTAGCCAGACGTGGCGCAATTATCTTAATGCTTGGCAAGCATACCTTGTGAAAGTGTTGGGGCTCTCTCTCTCAACCTGCCCTGATACGGCCATGAGGTATGTCGGAACGCCGGATTGTGTTCATTTCTCTTGATCTCCACACAGGCCATGGCTTCCATCCAGCCCCAGTTCTCTCAAAGGAATAGGGGCTTTTTCTTTTTTGTGTTACCAGAAATCTGTTTATCCACTCAACCTTTTGCCACCTCAACCTCTTCCATTCCGTACTCTCTAAGCCAATTTTAAAGCGAAAAATCTGATTGTTTCGGCCGCCAATGAGAGATCTTTAGCACTTTTTTTGCAATCTATTGCTGTTTGCTCATTTCGTAATCAAACGGATGTTTTATTTAAATTTTTTCCGTTTTTTCCTAAAGGTTTTTTTCACCGTGTCGTTAAAAGATTAACTTTGAGAGAACTACTTGGTTTTCCGAGACGTCGGAAACCGCTACACCGGAAAATCAATTGGAGAAACAACATGGCAGTGAATGTAAATACAAACGTATCAGCGATGACAGCGCAGCGTTACCTAAACAACGCAAACCAATCTCAGCAAGCGTCAATGGAGCGTTTAGCTTCAGGTCATAAAATCAACAGCGCGAAAGACGACGCTGCGGGTCTACAAATCTCTAACCGTTTGAACGTACAAAGCCGTGGTCTTGATGTTGCTGTTCGTAACGCTAACGATGGTATCTCAATCGCACAAACCGCTGAAGGTGCGATGAACGAGACCACCAACATCTTGCAACGTATGCGTGACCTATCACTTCAATCATCAAACGGCTCTAACTCAAAAGCTGAGCGTGTTGCGATTCAAGAAGAAGTGACAGCGCTAAATGACGAGCTAAACCGTATCGCAGAAACCACGTCTTTCGGTGGTAACAAGCTACTTAACGGCACACACGGTACTAAGTCATTCCAAATTGGTGCTGACAACGGTGAAGCGGTTATGCTGAGCCTACGTGATATGCGCTCTGACAACGCACAAATGGGTGGCACTAGCTACCAAGCTGCTAACGCGAAAGACAAAGACTGGAGCGTAGCGGCAGGTGCTAACGACCTAACGATTGATCTAACAGACAGCTTTGGCGACGCACAATCTATCACCATCAACGCGAAAGAAGGTGATGACGTTGAGCAACTAGCGACGTACATCAATGGTCAAACTGACATGGTGAAAGCGTCTGTTGACCAAGATGGTAAGCTACAAGTATTCGCTGGTAACAACAAAGTTGATGGCGCAGTGGCATTCTCTGGTGGTCTAGCAAGTGACTTAGACATGCAAGCAGGCCAAGCGGTGACAGTAGACACGATTGATGTAACATCTGTTGGCGGCGCGCAAGAATCGGTTGCTATCCTAGACTCAGCTCTAAAATACGTGGACAGCCACCGTGCAGAGCTTGGTGCATTCCAAAACCGTTTCAACCACGCAATCAACAACTTGGATAACATCAACGAGAACGTGAACGCGTCGAAGAGCCGTATCAAAGATACTGACTTCGCGAAAGAAACGACGGCGATGACTAAGAACCAAATCCTATCGCAAGCATCAAGCTCAATCTTGGCGCAAGCGAAACAGGCGCCAAACGCGGCACTTAGCCTACTGGGTTAATCAAATACCTAACCAGTTATACAAACCAGAGCTTCGGCTCTGGTTTTTTTTCGCCCTTTTAACGCTCCCATGATTTCTCCCAGCCTTAGTCATTTTCTACTGTCAATACACCTGGCTTATCACGATCAAACTCACATTTATTCAATCAATTGAATTTGCGATAAAAAAAACACATTTTTTTTCTAAAGCTTCTAAATGAATCGCCGTTACAGGGATTGAGAGAAATGAAATCAGATGTGCCAACGTGAGGTGAGAGACACAGAGGCCATCTACCCCTAAATGCCTAAGGAGATCAATATGGCAATTAATGTAAACACTAACGTGTCTGCAATGACCGCCCAGCGTTATCTGAATACCGCTGCGGAAGGTACACAAAAATCAATGGAGCGTTTGTCTTCTGGCTATAAAATCAACAGCGCAAAAGATGACGCTGCGGGTCTACAGATTTCTAACCGTTTGACGTCGCAAAGCCGCGGTCTAGATATGGCGGTGAAAAATGCGAATGATGGTATTTCTATCGCGCAAACTGCAGAAGGTGCGATGAACGAGACCACCAATATCCTGCAACGTATGCGTGACCTATCGCTTCAATCTTCTAACGGCTCAAACTCAAAGTCAGAGCGTGTTGCTATTCAAGAAGAAGTAACAGCGCTTAACGACGAACTTAACCGTATCGCAGAAACTACCTCTTTCGGTGGTAACCGTCTTCTTAACGGTACTTACGGCACACAATCTTTCCAAATCGGTGCCGACTCTGGTGAAGCTGTAATGCTTTCTATGGGTAACTTACGTTCTGATACAGCTGAAATGGGTGGTAAGAGCTACGGTTCAACAGTCAGCGCAGACGCAGATTGGGCTGTTGGCACAGGTGCTAACCTGACGATGTCTTACACCAACAAACAAGGCGACGCTGTTAGCTTGGATATCACCGCAAAAGAAGGTGATGACATCGAGCAGCTAGCGACGTACATCAATGGTCAAAGTGAAGATGTGAAAGCGTCTGTTGGCGATGATGGCAAACTGCAGCTTTACGCTTCAACGCAAAAAGTAACGGGCGATGTGACGTTTGGTGGCTCTCTAGCATCTGATCTTAGCATCGGCGCGGGTCAAGATGTGACAGTGAAAGATATCGATGTAACATCGGTAGCTGGCGCTCAAGAAGCGGTTGCAGTGCTTGATGGCGCACTTAAGAGTGTTGACTCTCAGCGTGCTGAACTTGGTGCTTTCCAAAACCGTTTCAACCACGCAATCAACAACCTTAGCAACATCAACGAGAACGTGAATGCGTCAAACAGCCGCATTAAAGACACGGACTACGCAAAAGAGACGACGTCTATGACTAAGAATCAAATCTTGCAACAAGCAAGTACATCGATTCTTGCTCAAGCTAAACAGTCTCCATCGGCGGCACTTAGCCTACTAGGCTAATTTCGTCGTAGACCTTAGGCAGGTTGGTTGGCGGTAACATCCCTTTACCGTCAACTTCCAATTTCAATGTTATTGCTCAACAAGAAGTACCTTTGTTGGAGTTGGACAATACGAGGTTAGAAACGGGAGAGCGAGAATGGACATTTCATCCTACGCATCGAACCTTCAGCCTTTTGCCTCATCGAGTGGCACAGAACTTGCTTCAAAAAATACTAAAGATGCCGCCTCGCAACAGCTAACGATCGAGAATAAAGAGAAATCTCAGTCGGTTGACGAGGTCAATAAAACCGAGACGCCGGAGCTGACTAACAAGAAAGTCACCGAAGTCATTCAACGCATTGCCAACGAGCGACAGCAACTTAATGATGTTGAGCGCGAGAAAATGGTCGAGCGACTGGATAAATTTTTAAGCGACATGAATACGGGATTAGCGTTTAGTGTCGACGAAGAATCTGGACGCAACATTTTCACGGTGTATGCCAAGGAAACGGGGGATGTGATCCGCCAGTTTCCGGATGAAGAACTGCTCGACGTTTTACGCCGCATCGAACAGCATGGCTCGTTAACCATAGACATGCTGGTGTAATGCCTGACTCAATTGAGTTCAGGTGGGTATAGATTTGAAGTAGTTTGGTGAATAATGGGCCCGATAGGGATGTCATCTGGCATGGATATCAATTCCATGGTGAGCAAAATCGTCGATGCGGAGCGCATACCAAAGCAGCAACGTATTGATTTTGAACGCGTAAAAATTGATACCAGTATCAGTGCCTATGGACGGCTCCGAGAATCACTCGATACGATGAAAAACCTGATGGCAAATTTTCGTCAGGAAAAAGCGTTTGCACTGCGAAGTGTAAACAGCACTGAAGAAAATATTGTCACAGCCACAGCGACCACAGATGCGATCGCTGGCAAATACGCTGTCGATGTCTTGCAGCTTGCACAAAGCCACAAAATTGCCTCAGATGTCATCCCTGATGACACGCGATTTGGGACGGGTAAGCTGCAAATTTCCCTTGGCGACGAGCAATTCGATTTATCCCTTCGTAAAAATTCCAGACTCACTGATGTGGTGAGAGCCATCAATGGCGCCAGTGACAACCCCGGCGTTCGAGCCTCAATCATCAAAGACCGTAATGGACCAAGGCTCATTGCTGCCTCTGATCAATCTGGTGCTGAGAAGGCGCTCACGATTGGCGTTGAAGCTGAGCCAGGTAATGATCTGTTCCGTTTTGAGTTCAAAACCATAGAACAGCGCGTGCGCGATCTCGAACAAGCGCAAGCAGAAGCGTTAAGTGTACTTGGCTTGCCGCCACAAGACGGTGAACAAGAGCAAGCTGTAGGTGAGGCTCAAGAGTCTCTGCCAGGTGAAGAAACCGGCGATGGTCAAACCGTTGATGGGAAAGCGGCTGAAGACACGCAAAGTGTTGAGCAGGCAGCGCAAGAAGGCGAAGCCAATCCCGAAAGCCCTCAGGAGGCAAATTCTGGCCGCCCTGAAGATACCATTCCTGGTTGGACCGAAACGGCGTCTGGCACCCTAATGGATTCCTATCAAGCTCCAGAACCTGAGCTTGATGAAAAAGCGATTGAAAAATCGAAACAAGTCCCGGGTTGGTCGAACACCGCCTCTGGTACCTTAACCGACTCTTACGTCACCCCTGAAGAGGCGCAAGCCAAACTCGAAGATGAGCTTGCCGCTGAGAAAGCGGCGATCGTGAAGGCCGTGGCCGATGGCGATATGACGGAAGAAGAGGCCAAAAAACTAGAGCGCGAAAAACTGTCGCCAGAAGAGCGCGAACGGTTAGAAAAAGTCGAGGCAATCCAGTCAGAACTCGCTGAAGCTCAACGTTCAATGCAAATTTACATGGGGATGTCTGAAGTCCAATCTGCGCAAGATTCGGTCGTCCTTCTTGATGGTGTTGCTGAGCTCTCTAGCCACAACAATGTCATTGAAGATGCGATTGAAGGTGTCGACTTAACCTTAAAAGGTACCACCAAACCTGGCGAGCGAGCGGCCGAAATCGGCGTTGAGTACGATAGAGATAGTGTGCGTGCCGACATCGAACAGTTCGTCAATGCTTACAACCAGTTCTTCCAAGTCTCTCAGGATTTATCCAAAGTTGACCCGACCACGGGAAGAGCAGGGCCACTCGCGGGTGACAGTATCGTACGTAGCGCCGATTCCAGGCTAAAAAGCGTATTTTCAAGCAGTGTCGAAGGCGCACCAAAAGATCTGCAATCCCTCACTGAGTTCGGTATCACCACGACACGGGAAGGGCGTCTTGAAATTAACTATCAACTGCTTGATAAGCAGCTCAATAATAACTTTGGCAATTTAGGTGATTTCTTTGGTGGTAATAACGGTTTTGCCAAGAAGGTCGAAGATGCGATTCATAGCATGACGGGAATGACCGGCTCTATCCGTACTCGAGAGAAGAGTTTATCGGAGCAAAACTATCGCCTCAATGACGACCAAACCTCGCTAGACAGGCGTATGGAAGGCATTGAAAAGCGAACCCAAGACAAGTTCGCCGCGATGCAAGATGCGACCGGAAAAATGCAGGCGCAGCTTGCTGGCATGATGAATGCTCTATCATAATATTTATCCGTATGGAGTTAATTAAATGCTTGTTTTCAATGAGTTAAGTGATTTAGATCACCGTTTATTATCTCTGATAGAAAATATTGACCCAGAGACTGAAGAAATTCATCAGTTGGTCGATAAAAGAGAACAGTTAATCAAAACCATTATTGATGTCTGCAAAAGGAATCCGAACCTGCAGCAAAGTGCTCAGTGGCAGCATGTGGTCGAGTCGACTCGCCATATTGCCCAGCTGATGGAATCAAAAACGGAACAACTGGGACAGTCGTTAAGAAAATACCGACACGGTAAACGTTCCTTACAGCAGTACAAAAAATTTATTTGAGAGGATAGTGATGCGTGGTTCATTGCAAGCATACAAGAAAGTTTCTGTAGACAGTCAGTTGACGGCTGCCTCACCGCACAAAGTTATCCAAATGCTTATGGGTGGTGCTATTGAAAGGCTAATCCAAGCAAAAGCAGCGATGGAGCAAGGCAACATTCCTGTAAAAGGTGAGCGTATTGGTAAAGCTCTCGACATCATTATTGCCCTGCGTAGCTGCCTTTCTATGGACGATGGTGGCGATATCGCTAAAAACTTAGATCAATTGTACGAATTCATGATCGGTCAGATTACCGAGGCAAACCATGAAAACAACCCGCAGCCAATTGATGACGTAATTGAGATCATCCGTGAAATCAAGTCAGCGTGGGACCAAATCCCTTCTAACTATCACAACCTAACTGCTCAAGAAGTAGGTATTTAAGCGGAATAAACCTCTTAAACTGGCGGTGTGTCAGTTGCCTTCTTATATTAATGCCAATAGAATAGACGCCATTCTTAGCCTGATGGCGCTTTTTTTGTACCTAAGCATCTGTTTTATAAAACTCTTATGACGTTTATAAAGCGCATTTGTCGCACGAATTATGCGGCTGTGTGCAGATGAATAGGTTGACTTACCAAGGCATTATTCCTGACACATGCAAGACTTAGCTAAACTTCTTGTTATTGCTGACGACTCGCAAGTGCGCAATAACCTTCAGACTATCCTTGAGTTTGTAGGTGAGCACTGCGTTGCAATTTCATCGAGCGACATCAATCAAATTGATTGGACTCAGACCTGGTCTGGGTGCATCGTTGGTGCACTGCAAAGCGCGACCCTCTCCAACGCCTTGCTGGCTCAGCTTGCTGTGTCAAATCACATCCCACTCCTTGTCACTAGTGAGTTTACGGGCGCAGTTGAATCACTGACCAGTTTTGTTGGTGAACTTGAATTCCCGCTCAATTACCCGCAGCTCAGCGATGCTTTGCGTCATTGCCGCGAGTTTTTGGGGCGTAAAGGCGTACAAGTCCCATCCGCGACGCGCAAGAATACCCTGTTTCGCAGCCTAGTTGGCCAAAGCTCTGGTATCCAAGAGGTTCGCCATCTAATTGAGCAAGTCTCTGGTTCAGAAGCGAATGTGCTGATTTTAGGTGAATCGGGTACTGGTAAAGAAGTGGTGGCGCGCAATATTCACTATCATTCCAGTCGTCGCAAAGGCCCGTTTGTACCGGTTAACTGTGGTGCAATCCCACCAGATCTGCTGGAGAGTGAACTGTTTGGCCACGAGAAAGGGGCGTTTACTGGCGCAATCACTGCACGTAAAGGGCGCTTTGAGCTCGCTGAAGGCGGCACTCTATTTCTCGATGAAATTGGCGATATGCCAATGCCAATGCAAGTGAAGCTTCTGCGTGTACTTCAAGAGCGAGTATTTGAACGTGTTGGCGGTACATCAGTGATCAAGGCTAATGTTCGCATTGTAGCGGCGACGCACCGCGATCTTGAAACCATGATTCAAGAGACTCAGTTCCGAGAAGATCTCTACTATCGCCTAAATGTGTTCCCAATTGAGATGCCATCACTTCGTGAGCGCAAAGACGATATTCCACTGCTACTTCAAGAGCTTCTAGCACGCATGGAAGCGGAAGGTGGTCAACCAATCTGCTTTGCACCGCGCTCAATTAACTCATTGATGGAGCACGATTGGCCCGGCAATGTTCGTGAACTCGCTAACCTAGTAGAGCGTATGGTGATCCTGTATCCAAACAGCCTAGTTGATGTAAACCATCTTCCGGTGAAGTATCGCTACAGTGACATCCCGGAATTCCAACCAGAGATGAATACACTCAAGACCATCGAAGAGCAGGAGCGAGACGCACTGGATAGTATCTTCTCAGATGACTTCTCTTTTGATGATGAACCTGAGTTTGACTCACAACATGCGCCTCAGTCACTGCCTCCAGAAGGTGTGAACCTGAAAGAGATGCTGGCAGATCTTGAAGTTAATATGATTAACCAAGCGCTGGATGCGCAAGATGGCATCGTTGCTCGTGCTGCTGATATGCTGGGTATGCGCCGTACCACCCTAGTTGAGAAAATGCGTAAGTACGCCATTCATCGCTAGGTGTTCATCGCTTTCTCTTCACCACAGACAGAGTAAATTTGACGCAGCTCACGCTTGAAAATTGACGACAAATAATTGACGCCATTAAGTGTCTGAAAAACAACAAATATAGCTCGGCATGTCTTTTGCATGGTCGGGCTATAGTCTTTTATGGGCTTACGTATTTCTACGAGCAGTATTAATGGAAGGAAAGCCTCGTACATGAATCAGATGGTCAACGAAACCTCGCAGTCTGAACCTGAATCCAGTTCGCACTTAGATTCTCTTGAGTCACAAGTTGAGCGTTATCAGCAAGTCATTGAAGCGATGCCCGCCGGTGTGATTTTGCTCGATAGCCAAGGGGTAGTGCGTGAAGCGAATCCAGAAGCACACCGCATTCTCGAGATCCCGCTAGTGGGTCAAAAGTGGTTTCATCTTATTCAAGTCGTATTCGACCCAAAAGAAGATGACGGGCATGAGGTATCTTTGCGTAATGGCCGCAAAGTACGTTTGGCTATTTCAGCGTCATCGACTGGGCAACTGATCCTGATTACCGATTTGACGGAAACTCGTTTATTGCAATCACGGGTCAGTGATTTGCAGCGACTGTCGTCATTGGGGCGCATGGTGGCTTCATTGGCACACCAGGTTCGCACGCCGCTATCGAGTGCAATGCTATATGCATCAAACTTAGCCGCACCGAACCTTCCACAAGCGACGCGCGAGCGTTTTCAAGTCAAATTGGTCGATAGACTGCATGATCTCGAAAAGCAGGTTAACGACATGCTACTGTTCGCTAAGGGCGGCGACAACAAGGTGATTAAGCCATTTACTATTGGTGATTTGGTTGCCGAATATCAGCCTATGGTCGAGACAACGCTTAAAAGCAATCAAATCGACTACTGCTTGGAAGTCGAACAAGAACAGACACCGCTGTTAGGCAACGTGAACGCGCTAGCGTCAGCACTGAGTAATCTAGTGCTTAACGCGGTGCAAATTGCAGGCAAGGGCTCTCAGGTCGATGTTTTCTTTAGACCGGTAAATAACGAGTTGAAAATCTCGGTACAAGACAGCGGCCCTGGTATACCGAAAGAGCTACAACAAAAAATCATGGAACCATTTTTCACCACACGCTCTCAAGGCACGGGTCTTGGACTTGCTGTGGTGCAAATGGTGTGTCGTGCCCACGAGGGACGATTGGAATTAATATCAGAAGAGAATGATGGTGCTTGTTTTACCATGTGCTTGCCACTGGCAAAAACACCGTCGGATCAAGAAGTAACGGACGAAGGACATAACTGATGGCTCAGAGCAAAGTATTGATCGTTGAAGATGATGAAGGTCTTCGCGAAGCATTAGTCGATACGCTGGCGCTTGCTGGCTATGAATGGGTTGAAGCGGATTGCGCGGAAGATGCGTTAGTGAAACTAAAAACGCAACCTGTAGACATAGTGGTTTCTGACGTTCAGATGGCTGGCATGGGTGGTTTGGCGCTGCTTCGCAATATCAAGCAGCACTGGCCGAATCTGCCTGTTCTTCTAATGACGGCATACGCCAACATTGAAGATGCCGTAGCAGCAATGAAAGAAGGTGCTATCGACTACATGGCGAAGCCATTTGCCCCTGAAGTTCTGCTCAATATGGTTAGCCGTTACGCACCCGTTAAGTCGGACGACAATGGCGACGCTGTGGTAGCGGATGCGAAAAGTATTCAGTTGTTGACACTCGCGGAAAAAGTGGCCAAAACCGATGCCAGCGTGATGGTGCTGGGTCCAAGCGGCTCAGGTAAAGAAGTGATGTCTCGTTACATTCACAACAAGTCACTGCGTGCTGATGGTCCCTTTGTTGCGATTAACTGTGCAGCCATCCCAGACAACATGCTAGAAGCAACGCTGTTTGGTTACGAAAAAGGTGCCTTTACCGGTGCCATCCAAGCTTGTCCGGGCAAGTTTGAACAGGCGCAGGGCGGCACTATTTTGCTTGATGAAATCAGTGAAATGGATCTTAATCTGCAAGCAAAACTGCTGCGTGTTCTGCAAGAACGCGAAGTAGAGCGTCTTGGAAGCCGTAAAAGTATCGCTCTTGATGTTCGTGTTCTAGCAACCAGTAACCGTGACCTCAAACAGTACGTTCAAGAAGGCAACTTCCGTGAAGACTTGTATTACCGTCTTAACGTGTTCCCAATTGCGTGGCCTGCGCTGCGCGAGCGTACGGGTGACATCGCGCCTCTCGCTCGCCACTTAACGGAGCGTCACTGTAAGAAATTAGGTATGCCGGTGCCAGAGTTTACTGAACAAGCTTTGGCGAAACTGCAAAGCTACCCTTGGCCTGGCAACGTACGTGAGCTCGACAACGTGGTGCAGCGCGCTCTGATTCTTTGTGATCAAAGCCAAGTTGCGGCTGAGCATATTTTGCTTGAAGGCGTGGATTGGCAAGATGCATCGAGCCTACAAATAGCAGTATCCGACCCAGTATCCATCGCTACTCCAATGGTTGCTCCGGTAGCCGAAGTCGAGTCTGAACTGGCTCGTCCGGTGGCGAGTGGTGAAGGACTTGGCGGCGAGCTTCGTGACCAAGAGTTTGCGATTATCTTAGACACATTAAAAGAGTGTGAAGGTCGTCGCAAAGAGATGTCAGAGAAGCTGGGCATCAGCCCACGCACTTTACGCTACAAGCTCGCTAAAATGCGCGATGCGGGAATTGAGATCCCTAGCTAAACGTCATAATTTATTTGACCTCGGAGCTGGTCAGCATCGGGGAAAGCGTGGCATAATTTTTGCTGTTTTATTTCAATCAACCAGAAAAATCAGATTTTAGAAAGGAAACTGTCAATTTATTGACAGGAGATGGTACAGCATGAAAGTTGACGGACTAAACCATGAAATGCAGGCGATGATGTTTGAAGCCTCAAACGCAAAGCCGACAGCGACCGCCCATCAAGTGGGTGCCAACTTTGGCGACATGTTGTCCCAAGCAGTGAATAACGTAAATGGTCTCCAAAAAACCTCTGGTGATCTACAAACTCGTTTTGACCGTGGTGACGCAGATGTCTCATTGTCAGACGTCATGATTGCTCGCAACAAGTCGAGTGTCGCTTTCGAAGCAACCATCCAAGTGAGAAATAAGCTCGTCGAAGCCTATAAAGAACTCATGAATATGCCCGTGTAATCTAGGTAATAATAAGTGGCTCAAGATAACCAGTCGACCGACGTCGCAGTCATGGACAGTGGTGCGGATACCGCAATGGTCTCCAGCACAGACATCGCAAGCGATAGTCAAAATCCTGACATTAATGAAAAAAGCAGCTCCAAGTTTGATTTGGCCGTCGGCGATCTCGATCTGCTACGACAAATTGTACTGGTGCTGTCTATCTCAATCTGTGTCGCTTTGATTGTGATGCTATTTTTCTGGGTCAAAGAGCCCGAAATGCGCCCGCTTGGGGTATACGAAACCGAAGAATTGATCCCGGTTCTCGATTACCTAGATCAGAAAAAAGTCGCCTATAAGCTTAGTGGCAACTCTTTGAGCGTACCTGCAAGCGAATACAACAGCCTCAAACTCGATATGGTGCGTGCCGGACTTAACCGCTCGTCGAACGCTGGTGACGATATCTTGATGCAAGATATGGGGTTTGGTGTGTCTCAGCGTCTTGAGCAAGAGCGCCTCAAACTCAGCCGTGAAAGGCAGCTTGCTAAAGCCATCGAACAAATGAAGCAAGTGCGCACCGCGCGCATACTGCTCGCACTGCCAAAACAAAGCGTGTTTGTTCGCCATAACCAAGAAGCGTCTGCTTCGGTATTTTTGACATTGGCGATGGGGGCGTCTCTCAAACAGCAAGAAGTCGATTCTGTGGTCGATATGGTAGCGAGTGCTGTACCTGGTATGAAGCCATCACGCATTACCGTTACTGATCAGCATGGCCGTCTTCTTAACTCAGGGTCTCAAGATGCGACGTCAATGGTAAGACGCAAAGAGCAAGAGCTTGAGCGTAACCAAGAACAAGCATTGCGTGAGAAAATTGATTCAGTCCTTATCCCAATTTTGGGATTGGGCAACTACACCGCTCAAGTAGATATCGAACTCGACTTTAGTGCTGTAGAGCAAACGCGCAAGCGTTTCGATCCTAATACCCCAGCTACACGAAGCGAATACACGCTAGAAGATTATAACAACGGCAATGTGGTTGCCGGTGTGCCAGGTGCGCTGAGCAATCAACCGCCCGCCGATGCGTCGATTCCGACTGATGTGGCGCAGATGAAAGATGGTTCTGTGATGGGGCAAGGCTCAGTACATAAAGAAGCCACGCGCAACTTTGAACTCGATACCACCATTAGCCATGAGCGTAAACAAACAGGTGTTGTTAACCGCCAAACCGTTGCGGTTGCCATCAAAAACCGCGCGAAAGTCAATCCCGATACCGGTGAAGTGACCTACGAGCCGCGCTCTGAAAGTGAGCTAGCAGCACTGCGTCAAATTCTCGTGGGTGCGGTAGGCTTTAGTGAAAATCGTGGTGACTTATTGAATGTTCTTAGTATGACCTTCGAAGAGCCAGCAGCTGAGCTTCTGCCAGATGTGCCAATTTGGGAGCATCCAAACTTCAATGATTGGATCCGCTGGTTCGCAAGTGCGCTCGTTATCGTGGTTGTCGTGATGGTGCTCATCCGTCCTGCGATGAAGAAACTGCTTAACCCTGCCGCAGCAGAAGAAGACGAGCAGTTATACGGCCCTGATGGTCTACCGCTTGGTGCGGATGGAGAAACTAGCTTGATTGGCACCGATATCGACGGCAGTGAACTGTTTGAATTTAGCTCCGGCATTGATTTGCCGAACCTACATAAAGATGAAGACGTGTTGAAAGCGGTGCGTGCACTGGTGGCCAACGAACCTGAACTGGCTGCGCAAGTAGTGAAAAACTGGATGGCTGAGAACTAATGGCAAACGATATTGTAGCGGCCAATGGTGGCCAAATAGTGGAATCTAGCGTTGATATTTCCTCGATTGGTGGCGATGAAAAAGCGGCTATTTTGCTGCTGAGTCTGAATGAATCTGACGCGGCGAGTATTATTCGCCACCTTGAGCCTAAGCAGGTTCAACGTGTTGGTAGCGCAATGGCGAAGGCAACTGACCTGAGCCAGGATAAAGTCGGCGTTGTACACCGCGCATTTTTGGAAGACATTCAGAAATACACCAACATCGGTATGGGCAGTGAAGACTTCATGCGTAATGCACTGGTTGCTGCACTCGGTGAAGACAAAGCTAACAACCTGGTTGATCAAATCTTGCTGGGTACCGGTTCAAAAGGTCTCGATTCATTGAAATGGATGGATCCACGCCAAGTGGCGAGCATCATTCATAACGAACACCCACAGATCCAAACCATTGTGCTTTCTTATTTAGAAGCAGACCAATCAGCCGAAATCTTGTCACAGTTCCCTGAACGTGTTCGCCTTGATTTGATGATGCGTATTGCCAACCTCGAAGAAGTTCAGCCGTCTGCATTGGCAGAGCTAAACGAAATCATGGAGAAACAGTTCGCAGGTCAAGCCGGCGCTCAAGCGGCCAAGATTGGCGGCTTGAAGGCAGCGGCCGAGATCATGAACTACCTAGACAACAACGTCGAAGGTATCCTCATGGATCAAATCCGCGACCAAGACGAAGACATGGCGACCCAGATTCAAGACCTCATGTTTGTGTTTGAAAACCTGATCGAAGTTGACGATCAAGGTATTCAGAAGCTGCTTAGAGACGTTCCACAAGATGTGTTGCAACGTGCACTGAAAGGTGCCGATGAAGGTCTGAAAGAGAAGATCTTCAACAATATGTCGAAACGTGCTGCTGATATGATGCGTGAAGACATCGAAGCGATGCCGCCAGTGCGTGTCGCGGATGTGGAAGCAGCGCAAAAAGAAGTGCTGACCATTGCAAGGCGTATGGCCGACAACGGAGAGCTCATGCTGTCCGGTGGCGCAGACGAGTTCTTGTAATCCCAGTTAAAGGAAGGTTTGCCGATGTCTGGTGATCGAAAACGCGGCTTTTTACGCCCATCTGAAGATAACACTGTAGAGCAAGCTCACTCATGGGGCTTGCCTGATTACACCTCTCAAGTGACTCAAGAAGCCAGAGAAACGGCGCTTAACTACGACCCAAGCTGGACTCCACGTGAAGAGGCCGCTCAGGAAGAAGAGCCGTTGATGCTCACCGAGGAACAAATCGAGCAAATCAAACAAGGCGCTTACCAAGATGGTCTTTTCCAAGGCCAAGAAGCAGGCTTTAAGCAAGGTTACGACAAAGGCAAAGAGGAAGGTCTTGCTGCCGGTCATAGCGAGGGTTTAGAGCTGGGTAAAGCGGAAGGCGTTGCAGCAGGTGAAGAGTACATCAAACAGCAAGTCGACACCTTCATGGAGTTAGCCAATCAATTCGCTAACCCGCTTGAGCTAATGAACAACCAAGTTGAAAAGCAGCTGGTGGACATGGTGCTGGCACTGACCAAAGAAGTGGTGCATGTCGAAGTTCAAACCAACCCACAGATCATCCTTGATACCATCAAGCAGTCTGTGGAAGCTCTGCCTATCTTAGGTCATGCGATCACCTTAAAACTCAACCCAATTGATGTTGATATCGTGCGTGCCGCTTATGGTGATGATGAGCTAAACATTCGCAATTGGACATTGGCCGTTGAGCCGTCGCTCAATCGCGGTGATATGTACATTGAAGCGGGCGATTCTAGCGTGAGTTACAAACTGGAAGATCGCGTTAAAAACGTTCTGCAAAGCTTTTGCGGTGCCAATCGCCACCAAGGGGGCGAGTAATGCAGCCGCTGGCTCAGCGACTGGCCAACTATAAGCTCGAAGGCCATAAATCCAGGGCGACTGCGTCAGGAAAACTGGTTCGTGTGGTGGGCTTAACGCTCGAAGCGATCGGTTGTAAAGCGCCTATCGGCAGTCTATGTAAAGTGGAAACCATGCATGGTGATATGGACGCCGAAGTGGTTGGCTTTTCGGGCGAACATCTCTATCTAATGCCAAGTGAGCAAATCACGGGCGTATTGCCGGGGGCAAAAGTGACCCCAATGGCGTCAGAAACGGGTTTGCCTGTTGGAATGGAGCTCCTTGGTCGCGTCATTGATGGCGTGGGTAATCCACTCGATGGCCTTGGCGACATCTACACGGAAAAGCGCGCTTCATTTAATGCTGAGCCTATCAACCCATTGGCTCGAAAGCCAATCACGGAACCTTTGGATGTTGGTCTTAAAGCCATCAATGGTCTTTTAACCGTAGGTAAAGGTCAGCGTATTGGTTTATTTGCCGGCTCCGGCGTGGGTAAGTCGGTGACGCTTGGCATGATGACTCGCGGCACGACTGCACAGGTGGTTGTGGTGGGTCTCATTGGTGAACGTGGCCGCGAAGTTAAAGAGTTCATAGAAGAGATTTTAGGTACCGAGGGACGTCAGCGCTCAGTAGTGGTGGCCGCTCCTGCTGATGCTTCACCGCTGATGCGCCTGAAAGGCTGTCAAACGGCTTTGACCATTGCAGAGTATTTTCGCGATCAAGGTTTAGATGTATTGCTGCTCATGGACTCGCTAACCCGTTTTGCCCAAGCGCAGCGTGAAATTGCCCTCTCTGTTGGTGAGCCGCCAGCGACTAAAGGCTATCCGCCATCGGTGTTCGCTAAACTGCCCGCCTTGGTCGAGCGTGCCGGTAATGGTGACGTCAATCAGGGCTCGATTACGGCATTTTTCACGGTACTCACGGAAGGGGATGACCTACAAGATCCGATTGCCGATGCTTCGCGAGCCATTCTAGACGGCCATATTGTGCTATCGCGTGAAATGGCGGATGCCGGTCACTACCCAGCTATTGATGTCGAAAGATCGGTGAGTCGTGTCATGCCACAAATTACCGATGATCAGCATGTCCTGATGTCCAAAGCCGTGCGACAAATTCTGTCCGTTTGCCGTAAAAATCAAGATTTGGTATCGATTGGTGCCTATAAGCCGGGAACCGATCCGGCCATCGATAGCGCGTTCACATTGAAGCCAAAACTCGACCAATACTTACAACAAAGTATGCGAGAAAGCGTGCCTTACGATATGTGCCTTGGCATGTTGAAACAGCTTCTGTCCGTAGAGTCGTAATTGTATGGAAAACGCCCTAGAGTTTTTGCTTGAGCAAGCGAAAGATAACGAACAACAAGCCGTGCTGGCACTAAACAAAGCTCGCACTGAGCTTGAAGGATACTATCAGCAAGTTCAACAAATCGAGCAGTACCGACTCGATTATTGCAACCAGTTGGTCGCTCGCGGACAAGAGGGATTAACGGCTAGCCAATATGGACACCTCAATCGCTTCCTCACTCAGTTAGATGAAACACTTACTAAGCAAAAATCAGCCGAAGGGCATTTTAAGCAGCAAGTGGATGACTGTGAAGAGTATTGGCACAACACTCGCAAACAGCGCCAGTCTTACGAGTGGTTGATTGAGAAAAAAGCCAAAGAGAAAGCTCAGCTCGAAGCGAAGCGCGATCAAAAGCAAATGGATGAATTCTCCAATTTGTTGTTCGCCCGTCGTCGCCAGGCACGTTAATTTCCCTACCTAGACTTTCTGGCCTCCACTTTCCGACGAAACTAGGCATGATACTCGGTATAAAAATTGCATCGACCTGCCTAGAGAATATGGGCGGCAAGTTTCCGCCGAGTCAGCAACCTTTTTAAATAACGGGCGTAAATGGAATGAGTCTGTCGATTTCAAATAACAGCGTATCGAGTAGCGTGCTACCAAAGAGTGAAGGGAAAACTTCAGTCTCTGAGAGTGATGCGGCCGAAAGCCCGGGATTTTGGGATAAGTTCAAAGACGCGCTATCTCCAGAAAAGTCTGAAGCTGATCAAAAGGTTGAGGGCAGTGTAGCCAAATCAAAGACCAGCTCTCAGTCAACAGATGCCATGCTGGAAGATGCGGCAACGCAGACGAAATCCAGTAAAGAAGACTCCTCTGATGAAGAGGTATCTGATGTAAAAGCGGCAAAGACGGATAAGGTTGAGAGTGCTGCGAAGGGTGAAGACTCAGACTCGCCTGTCAAAAAAATGACAGATCAGGCAGCGCTGGCGGGTGCTACTCAAATTAACGCTGAAGAGTCCGCGGATTTAGCCGCAGCCAAGACTTCATCAGAAAACAAGGCTTCAGTAGACCAGCCTGGCAACAATGCGACGAAAACTGGCGCAGATGCCGAGAAAGCCATGTCTGAAAATGCAGAACTGCTTTCGCGTCTAGACGAATCCAATAAAGCCCTAAAAAATCCCGTTGATGGTGAAACTGAGAAAGTTGCAGGCGCAGTAGCAGCAGGCGTTGTCGCCGCCGAGCAAGCGCAGCCTTCATCGCAGCCTTCTTCGCAGACAGCGGAACAAATAACCTCTTCGCTAACTGGC
Source organism: Vibrio sp. CB1-14 (assembly GCF_040412085.2). NCBI lineage: Bacteria > Pseudomonadati > Pseudomonadota > Gammaproteobacteria > Vibrionales > Vibrionaceae > Vibrio > Vibrio chaetopteri. Next base: position 2,667,568 of record NZ_CP115920.1, on the reverse strand, counting down.
GATAAGACAGAGCTAGCCAGTAAACAGGCTCAAGGTTCGAATACAGTACTCGCGGCATCAGCGGCGGGTGCCCACGCTTCTGACGGTAAATTGACGCAAGCCTCTGAAGCTAAAACTACGCTCGCCGCTGAAGGCGAGGGCAAGCCGCAAGCAAACATTGCTTGGAGTAAATCCGACGCGGAACTTGCCGCCAAATCAGAAGCGAAAGCAGCACTTACCGGTACTGCTTTGGCAGCGGATAAAATGCCGCCTGCAGCAACGTCTCAGGCTGGCACACTTTCTGCTGGCGCTGCTCCTCAAGCTCAGGCGCAAGTTAGTGCACAAGTCAGTTCGGTTCAAATACCGGTTCAAGGTGCTCAAGCCGCCAGCCAACCCGCTGGTGAAATGGCCGCTGCCGCAGCGATGATGACGGGTGGTAAAGAGCTTGGTGGTACCGATGCAACCAAAGCAGGTTCGCCGATGGGCACGCAAGTGGCTGGGGCGAATATCAATGGAATTAAAGGCGCTAATAAAACTCAAAATCCGGCGGGTTTGGGTAATGACACCGCGCTACAAGCAACAGGCGCATTAACGGCGACCCAGCAATTGCGTGCTGAGCAGCAGACGCCGGCCGCCTCTGCGGTTCAATCACCAATGGTACTGACAAAAGAAAATGCCAGTGATCAGGTTGCTGAGCGTGTACAAATGATGATGTCGAAGAACTTAAAGCACGTCGATATTCGTCTTGATCCACCTGAGTTAGGACGCATGCAAATTCGCATGAGCCTTAACAACGATTCGGCAACGGTGCACTTTACCGTTCAAAACCAGCAGACTCGCGATATGGTTGACCAGGCGATGCCAAGGCTGCGTGAAATGTTGTCACAGCAAGGCATTCAGTTGGCGGACACGTCCGTACAGCAGCAAGGTCAGCAGCAACGCCATGCGTCAAACGGGTCTGGTACGGGCGGCTCTGGGAATAGCGCATCAAATGGCAGCGGTGACGTAGACAGTGTTGAAAATGGCACGAGCGTTGAAGTCGCAGTAAAACAGAATAAAGATGGCATAAGTTACTATGCATAAGGTAAAAATTACGATGCATAAGGTAAAAATTACGATGCATAAAGTAGAAGTGACTATGTCTAAAACAAAGTAACGCAGTAGTTGAAGAGTTATGGCTGAAGAAAGTTTACAACCCGCAAAAAACAACAGCAAAAAGATGCTGATTATTATTGTTGCCGCTGTCGTGGTACTACTTGGTGTAGGAGGTGGCGCATACTGGATTTTGAGCTCAGATGACACAGTGAGCGCATCATCGCCTACCCAAAGTGCTTCTGGAGGTGCTGCGGTACCTGTTGACCCGATTTCTTATGTCAATCTCGCCCAGCCATTTGTGTTTAATGCATCTGGCAAGCAGCGCGATCGTATGGTGCAGATCAAAGTTCAGCTTATGGTGCGTGGCTTAGATAACGAGAGTCAAGCGCGTTACCATTCACCATTAATTGAAAGCACTCTGCTTTCAACGTTTGCCTCTGCGACGGTAGAGCAACTGCGCAGTTCGACAGGTCGTGTCGAGCTTCGTGATCAGGCGACCACTGATGTTCAAGCAAGCCTCAGCCAAGTAGTAGGTTCGCCAGTGGTTGAGCGTGTGTTATTTACCGATTTTGTAATCCAATAGGTGCATTGTGACCGATTTATTAAGCCAAGATGAGATTGATGCGCTACTGCACGGTGTGGACGACGTTGATGAGGTAGAGGACGACCTGGGTCAGGATCCAGCTGATGTCGTCCATTTTGACTTCTCATCCCAAGACCGCATTGTTCGCGGTCGTATGCCAACGCTTGAGCTGATTAACGAGCGCTTTGCGCGCCACATGCGCATCAGCTTGTTTAACATGTTACGCAAAACAGCCGAAGTGTCGATTAACGGCGTTCAGATGATGAAATTTGGTGAGTACCAAAACACTCTGTACGTTCCGACTAGCTTAAACATGGTGAGATTCCGTCCACTAAAAGGTACGGCACTGATCACGATGGAAGCACGCTTGGTATTTATCTTAGTTGAGAACTTTTTCGGTGGAGACGGCCGTTTCCACGCCAAGATTGAAGGTCGTGAGTTTACGCCAACCGAGCGCCGTATCATTCAGCTGTTAATGAAAACGGTGTTCGAGGACTACAAAGAAGCGTGGTCGCCGGTGATGGGCGTTGAGTTTGAGTACTTAGACTCAGAAGTTAACCCGAGTATGGCGAACATCGTCAGTCCAACCGAGGTTATTGTGGTGAGTTCTTTCCACATTGAAGTCGATGGTGGTGGCGGTGACTTCCACGTTGTCATGCCTTATTCCATGGTGGAACCCATTCGTGAACTGCTCGATGCGGGTGTCCAATCCGACAAGATGGAAACCGACGTACGCTGGAGCAGCGCGCTGCGTGAAGAAATCATGGATGTTCCGGTTAACTTTCGCGTCAACTTATTAGAGAAAGATGTGTCGCTGCGCGATCTTATGGAGCTGCAAGCAGGCGATATTATCCCAATCGAGATGCCTGAGAACGCCACTATGTTTGTCGAAGATTTGCCAACCTTCCGAGTGAAGATGGGGCGCACTGGCGAGAAAGTCGCAGTGCAAGTGTCGGAGAAAATTCGCCGACCAGATGTAGTGAAAACTGACCTAGCTTTCCTTGGTAAAGACATCATGGCAGAGCTTGAGCACGTTGAAGGCTTAGACCAAGAATAATCAAACTGCGCAGGCGCGCGGTGCAACAGAATAACAGAAGTAGAGATAACCAATGACAATCAGTGATGACCAAAAATTAGCGGACGAGTGGGCAGCGGCACTGGGTGAAGATCCAATGGCGCCTGATGTAGATGTGGATGAAGTTCTGGCGGCGCCACTGGATGAGCTAGAAGATTCACCTGCACCAATTACTGATGATGAGCGTCGTAAGCTCGACACCATTATGGACATTCCGGTCACTATTTCGATGGAAGTAGGGCGCTCGCAGATCAGTATTCGTAACCTGCTACAACTTAACCAAGGTTCGGTGGTTGAACTTGACCGTATTGCAGGTGAGTCGCTCGATGTCATGGTCAACGGCACCTTGATTGCCCACGGCGAAGTGGTTGTGGTAAACGATAAGTTTGGTATTCGTTTAACGGACGTGATCAGTCAAACAGAGCGCATTAAGAAGTTGCGCTAATCAAATTTTGTGAATGGAATTAGGCTGATGACATTGAATCGATATTGGTTGTCCACGATAGGGGCGGCGCTGTTTATGACTTCTGGAATCGCGAATGCCGCGGCAGAAGTTTCAGCTAACGGCGGTTCGCCGTTTGATTTTGCTGCCACGCTTGGCTCACTCGTATTAGTGATTGCTGTGATCTTGGGTTTGGCATGGGTGTTAAAACGCATGAAAGTGCCCTCTTTGGTCAATCAGCAAGGGCTTAAGATTGTTCGCCAAATCCCTGTTGGTACCAAAGAGCGCATCGCGATCGTAGAAGCGGGTGAAGAGCAGTTTTTAGTGGGTATTACCTCACAATCGATTCAACTTATCTCAAAGCTTGAGAAGCCGCTTGAAGAGAGTGAAGTCTCTCAACCTGCATTTGCTAGTCAGTTGTCGAAAATCATGAAAAAGCAGACTCACAATGACTAACTCTATTCGACTTGTTGTTGTTTGTTTATTGCTGATTGCTGCGCCACTGTTTTCTGTTGGTGTGAGTGCTGCTGAAGAAGAGTTAGCAACGCCTATCTCAAGCTCTGCTGCTCCAAGTAGCAGCGTTACCGTCAGCGAAATGCGCAGCGACCGAGGCGCAGCCGGTGCAACCACATCCAGTGCCTTTGGCACGGGGCCTGGCATTCCAGCATTTACTATGACGACTAATCCAGACGGCAGTGAAGACTATTCGGTCAACCTGCAAATATTGGCACTGATGACCATGCTAGGCTTCTTGCCTGCCATGGTAATTTTGATGACCTCCTTCACCCGAATTGTTGTGGTGATGTCCATCTTGCGCCAAGCAATGGGTTTGCAGCAAACGCCGTCCAATCAGGTGATCATTGGTATTGCCATATTCTTGACCTTTTTTATTATGTCCCCGGTGCTCAATCAGGTGAACGAGCAAGCTGTGCAGCCCTACCTCAATGAGCAGATCAGTGCCAAGCAAGCCTTTGAACAAGCACAAGCGCCCATCAAAGACTTTATGCTAAAGCAAACGCGCGTCAAAGATTTGGAGACCTTTGTTGAAATGTCTGGCTCAACCGCACAGAACCCAGAAGACGTCTCTATGGCGGTGCTTATCCCGGCCTTTATTACCTCGGAGCTGAAAACAGCCTTCCAAATTGGCTTTATGCTGTTTTTGCCATTTCTTATCATTGATTTGGTCGTGGCGTCCATTTTGATGGCAATGGGTATGATGATGCTGTCACCGATGATTGTATCCTTGCCGTTTAAACTGATGTTGTTCGTGCTGGTGGATGGATGGAATCTGATTCTTTCCACCTTGGCCGGCAGTTTCGCCTTGTAGCTGGAGTAGCATTATGACTCCTGAGATGTTTGTCGAACTGTTTAGAGATGCGCTGTGGCTGGTATTGCTGCTGGTTTGTGCCATCGTAGTGCCGAGCCTTTTAGTCGGTCTTGTTGTGGCTATCTTTCAAGCCGCGACTTCGATTAACGAGCAGACGTTAAGTTTTTTGCCAAGATTGATTGTCACTATTTTGGCACTGATGGCGTTTGCCCATTGGGGCACGCAGATGATGATGGAGTTTTTTTATGAAATCATCGAGCGTCTCCCATTGGTACTATGGTAAGCCCGCATGGAATACCCAGCGAGTGACGTCCTTGATTGGCTAACCAACTTCTTTTGGCCTTATGTGCGTATTTCCGCCATGTTGATGGTGATGTCCGTTACTGGGGCGAACTTTGTATCACCTCGCATTCGATTGTTCTTAGGGCTTGCGCTGACGCTGGCGGTGTCACCTTCGATACCAGCCATTCCTCAAACCATTGAGTTGTTGTCGTTTCAAGGTTTCCTCACTGTTGCTGAGCAAATACTTATCGGTACTGCGATGGGCATGGTGACGGTATTTATGGTGCAGACCTTTGTTATGCTCGGCCAGATATTAGGTATGCAATCGAGCCTAGGTTTTGCTTCTATGGTTGACCCTGCGAACGGTCAAAATACGCCGGTGTTAGGTCAGCTATTTCTATTTCTCACTACCATGTTTTTCCTTGCGACCGATGGCCATCTTAAGATGATTCAACTGGTGGTGATGAGTTTTAAGACCTTGCCAGTGGGCTCGGGACATCTGTCCAGCGCGGATTTTCGCGAAATGGCTGGGTGGCTAGGCATCATGTTTCAGACCGCATTGAGTATGGCGCTGGCCGGTATTATCGCGCTTTTAACGGTCAACCTGTCTTTTGGTGTTATGACTCGTGCAGCGCCACAACTTAACATCTTCTCGCTCGGTTTTGCGTTTGCGCTACTTATCGGTTTGATGATCTGTTGGTACATTATGGCGGGGCTGTATAGTCACTATCAGCTCTATTGGTTACAAGTAGAAGGTCAGGTGTGTCGCTTGATCGATCTCGCGTGCTAGGGGAGGGCTGATCATGGCAGAATCCGACGGCCAAGAACGTACCGAAGACGCCACCCCCCAGCGGCTTAAACAAGCTCGCGAAAAGGGACAGGTGGCGCGATCCAAAGAACTAGCATCGGTGTCCGTACTGATTGTTGGCTCGCTGTCACTGATGATGTTTGGCGAAGGGTTAGCGCGCGCATTGTTTAGTTCAATGTCGCGGTTATTCACCTTAACCCGAGAAGAAATCTACGACTCCACCAAACTCTTTGATGTTGTGCTCGGTGCACTGTCGAGCTTGCTGCTACCACTGACACTTATCTTGGTTGTGTTGTTCGTTGCTGCGCTTGTCGGCGCCGCGGGCGTCGGGGGCATTAGTTTTTCGGCGGAAGCAGCGATGCCAAAGCTGTCGAAAATGAACCCACTTAGCGGTGTGAAGCGAATGCTTGGGATGCAAAGTTGGGTGGAGCTTATCAAGTCGATTTTAAAAGTCGCGCTCGTTGCCGGGATGGCGTTTTATTTGGTTAACGCCTCGCGAGCGGACTTATTCCAGCTCAGTATGGAGGTCTATCCCCAGAACATCTTCCACGCGCTGGATATCTTGCTTAACTTTATTTTGCTGATAAGTACGACGTTGCTCATTGTGGTAGCGATAGATATCCCGTTTCAGATCTGGCAGCACGCCAACCAACTGAAAATGACCAAGCAAGAAGTGAAAGACGAATACAAAGATACCGAGGGTAAACCTGAGGTGAAAGGGCGTATTCGTATGTTGCAACGGGAAGCCGCTCAACGGCGCATGATGGCAGAAGTACCTCAAGCTGATGTGATTGTGACTAACCCTGAGCACTTTTCCGTAGCGCTTCGCTATAAACAAGGCCAAGACAAAGCGCCAATTGTGGTCGCAAAAGGTGTGGATCACATGGCGCTGAAGATCCGTGAAGTGGCGAGAGAGCACAATATTTATGTTATCCCGTCACCGCCATTAGCTCGCTCGCTTTATCACACCACAGAGCTGGAACAAGAAATCCCTGATGGACTGTTTGCTGCGGTGGCGCAAATTCTCGCTTATGTGTATCAGCTTAAGCAGTATCGCAAAAAGGGTGGACAGCGGCCTAAGCTGCAAAATGAGCAGGTCACTATCCCGAAAGATATGCGTTACTAATACGACTTTGTCATCGTGGGTGGCAAATTAGTGGTGTCAAAAAAATGGCGCGCGTTAGTGGCGTAATTCTTGCACATTAGTCTGTATTAAAAGAAACAACCCGAGTCTCCAAGGAAAGTGGAGACCAGCAGTGAACTATCCGTAATGAAATTGACGTTACCTTTTGCCGATAAGTTGCCGAACATTCCGCGTCGAGCGCTACCTGCTATCGGTGCACCGGTTATGGTGCTTGCCGCGCTTGCGATGATTGTATTGCCGATCCCGGCAATTCTGCTCGACTTGTTCTTCACCTTTAATATCGCATTGGCCATGGTGGTCTTGCTGGTATCGGTCTATACCCGTCGTCCTCTTGATTTTGCCGCATTCCCAACCGTACTGCTGATTGCTACTTTGTTGCGTTTAGCGCTAAACGTGGCGTCTACTCGTGTGGTTTTACTCTATGGTCATGAAGGGGGCAGCGCTGCCGGTAACGTAATTGAAGCGTTTGGTAACGTGGTTATCGGTGGTAACTACGCCGTGGGTCTCGTGGTGTTTATGATTTTGATGATCATTAACTTCATGGTGGTTACCAAAGGTGCGGGACGTATTTCCGAGGTAAGTGCTCGCTTTACCCTCGATGCCCTACCTGGTAAACAGATGGCGATTGATGCTGACCTTAACGCTGGTCTCATTGACCAAGACCAAGCACGCCTGCGCCGTTTCGAAGTGACCAAAGAGGCTGACTTCTACGGCTCGATGGATGGTGCATCCAAATTTGTTAAGGGCGATGCCATTGCAGGTATCTTGATCCTGTTTCTCAACATCGTTGGGGGTCTCAGCATTGGTATGATGCAGCACTCGCTCGGCTTTACCGAAGCCCTGCAAATCTACACGTTGCTGACCATTGGTGATGGTTTGGTTGCTCAAATCCCATCGCTACTACTTTCCATTGCTGCCGCCATCATGGTGACCCGTCAAAATACTGACGAAGACATGGGGGAGCAGGTTGTATTCCAGCTTTTTGATAACCCGAAAGCATTGACTATCACCGCCGGTATTTTGGGTGTGATGGGTATTGTGCCGGGTATGCCACACTTTGCGTTTCTACTTTTGGCTGCGTTGGCTGGTGGTGGCGCCTATTGGATGCACCGTAAACAGCAAGCTAAAGCGGATGAGAAGAACCTACCGGCGGAGGTGGGTGCCAACAGCAATGACCCGGCTGCGCCGCCAAAAGAGCTCTCTTGGGATGACGTTCAGCCCGTTGATGTGATTGGTCTTGAAGTGGGCTATCGTTTAATTCCACTAGTAGACAGAGACCAAGGTGGTGAATTGCTTGAACGTGTGAAGGGTGTTCGTAAAAAGCTTTCCCAAGACTTTGGTTTTCTCATTCCTGCGGTGCATATTCGCGATAACTTAGAGCTGACGCCTAACTCTTATCGCATTACCTTGATGGGGGTCGCTGTGGGAGAAGCCGAAATTCGTCCCGATCAGGAGCTCGCGATTAACCCTGGACAAGTTTATGGCCTGATTGATGGTGAGCAAACCATTGACCCTGCATTTGGGCTAGAAGCGGTGTGGATTCAAGAAGCGCAGCGAGAACACGCCCAGGCGCTTGGTTATACCGTCGTAGACTCATCCACAGTGCTTGCCACTCATTTGAGTCAGCTCTTGACCAACAACGCCGCTCAGCTATTAGGGCACGAAGAAGTGCAGAACCTTCTGGAAGTGCTTGGTCGCAGCGCTCCGAAGTTGGTGGAAGATTTTGTCCCAGAGCAATTGCCGCTGGGTACTGTGGTCAAGGTTCTACAGAACTTGCTGCATGAGGCGATTCCTATCCGTGATATCCGTACTATCGTCCAAACTTTGGCGGAATACTCCGGCAAGAGTCAAGAACCTGACGTATTGACGGCAGCGGTTCGTATCTCGCTGAAACGCCTGATTGTTCAGGAAATCAACGGCATAGAGCCAGAGCTTCCAGTGATTACCCTGATACCTGAGCTGGAACAAATTTTGCATCAAACTATGCAAGCGTCTGGCGGTGAATCCGCAGGCATTGAACCTGGATTAGCCGAAAGACTTCAAGCTTCGCTAACACAAGCGACTCAAGAGCAAGAGCTAAAAGGAGAGGCAGCTGTGCTGCTAACATCGGGTGTATTGCGTTCGACGCTCGCTAAATTCGTGAAAAATACCATTCCGAACTTGCGAGTCTTGTCTTACCAAGAAATCCCTGATGAGAAACAGATTAGAATCGTGCAGGCAGTAGGTAATTAACCTTAGTACTGGTCGCCGGTCTTAACACCGATGAGCCGGACATTGCACATTGAATGGATGTAACACTTGAAAATTAAACGATTTTTCGCCAGAGACATGAGGCAAGCTCTGCTCCAAGTTAAAGAAGAACTTGGCGCCGATGCTGTGATCATGTCGAATAAAAAAGTGGCGGGCGGCGTAGAAATCGTGGCTGCTATTGATGGCGATACTGCGCAGCCAGAGCGTCAAATGGGCAGCAATGCTCTAGCGGCGCCATCGCGTTCGGCTTTGCCGAGCTATGGTCGCGACCTCAAAGAGGATGTGGTGAACTTGCAAAAGAGCAGCGCCGCACCGACCAGTAGCGCACTACCATCGATGACCGATCGTTTCGCGAATATGCTAAAAAACTATCGCGGCAACGACAACGAGCAAAGCAAGCCGAAGAATACACCACCAGATTCACTCTCAGCATTACTTGAACGTCAGTCGGAGCGCAGTAAGTATGCCGGCGATTCTCGTTCAGTGAGTGATGGCTATCAAAACAGCGACCGCTTGCAGTATGCTCAGCAAAACCGTTCTGAGACGGCTTTCCGTGACCGCCAAGAAAGTGCTCGTCCCGCTTACCGCTCTGACGAAGGCTATTTAGATAATGCTCGTGAGACACGCAGATCAAGTAGTGGCCGCGATGGTAAGTTTGGTGAAGAGCTCGAAGCGATGAAAGAGGATATGTCCTCGATCCGTCGTTTGCTCGAACATCAAGTTTCCGGATTAATGTGGCAAGAAGTTGAGCGCCGTGAGCCGCTGCGTGCCATGTTGATTAAACGCCTTGAGCGCATGGGGATCTCCCCTGAGCTTTCTGACCAGCTTGCTTGCTATATTCCAGAAGACACACCGCCACAAAAAGCGTGGAAAGCGTTGCTGTCTTTGGTTTCCGATCAGATTGTTGTTAGTAAGCAAGATATTCTACGCAAAGGTGGCATCGTTGCGCTGCTCGGTCCTACAGGTGTCGGTAAAACCACGACTGTGGCAAAACTCGCTGCGCGTGCGGCGATGGAGTATGGCTCAGACAATGTCGCCTTGGTGACTACAGACACTTATCGTATCGGTGCTCATGAACAGCTGTCGATTTATGGCCGCATTATGGGTTGCCCGGTAAGAGTCGCTAAAGATTCTGAAGAATTGGCCGATGTACTCTATCAGTTGAGAAATCGACGTTTGGTGTTGATAGATACCGCCGGTATGGGTCAGCGCGATGTGCGTTTGTCCGAACAGTTAGACACTCTGATGCAAGAGAGTGGCGAAGTGATTCACAGTTACCTTGTTTTGCCTGCTACAGCGCAGCGACAAGTACTGCAAGAGACACTGGATCACTTTAGACGCATTCCGCTATCTGGTTGTATTATGACCAAGCTGGATGAGTCATTGAGTTTGGGTGAGTTTATTAGTGTCGTTGTCCAAAATGCACTACCGGTGACCTACATTGCGAATGGTCAGCGAGTACCGGAAGACATCGTGATCGCGCAGCCAAAATACATGGTCGCGAAAGCCAACGAATTATTAGAGAAGTCGACAGAGAATGAACCTCACTTCTGGAACAGTGATATGGAGGGGGTTTAGATGCAAGCGAAAATGACAAATAACATGATACATGATCAGGCCAGTGGCCTAAGACGTTTGACTAAACCAACTTTAACTAAAGTTATCTCTGTCACCGGCGGCAAAGGCGGCGTAGGTAAATCTAACGTAACGCTTGGTTTGGCCATTTGCATGGCGCGCCAAGGCAAGAAAGTGATGGTACTTGATGCCGACTTAGGTCTTGCTAATGTCGATGTCATGCTGGGCATCCGACCTAAGAAAAATCTGGGTCATGTTCTGGCGGGCGAATGCGATTTAAAAGACGCTATCGTTGAAGGCTCACACGGCATCAAAATCATTCCAGCGACGTCGGGTACCCAAAGCATGACGGAACTGAGTCATGCGCAGCACATGGGACTTATCCGTGCATTTGGTAGCTTGGAAGAAGAAATGGACGTGTTGCTGGTGGATACTGCAGCAGGTATTTCTGACATGGTGGTCAGTTTCTCGCGCGCCGCGCAAGATGTCGTTGTGGTGGTCTGTGATGAACCAACGTCGATCACTGATGCCTATGCATTGATTAAATTGCTGAGCCGCGAGCACCAAGTGCAGCGTTTCAAAGTGGTGGCGAACATGGTTCGTAGCTACCGAGAAGGCCGAGAATTGTTCACAAAATTGACACTAGTCACAGAGCGATTCTTGAATGTGAGCCTGGAGTTAGTCGCCTGTATTCCATTAGATGATAAAGTGCGACAAGCGGTGAAGAGACAAAAAATTGTAGTGGATGCATTTCCACGTTCACCGGCGGCATTGGCGATGAGCTCGCTTGCCAACAAAGCGCTGACTTGGCCAATACCAAAAGTACCAAGTGGCCACTTGGAGTTTTTTGTCGAGAGACTACTCAACAGACCGGAAGTATTAGAGGAACCGTTTGGTGAATAAAGCTTTGACCTATGACCAGCATGCCAATTTGAGTGGTCAGCAAGCTTTCTTGGAGAAATACTCAGTATTGGTGAAACGAATCGCTCACCATTTAATTGGGCGTTTACCACCTAACGTGTTGGTAGAAGACTTGATTCAGGCCGGAATGATCGGCTTGATTGAAGCACAAAAAAATTATGATGGTAGCAAAGGTGCAAGCTTTGAGACCTACGCTGGCATTCGCATTCGAGGAGCGATGCTAGACGATATTCGTCGAGGTGACTGGGTGCCGCGTTCGGTACACAAGCACAGTCGTGATATTTCGCAGGCGATTTCGGTATTGGAGGTGGAGCTTAATCGTGACCCGACCGATACGGAAGTCGCCAACCATTTAGGAATGAGCCTAGAACAATATCACAAGGCATTGTCAGATATTAACTGCTCAAAACTTGTTGGTATTGAAGATCTTGGCATATCCGAAGACTCTGTATCTGTTGCAGATGAAGAAGTTAACTCGCCTTTTCAGGGTGTCGCGGATGATGCATTTCGCGAAGCGTTAATAGAATCAATAAAATCGCTCCCAGAGCGTGAAGCGTTGACGTTATCCCTGTATTATGATGAAGAGTTAAATTTGAAGGAGATAGGTGAGGTATTGGGCGTCAGCGAATCGCGCGTTAGCCAAATACTAAGTCAATCCATGCAGCGTCTTCGCACCAAGCTAAGCGCTTGGACCGATAATAATTAATAAACACTGATTTTGCTTTCAGTGGAGGCAACTTTGAATAAAAACATGAAAATCTTGATTGTTGACGATTTTTCAACAATGCGTCGTATCGTTAAAAACCTTTTGCGCGACTTGGGTTTTAGCAACACGCTAGAAGCCGACGATGGTTTGACGGCTTTGCCAATGCTCAAGAAAGGCGATTTCGACTTTGTGGTGACTGACTGGAACATGCCTGGCATGCAAGGTATTGATCTGCTTCGCCATATTCGTGCGGACGAAGAGCTGAAGCATTTGCCTGTTCTTATGATCACTGCAGAAGCTAAGCGTGAACAAATTATTGAAGCGGCGCAAGCAGGTGTAAACGGCTATATCGTTAAGCCTTTCACTGCGGCAACACTAAAAGAAAAACTAGATAAAATCTTTGAGCGTTTATAAGACGCCATAAATAGCAGACGGCTACATCAGAATGATTTCATTGGAACAAGCTAAGCAACTTGTTGATTTGTTAGAACAAGGCAAGCAACAAGAAGCGGACGAGCTGGTCATGATGATTCAAGGTGGCAGTGAGCGCAAAGTGCTTCAAGAAGTTGGTGCGCTAACCCGTGACCTACACGATGCACTGACGGAATTCAGTTACGATACTCGTCTTAACGAGATTGCTACTGACGAAATCCCAGAAGCGCGCGATCGTCTTGAATACGTCATCAATAAGACCGAAGTCTCAGCGAATACAACCATGGATGCGGTGGAACGCTGTTTGCCAATGGCGGACAGTTTACATGAGTGTTTAACTCAGGTACGCCCTCAGTGGAACGAGCTAATGCATGGCAGGCTCGAGCTACAGCAGTTTAAAGACCTGTGTCATCGCATTGATGACTTACTCAGTCAGGTGGAAGGGGACAGTACCGAATTGCGTACTCAACTGACCAATATCCTTATGGCACAGGACTTTCAAGACCTTACTGGACAGATCATCCGACGCGTCATCACGTTAGTGAGTGAAGTGGAAACGCGCTTGGTAGAAATCTTGAAAGTGTTCAGTGACGAACAACAACCAATAACAACAAAACCAAAGCAAGCGACCTCTGGCGTTGAAGGACCAATCATAAATCCTCATGAGCGTGACGATGCTGTTGCTTCGCAAGACGAAGTTGATGACTTACTGTCAAGTCTTGGGTTTTAGGGGTGACTATGAGCTACGAATTAGATGAAGAGATCCTTCAGGACTTCCTAGTGGAAGCGGGGGAGATCCTAGAGTTACTTTCTGAGCAACTTGTTGAGCTAGAAAATAACCCGGAAGATAAAGATCTGCTCAACGCGATCTTTAGAGGCTTTCATACCGTGAAAGGTGGTGCCGGATTCTTGGCGTTGACCGAACTGGTTGATACCTGCCATGGCGCAGAAAACGTGTTCGATATATTACGTAACGGACAGCGTTCGGTGAATGCTAGCTTAATGGATACCATGTTAAAAGCGCTGGATACGGTAAACGTTCAGTTCCAGTCAGTTCAAAATATGGAGCAGATTGATCCTGCCGATCCTACTCTGCTTGAAGAGCTTCATCGTTTAAGTAGCCCAGAATCTGCTGACGAAGCTGCAGCCCCACCTCCACCGCCGCCAGTCGTCGACGTTGTTCCAGAATCCGTTCCTGAGGTAGTGTCAGAAGCGCCAGCTGCGGAGATCTCCGCGAGTGGTTCGATTGATGATATTACTCAAGACGAATTTGAACGTTTATTGGATGAGCTTCACGGTAAAGGTTGCAGTCCAACGAAATCAACCGCTAAACCGACCATGACAGTGGTTGAAACGCCAGCTTCCGCGTCAGCGCCGAGCAATCTTCCTTCATCGGATATAACCGACGACGAGTTCGAAAAGCTTCTAGATGAGCTTCATGGTGTTGGTAAAGGCCCATCTGCAGCGGATGGTGTTCAGCCAGCGCCAGTTGCTCCGTCTAAACCAGCGCCAACCCCCGCTGCTAGCTCTGCGAATGATGGCGGCGATTTGATGACAGACGAAGAGTTCGAAAAGTTGTTAGATGAACTGCATGGTGTAGGTAAAGGTCCCTCTCCTGATGAGCTAGATGCTGCGACTAAGCCTGCTTCAATGAACGAAGCACCTGCTGACACTAAGCCAGTTGAACCTGCAGCACCTGTCGCAGAGCCTGTTGCTGCAACAACTGTTGCACCTGTCAGCGTAGGTAACAGTGAAAAATCACTACCGGCTGAGAAAAAAGCGACAGCGGTTGCGCCTAAGAAACCACAAGCAGAAGCAAGTGTACGCGTTGATACGTCAACACTAGATACCATTATGAACATGGTAGGCGAATTGGTATTGGTTCGTAATCGTTTGGTGAGCTTAGGTCTTAACAGCAACGATGAAGAGATGTCGAAAGCGGTCTCGAATCTCGATGTTGTTACCGCAGATTTGCAAGGTGCGGTAATGAAAACCCGCATGCAACCGATTAAAAAGGTGTTTGGCCGTTTCCCTCGCGTGGTTCGCGATTTAGCACGTAGCCTAAACAAAGACATCGTACTTGAGATGCAAGGCGAAGATACCGATCTGGATAAAAACCTAGTCGAAGCACTCGCGGATCCATTGATCCACTTGGTGCGCAACTCGGTTGACCATGGCATTGAAATGCCAGACGTCCGTGAATCTACTGGCAAGTCCCGTACCGGTAAAATTACCTTATCAGCATCGCAAGAAGGCGACCATATTGAGCTCGCAATCATCGATGATGGTGGCGGTATGGATCCTGATAAACTGCGTGCCATTGCGGTGAAACGCGGAATGATGGATGAAGATGCTGCGTCTCGCTTGACGGATAAAGAGTGCTTTAACCTTATCTTTATGCCGGGTTTCTCAAGCAAAGAGAAGATTTCTGATATCTCTGGCCGTGGTGTAGGAATGGACGTGGTGAAAACCGCCATCAACACTCTAAACGGTTCAATCGATATCGATTCAGAGCTTGGTAAAGGTACCAAGATCACTATTAAAGTCCCACTGACTTTAGCGATCTTACCGACCTTGATGGTGGGTGTTGGTAAAAACCCATTTGCACTGCCACTTGCAAGTGTGAATGAGATTTTCCACTTGGATCTAAGCCGCACAAATGTGGTTGATGGTCAGTTGACGATTATCGTTCGTGATAAGTCTATCCCGCTATTCTATTTGCAGGACTGGCTAGCACCACACGCGGGTCGCGCTCAGCAGCGCACCGGCCATGGTCACGTCGTGATTGTTCAAATTGGTAGTCAGCGTGTTGGCTTTGTTGTTGATACCTTGATTGGTCAAGAGGAAGTGGTGATCAAGCCGCTCGATAGCTTGCTACAAGGTACTCCAGGTATGGCTGGTGCAACGATCACCAGTGACGGTCATATTGCGCTTATTCTTGACGTGCCGGACTTGCTTAAACAGTACGCTGCAGCATCGCGTATCTGATAAGGAAGTCTATGTCGTTAAAAGTATTAGTTGTAGATGACTCTAGTTTCTTCCGTCGCCGAGTCAGCGACATTATCAATGCTGCGCCACGTCTGGAAGTTATCGACGTGGCCATCAATGGTAAAGAAGCGGTAGAAAAAGCGCTGGCGCTAAAGCCTGACGTGATCACTATGGACATTGAGATGCCCGTCATGGATGGCATCACTGCTGTCCGTGAGATCATGAGCGCTCAGCCAACCCCTATTTTGATGTTTTCTTCATTGACCCATGAAGGCGCAAAAGCCACGCTGGATGCGCTAGAAGCTGGGGCGTTGGACTTCTTGCCTAAGAAGTTTGAAGACATCGCACGAAATAAAGATGAAGCAGTTAGCTTACTGCAGCAGCGCGTGCAGCAAATTGCTAGCCGCAGAGCGTTATTGAGACGCACGGCGGAGCGCCGAACTATGTCTACGCCAAGCACTGCGCCAAGAGCAGCAGTCACTCGCTCTAATGATGATGCATCAGCGTCTAAAACGGCGGCACCTGCAGCGCGTTTTCGCAGTAG
The DNA here is from genome assembly GCF_040412085.2 of Vibrio sp. CB1-14. Taxonomy (NCBI): domain Bacteria; kingdom Pseudomonadati; phylum Pseudomonadota; class Gammaproteobacteria; order Vibrionales; family Vibrionaceae; genus Vibrio; species Vibrio chaetopteri. The sequence continues at coordinate 2,651,417 of NZ_CP115920.1, read as the reverse complement.
CGGCAAAAGCTATCAGTTGACGGTGATTGGTACGTCGACAGGCGGCCCTGTTGCCCTGCAAAAAATCCTGACTAAATTGCCAGCCAATTACCCTCATCCGATTTTGCTGATCCAGCATATGCCAGCAACTTTTACCGCAGCATTCGCGGCTAGGCTAAACTCGCTCTGCCAAATCACGGTGAAAGAGGCTGCTAATGGCGATGTACTGCAACCAGGTGTGGCCTATCTTGCCCCTGGCGGTATGCAAATGATGATCGAAGGGCGCCCTGGGAGTGCGAAAATCCGCATTCTTGATGGCGGTGAACGCATGAACTACAAACCTTGTGTTGATGTTACCTTTGGCTCGGCGGCCAAGATTTACCACGACAAAGTATTGTCGATGGTACTGACCGGAATGGGGGCTGATGGCCGAGAAGGTGCACGCATGCTTAAATCTGCTGGGTCGACGGTATGGGCTCAAGATGAAGACTCTTGCGTGGTTTACGGTATGCCACAAGCAGTCGCCAAGGCAGGGATATCTTCAGAAGATCTGCCTCTTGATCGTATTGCCGAACGCATTTTGGTTGAGTTGAAGAGGTCGTAACATGATCGTATGGAGTGTTGCTAACCAAAAAGGCGGTGTCGGTAAAACGACAACCACGGTTACGTTGGCGGGGCTTTTGAGCCAGAAAGGTAATCGTGTATTGCTTATCGATACCGATCCTCATGCCTCATTGACCACTTACTTAGGCATGGACTCAGATCATCTATCACACAGTTTGTTTGATCTGTTCCAGCTTAAAGAGTTCAGTGATAGTCGAGTTAAGCCGTTAATCCACAACACTAACATCGAAAATATCGATATTTTGCCAGCTCACATGTCGCTGGCAACGCTTGATCGAGTGATGGGTAATCGTAGTGGTATGGGGCTTATCCTTAAACGCGCTCTAATGACTATTCGTGATGATTACGATTACGTGTTGATTGATTGCCCACCTATCCTTGGGGTCATGATGGTGAATGCGCTGGCGGCAAGTGATCGCATCTTAATTCCGGTCCAAACAGAATTCTTAGCGATGAAAGGCTTAGAGCGTATGGTGCGTACACTTGCGATTATGCAAAAGTCGCGTCAGCGTCCGTTTAAGGTCACCATAGTGCCAACCATGTACGACAAACGTACACGCGCATCGCTGCAAACCTTGACTCAGCTTAAACAAGATTACCCATCGCAAGTGTGGAGCTCGGCAGTACCGATAGACACTAAATTTCGCGATGCCAGTTTAAAGCATTTGCCTGCGTCACATTTTGCGGCGGGCAGTCGAGGTGTCTTTGCCTACAAACAGTTGCTGATTTACTTGGAGAGGCTAGCGCAAGATGAAAGCTGATACCGCACCGCTCTCAAGTGAGCAGGCGCTGGATGATTATTTTGCGTCGCTGCTTGGTTTAGAACAAGACGAATTGCAGCTTGACGAAGAGCAAGCGCTCGAAGATGTTCCTGTTGAGCCAGAGCCAGAGCCAGAGCCAGAGCCAGAGCCAGAGCCAGAGCCAGAGCCAGAGCCAGAGCCAGAGCCAGAGCCAGAGCCAGAGCCAGAGCCAGAGCCAGAGCCAGAGCCAGAGCCAGAGCCAGAGCCAGAGCCAGAGCCAGAGCCAGAGCCAGAGCCAGAGCCAGAGCCAGAGCCAGAGCCAGAGCCAGAGCCAGAGCCAGAGCCAGAGCCAGAGCCAGAGCCAGATTGGAATGATACAACGCCACCTCTTATGACACAGGCCGCACCAGATGTGCAGCAGTCGGTGGAGGCGGAGTTTGAAGCGTTTGCGGAGCAGCCAGATTTGCAACATCTGGAAAAACTGTTCAGCGGCCTTCAGCAGCAAGTGGACATTGAAATTGAACCGCAAGCTGAGCCAAGCCTTGAACAGCCGACAGTAGATGCAGCCAGTGAGAGTGAAATCCAAGGCTGGGATGTTGAAGCATTAGAAGCTGACACTGTCATTGCGCCTGAGCTGAATGAACTTGATAATCTACAGTCATCAATCAACGCTCAAGAGACGGTGGAAGTCGCCGATAGTATAGAAGTGGCTCAAAGTGTAGCGGTTGAAACCCAACCTGACGTCGCGAATGGCGGTGGTGCGGATCACGTTTGGGTAAACAACGAACGTACCGAGAGCTTTCAAGTGCTCTACTTTGACGTTGGCGGAATGACGTTTGCGGTGCCTTTAGATGAGCTAGGTGGTATTCATCAAATGGGCGAGTTAAGTCATTTGATTGGGCGACCTGCTTGGTACTTAGGTTTACAGTCGAGTCGAGAGAGCCAGCTTGATGTCGTCGACACAGCAATGTGGGTGATGCCGGATGTGCTCAAAGATGATAGTTACAAAGAAGACTATCAATACATTGTCATGCTCGGTGAGAGTAACTGGGGACTTGCTGCAACAGAACTTAAGGGCACGGAACAACTTCAGCCTGTTGCCGTTCGTTGGCGTGAGAAAGCAGGTAAGCGGCCGTGGCTTGCAGGCATGGTGAAACAGCAAATGTGTGCGCTGGTTCATGTGTCTGAACTAATAGATATGCTTAACGCTGGATTAGATGTTAAATCAGTACAGTGATTGAATAAATTGATGTCAAACGACGTAGAGCGTCGCTGATCAGAATGAAATTGAGAGGAAGACTATGTCTCAAACGATGGATGTTGAACTAAGAAAAGAACAATCAAACGATGAAGTTCTTCAGTGGGTTACGTTTCAACTAGAAGAAGAAACCTATGGCATCAACGTAATGCAAGTACGCGAAGTGCTGCGTTACACTGAAATCGCTCCAGTACCAGGTGCACCAGATTACGTGCTAGGTATTATCAATCTGCGTGGTAACGTTGTGACGGTTATCGACACTCGCTCACGCTTTGGTTTGATGCAAGGTGAGATCACAGACAACACGCGTATTATTGTGATTGAGTCTGAGCGCCAAGTGATTGGTATCTTGGTTGATAGCGTTGCGGAAGTGGTTTACCTACGTTCGTCAGAAATTGATACCACACCAAGCGTGGGTACCGATGAAAGTGCTAAGTTTATCCAAGGTGTAAGTAACCGTGATGGCAAACTGCTTATCCTTGTTGACCTCAATAAACTGCTCTCTGAAGATGAGTGGGATGAGATGGCTTACCTATAATGTTTGACGCTGTGTCTTTAACGTCACCTCTTCTTTGGGGAGGGGTGGCGATTGTCGTTATCCTTTTCGTTTGGTTGGTGAAAGTGCATCGTGGCTTAAACATGCACAAGGCACATGCACGACAACAGAAGCGATCGTTTGAAAAGGAAGTCGAGAAGTGCAATAAGCAGTTACTTGAAGTTCGCTCCGTATTGGTAGGGCTTGGCCAAAAGGTTTCTGAACAAGAGGAAATCATCGTCCACCTTACCGAACGTATTCTTGAACTTGAGAACGTCGACAACGATGGGCGCTTATACACTCGCGCTAACAAGATGGTACGCTTGGGCGCCGACATTAACGAGCTTATTGAAGAGTGCGAACTCCCAAAAGCCGAAGCTGAGCTGATGCTTTCTTTGCAGAAAAAGATTGCTGGCAAAGAAAAAGTACCACCGCTGCACAAAGAGCGAGCACAACCTGCGCGCCGAGCGGCAACGAACTATCCACCACAAAAACGACCACGCTAGACGATCTGTTTATTCACGGGGTGTTAATGTCTAATTGACGCCCTTAAAACACCTCAATAACAATCGTAACACTCTTTTACCCTTTCTAATTAGCCGACTGAATGCAGTCTGGTATCCTATCATGCGTCCGAATGTGAAGTTTTGTGTCGGAACATACTACTTTGTGGGTAGTTATTTCAGTTAGAGAACAGTAATTTATTGTTTATTACTAAGTTTCGTGAAGCCGATTTAAACATTACACTTTCACGCATAAGTAGCTATGGTAAGATGAACGCCCAGTCGAGCCAGTGTTTAATTGAATGTTAGAAGTTACAAATTTAACCGCGATTCGAGATGAGCGGATATTGTTCGAAAATTTATCATTTTCGTTACAAGGCGGTGATCTCGTTCAGATTGAGGGTCGCAACGGGACCGGTAAAACCACCTTAATGCGCATCGTAGCGGGATTGGGAGATAAAGAGGAAGGCGACATCAAATGGAATGGTGAGTCTATCCAATCCAATCGAGAAGACTTCCATCAATCACTGCTGTTTCTTGGCCATCAAACTGGCGTAAAGCGCGATCTCACTGCGTTTGAGAACCTTAGATTTTATCAATCGATACACGCACCTCTCACTTCGGACCAACAAATTTTTACTGCGCTAACGCAAGTTGGACTCGCTGGTCGTGAAGACGTGCCGGTGGCTCAGCTTTCTGCGGGGCAGCAGCGACGCGTGGCGTTGGCTAGGTTGTGGTTAAGTGAGCAAATGTTGTGGATCCTTGATGAGCCACTGACTGCGATTGATAAGCAAGGGGTAAAGGTACTGGAAAACTTGTTTTTGGAGCACGCTAACAAAGGTGGGATAGTTTTACTTACCACGCACCAAGATATGTTTAGTGACAACCCTAAACTTAAAAAAATCACCTTGGGAGCTTAAACGATGATGTTGTCTTCCATGATGAAAATTGTTCGCCGCGAACTGCTGATTGCGTTTCGTCGCCAAGCGGATATTTTCAACCCATTGTGGTTTTTTTATCATAGTGATCACGCTGTTTCCGCTTAGTATCGGCCCAGAGCCTAATCTGCTAGCGCGAATTTCAGCAGGGATTGTATGGGTGGCTGCGCTGCTATCGGCGCTGCTTTCCTTAGAACGACTGTTCAAAGATGATTTTCAAGATGGCTCTTTAGAGCAGATGATGCTGATGCCTATCCCACTGCAATTAGTAGTGATGGCAAAGATCATCGCGCACTGGCTACTTACGGGTTTGCCGCTTATTATTATCAGCCCATTGCTGGCAATTTTGTTGTCTCTTGATAGCAATACATGGATTGCGGTGGTGCTGACCCTGTTGGTAGGAACACCAACACTGAGCTTTATTGGAGCTATTGGGGTAGCCTTGACTGTAGGGCTGCAAAAAGGAGGAGTGCTGCTGAGTCTACTGGTGCTCCCGCTTTACATCCCAATTCTAATATTTGCTACATCAGCGATTGATGCTGCCTCCTTAGGGGTTGCGTATAATGGTCAGTTAGCTTTGCTCGCGGCCATGCTGGTGGGCGCGATGACCTTGACTCCCTTTGCCATCAGTGCAGCCTTGAGAGTCAGCGTCAACTAATATAATAACGCTAATATCATTGTCCAAAGCGAATATCACAGCTTAAAGCAATGGGAAAAATGTCGTCAAAGAGTGAGAAACACTATGTGGAAATGGCTTCATCCTTACGCCAAAACCGAAACCACTTATCAGCTGTGTGGCAAATTACTGCCTTGGTTTGCCACCCTTGCATTGCTGTGCCTTTCTATTGGTACCGTTTGGGGGCTTGCTTACGCGCCTGCGGATTACCAGCAAGGCGACAGCTTTAGGATCATTTATATTCATGTACCTTCGGCTATCTGGTCGATGGGTGTGTACATGTCGATGGCCATCGCCGCGTTTGTTGGCTTAGTGTGGCAGTTGAAACTCTCTAGTATGGCGGCACTGGCTATGGCACCCATCGGTGCAGTGTTTACGTTCATTGCGCTTCTCACTGGCGCAGTTTGGGGTAAACCTATGTGGGGCGCATGGTGGGTGTGGGATGCACGCCTGACCTCTGAGCTTATCTTACTGTTTTTATACCTTGGTGTTATCGCACTTTACCATGCGTTCGATGATCAAAAAACGGCCGCTAAAGCGGCGGGTATTCTCGCGATCGTTGGTGTGGTGAATTTGCCGATTATCCACTTCTCAGTGGAGTGGTGGAACACGTTGCACCAAGGCGCAACCATTACTAAATTTGCGAAGCCATCGATCTCCAACGATATGTTGTGGCCGCTGCTACTGAATATTTTTGGCTTTGCATTTTTCTTCGGTGCGCTGACGATGATCCGCCTGCGTAACGAAATCATCAGTAAAGAAGGCCACAGACCATGGGTGGTTGCCTTGGCTGCGCAATCGAATCAGAAGGGGTAAACCACCATGCACTTTGAATCCTTGAGCGACTTTTTTGCCATGGGCGGCTACGCGGCGTATGTGTGGAGTGCCTTCGGTATTACTTACTTAGCTATGTTGATTCTTTGGGTGACAAGCGTGTCACGCGGCAAGAAATTGCTCAGAGATGTACAAGCCAAAGTCGATAGACAAGCGCGCATCGACGCGGCGAAAAATATGGAGAACACACTATGACCCCAAGACGTAAGAAAAGGCTTGGCATTATTTTAGCCATTTTCGTTGGTATCAGTGCGACGGTTGGGTTGATTCTCTATGCGCTAAACCAAAACATGGATTTGTTCTACACGCCAACGGAATTGGTGAACGGTAAAGAAAATGGCGGCAAACCAGAAATCGGCCAGCGTCTTCGAATCGGCGGTATGGTGGTTGCGGGTTCGGTCAGTCGTGATTCTGAATCACTGCGTGTGAGTTTTGACCTTGCCGATGTCGGGCCGAAGGTTACGGTAGTCTACGATGGCATTCTTCCAGACTTGTTCCGTGAAGGGCAGGGCATTGTGGCGCAAGGCGTACTGGTTGAACCGACCAAAATCGAGGCTTTCGAAGTTCTTGCTAAGCACGATGAAGAATACATGCCACCTGAGATTGCTGAAGCGATGAAGAAAACTCACGCCCCACTGGAATACTCTGAAGAACAAAAACAAGGAAGCGGTCTATGATTGCTGAAATCGGCCACTTTGCGCTGATACTCTCGCTCAGTTTGTCTGTGCTGTTGAGTATCTTGCCGCTGTTTGGTGCCTCTCGAAACAACACTATGCTGATGAATACTGCAAGACCTTTGTCTTGGGGTATGTTCATCATGCTGCTTATTTCATTCCTTATCTTGGAATGGGCGTTCTACGTTAATGATTTCACTTTGCAATATGTGGCGAGTAACTCGAATACCCAGTTGCCTTGGTATTATCGCCTAACCGCTGTATGGGGTGCACACGAAGGTTCATTATTGCTGTGGGTGTTAATCCAAGCAGCGTGGACAGTTGCCGTTGCGACATTTAGTCGCGGTATGCCGCAAGAATCTGTCGCTCGTGTGCTCGCGGTGATGGGTATGATCACAGTAGGTTTCCTACTGTTCATTATTGTTACCTCGAACCCATTCTTAAGAACATTACCTTTCTTCCCTGTTGATGGCCGTGACCTCAACCCGTTATTGCAAGACCCGGGATTGATCATCCACCCACCAATGCTCTACATGGGTTACGTAGGTTTCTCTGTTGCGTTCTCGTTTGCTATTGCCTCACTCATGTCAGGTCGTCTTGATACGGCGTGGGCACGTTGGTCTCGTCCTTGGACGACAGCGGCGTGGGTATTCCTAACTATGGGTATTGCGCTTGGCTCTTGGTGGGCGTATTACGAACTTGGCTGGGGCGGCTGGTGGTTCTGGGATCCAGTAGAAAATGCCTCTTTCATGCCTTGGCTTGCGGGTACGGCATTGATGCACTCACTAGCCGTGACGGAAAAACGCGGCACTTTTAAAGCATGGACGGTATTGCTAGCGATCTCTGCGTTCTCTTTGAGCCTGTTAGGTACCTTCTTGGTTCGCTCAGGCATCTTGGTATCCGTTCACGCGTTCGCCTCTGATCCATCGCGCGGTATGTTCATCCTTGGCTTCTTGGTATTTGTCATCGGTGGTTCGCTGTTGTTATTTGCCTTGAAAGGCGCTTCAGTGCGTGCACGCGGCAATTTTGATTTGCTGTCGCGAGAAAACGCGTTGCTTGGTAATAACGTGCTGTTGATGGCGGCGTTGGTTGTCGTATTGGTTGGTACTTTGTTACCGTTGGTACACAAACAAATTGGTTTAGGTTCAGTATCTATCGGCGCGCCTTTCTTCGATATGCTGTTTGCATGGTTGATGATTCCGTTTTCGTTCCTACTTGGTATTGGTCCGCTGATCCGTTGGAAGCGTGACAAACTATCGACTCTAGCTAAACCTATGCTCGTCTCCGGTATTATCTCAGTGGCCTTCTCTGCACTGATGATGTTAGTCCTAGCTGAATACTTCACTGGAATGGCGTTTCTTGGTTGGCTGATGGCTTCTTGGATCATTACGATGCACGGCTTTGAGCTGTACGAGCGTGCAACTCATCGCCACTCGTTTGCTGAAGGTGTTAAGAAGCTACCTCGCAGTCACTGGGCAATGATCCTTGGTCACCTTGGTCTTGCTGTAAGTATTATCGGTATTGCGATGGTGCAAATTTACAGTATTGAGCGTGACGTTCGTTTGGCTCCTGGTGAAAACTATCAGGTTTACGATTACAACTTCTACTTCCAAGGCGTGCGTGATAAAGACGGCCCTAACTACGACGGCTACATTGCTGACTTTGAAATTACCAAAGATGGTAAGTACATCAACACCTTGCACGCTGAGAAACGTTTCTATCGCACGGCGAAGTCGATGATGACGGAAGCGGCGATCGATCGTGGCGTAACGCGCGACCTTTATATTGCGATGGGTGAGCGACTGGATGACGGTAAATCATGGGCAGTGCGTATCTACCACAAGCCATTCGTACGTTGGATTTGGTTTGGTGCCATCATGATGTCGATTGGTGGTGCGCTGGCAATCAGCGACAAGCGTTATCGTTTTAGAAAAACCGATAAAGCGCAAGGAGAGGCATAATGAATAAAAAAATTCTGTTTATTCCGTTAGTTGCCTTTCTGATTCTAGTTTCGGTCTTCGCTGTGCAGTTAGGTCGAAACCAAGCCGGTGATGACCCAACTAAATTAGAGTCGGTATTGATTGGCAAGCAAGTACCACAGTTTCGTCTAGAAGACTTGGCGGAACCTGGCAAGTTGTATGACCAAGCGGTGTTTACAGGTGAGCCTCTACTACTTAATGTATGGGCGACCTGGTGTCCAACCTGTTATGCCGAGCATCAATATCTCAATGAACTTGCTGCAAATGGCGTGAAAATCATTGGCCTTAACTACAAGGACCAGCGTAATAAAGCGGTTCAGTGGCTAAACGAGCTTGGTAACCCATACCTAATCAGTCTTTTTGATGGTGACGGTATGCTTGGACTGGATCTTGGCGTATATGGAGCGCCAGAGACGTTTCTCATCGATGCGAACGGTGTCATTCGTTATCGCCATGTAGGTGATGTTAATTCGCAAAACTGGAGTGAAAAACTTCAGCCGCTGTATCAGCAGATGCTAGAGGAGGCGAAGCAATGAAAAAATGGTTAGTTGCGCTGGCCTCAAGCTTAGTCTTGGCATTTGCGGTAAACGCTACAATTGAGATTCATGAATTTGATTCGCTAGAGCAAGAGAATCAGTTTAAAGAATTGAGCCACACATTGCGGTGCCCTAAGTGTCAGAACAACACGATTGGTGACTCAAACGCTGAACTCGCGCAAGATTTGCGTCAGAAAGTGTATGAGATGACTAAAGAGGGCAAATCGAAGCAAGAAATCGTTGATTACATGATTGCTCGTTACGGTAACTTTGTAACCTATAACCCGCCATTAACGCTCGCAACGTCGATACTTTGGCTTGGGCCGCTGTTTGTTATCGTGCTTGGCTTTGGATTAATTGTGGTACGAAGCCGCAACAATCGCATTCAGAAAGCCCAGAAAAGTGAGCAGTGGAGCGATGACAAAGAAGCCAAGCTAAAGGCTTTACTCGATGACAAAGAGACTGGAGATAAGCAGTAATGACACTATTTTGGATATCAACTGTCGTTCTTGTCGTCGTTGCTATTGTGCTATTGGCTCTGACGCTAAACAGTAAGAAAGCCAATAATGATGACCAACTTCGTGACGAGCTAAACAAGGCATTCTATAAAGATCGCCTGACCGAGCTCGAAGAAGAAACTAACGAAGGTTTGGTAGAAAACCAGCAAGATCTGATTGACGATCTTAAGCAGTCACTGCTTGATGACATTCCAAATCAAGCGGAGACAAAGAAAACTTCTTTATCGCCAATGACGATTCTTGTGCCTTCAGTGGTGCTGGTTGTCGTCATGACTTACGGGTTGTACATGCATTTCGGTGGCGCTGGTAAGGTTCAGGATTGGCAAGAAGTATCTGGTCGTTTGCCAGAACTTTCTAAGCGTTTGATGGGTGAGTCTGCTGAGCCAATGACAGAAGACGAGATGCAAGACCTAACGTTAGCGCTTCGTACTCGTCTGCATTATCAGCCTGATGATTCAACCGGTTGGTTGTTACTTGGTCGTATTGCACTTGCTAACCGCGACGTGACAACAGCGACAGATGCAATGGAAAAAGCCTACCGTCTTGAGCCAAATGATGCAGATGTGAAGCTGGGTTATGCGCAGGCTTTGATGATGTCACAAGACGAATTAGAGCAGAATCAGGCTCGAGGCCTTTTGAACAGCTTGTTGAAAGAAGAGTATGTTGATCTACGCGTCCTTTCTCTTCTCGCATTTGATGCTTTTGAGCGTCAGGATTACCCAGCCGCGGTTCGTTATTGGTCTGTTATGCAACGTATGATTGGTCCTGATGATAGCCGTTATGAAATGTTGACTCGCAGTATTGAAAATGCGCAAGCCAAAATGGGTGAGCCAATTGTTGAAGGCAAATCTGTCGCTGTCACGATTACCGTGTCATCAGACGTGAGCCTTCCTCAAGATGCTGCGCTGATTGTGTCTGTGCACCCGGCTGATGGTTCTCCAATGCCAGTAGCGGCAGCTCGTTACCCGCTAGGAACATTCCCTCGCACAGTAGTACTGGATGACAACAACAGCATGATGCAAGGTCGTAAGTTATCTAGCCTTGATGGTTTGATTGTTAGAGCTCGTATTGACAGTGATGGGAATGTTGCAACACGAGATGGCGATTGGTTTGGTGAAAGCCAGCCTGCCGCACTTGGTGATACCGTAGAGCTTGTTATTGACCAGCAGTACTAATCAACAAACTATGGCGTGTGATTAAATAAAATGTGTCCAACTTGTTGCTTTAACTAGCTTGGACGGTCGCATGCCGCTATACTCATCCATAGTGGTTATTAATACAATCTGACGTTAATTACTTACTTATCAAGTAAATAGAAAAATAGTTAACATATCAGACGCAGATTGTACTGGCTTATGGATGAGGTTATGCAATCAGCAATAACCGGCAAAAAGTCTACGCTTTTTGCCGTTTTTGTATCTAGCGTATTTCTATTTGGCTGCTCTTCAGCACCAAAAGACAATCAAGTTCCTTCTACTCAGGAAGCAACGGCTACTCCTATCGTGTCTCAATCTACTGACGCATCGGTAGAGAATACTAATGCGCCAAAAGACGCAGTGAATGAATACAGTGTTGAGGCTTCCCAAAGTAGCGTCGACCTTAATAGCGACACGTCAGTAGGCACCGATGTTTATGACCCGTTTGAAGGTTTCAACCGAGCGATGTTTACCTTCAACTATGACTATCTAGACCCGTACTTCGTCAGACCCGTATCACTTGCTTACGTGAATTACACGCCTGTTCCTGTACGTTCAGGTGTGAGTAACTTCCTTGCCAACTTAGATGAACCATTTAGTGTTGTGAACAATGCGGTGATGGGCAATGGCTCAAAAGCATTCGATCATTTCAATCGTTTTTGGATCAACAGTACGCTTGGTTTGTTAGGCTTTATTGATATCGCTTCGGCTGCAGGTATAGAAAAACACGACAAGAAAGAGTTTGGTGATGCCATTGGTCACTACGGTGTAGGCACCGGTCCTTACTTCATGGTACCCGGTTATGGGCCGATTACCTTGCGTGAGGGTGCTGACGTAGTTGATGGTCTTTACCCACCTATTTCATTCCTCAATTTCTGGGCAAGCCTTGGCAAATGGGCGTTAGAAGGTATGGAGAAACGTGCGCTCGTTGTGTCTCAAGAGGCAACGTTGGAACGCTCACCGGATCCATATGCACTGACTCGTGATATCTATATTCAGCGCCAGAACTACAATGCTGAAGTGGTAAGTGATGAGGTCGATGAAGAGCAAGAAGCGTATATCGATGACTACTTGGATAGCTTTGATGAGTAGCTTTAAAGAATCGTTCTAGTGAGTAAAAAGAAAAACGTCACTCAATCGAGTGACGTATTTGTCCATAACTGGTCGTCATCTTCACCAAAGTGAAGATCTCCCCAAGCGCGTGACCAACTTAGATTGTTCGACTAACTCAAAATTTGAGTTTGCGACGCGCTGTATGAGATCCCCTTTTGCAAGGGGATGACGATCAATTTACTGCGTTTGATGTTAAATCAGGAGATTAGAAACGGTAGTTAGCTTGAATACCCGCAATCCAAACATCACCTGAGATTTCACCTTCAAACGTGCCAAACACGGCCGCGCTTTCATCCAGCTTATCACGTGGTTCAACAATAGACGCGTCGCGAGCCATGATGTAGGTCAGACCGCCATCCAAAGTAAATTGCTTAGTAAAGGCGTAGCTAACACCTGCACTAAGCCAAGTACGGTCAGTCTCTGGAATCGTTGTAGTACGGTATTTGTCGTCAACCGCAGACATGTCGTAGGCGACACCACCACGCAGCGCAAGTTTGCTGTTCAACTGATAGGTTGTACCCAATGCAAAGCGGTAGCTGTCTTTCCAGTTCTCGTTCTTGATTGGAGAAGTGACGCCATCAACAAACTCAGCTTCTAGTTTTTCAAAGCTGCTCCACTGGGTCCAGTTAATGCTTGCGTGCATCGCCCATTGGTCTGTTAGTTGGTGGAAAGAGGCAATTTCTGCGGTTGCAGGTAGTGCTACGCTAAGCTTGCCGTCGCGACGACCTTGAAAGTGGAAGACTTCGCCTTCGCCGTATCCGTCAAAATCCATCATGACTTCTGATTTGTAGGCAAAACCGAGGCGATGGTTATCGTTGATTTGCCATGCGGCACCAAGAACATAGCCCCATGAGCTGTCAGTGCCTTCGACATATTTAAGGTATGAGCCTTTTTGAATCGCTGTAGTTGCTGATGTAGGAAGTGTGAAAGGTGCCGTTGCGCCAATCTTACCTTCACCAGTTACAAAACGAATACCACCACCAACACTGAATGCATCATTTATCTGGTAACCAAGGTTTGCCACAGCTTCAACGGTCATGATCTTCGCTTCATTACCATATTGAGTTGCTTTGAACTCGCTGTCTAACTCGGTCTCCATGCCATAGTTTGAGCTTAGAGCTAAACCTGCGAACCATTTGTCGTTAATTTGGTGGGAAATATAAAGGTTTGGTACTGGTGCACTGTGAGCAATATCTTTTGCTTCGGTGTATACAGGTTGGCCAAAAATCGTTGCTGTACCTTTAACATCAATATTAGGCTCAACGTACAACACACCGCCGGAAATTTGTGTACCTTCTAGGTAGGTAAGCATTGCAGGGTTACGCCACTGTGCACCGGCGTTATCCGCCATTGCGGCTTCACCAGCGTAAGCTCGGCCTAGGCCAGTAGCAGAGTACTCAGCAAGTTGAAAGCCTGCTGCAGACGCAGTCGTAGACGCTAGTGTTCCCAATACCACTGCAATAGCAAGGGGAGAGTATTTGGTATTTATCATTATTGTTCGCTCAAATTAATTGCGTTTAGAGCGCAGATTCTATTTTTAGAGTAATGACTTTAAAACTATTTTGTGGCTAAAAGTGCACATTCAAGATTATCTATCGGTGAGTTATATATATTAGGTGAATATTCTGGTTGTTATCGAGATGTTGTAAAGTTTGAGCGTACAGCTGTAAGGAGGGAAGGTGAGAGTAGGTACAGAAAAGCAAAAAGGGTCGAATTATCGACCCTTTTGAGGTATGACTAGCTAGCGCTTAAAAGCTGTAGCTGTATTGAATACCAGCTAGGATTGCGTTAGCTTTAGTTGTTGCAGTTAGCTGTGTAATACCAGGGACCTGAGTCTCTTGAACATTAACATCTTCACCCATTAGGTAAGTAAAACCAAAATCAACTACATGGTGCTTGTTGAAGTTGTAACCAACACCTGCAGAGAACCAATTACGGTTTGAATCAGGAACCGAAATAGAGGTTAGCTTGTCTTGTGCTGCCGTATCGTGCATGTAACCAGCACGTAATGTCCAAGCGTCGTTTAGGTAATATGTACCACCAATCGCTACGTGGTAACCATCTTTCCACTCGTAGTCTTTGATTGTTGTACCACCAGTGGTTTCTACTTTGTCGAATACACTCCAGCCAATCCACTGTAGGCTATAGTGAACTGCAAACTTAGTGTCTGAGATCTTATGGTAACCAGAGAATTCCGCCATACTTGGTAGAGGAAGCTTCAGTTTTTCACCAGTATCAACGCCACCTAATTTGAGTGTACCACCAGCTTCGATTTCTGGACTGTAGTGATAAGCAAAGCCAAAGCGGTTATTCTCGTCTAGCTCATAGACAGTACCCAAGTTGAAACCAATACCTGTGCCTGATACATCAATATCAACAGCATTAACTTGATTCGCGTAAAAATCACGCTTTAACTCGCCTGAACCACTGACAATGTCAATACCACCACCAATGCTCCATTGGTCGTTAAGTCGATAAGCTGCGTTTAGGGTGTAGTTCACACTAGCAATTTTAGTAGTACCGCCAAAAACAGACGCATCTGGATAAGGAGTATCTGGGATACCGTCACCATCAGAGTCAATAGCACCACCGGTACCTGCACCAAAGTTTGAGTCAAACTCGTTGTTTGTACCAAAGTTTGAATAGATGCCTGCACCTAGAGCCAAACGGTCATTTACCTTATGGATATAGTAAATATTAGGAACTGGAGTACCACTAGAGTTGTTGGTGCTACCTAAATTTTGAGTTGGTAGTACGCCAGGAATTGGGCTGTAGTTTACATCTTTAACATCAATACTTGTCTTAATGTAGTTCACACCACCAGAAAACTGGTGAGAATCAAACAAAGTCATAGCCGCAGCATTACGTGACATTACCGACGCGTTGTCGGCAATAACAGCATCACCTGCAAACGCACGGCCTAGACCGGTTGCAGATTGAGAGTTGAGCTGGAAACCAGCGGCTGCTGCTTGTTGGGAGGCGAAAGTGAGTGACGAGACTGCCACTGCTAATAGTGTTTTTTTATACAGACGCGAAGTAGTCATTTAGTATACATCCTTTTTTGTAATCGCCTCTTATGGGCGTTAGTGTAAATTGAGTTAAAACTCAATTCGGGGCTGATCCTAATCGCTAGTATAGACATTAGAAATCTGACCAGTAATAAAAATGACGTAAAAAGTATATAAATGACGACTAACTGGCAGTAAATGCATCGAATATGCGGATTATTAGAGCTGGTGCTCTAAATTTGAGTGAGGGTACAAAAAAAGCTTACCCGAAAAGGATAAGCCTTATTAAGTCAACATTTCTACGCAGGATTCATGACTTTTTTGATTGTTTCGCCGATTTTCGCTAGATCTTCGCCTTCTTCACCAACGAGGACAAAGCTACTGTCGCCCATTGGCTTAACCATGCCTGCCATGCCATCTTTATCGAAGTTTTCCACGTGGTCAGTGGCAATACCTGTGAGAAACATAGTGACTTTGCCTTTCTCGCCTTCAAACACGATGTGCATTGCATTTGAATCACCAAAACCACAATGATTAATGTAAAACACATGATACGGAAAGCTTTGTCCCAACTGATAGGCAAACGGCAATAGCTTGGCGTTGATTTGCTCTTTTGAGGGATTTTCATCCAAAGAGTCAATAAAGCTTTTCTCAGCGTTGAAGTGCTCCATGGCCATTTCTGGCAGTGATGCTTGCGCGTCAGACACGACAACATTACCCCAGTTAATTTGACCAACAAGCAAACCAAACGCAAACATCACAGAAGCAGCCAATGATAGCGCTTTTTTGCTAAAGCTAACCTTAACGACATTATTTTCCGGTGGCTGGTTGAACAAAATTCGATCGGCAAGATCGTCAGGCACGTCAACTTTCATTGCCTGTTCAATACGCGCATCTAGGCCTAGAATATCATCCAGGTATTTGGCGTTAGCCTCACTGTTTTTGGTCGCGTCCAACAGCTCCGGATCTCTTGCCTTAGGATCGGACATAACGCGACGACGGAATTCTAACTCATCCATTTTGTTGCCCCCTATGTGCATCCTCAGACTCAAGCATCTCTTTAAGCTGGTTTCGAGCTCTAAATAATCGAGTCATAACGGTATTCTTGTTTAAGTCGAGTATGTTGCCAATCTCTTCACCACTAAAGCCGCCGACGACTTGCAGAAAAAGAGGTTCGCGATACTCGACGTCGAGTTTCATTATCTGTGCTTGAAGCCATTCCTGTTGGTGGTGAGGGTCATCAGAGACTTTTGCATCGTTGCCGTAGTCATCAATATCGACCAGATCGAACTGCTTACGTTCAAAACGTCTTGCGTTCTCTCTGCGCAAAATAGTGATAAGCCACGATTTCGCTGCCTTTTCATCTTGCAAGCTGTCTAATGACTTCCAAGCTCGAAGGCAAGTTTCCTGAACCAAATCCTCCGCGATAGGCTTGTCTTTGCATAGCCAATACGCGTATCGGAAAAGGTCGCGATGATAAGCACGCACCAGTGCTTCGTATTTTCTTTGTCTGTCCATATCCGAGTTGACCGGACGTTTGGAGAATTTATTTCCAAAATTTTTAATTAATGACACAGGAGCCCCCATTTTCGCTCTGTGAACCGTGTTTTTTGTTCTGCAGTGTCAGTAAAGTCACACAAAATTGATCTAGTTCAAAATTCCGACCTGTGGAGCAGTTATAGTGAACCCTGTCATCTCGTTGGTCTTTCGGGACTAACATGTTGAGCAAGATGACACTTCCTTTTGAAGGCTGACTTTACTTTCTCCTAATCAGGAAACTGATTATTTTCAATTGGCGCAAGTTAATTGCTTTAGAGATTCCAACCACACAAATTATCTGTGTGGTTTTTTTTTGCCTGAAATCCTGCCGATATCTTCTTGTTTTCCCACATCATATTGTTGCCGACTTTACGCGTTTCTCATATTCCATTTTGGTCGACCCTATCACGTTATTCAATAAAACCAGTGATATTTGTCAAACGGTTGTTTTAAATCCTTAACAATCTCGTTACAATGCGTGTGGTCAGACCTCTTTAGGAAGGAGAAACTATGAGCAGTAAGGACGTGGGGAAAATCGATCTCACCACTAGAAATGGTGAGCGAATTGCTGTTGTGGCGGGGCTTCGTACCCCTTTTGCCCGCCAAAGTACCGAATTTAGTCAAGTACCAGCGGTGGACTTAGGAAAAATGGTCGTAGCCGAAATGATGGCGCGCACCAACATTGATCCTAAGTTGATCGACCAAGTGGTGTTTGGTCAAGTAGTGCAAATGCCAGAAGCGCCAAATATTGCTCGTGAAATTGTACTGGGCACTGGAATGGACATTAATACTGATGCCTACAGTGTAACTCGCGCTTGTGCGACGAGCTTCCAAGCCGCTGCCAACGTTTGTGAAAGTATCATGGCAGGGACGATAGACGCCGGTATCGCTGGTGGAGCAGACTCATCTTCCGTGCTACCAATTGGCGTATCCAAGAAACTTGCTGCCAACCTATTGGCTCTGAGTAAAACAAAAACGGTCGGTCAAAAACTCAATATTCTTAAAAAGCTATCGTTTAAAGATTTGATGCCAGTGCCACCTGCCGTCGCAGAGTACTCGACAGGCCTTTCTATGGGCCAAACTGCCGAGCAAATGGCTAAGTCGCATGGTATCACTCGTTTAGAACAAGACGGGCTTGCTCACCGCTCTCACACTCTCGCCTCTCAAGCATGGAAAGAAGGTAAAGTGCGCGACGAAGTCATGTCGGCGTTTCCAGAGCCTTATAAGAAGAGCTTGGATGAAGACAACAACATCCGCCACGACTCTGAACTTTCTAGCTACAGCAAACTGCGTCCAGCATTTGATAGACAATATGGCAGCGTTACAGCAGCAAACAGTACGCCGCTAACGGATGGCGCAGCAGCGATTATGTTGATGCGTGAAGGGCGAGCGAAAGAGCTTGGGCTTGAAATCAAAGGCTATATCCGTTCTTACGCCTTCTCAGCAATTGGTGTGCGTGAAGATATGTTGATGGGGCCTTCCTATGCCACACCGATGGCGCTAGATCGCGCGGGTATCTCTTTGTCCGACCTAACGCTGATTGATATGCACGAAGCCTTTGCGGCGCAAGCGCTCTCTAATGTGAAGATGTTTGCCAGCGAGAAGTTCGCTCGAGAAAAATTGGGTCGCTCTCAAGCGATCGGTGAAATTGACATGGATAAGTTCAACGTTCTTGGTGGCTCCCTTGCTTACGGTCACCCGTTCGCTGCCACTGGTGCGCGAATGATTACGCAAACGCTGAATGAACTGAAGCGACGCGGGGGAGGGCTTGCTCTTAATACTGCGTGTGCAGCAGGTGGCTTGGGTGCAGCAATGGTTCTGGAGGTAGAATAATGAGTGAACAAAAAGCCTTTCATCTTTCAGTAGATGAGCAGAACATCGCATGGCTTGGCATCGATGTGCCAGGCGAAAAAATGAATACGTTACAAGCTGCGTTTGCGGAAGAGATGGCGCAGCTGTTTGAAGAGTTAGAGCAGAAAAAATCTGAGTTAAAAGGACTGATAGTCCACTCGCTTAAACCGGATAACTTCATCGCTGGTGCCGACGTAAGAATGCTTGATGCTTGTACTTCAGCTGAAGAAGCTCAGTCTTTAGCAGCTAAAGGACAAGAGATGTTCCAGCAGCTTTCAGATTTGCCCTTCCCAGTTGTTTCGGCGATACACGGACCTTGTCTAGGTGGTGGGCTTGAGCTGGCGCTGGCGTGTGACTACCGAGTCTGTAGTGATGCTGGTATTACTAAGCTCGGCTTACCAGAAGTGCAGCTTGGATTATTGCCTGGATCTGGCGGTACTCAACGATTGCCACGTTTGATTGGTTTGCTGCCATCATTAGATCTCATCTTAACGGGTAAACAGCTTCGCGCTAAAAAAGCCAAAAAGCTTGGCGTGGTTGATGCGAGTGTACCGAAGACTATTCTGCTAGATGTGGCTAAACAGTTTTTGGAAAAAGGCAAAAAACGCAAAGCCAAGAAACTGAGCAAGAAAGAAGTGCTAATGGCGGGTACTGGCCTTGGCCGCAAGGTGATTTTTGATCAGGCAGCGAAAAAGACTAACGAAAAAACCCGCGGCAATTATCCAGCAGCAGACGCTATTTTGGATGTGATTCGTTATGGTCTCGAGAAAGGCATGAAGAAAGGGCTAGAAAACGAAGCTAAGCGTTTCGGTGAGCTCGTCATGACGTCTGAGTCAAAAGCGCTGCGTTCTATCTTCTTTGCAACCACTGAAATGAAGAAAGAATTTGGTAGTGATGCTAAGCCAAACACGGTAAATAACGCTGTAGTCCTTGGTGGCGGGTTAATGGGGGCGGGTATTACTCATGTCACAGTCAGCAAAGCTAAAGTGCCAGTGCGAATTAAAGATGTGTCTAATGATGGTATCGTCAACGCGCTGGGTTACAACTTCAAGCTATTAGAGAAAAAGCGCAAGCGCCGCATTATTTCTAAAGCAGATTTGCAAGCGCAAATGCTGCAAATGGCAGGTGGCACCGACTTTACCGGATTCGATAAAGCGGACGTAGTGGTTGAAGCCGTGTTTGAAGACTTAGGTCTAAAACAGCAAATGGTGAATGATGTGGAAACGCACGCGAAGCCAACCACTATTTTTGCGACCAACACGTCATCGATTCCAATCGCACAGATTGCAGAAAAAGCTGAGCGTCCAGAAAATGTGGTTGGTCTGCACTATTTCAGCCCTGCAGACAAAATGCCTCTAGTGGAAGTCATTCCTCATGAGACGACGTCAGAAGAGACCATCGCCACTATGGTTCAGTTTGCAAGAAAGCAAGGTAAGACGCCGATTGTGGTGAAAGACCAAGCGGGTTTCTATGTAAACCGTATTCTTGCGCCCTATATGAATGAGTCGGCGAACGTGCTTCTTGCGAACGAACCTATTGAGTCATTGGATAGAGCATTATTAGACTTCGGGTTCCCTGTTGGGCCGATTACGCTGCTTGACGAAGTTGGCGTGGATATTGGCGCTAAGATCATGCCGATTTTGGTCAATGAATTGGGTGAGCGATTCCAAGGGCCTGACGTCTTCGACAAGCTGTTGAATGATGGTCGAAAAGGGCGGAAGTCCGGTAAAGGTTTTTACACTTACAAAGGTAAGAAGAAGACCGTTGATAGCTCAGTGTATAGCGTGTTAGGTCTTAAGCCTGAAGCGACAATGTCAGAAAAAGATATCGCGATCCGCTGTGTGCTGCCAATGCTTAATGAGGCGGTACGCTGTTTAGATGAAGGCATTATTCGCAGCCCTCGTGACGGTGACATTGGTGCCATCTTCGGCATCGGTTTTCCGCCATTCTTGGGTGGCCCATTCCGTTACATGGACTCTTTGGGTATCAAAAAAGTCGTCGACTTAATGAATGAGCATGCTCAGAAATACGGTGACCGCTTTGCACCTTGTGATGGACTCGTGACGAGAGCAGGCCTAGAAGAGAACTTTTATAAGTAATCTAGAGAGCGTTACACAGAAAACTTAGGGTCTACAAACATTCACCCCCTCAACAGAGGGGGTGTTTTTTATCCTAAATCGGTGTCTTTTGGTCTTAATTGAAACTCTTCAATCGAGCCTATTTCAAGTCCTAACTCAAGTTTTTCGGCATCGACATGTGCCTTGCCTTGGCTATGCATAATCAAACGATTTGCAGTGCGCGGTTTCAGCTCATTGACAACGAAGCGAATCATATCGGCGCGTGTTAATGATTTGAGTTCCTCAAGCACTTTCTCTCGCTGACTAAAGCTGGTGTCTTTATTGCCTATGGCAATCCACAATCGCTGAGCGCGGCCGCGTAACGTGGTATCTGGAGTCGCAATCTGATTCCAGAGCCCTTTCTTGCTGCTGTGCCATTGATAGTCATTGAGCTCAAGCAGCACCATGTAGACCGCATTCAAAAATTCATCGATAGAGCGAATAAGATCGCTTGGTGCCGCATTTGGGGATTGTACATAAAGCACTATCCCTGGGTGGCGATTGAGAGGCATGTTACCGGTGCCGACCATATAACCGAGTTGTTGTTTAGTTCGGATTTCATGGAAGAAGGTCGCTGACATCAAATGATTGGCCAGAGAGTAGAGTGCGATGCTACGTGGATTGATATCTTCACATTGGTAATAGACCACAATCGCAGAGTCATCTTGATCGCAAAACACTTCTTTTTGGAAGCTGCCATTGCGTCCAAGCATGATCAAAGGTCGCAAACTCTCTTCGTATTTTTGATTGTGGATACGAAGTGCATCTTTGAGCGTGGTGGCGATGTCGTATGCACCTTGCTTATGCCAATCGCCATACACGAACATATCGATGTGCAGCTCAGATAATATCGCTTGTACAAAACTAGGTAGCTCATCGACCGTGATGGTTTCTAGTGCATCAAGTAACACAGAGTTTGGTGGATTATTTGGCTGTAAAATGCCCGTCATGGCATTGAATAGCTGTGAAATCGGGCGATCTTTCGCCGAGTTACGCCAACCTCTCATTAACTGCGCTTTTATGCTCTCAAAGCGTGCGGGATTAAACTCTCGTGACGCAAATCGCTGGAGTATCATCTCCAATAACTGAGGCTGCTTTTTGCTAAAACCAGAAATCGACAAGGTGACACCACCTTGGTGGGCGTACATATCGTAGCTCAGACCTGCGACTTCAGCGGGGTAGGTTTCCTCAGAGAGCGAGTCAAGGAACATTTCTACACACAGCCTTGTTTTGACTATGTTACGGGAAGAAGCGACCGAATGGGGGCTATCGATAGCGATAAACACCACTCCTTTCGGTACCTTAAATTGACTGTCCTGAAGGTGCCAAAGGCGAAAACCGTCTAAATCCTCTATAAGCTGAGGATGCGCCTCTTCGCTTTCAAGTGGATAGGTCGACAAGTCGTAGTTGATGAACGGGTTTTTTTCGGGCAGACAGAAGGGCTGCTCCGCTTCTTTTAGAGGCTGATTGAAAAACGCCAGTTCCTCTTCAGTGAATGCCATGACCGAGTATGGCGTAAAGTACCACTTCGCTTGTTTGTCGTAGTGTTGCTCTTTGGCAACCAGCGTTGCTTTGAGATTTCCGGTCGTTAAGAAATGGGCATACTCAAGCAGCATAGCTTCGTCATAGCCCACCATTTTGTAGTCGCCATAAATGACGTCCTCTGGTGGGTAGTGTTGCATGTTCATCACCAGATGACTGACCATGTCCATTTGTCTTGCAGGCTCTTGAAACTGGAACGCAGATTCCATGACGGCACGCTTTTCCAAGTAGCGCCATTCCTGCATGCCTTGAGTTTTAATGAGCTCTAGGTACTGGAACACCGCTTGAATCATCTCATTGACGTGCTCAAGCCCAGTTGGTGTCAGTGTCATACTGACACTAAACTCGCGGTAGTTACTACCAGATGCGCCACCACCGGCAGACAGGGACGTGATCCAGCCAAGTTCTTTAAGATGCAGCATTAAGCTGCCTTTGCCTTCATAGCCCAGCAAGTTGGCAAAATAAGACAAAGGTTTTTGGTGATAATGTTGCTGAGTCGCAGGAAACGGGAACGCAAGGATTAACTTACGAAGCTCTTTGATGGGTTCAACGCGTACCATGACTTGAGTATTGTCTTTGGTGGCGAAAGGCACGTCTATGGACTTGCTGATGCGTTGATTATTGACGATGTCTGCAAACTTGTCTGTTGCCCACTGTTCTAATTCATCCAGCTCATGAGGGCCAATCATGGCTAATGTCATGATGTCAGCAGAATATTGCTGCTGGTGGAACCGAAGAATCTCGCCGCGAATGCTTTCACCATTGCGATCGCTTAGCGTTTCAATATTGCCGACAGAAAATTTGGCGAAAGGGTGCGCTTGGTTAATAGTCTCTTTTTGTACTTGGTATAACCTGCGTCCGTCTTCATTAAGTTTAAGCTTGTATTCGGAATCGACGGCTTGACGCTCTTTATCTAGCGCTTCTTCGTTGAAAAGCGGGGCAGTGAAAAACTGACTGAAGCGATCGAGGCCTTTCTCAAACGCATTTGGATAGACGTCAAAGAAGTAACACGTATGCTCGGTGCCAGTCCAAGCATTATTACTGCCGCCGTGTTGACTGATAAAGGATTGAAATTCTCCGACTTTAGGGTACTTTTCCGTGCCCAAGAACAGCATGTGTTCGAGGTAGTGAGCAAGACCCTCTCGATCGTCTGGATCGTCAAAATGGCCGACGTTCACTGCAAGCGCTGCGGCGGACTTTTGGGCGTGCTCGTCTTTGACGAGCAGGACGCGTAACTCATTACTTAGAGTGAGGTAGCGATATGAGCGATTATCATTTGGACTTATATGCACGTATCTTCTCCGGATTAAGCGGTGGCTTGGGACAGCTTAACCAAGCGTCTGGCGACAAAAGTGATGTCTCACAATTGGTACTAACAGGGATAACCAACAACTATTTACAATCTTTCATGGAGACAGACAAAAACTAACTTACAATCTTTTTAAGTATTAACCTTTAAATTGTTAAGAAAGTCGAAGCCTTTAGCAAGTGAATTGATATAATTAATTTTTTTAAATAAGTATATACCCTAGTTATCGGAATATGCAGGCAATTGCGAGAGATAGCGCAGGGTTTAAGCGCTAGAGATGATTGCTTTGTGCGACCATTGAATAGGCGGGTGTTAATATGAAAGTGTTTATTATGCGTCATGGCGAAGCCGTCCATTATGCACCAACGGATGAGCAGCGTGCCCTAACTGAGCATGGCAAAGACAACTCGATTGTCGTTGCCAGAGCGTGTAAGCAGCAAGGGTATGGTCGTTTTGATAAGGTACTTGTGAGCCCTTATCTAAGAGCGCAGCAAACGTGGGCTGCGATCAGCCAAGAGTTTAGTAGTGATGACGTCGTCACCTCTGATGACATTACGCCTTACGGTCAGGCTGAGGATGTAGTGGAGTATGTCTCAACGATTGCTGAGATTGAAAGTCTAGAGTCGATTTTACTCGTCTCACACTTACCGTTGGTTGGTTATTTAACGGCAGAGTTTGTCGGCGACATCAGTGCGCCTATGTTCCCAACGTCTGGGCTGGTGTGCATCGAATACGATGTTCAGAGAAGGCAGGGCGAAGTGCTTTGGCACATTCACCCTTAGAGAATAACTGAAGAAAGGTTATTTCTCAGGAATCGAAAGTAAAACCAAAAGCGCGCCATCGCCGCCAAACTCAAGCGGCGCTTGGTGGAACGCCATCACGTCTGGATGTTGAGCCAACCAAAGTGGTGCTTTTTGCTTAAGAATGTGTTTGCCGATGCCGTGCATGACACAAGCACAGTGCACATTTTCTCTTATGCAATGGGCGATCATTGCCCCCAACTCTCGCTTGGCTTCTTGCTGAGTCATCCCATGCATGTCTAAGAACACATCCGGTACATACACTCCGCGTCGCAAGCGTTTCACTTCGTACGTGGACACATCATCACGCGCATAACGAGTCGGACCATCATCGCTCAGATGTGGCTCAAATTCGTCAGAGAAATAAAACTCCGCGTCTTTGGCTTCGCGGTTGGTTCTTTTCTGCTCTTTTTGTTTCTTATTTCTGTTTGGCTGCTGGACTATGGTATCCTGTTGCAACTTTTTTACGCCTTGTACTGCATCCCTAAAGAGGGCGAAATCGTCATCAGCGTTGGTGTCTTTTTTGCTCATGGACTGGGACAACTCAATAAACATCTAGATTGGCAGTATTGTAGCGCTTTTTGGAGGCAATTTTGGATAAGATTTTTGTGGAAGAAGCCGTTTCTGAGCTTCATACACTTCAAGACTTGATTCGTTGGACCGTTAGTCGGTTCAATGCAGCAGGTCTGTTTTACGGCCACGGCACCGACAATGCTTGGGATGAAGCGGTTCAGCTGATCCTGCCAACGCTGTACTTACCGATTGACGTGCCACCACATGTTTTAAACTCGCGCCTAACCAGCAGCGAGCGTCTGCGTGTTGTTGAGCGTGTTATCAAGCGCATTAACGACCGCACACCAACAGCTTACTTAACCAACAAAGCTTGGTTCTGTGGCCTAGAGTTCTTTGTTGATGAGCGTGTATTGGTGCCACGTTCGCCAATTGGTGAGCTGATTGAAGCTCAGTTCCAGCCTTGGCTTGCTGATGAGCCAGTTCGCATTATGGATCTGTGTACTGGTAGTGGCTGTATTGCGATTGCCTGCGCGCACGCTTTCCCTGATGCCGAAGTGGATGCCATTGATATTTCAACAGACGCATTGGAAGTCGCTGAGCAGAACGTTCAAGACCACGGTCTAGAACAGCAAGTGTTCCCAATTCGATCAGATCTTTTCCGCGATTTGCCAAAAGAAAAATACAACCTGATCGTCTCTAACCCACCATATGTGGATGAAGAAGACATGAACTCACTACCAGAAGAGTTCACCCATGAGCCAGAACTTGGCCTAGCGGCAGGTACTGACGGTCTGAAATTGGTGCGCCGAATTCTATCAAATGCACCGGATTATCTGACTGATGACGGTATCCTTATCTGTGAAGTAGGTAATTCAATGGTTCATATGATGGAGCAGTACCCACATATCCCATTCACATGGATTGAGTTTGAAAACGGCGGCCACGGTGTATTCATGCTAACGCGCGATCAGATCCTTGAGCACGCAGAAGAGTTCTCGATCTACAAAGATTAATCGAGTACTGACTCTAAGATAAAGTAACGCTGCAATGAGAATTGCAGCGTTTTTTCGTTTGGGGGTTTACAACGTCAGCCTTTGTCGTCACTATGAATTCACGAAGAATAGACAGGCAAAGGACAAGCGTTAACAGTTAGCTTTGGTACCACTTATCCTTGGTATCACTTAGTATAAATTGCTGAGAGAGAGGCTGCGGACACTGCGCTTGTTCGGACAGACAGAGGAAGTAATGGCAGGAAATAGCATCGGACAACATTTTCGTGTAACCACATTTGGTGAGAGTCACGGCATCGCACTAGGTTGTGTGGTGGACGGTTGCCCTCCTGGATTGGAAATCACGGAAGCCGATCTGCAAGTTGACTTAGATCGTCGTCGTCCAGGGACATCAAAATACACCACTCAAAGACGTGAACCTGATGAGGTAAAAATCCTTTCAGGTGTGTTTGAAGGAAAAACCACAGGCACGTCGATTGGTCTACTGATCGAAAACACCGATCAGCGCTCAAAAGATTACTCAGAAATCAAAGACAAGTTCCGACCAGGACACGCGGATTACACCTACCACCAAAAATACGGTATCCGCGATTACCGTGGTGGCGGCCGTTCGTCAGCTCGTGAAACGGCGATGCGTGTCGCGGCGGGTTCTATCGCGAAGAAATACCTTAAACAAGAGTTTGGTGTTGAAATTCGTGCTTACCTATCACAAATGGGCGATGTATCTATTGATAAAGTAGATTGGAACGAAATCGAAAATAACCCGTTTTTCTGTCCAGATGTCGACAAAGTAGACGCTTTTGACCAGTTGATCCGCGATCTTAAAAAGCAAGGTGACTCAATTGGTGCCAAGCTACAAGTGGTTGCGACCAACGTATCTGTGGGTCTAGGGGAGCCAATTTTTGATCGCCTTGATGCGGATATCGCCCATGCTCTAATGAGCATCAACGCTGTGAAAGGTGTCGAGATTGGTGACGGCTTTGATGTAGTGAATCAAAAAGGCAGTGAGCACCGCGATCCACTGACGCCGGAAGGCTTTAGCAGCAACCATGCTGGTGGCATCCTAGGTGGTATCTCTACCGGTCAAGATATTGTTGCCAATATCGCACTGAAACCAACATCAAGCATTACAGTACCGGGTGAAACCATCACGAAAACCGGTGAGCCAACGCAATTGATCACCAAAGGTCGTCATGACCCATGTGTGGGTATTCGCGCTGTGCCAATCGCTGAAGCTATGTTGGCGATTGTGTTGCTTGATCACCTATTGCGTCATCGTGGTCAGAACCACGGCGTGCAAACAGAGACACCAGTGATTTAATCAGTTCAACATTATACCCAAGATATCGTCATCCCTGCGCAGGCAGGGGTCTTCTTACAGCGAGCACCAAGCCTTAAGTAGATTCCTGTCTACACAGGAATGACGGTGTTTTAGAGTTTGTCGTTCTCCCACATATCGTCACCTTCAAAGACCCAGTGTATCGTTACCCCTGCGCAGGCAGGGGTCTTCTTATAGCGAGCACCAAGCCTTAAGTAGATTCCTGTCTACACAGGAATGACGGTGTTTTAGAGTTTGTCGTTCTCCCACATATCGGCACCTTCAAAGACCCAGTGTATCGTCACTCCTGCGCAGGCAGGGGTCTTCTTATAGCGAGCACCAAGCCTTAAGTAGATTCCTGTCTACACAGGAATGACGGTGTTCTAGAGTTTGTCGTTCTCCCACATATCGGCACCTTCAAAGACCCAGTGTATCGTCACTCCTGCGCAGGCAGGGGTCTTCTTACAGCGCACCAAGCCTTAAGTAGATTCCTGTCTACACAGGAAGGACGGTGTTTTGGAGTTTGTCGTTCTCCCACATATCGGCACCTTCAAAGACCCAGTGTATCGTCACTCCTGCGCAGGCAGGGGGCTTCTTACAGCGAGCACCAAGCCTTAAGTAGATTCTTGTCTGCACAGGAATGACGGTGTTGGTGGTGTCCTAAAATAGTCGTCACCCCACTAGCCGTGCTAATTAACAGCAGGGATTTTTTGTCCCAAATCACGTCTTAAGCAATAAATACCCAAAAATCCATACGTTATGAAATTAGTCACAATATTTGTGTGGGTATAGGTTCACACTAGTCACTCAGCCATCATGTGGGAGTGCATTGTTTGGACAGAAGGATCCGAAAAATGACTTGGAAGACGAGTAGGCGGGAAACCGCCGACTCAATGTAACAGTGCTTGTTTCCAATCATTTAAGGAGCGTCTTATGTCTCAACATGAAATTAGAAATATTGCCTTTGTCGGTCAAACAGGAACTGGCAAAACCAGCTTAGTTGAACGTCTACTTTTTGAGTCCCACGCCATTAATAACCTAGGTCATGTTGAAGATGGTGACACGATCACCGATTTTGACGACCAGTCTATTCACTATCAGCACAGTGTTGAAGCAACCCCAGTCACTCTTTCGTGGCGCAACCATCAAATGAACTTCATCGATACTCCGGGACAAGTCGAGCTTCTCGGCCGCACGATGAGTATCTTTCCAGCGGTTGAAACCTCTGCTTTGGTGCTGGATGCAGGTAGTTCTATCAACCAAGTCTCCGAGCGCTTATTCCGATTCGCAAAAGATCAGAAAAAATGCCAGATGGTGATCATCAATAAGATCGATCAGCACCCCGACAAGCTTTTGGCATTACTTGAAGAAATTGAGCAGCGCTTCGGCGCACAATGTTTACCGATTAACTTACCGTCACAAAAGCCGGCGGAAGTCGTCGATTGCTACTTTGAGCCAAATCCTGAGCAAACCACGTTGTTTAGTGGCGTCGATGAAGCCCATGAGCTACTGGTCGATCAGGTTGTTGAAATGGATGAATCGTTGATGGAGCTCTATTTGGAGCAAGGCTCAGAACTAACACCAGAGCAGCTCCACGATCCGTTTGAAAAAGCGCTCCGAACCGGTCACGTGGTACCCGTTTGTTTTGTCTCCTCGGATACGGGTGCTGGCTGTGAGCTGTTGCTGCGCACTTTGGCAGAAATTATGCCAATGCCAGACGAAGGCAATCCACCGATGCTAGAGAAAAATGGTAAGCAAGTAGCGATTGATTGTGACAAACGTGACCATACTGTCGCGCACGTTTACAAGGTCAATGTGGATCCTTATATGGGCAAGCTTGCTTACGTGCGTGTTTTTCAGGGTGAAATTACCGCGGGCAGTCAGCTATTCGTTGGTGATAGCAGTAAAGCGTTTAAAGTTGGCCACCTATACAACTTACAAGGTAAGAAACGTCAAGAGATCACCACTGCTAAAGCGGGGGATCTGTGCGTATTGGTGAAAGTGGATGATCTTGCCTTTGATTCTGTGATCCATGATTCTCACGATGAAGACGGCGTGCAGTTCAAAACGCTAAACTTCCCTGAGTCGATGTACAGTCTGACGCTGACACCGAAAAAACGCGGTGATGAGCAGAAAATGTCTGACGTATTAGCCAAGATTGCCGCAGAAGATCCATCACTTAAGATAGAGCACCGTACACGCACTAATGAAACGGTACTTAGCGGTCAGGGTGAATTCCATCTCAAGATCGCGCTTGAAAAGATGCAAAAAGTCTTCAAGTTAGATGTAGAAACCAGTCAGCCAAGCGTTGAATACTTCGAGACCATTACTAAGCCTGCCGAAGCGCAATATCGTCATAAGAAACAGAGTGGCGGCGCTGGACAGTTTGGTGAGGTTCAACTGAAAGTAAGGCCGCTTGAGCGTGGCGCTGGCTTCCGATTTGTTAACAAAGTAGTTGGTGGCGCGATTCCAACCGCGTTAATCCCAGCAGTGGAAAAAGGCATAGTTCAGGCATTAGAAGAAGGGGCGATATCCGGCAATCCAATCAAAGACATAGAAGTGACGGTGTTCGATGGTAAGTATCATTCGGTTGACTCAAAAGAGATTGCGTTTGTCATTGCTGGCAAAAAAGCCTTCTTGCAGGCTGTCGAAGCAGCAGGCCCTATCGTATTGGAACCCATTGTCGACTTGTCTTTAGAAATTCCAACTCAACATGTCGGTGATGTTTCCGGCGATCTTTCTGCTAATCGAGGGCTCATCGTCGGAAGCGAACAAGGCACTTATGGCAGCACCATTTTGGTCGCTAAATCGCCAATTAACGAGTTGGCGGATTACTCCCGCAGGCTAAAAGCGTTAACGGGTGGAGAAGGGCGCTTTAGCATGACTCTGAGTCACTATGAGCCGGCACCGCCCATGATTCAAAACCGAGTGTGTGAGGAGCAAGAGTAAACAAGTCGGCTCCAACGGAAAACCGTTGGAGCCGATGTTTTAAGCCGACCTTTTTATGCAGAACACTTTAGCCAAAGACGTGTTAAGACTTACTCTTTTCCTGCTCAGAATCTGATGATGTCGAGTTCGCTGTTGGTGCTGGCTGCTGTTTTTCCATTTCTGAAATTTGCTTTTCTAGCTCTTTGATGCGGATTTCAGCTTCTAGCTCAGCCACGCGTTTTTCTGAGTCTGAACGCGTGTCTTTCTGTAGGCTTTCAGCCAAAATTTCTGTACGTTCAGTTTCACGCGCTTCTGCGGTATCTTTCATCGAGCCTGATACGCCGCCAGCAACTGCACCTGCGGTACCTGCCTTAACAGCCACCTCTGGACTACCCGTTAACACACCTGCAGTCACACCAATTAGGGCGCCGCCAATTGCGCCACGATTACGTGCTTCATTGCGGTTTGCTGTGTCTTCATTCGTGGCTTTGTTTGATGCACATCCTGTTGCGAATAGCGCCATCACAAGAGCTAAGGCTTTAAGAGTTTTCGATGTCAGCAGTTTTGATGAAAGCATAATATTACCTGTATTGTTACGCCTTTTCGTTGTAAGGCGTTGATTGGTGATTGCCTTGGATGACACTCACTATACCGACAGGTGATATATAGAACGATAAGGGAGACAATAAAGCTGATATTCAAGTTGCGAATATCAGCTTCAGCGTCATTTGAGACTAGAAATCGAATTAGTGTAGCGCTTCTTCGCTGTCTAACTGAAACGAAGGTAAACGCCATTTGAAGCGCAACGCTGCCATACGCAATGTGTAGCCAACCACCAATGTGATGACGGTGGTAGATAGCGTCGATAACCCGTACTCAAGCAGTGCCAAATATAGGCAGGCTGCGACGACAGAAATAGATGCATACAGCTCCTGATGAAGCACTAGTGGCGTTTGGCGACAGATCAAATCACGCAGTAGACCACCAAAAACGCCAGTGACGAGACCAGATACTACACAAATGAATGGGTGTAAGCCCATGCCAAGTCCAACATTGGTGCCGATAATGGTAAACACAACTAAACCAAGAGCATCGAGTCTTAGGAACACACCTTTAAATTTAATAATCCATTTTGCCAGTCCCGTTGTTAGGATCCCTGCAAAGCAAGTAATGGCCAAAAACTCAGGATGTTTTACCCAACCTAGCGGATAGTGACCAAGCAAGATATCACGAACTGTACCACCACCAATTGCAGTTGCACTGGCAACGAGCATGACACCAAACCAATCCATGTTGCGTCGGCCCGCACTGAGCGCGCCAGTCATCGCTTCTGCCGTGATGCCGATGATATATAAGACGGTGAGTAACATAACGCTAACACTCGAAAAATGAAGATGCGATAGTGTAGTGATTTGTGTCAATATTGACGAATGAAATGATTTGTCACGCAAACGTTTTTCGGATTACTTAAACTAATCTTTTTTAGGGTGAGTCACGGTTTTCGCAACAAAGATATAGCCGCTCAGTTGGCTTTGTACAGTTTGCCCTTTACGTCGCCTGCGATTGAATACACAATAACGCCAATTATTATAGCTACGCTACTGTTATGCACCACGAGTACCAAGATCTTATTACTGTTTTCAATCACACCTTTTTCGATGATTATCGCACCAAGCTTGAGTTAGGTGGCGATGAGCCAATCTACCTTCCAGCTGATGATAAGGTCGACTATCATCGTATTGTTTTCGCAAGAGGGTTCTATGCCTCCGCATTACATGAGATTGCTCATTGGTGTGTCGCTGGCCCTGAGAGAAGGTTGTTGGAAGACTTTGGTTATTGGTATCAACCAGACGGTCGGACGGCAGAGGTACAAGCTGAGTTCGAGAAAGTAGAGATCCGTCCTCAAGCCTATGAGTGGATCCTTGCGGCCAGTGCTGGATTCCCGTTTTCAGTCAGTTGCGACAACCTAAGTGGCGACTTTGAACCGGATCGTCTTGGATTTATGGGGAAGGTTCATGCCGAGGTTGCCTCTATCCTCGAAAAGGGTATTCCACCTCGCGTAAAACAGCTGTCAGATGCATTGCGCAGCTTTTATCAAACCCCTGAATTGACTCATAACACCTTTGTGGTGCGTTAGCGCATAGCCTCCATCATCGAATTACTATTAAAGAGCCTCAACATGATTATTGAATACGAAGAAAAACTGTTAGAAACCATTGATTCACGAATCACTCAAGCTTCCGATGATGAGCTATTTGCCGGTGGTTACTTGCGTGGTCACATTTCACTGTCTGCCGCATCGTGTGAAGAAGATGGTGTTGTTGATATTGGTGAATTTAAAACTCGAATCCAAGCAAGCCTAGATGAGGCCAAGTCAGAGCTGAGCCCAGCGGACCGCGTTATCGTCAATGACTTGTGGACAGAGCTACAAGCCGTTATTTAATACGGCAAGCCTAGCAACGAAGACGTAGGCAAAATGTACTTGTTCAAATAATTCGATGAACTAGATAGGATTTTCTCTCTTGCTGGATCAAGCAGATAGGTTAACCTTTAATCAAACATTACGTGAGACTAAAGGGAATCGACTATGAAAGTTATCGCATTTGGCGCAAGCACTAGCAGTACTTCTATTAATAAAGCTCTAGCAACTTACAGCGCCAATTTAATTGAAGGCGCTGACGTCGAGGTGCTTGACCTTACTCAGTTTGATGTTCCACTATTTTCGGAAGACAAAGAGAAAGAAATCGGTCAGGCAGAGGGGGCAAAAACGTTTCTTGATGCGATTGCAACCGCGGATGCATTAGTCATTTCTTTTGCTGAGCACAACGGTCACCATCCAGCAGCGTATAAGAACTTGTTTGATTGGGCGACACGTATCGAACGCGAAGTATTTAAGGGCATTCCTGCAGTCTACCTCGCTACTTCACCAGGACCTGGAGGCGCTGCAAACGTGCTTGCGGCGGCAACCAACTCCGCGCCTTATTTTGGCGGCAATGTCAAAGCGAGTGTCTCTGTTCCGAGCTTTTACGATAATTTTGACCTTGAATCGGGTCAGCTCACCAACGCTGAGTTGATTGACAAAGTTCAATCGGCCATTGAGCAGCTCTGATCTCACTTTTGTATCGTAACTATTTTTATATGAAGGCGCCTATTTATGGCGCCTTTTCTAATTCCGCTTTTTTATTTACGAAATGGGGTCATCCATTTCTCAAATTCATACTCGTTTCTCAAATTAATACATAGCTATATTGGCATTGATGATGCCAAAGAGTAATCTTAGCCACAGCTACATAAGTAAAAAATAAAAAGGATAAGGGAACACTATGCTTCAGCTTGCAATTATCGGCACAAACTGGATTAGCGAGAAGTTTGCTCGCGCGGCACTGCAAACCGAACAGTTTGTGATTCGAGGGGTTTATTCACGTGCGCTTGATAAAGCGCGTGCATTCGGCGAACCGCTTGGCGCTACTCTATTTATTGACTCATTAGAGGAACTTGCGGCGTCAAAAGAGATTGATGCGGTTTACATTGCTTCACCAAACAGCCTTCACAGTGCTCAAGCAATACAAATGATGCAAGCGGGGAAGCATGTCATTTGCGAAAAGCCAATGGCATCCAACTTAGCGCAAGTAGAGTCGATGCTTGAAGTGGCTAAAGCCAACAACGTGGTGTTGATGGAGGCTTTCAAAACGGCTTATTTACCTAATTTTATTGAAGCTAAAAAAGCGCTAGCGAACCTAGGAAGATTGCACAAGGCTCATTTGACCTACTGTCAGTACTCGTCTCGCTATCAAAAGTATCTTGATGGTGAAAACCCGAATACCTTTAACCCTGAATTTTCCAATGGCTCAATCATGGATATTGGTTTCTACTCCGTGGCGGCTGCAGTGGAGTTGTTTGGTGCACCGACTCAGATTCAAGCAAGTGCTCATTTGTTGGAGTCAGGGGTTGATGCTCATGGTAGCGTTTTGCTTCGTTACCCTGAGTTTGATGTGACGTTAAGCCATTCGAAGGTAAGTAATAGCTACTCAACAAGTGAAATCCAAGGGGAAGAGGGTAGCCTGATACTTGCTGACTTCTCTGAGTGTTTAGGCTTTGATTTGTATGCTCGAAGTGGTGAGCGTACTCATTTTGAAACTGAACAAGTTGAGAACAGCATGATGTATGAAGCGAAGGCCTTTGCATCGATGATTTTGAAAGGAGAAATGGATGAACACGCGACTCAGCGCTCGCTGACAATTGCCCATATCATTACTGAAGTTCGCCGTCAGACTGGCATTGTGTTTCCGGCAGATGTTAACTCTCAATAGATAATTTACAGTTAAACACAATGAAAGCGTCGGACAGTTGGCAGTGACACCGACGCTTTACCTAGACTATGTATTTAAATTTAAGCTTTTTGCTGTCCTGAGTCAGAGTCGCGAGCCACCCCGCGATCTATCAGCTTAGACTTACCAAGACCAATAAACACCATTACGGTTGCCACTGCGATACAGACAGCACCAACGCCGACCTGCCCTTGGAAATCGCCCGTCGCCGTTGCTGCCTGCGCAACGATTGGACCTGCCGCTAGACCGACTGTACCGATCTCTGGGCCGTATGAGCTAAAGTAACCTGACTTATCTGTGGTCGCTAGTGCTGTGTAGTAGCGAGCGTACATCATGTTCCAAAGCATAATGTAAAATGCAGAGAAGCCAAGGAATGATGTGGTGTCGTTGGTGCTTGCCATACCAAAACAGACCGCCGCGTTAATCACACTAAGAGAAACAATGATGGTGGTATGGCTATATTTCTTGTCGACAACCGCAGTCAGAATGCCACCGATCACGGCCATCACTGAACCTACCGCCAACACCAAACCGACATCTTCAGTAGACGCTTGCATGTCTGCACCAATGATCTCGATATACGGATAAATGATACCAAGGCTTAAGCTGTAAACCAGGAATGCGCCACCAACCCAAATCATAGGGACAACGTATTTCTTTTTGTCGACGCTATCGCCGTGTACAGAAGAGAGTTCTTTGTCCTTGTCAACACGGCCATTATCAGGGTAGAACCAGAAAGCGACCAAGCATAACGCAGAGGCAAACATAAAGAATTGGTAGAGGGCGTTGAGACCGAATTCTGCCATGAGCTCTGGGATCAAAATGAACCAAGTGATTAGCCAAACATTGAGGGCGGCAATCATGTAACCAAAGTTACGACCTGGGTGCTTAGTCACACTCATTCCCACCAGACCTAATGAATAGCCGATGCCTTGGCCGCTACCAGCAATCAAACGACTGGTGATAAAGCTATCGAAGTCCTGCGCAGTCATACTCATGTAGTTACCCGCAATCAGTGCGATAGCGGCAATGTAACCAATGTAACGCCAGTTAACACGGCGAATCAGAAGTAGCGAAAAAAGTAGAGAAGAGAGGGCTGTGGCAAGAAGTTCGTACATCGCGATGCTTTCAATTTGCGCATCATCGAGTGCCATAGCTTCTGCAGCGCCGCCAAGCATAAAGGGTAAAAAGTTAAACGCGTTAGGCGCAAACATCACCAGCATCATAGCTGCGATGATTAGCGCTTTTGAATCAATCGTCCGTTTTGGGCTAATAAAAGTGTTTAGCATATTGAGCTCCTATCCATCCTTGAACAGTTTGTTATAGACATGTTAATAGTGAGCGTTAATTAGCAATTGATGTAGTACCCAATTGGGTTACAGAGATGTTAATGGATGTAATTATTGTGTTTCATATCAGGTTCGGGTCTCTGTGAGGACACAAAGACCCGGTAGGAGAGGTAAGGCGAGGACGGATTAACCTAGAATATAGTCGGCGTATTTACTGCGCAGATCTTTCTTGCTCAATTTGCCAGTAGCGGTGTGGGGGAGCTCTTTAATAAACTCAACCGCATCCGGGATGCAGAACTTAGCCACTTTACCGTCAAAATGGTCAAGCAGCGCTTCGGCAGAGATTTCTACATCGTGGGTAACGGCTATCAGTAGCGGTCTTTCTCCCCATTTTTTATGAGGAACACCGATGACCGCCGCCTCTTTGATATCAGGGTGGCCGACGGCTATGTTTTCAAGCTCAATCGAGCTAATCCATTCACCACCGGACTTTATCACATCTTTAGAACGGTCTGTGATCAACATATAGCCATGGGGATCCACGCTGGCGACATCACCCGTGTCAAAATAGCCATTGTCGTCAACGGACTCGCCTTGCTTATAGTAACCAGAAGCAATCCAAGGTCCCCTTACTTTGACTGCACCAAATTGATGGCCATCCCATTCCACTTCTTGACCCTGCCAATCTTCGATCCGCATATCGACACCAAATACAATACGCCCTTGCTTGAGCTTATAGTTCATCTGCTCTTTTTCTGACTGCTGCTTGAGGCTCGGTTTTAGTTTATTAAAAGTGCCAAGTGGACTCATCTCAGTCATCCCCCAGGCGTGGTGAACCGAGACATTGAACAGCTCATCAAATTCATTGATTAGTAGCTCTGGACATGCCGAGCCACCAACTACGATGCGATCCAGTGTCGGTACTTGAATGTCATTGTTTTTAAGATGCTCGAGTAGCATCAGCCACACGACAGGTACCCCTGCGGTCATCGTGACACCCTCGCTATTGATGAGGTCGCTTAACACTACGCCATCGGCCATCTTAGGTCCCGGCATCACGAGCTTGGTGCCGGTCATAGGTGCGCTGTAAGCAAGCCCCCATCCGTTTACATGAAACATGGGCACAATTGGCATAACGGTTTGGTCGATAGAAAGCGAAAATGCATCCGGTAGTGCGCTACCTAGTGAATGGAGCACGGTAGAACGATGTGAATACAACACACCTTTCGGGTGTCCGGTCGTACCCGAGGTATAGCATAGGGAGCTCGCATCATCTTCGGCCAGTTCTGGCCAGTCGAACTCATCGCTTTGATCGTCAATCAAGGATTCATAATCGGTTAGATTGGCAATGTTGACATCGGGTAGGTGCGCCTTATCACAAAGGGCAACATAGTGACGAACTGATGGGAAATTGTGCTGCAGCTTTTCAATGAGCGGCGCAAAAACCGGATCGAAAAACACGACGGTATCTTCGGCGTGATTGACGATGTATTCGATTTGCTCTGGAAATAAGCGCGGGTTGACCGTGTGCAGTACGGCACCCGAACAAGAGATGGCGTAGTACAGCTCAAGATGACGATAATCGTTCCAGGCAAACGTAGCGATGCGCTGCCCTTTTTCTAGACCAAGTGACTGCAGCGCATTGGCAAGCTGGCGAGTTCTTTTAAATGCGTCGTTAAGGGTATATTTGTGGCGAGGATTGTCATAAGTCACCGAGACAACTTCAGTATCACCGTTCACTTTATCCGCATGACGCATGATTTCAGTAATGGTGAGAGGGACATTCATCATTTGACCTTTCATTATGCAACTCCGTTTGTTATTGGAATGTGAATAGTATGTGATCGCATTGGCTTTGGGTATGTACCCCAATAGAGTTACGAGTTGAGTTGTGAAGTCACATAAGTGTCAGGCTCTGCAGTAGAAACTTTGACACAGCTCCTTAAAAGCGGGGTAATTTACTTTTTATCATTCAATATATTTGTCACGATGGAAGATATAATTTACTCATCGATGCGCTTTGATTGCAGAAGCGACCATTGCAGAATCGCATCCCATTGTACAAACGAATAGTTCTAACGGTGAAAACCGCGAAGAGCGGAACGTTGGGTCTGTACTGAGTTGAGCAAGCATCGAGAATCATGGTAATTGAATAGGCATGTGAAGTTAAGATAAGGAGTGTCTATGTCTCAACCTACGACAATGACGGAACAAGCAGGTGCATGGAGTGAGTTCAACCGACACTATCCACGATTAATTGCCGCTATTGGAGATGCAACATTTCTACAGCGACTGTCTGAGCTTACAACTGCGATTGTTGGTTATGACAGTTTAGTCGTGATGAGCTTTGGTGGAGAAAACGCACCTGTTTTGCTTTACAACGATACGAGTTTTTTCGAAGACCAAGCTATCGACAAAGAGTTTATGAGCGCTTTGGTGCTGGATCCGTTCTATCAGTTGATCCGCCGCGGAGTAAAAGAAGGAGTCTATCGTCTCGATGATATTGCTCCAGATGAATTCTACAGTAGCGATTACTACCACCAAATATATAAACAAACAGGGTTGCAAAAAGAAGTGGGAGTCATCACCAGTTGTGGTGATAATTTGCGTTTAGTGCTTTCACTTGGACTGCGCAATAAGGCGAGCGTAGATGTCGATGAAGTGGAAGTCGTGAATACTTTTTATGAGCTGATCAGTGTCGCGATTTGCAAGCACTTTCAGGTAGGCCATCCAGAACAACGTACTATTGGTCATCAGTTGAATGATATTTTCAGTAACTTTGGCAAAGACTTCCTTAGTGAACGTGAATGTCAGGTGACCCAATTAGTATTGCAAGGTTACTCTACTAAGGCGATTGCGCCTTTGTTAGAAGTCTCGACAGAAACTGTGAAGGTATATCGCAAGCGAATCCACAATAAGTTAAAAATATCTTCCCAATCAGAGCTGTTCTCTCTGTTCTTAGAAGCGGCATCTACGGTGCCTGCTGACAGCAATATTGACCCGCTAACCCTGTATTTTGGTGGCAAGAGCGTGCACTGATCACCTTTTATCCCCTATTAGGGTTATTGGGTGGAGTGTTAAAAATATTTAACATAGTAACGGTTGGAACCAGTAAGCGCGACAAAGTAGCGTCTGCTAGTGACACATCTCCTTATCTGAGCGCACGCTTGAGCCGCGTAGCGCCGTCAGTTTACCCGATCTCTTGGTAGTCAGAGGTCGGGTTTTTTGTGATCTTAATCCGAGGTTGCACGGAAGTAGCCCGAATGTATGTGATTGCAATCACATTTGGTTTTTAGGTGTTTGATAATTCTGAGTGATAGGTAAAATGAAAACGAATTGTTAAATGGTGTGGTGGGATTTTAGTCAAACATGCTGTTTAGTGGTTAAAAATTAGAATTATCGAGATTTATCGCTGGTGTTAAATTGTCCACTAGTGATATCAGTCAGTAACTTCACCACTTGGTGGAGTTTTTATCTATTATTTATCTCTCCTAGGAGAATTATGCCATTTTCGCTACAAAAATATGGCAAATTGCTTTGAAGATTGGTAATGTGAACCGCAATCTTCGTAAGGATTTAGAATTTTATGCTCAAATATTGAGCTAAATAGTTCTAAAATGCTGACCGTTCTAGCAATTCTTCGAAGAAGTCATGGATGCAAAAATAAAACTTGGAGTTTAATACATGTATAAGAATAAGATCACGCGAGCGATACTTGTGAGTGCAGGTATGTCGCTAGCGCTAGTAGGTTGTGGCGATAAGCCAGAGGAAAAGCAAACTCAACAACCTGCACCGGCTGCAGTGGAAAATACATCAGAAGTTAAATTGGCAGATGTTCAGGAACTCGTTCGTGGTAACGGTACTGAAGTCGCGTCGATTGACCCGCATAAAACTGAAGGTGTTCCAGAGTCTCACGTAATTCGTGATCTACTAGAAGGCCTTGTAAACCAAGACGCAGATGGTAACACCACTCCAGGTGTTGCAGAGTCTTGGGAAACGACAGACAACACTAAGTTCACTTTCCACCTTCGCAAAGACGCAAAATGGTCTAACGGCGACCCAGTAACTGCTCAAGATTTCGTATACAGTTTCAAGCGTGCAGTTGATCCAAACACAGCTTCTCCATACTCGTGGTACCTAGAAATGACGACGATGGAAAATGCTGCGGATATCATCGCTGGTAAGAAAGACAAAGACACACTAGGTGTGACTGCGACTGACGACCACACTCTTGTTGTACAACTAGAGCAAGCGGTTCCTTACTTCGTTAAGATGATGGGTCACACAACGGTTAAGCCAGTACACCAAGCGACTGTTGAGAAGTTTGGCGACCAGTGGACTAAACCAGAAAACTTTGTTGGTAACGGTGCATTCGTTCTAGACAACTGGGTGGTAAACGAGCGTATTGAGCTCAAGCCAAACACTCAGTACTGGGATAACGCAAACACTAAGCTAACGAAAGTAACGTTCCTACCGATCGAAAACCAAGTAGCGGAAATGAACCGTTTCCTATCTGGTGAAATTCAGATCACAAACGAACTGCCTATCGAGCACTTCAAACGTCTACAGAAAGAGCACCCAGAGTCGGTTAACGTGAAAGGTAACCTGTGTTCTTACTACTACGGTTTCAACAACCAAAAAGCACCGTTCGACGATGTTCGCGTTCGTAAAGCACTGTCTTACACTATCGACCGTGACGTCGTTGCTAACGCAATCATGGGTCAAGGTCAGAAGCCAGCTTACTTCCTAACGCCAGAAATCACAGCGGGCTTCAACCCAGCACTTCCAGCGTACGGCAACATGACTCAGGAAGAGCGTATTGCTGAAGCGAAGAAGCTTCTTGCTGAAGCAGGCTTCGATGAGAACAATCCTCTAAACTTCACACTGCTATACAACACGTCTGAAAACCACAAGAAAGTAGCCACTGCTGTTCAATCTATGTGGAAGAAAGACCTAGGTGTTAACGTTACGCTTGAAAACCAAGAGTGGAAAACGTACCTAGATACTCGCCGCCAAGGTGACTTCGACGTGACTCGTGCTGGTTGGTGTGGTGACTACAACGAAGCTTCAAGCTTCCTGTCACTAATGCAATCTAACAACAGCTCTAACGATCCTAAGTACCACAGTGAAGAGTATGACGCAGTAATGGCTAAAGCAATGGCTGCAACTAGCGACGAAGAGCGCGAAGCGCTATACATCGAAGCTGAAAAACTGCTAGCGCGCGATATGCCAATCGCACCTATCTATCAGTACGTTACATCTCGCTTGGTCTCACCGAAAGTTGGTGGCTACGCGGTAAACAACGCTGAAGATAAGCTGTTCTCTAAAGATATGTACATCGTAGAGTAATTGCTTCTCAAGTAATTCAATAGAGTAGTTCCTACTCACATAAAACTATAACTATGAAGGCACTGCATGTGGAAACACATGCAGCGTCTATTGCTATTTTTAATTGTCACAGACTGGATGGATGAGTTTATGTTTAAATTCATTATGAAACGGATTTTTGAAGCAATACCAACACTACTGGTATTGATCACCGTATCTTTTTTCCTGATGCGCTTCGCACCAGGTAACCCTTTTTCAAGTGAGCGTCCACTGCCTCCAGAGGTAATGGCGAACATCAACGCAAAATACGGCCTAGATAAGCCGGTGTTTGAGCAATACACCACTTACCTAACCAACATTTTGCAAGGCGACTTTGGTCCTTCGTTCAAGTATAAAGACTTCTCGGTAAATGAACTGGTCTCTAATGCATTACCAGTGTCAGCAAAAGTCGGTTTCTTAGCGTTCATCTTTACCGTCATTATGGGGGTAACGGTAGGAACCATAGCCGCACTGCGGCAAAACAGTTGGCTCGATTATGGGGTGATGGCCACCGCCATGCTCGGGGTTGTTATGCCCTCATTCGTACTCGCGCCGGTACTGATATATATCTTCTCAATTAACCTTGGTTGGCTGCCTGCTGGTGGTTGGAATGACGGCTCATTTCAATACATGGCGCTACCGATCATCGGTATGTCTCTGCTCTACGTGGCAACGTTTGCTCGTATCACCCGTGGCAGCATGATCGAAACGCTCAACAGTAACTTCATTCGTACCGCTCGTGCGAAAGGTTTGAGCTACCGTTACATCATTCTGAAGCACGCGCTTAAGCCAGCTCTACTGCCAGTGGTATCGTACATGGGACCTGCTTTCGTCGGTATCATCACAGGTTCGGTCGTTATCGAGACCATCTTTGGTCTACCAGGTATCGGTAAGCTGTTCGTAAACGCAGCATTTAACCGTGACTATTCGTTAGTAATGGGTATCACCATTTTGATTGGTTTCCTATTCATTCTGTTCAACGCAGTCGTGGACATCTTGCTTGCCATGATTGACCCGAAAATTCGTTACTAAAGGAGCTAAGTAATGATACTAACGAAGAAAGAAAACTTAGAAGCAGTAGAAAAGTTTTCAGAAAATCTAGAGGTAGAGGGTCGCAGTCTTTGGCAAGATGCACGCATTCGATTCATGCGTAACAAAGCCGCGATGGTCAGCTTGTTTATCCTTGCCTTAATGACGCTTGCGGTTGTCTTCCTACCTATGCTTGCTGAGCATGCATTTGACGATACAAACTGGTCTGCGATGCACTCTGCGCCAAGTGCGGCGCACTGGTTTGGCACCGATGCACTGGGGCGTGACTTGTATGTTCGTACTCTAGTAGGCGGTCGTATCTCGTTGATGGTTGGTGTACTAGGTGCGCTAGTAGCGGTAGTGATTGGTACTCTTTACGGTGCAGCTTCAGGCTTTATCGGTGGTCGTGTTGACCGCATCATGATGCGTATTCTAGAAATCCTGTACGCAGTACCATTTATGTTCCTAGTTATCGTACTAGTGACATTCTTTGGTCGTAATATTGTGCTTATTTTTGTGGCAATCGGTGCGATTGCTTGGCTAGACATGGCGCGTATCGTACGTGGTCAGACGCTCAGCCTACGCAGCAAAGAGTTTATCGAAGCGGCGCACGTCTGTGGTGTGAGTAAGTGGAAAATCATTACTCGTCACATTGTTCCAAACGTACTTGGTATCGTAGCGGTATACTCAACGCTACTTATCCCTAGCATGATTCTGACCGAATCATTCCTTTCATTCCTTGGTCTAGGCGTTCAAGAGCCAATGACTAGTTGGGGCGCACTACTACAAGAAGGTGCAAACACAATGGAAGTTGCTATTTGGCAGCTAACATTCCCTGCAGCATTTATGGTAATAACCCTGTTCTGCTTTAACTATGTGGGCGACGGTCTTCGTGACGCGTTGGATCCAAAAGACAGATAATAAAGACTAAGGAAGTAATATGAGCTTATTAGATGTAAAAGATCTGCGTGTCGAATTTACCACGCAGGACGGTATTGTTACCGCGGTTAACGACCTCAACTTCTCACTGAACCAAGGCGAAACGCTCGGTATCGTAGGTGAGTCAGGTTCGGGTAAATCTCAGACTGTATTCTCTATCATGGGTCTGCTTGCGAAAAACGGCATCATCTCTGGTAGTGCTAAGTTTGAAGGCAAAGAGATCCTTAACCTGCCTGAGAAAGAGCTAAACAAGGTTCGTGCAGAACAAATCGCGATGATCTTCCAAGATCCAATGACCTCGCTAAACCCTTACATGAAGGTGAGCGACCAGTTGATGGAAGTACTCATGCTTCACAAAGGCATGGGCAAAGCAGAAGCATTCGAAGAGTCAGTTCGCATGCTTGAAGCCGTTAAGATCCCTGAAGCGCGTAAGCGTATCACC
Organism: Vibrio sp. CB1-14; assembly: GCF_040412085.2. NCBI lineage: Bacteria > Pseudomonadati > Pseudomonadota > Gammaproteobacteria > Vibrionales > Vibrionaceae > Vibrio > Vibrio chaetopteri. The sequence goes on along the minus strand of NZ_CP115920.1, from coordinate 2,607,985 downwards.
ATGTATCCGCATGAGTTTTCAGGCGGTATGCGTCAGCGTGTAATGATTGCAATGGCGCTACTATGTCGTCCAAAGCTTTTGATTGCCGATGAGCCAACAACGGCACTTGATGTAACCGTTCAAGCACAGATCATGGATCTTCTGAACGAGCTTAAATCAGAATTGAATACCGCAATCATCATGATCACCCACGACCTGGGTGTGGTTGCAGGTTCTTGTGACAAAGTACTAGTGATGTATGCGGGTCGTACTATGGAGTACGGCACAGTAGATGAAATCTTCTACAACCCAAGTCACCCATACGCAGAAGGTCTACTAAAAGCGATCCCTCGTTTGGATACTGAAGGTGAAATTCTACCAACGATTCCAGGCAACCCACCTAACTTGCTGCGCCTACCACCTGGCTGTCCTTACCAAGAGCGTTGTCACCGTGCAACACCTCAGTGTAGCGTAGAAGCACCAAAGCTAGAGAACTTTGGTCAAGGTCGTCAACGTGCGTGTTTTTCTGATTGGGAGGCTTGGGCCAAATGAATGCAATGACAAATAACAAAGAACTACTTCTAGACGTTAAAGAGCTTAAAGTTCACTTTAGCATTGCTTCCAAGTCTGCATGGCCTTGGAGCAAACCTGCCAACCTTAAAGCGGTAGACGGCGTGAATGTTCGTTTATACGAAGGCGAAACGCTAGGCGTAGTAGGCGAATCTGGTTGTGGTAAATCGACATTTGCGCGTGCCATCATCGGTCTAGTTGAAGCAACAGACGGTGAAGTGATGTGGCTTGGTCAAGACTTGACTAAGATGCGTGAAGTTGAGCGTCGTAATACGCGTAAAGAGATCCAAATGATATTCCAAGATCCTTTGGCATCGCTTAACCCGCGTATGACTGTCGGTGACATCATCGCTGAACCGCTAGAAACCTTCTATCCAGAGCTTTCTAAAGAAGAGGTCAAAGACCGTGTTCGTGAAATGATGACTAAGGTAGGCCTACTACCAAACGTTATTAACCGTTACCCACACGAGTTCTCTGGTGGTCAGTGTCAGCGTATCGGTATCGCTCGTGCGCTTATTCTAAAACCTAAGATGATCATCTGTGACGAGCCTGTATCGGCACTGGATGTATCGATCCAGGCTCAGGTAGTTAACCTTCTCAAAGAGCTACAAAAAGAGTTAGGTTTGAGTTTAGTTTTCATTGCCCACGATTTGTCGGTAGTAAAACACATTTCTGATCGCGTATTGGTGATGTACCTAGGCAACGCTGTAGAGTTAGGTGAATCTGAAGCACTGTTTGCAGATCCTAAGCACCCATACACGCGTGCGCTGATGTCAGCAGTACCTATACCTGATCCTAAGCTAGAGCGCTTTAAGACGATTCAAATGCTGGAAGGCGATCTACCTTCACCAATTAACCCACCATCGGGTTGTGTGTTCCGCACGCGCTGTCCACAAGCGACAGAGCAGTGCGCACAACAAAAACCAACAATACAGGGAACGGACGTACACGCAGTGTCGTGCCTAAACGTAACTGTTTAGAGTATCCCAGTAATGTAATAGCAAGGAAAAGCCTTAATCATTTGTGTGTGAGTGGTTAGGGCAGCTATTTTCAGCCTGTGACGGGCCTAAGCGCGACGAGATGTTTGGTCGCGCTTTTTTTGTATCTGAAATCCGGAAACCATTTCCTATATCACTAGTTATTCAAAGAATTTGAACGACATAGTTAAACCCTTCCTATCAAGTTCCAACTTGCTTCGCTCTATACTTTGAATCATCAAATGATAAAGAGGAACAGAGTCATGGGGAAATTAGTAGAAGGTGTTTGGCACGATGTTTGGTATGACACCAAAGCCTCTGGTGGTAAATTTGTCCGTGAAGACGCTGGTTTTCGCAACTGGGTTGAGAATCGAGCGGATGCTGAGTTTCAACCTGAATCTGGCCGTTATCATCTTTATGTGTCGTTAGCGTGTCCTTGGGCACATAGAACTCTGATATTCCGTTCACTTAAGGGGCTTGAGCCGCATATTGATGTCACTGTCGTTTGCCCCGATATGCTATCAGAAGGCTGGGCGTTTGGTCTTCCAGAGCCTCTGTTTGGATTCACCAAAATGCACCAGGTGTATACTCAAGCGAAGCCTGATTATACTGGTAGAGTTACTGTGCCTGTATTATGGGATAAGAAAACCAACACCATAGTAAGCAACGAATCTTCTGAAATTATTCGAATGTTTAACTCCGCGTTCAACGAATTAACCGGAAATCATGACGACTACTATCCAGAATCACTGCGTGCTGGCATTGATCACTGGAACGAGTTTGTCTATCCCAACATCAACAATGGCGTGTATCGCTGCGGTTTTGCCACCTCTCAAGATGCTTATGAAGAAGCATTCCATAGCTTGTTTGATGCTCTAGATAAGATCGAAGAGCACCTAGCAACGTCGCGTTATCTCGTCGGTGATCGATTAACCGAGGCCGATTGGCGCTTGTTTACTACCTTGGTTCGCTTTGACGCTGTATATGTTGGTCACTTCAAATGTAATAAAAAACGCATTGCGGATTACTCGAACATTCAAGGCTATCTAAAAGAGTTGTATCAAGTCGAAGGGGTGAGTGCAACAACCGATATGTATCATATCAAGCGTCATTATTACTTTAGTCACACGGGAATTAACCCAACGCAAGTAGTGCCGCTTGGGCCTGAATTGGATCTCGATTCACCACACGGGCGTGAATCCATAGGTGGATAGAGTCGTTGTTGGGATGTTTGAGTTATTTACTATTTACTGTAGTTGAATTAGCCAACAGCAGAAACGAAAAAACCGACTCAAGCGAGTCGGTTTTTCTTTTGTATGGTGGGGGGGGACGGATTCGAACCATCGAAGGCAGTGCCGGCAGATTTACAGTCTGCTCCCTTTGGCCACTCGGGAACCCCCCCAGGGGTTTTATACTTGGTCGATGTTTTCCCAACGCGTCGATTCAAGTTGGTTAGCTGATATCGTCAACTAACAAAATATGGTGGGGGGGGACGGATTCGAACCATCGAAGGCAGTGCCGGCAGATTTACAGTCTGCTCCCTTTGGCCACTCGGGAACCCCCCCAGGGGTTTTATACTTGGTCGATGTTTTCCCAACGCGTCGATTCAAGTTGGCTAGCTGATATCGTCAACTAACAAAATATGGTGGGGGGGGACGGATTCGAACCATCGAAGGCAGTGCCGGCAGATTTACAGTCTGCTCCCTTTGGCCACTCGGGAACCCCCCCAGGGGTTTTTATACTTGGTCGATGTTTTCCCAACGCGTCGATTCAAGTTGGTTAGCTGATATCGTCAACTAACAAAATATGGTGGGGGGGGACGGATTCGAACCATCGAAGGCAGTGCCGGCAGATTTACAGTCTGCTCCCTTTGGCCACTCGGGAACCCCCCCAGGGGTTTTATACTTGGTCGATGTTTTCCCAACGCGTCGATTCAAGTTGGTTAGCTGACATCATCAACTAACAAAATGTGGTGGGGGGGGACGGATTCGAACCATCGAAGGCAGTGCCGGCAGATTTACAGTCTGCTCCCTTTGGCCACTCGGGAACCCCCCCAGGGTTTTATACTTGTTTGATGTTTTCCCAACACATCCCTCAAGTTCGGAGCGCATCATAACAAACTGCGTATGACTGTAAACTCTTTTTTGCTGATTTTGAACTGAATGGTGCCTTTTTGGGCAGAGACGGCTAAAAAGCGTGTTTTTAGTCATTATTATTTAAACAGCAGGGAGTTATAGTGGTTCTACGCCAACACGGTTAAAAAAGATTAGCCACAATTGTAAATAGATTAGCGCGTTAACATTTACACTTCTTGACGTTATAGGGCGTATAACTCGCTAGAATATCCATAGTTTTTACACTAAAAGACACACACAATGAAAAATAAAACCATAATGGGTTTGCTGGCACTGTCTATTCTCTGTGTTTCACCAGCAACCTTAGCCAAAGGAAAGGCTGGCGCTAGGGCGGTTTCTGTCGTGACTGAGCAAGTTGCCATTCATCAAGTTTCCCAGTCACTGTCTCTTGTCGGCAAATTAGAAGCTGACGAATCGGTGATTATCTCTTCTGAAGTCAATGGCATTGTCGACCGCATTCAGGTTACCGCGAACCAAACCGTTGAAAAGGGACAACTCCTTGTCCAATTGAACGACGACAAAGCGCTCGCGGCGGTTGCAGAAGCAAGCGCTTACGTCCGTGACCAAAAGCGTATCCTTGCTGAGTTCGAACGCTTAGTTGATCGCAACGCGATTACCAAAACAGAAATCGATGCTCAGAAGGCCGCTGTTGATATCGGTAACGCGCGTCTAGATGCGGCTAATGCCAACCTCAACGATCTTTATATAGAAGCTCCTTTTGCAGGTACAGTGGGTCTTATTGATTTCAGCCGCGGTAAGTTAGTGAATGTAGGTACTGAATTGCTGACATTAGATGACTTATCGACGATGCAGCTCGATCTTCAAGTTCCTGAAAGCTATCTTCCAATGCTCGAGAGGGGTATGGATGTTACCGCGCTTACTGCAGCATGGGGCACTCGAGTATTCACCGGTAAAGTTGTTGCGATAGATACTCGCGTGAATCAAGAAACGCTGAACCTGCGTGTTCGTATTCATTTTGAAAACGAAGACAGCCGCTTAAAACCAGGTATGCTGGCACAGGCTCGTATGGAGTTCCCACCAATTGAAGCGCCAATTATCCCAGTTCAAGCATTGGAATATTCAGGCACTAAACGCTACGTGTATGTTGTCGACGATAACAATAAAGCCCATCGCACTGAAGTTTTCTTGGGCGCTCGTGTGGGTAACCAAGTTGTGATTGAGAAAGGGATTGAAATTGGTCAGCGCATTGTGGTGCAGGGCATTGTTAACATGCGCGATGGTGCTTCCGTCTCTGAAGTCAACGCGAATGGTGAGCCAAGTGCTGCTCGCATGAAAGGCAACAAAAAGCCAACGGATAAGGAAGCCAGCTAATGTTGTTATCTGATGTTTCCGTTAAACGTCCGGTAGCGGCTATCGTTCTGAGCTTGCTGCTCTGTGTGTTCGGTATCGTGTCGTTTAGCAAACTCGCCGTGCGAGAAATGCCGGATATCGAGAACCCTGTAGTCTCTATCTCTACTCGCTATGAAGGGGCGTCAGCCACTATTATCGAGAGTCAGATAACGTCGGTTATCGAAGACCAGTTATCAGGCATAAGCGGTATCGACGAAATTGAATCGACGACGCGTAACAGCATGTCCCGTATTACGGTGACGTTTGAACTCGGCTATGACCTAAACACGGGTGTCAGCGATGTTCGAGATGCGGTTGCTCGTGCGCAGCGCTCGCTCCCTGATGAAGCGGATGATCCGCTTGTTTTCAAAAACAATGGTAGTGGTGAGGCCTCGGTCTATATCAACCTTAGCTCATCGGAAATGGATCGTACTCAGCTGACCGACTACGTTAACCGCGTTTTGGTCGATCGCTTTAGTTTAATAAGCGGCGTGAGTTCTGTTGATGTTTCTGGTGGTCTATATCAGGTCATGTACATCAAACTGAAACCTGCCTACATGGCTGGGCGAGGTGTGACGACGTCTGATATTACCTCGGCACTGCGAACCGAGAACATTGAAAGCCCGGGTGGTGAAGTGCGTAATGATGCGACAGTGATGTCGGTACGTACTGCTCGTGCTTATAATACACCAATCGACTTTGAGTACTTGGTAGTAAAGCGAGCAAGTGACAATACACCTATCTATCTAAAAGATGTCGCTGATGTCTATGTCGGTGCCGAGAACGAAAACTCTACCTTTAAGAGTGATGGTGTCGTCAACGTCAGTATGGGTATCGTCCCTCAGTCTGATGCCAACCCGCTAGAAATGGCTGATCTTGTTCATAAAGAAGTTGAGCAGTTGCAGCAATTCCTGCCAAATGGCACTCGATTGGCTATCGATTACGACTCAACTGTTTTTATCGATCGCTCAATCTCTGAGGTCTACAACACGTTATTTATCACTGGCGGCTTGGTTATTCTGGTTCTCTATATCTTCATTGGCCAGGCTCGAGCAACGTTGATTCCGGCGGTGACGGTACCCGTTTCATTGATTTCATCATTTATCGCAGCTTATTTCTTTGGCTTCTCTATCAACCTGATTACTTTGATGGCACTTATTCTGTCTATCGGCCTAGTCGTGGATGATGCCATCGTTGTTGTCGAGAACATATTCCACCATATTGAACGTGGTGAATCTCCGCTGCTAGCGGCCTATAAGGGAACTAGAGAAGTTGGTTTTGCGGTTATAGCAACCACCTTGGTACTGGTGATGGTTTTCCTACCTATTTCGTTTATGGACGGGATGATTGGCTTGCTGTTTACCGAGTTCTCGGTGTTGCTAGCCATGTCGGTGATCTTCTCTTCACTGATTGCCTTGACGCTAACACCAGTATTAGGCAGTACGATCCTAAAAGCGAATGTTAAGCCAAACCGCTTCACACAGTTTGTCGATCGTGGCTTTAAAAAGTTAGAACGCGGTTACAAGCTGGCGTTGGCGAAAGCCCTCAAGCTTCGCTGGGTAGCACCGATTGTTATCATCGCTTGTGTTGGCGGCAGTTTCCAACTGATGCAACAGGTGCCTGCGCAGTTAACTCCATCAGAAGACCGAGGCGTAATCTTTGCCTTCGTTCGTGGTGCCGACGCGACCAGCTATAACCGTATGGCAGCGAACATGGACATCGTTGAAGAGAGGCTAATGCCTTTGCTTGGACAAGGCTTCTTGAAGTCGTTTAGTATTCAGTCCCCTGCATTTGGCGGTAATGCTGGTGACCAGACTGGTTTCGTAATTATGATTCTAGAAGACTGGAATGACCGAGATGTAACAGCGCTTGAAGCACTCGGTGAAGCTAGACAAGCACTTGCGGGTATTGCCGATGTTAAAGTTTACCCATTTATGCCTGGCTTTAGGGGTGGTTCTAGTGAGCCTGTTCAGTTTGTGATTGGTGGCTCAGATTACTCTGAACTACAAACATGGGCGGAAAAACTTGAGCAAGCAGCGGAAGAATCGCCATATATGGAGGGGGCAAGCACGAATTACTCCGAGAAAACTCCTGAGCTGGTGGTAACCATTGATCGTGAGCGTGCAGCTGAGCTCGGTATTAGTGTCGCAGATATTTCCGATACGCTAGAAATCATGCTAGGTGGTAAAACTGAAACGACCTATGTTGAGCGCGGTGAAGAGTACGACGTGTATTTGCGCGGCGATGAGAATCACTTTAATAACGCCAACGATTTAAGCCAAATCTACATGCGAACCAAATCCGGTGAGCTTGTTACACTTGATGCAGTGACGTCGATTGAAGAAGTGGCGTCCTCGACGCGTTTGTCGCACTACAATAAGCAGAAAGCGATTACCATCAAGGCTAACCTATCCGATGGTTACACCTTGGGTGAAGCACTGGACTTTATGGACAGTCAAGCTATTGAGATGCTGCCGGGGGATATCTCGGTGAGCTATGCTGGTGAGTCGAAAGACTTCAAAGAGAATCAATCGAGTATCTTGGTAGTCTTTGGTTTGGCACTACTGGTTGCTTATCTTGTACTTGCGGCTCAGTTTGAGAGCTTTGTGAACCCGCTAGTGGTGATGTTTACCGTGCCTATGGGTGTATTTGGTGGCTTCTTGGGTATGGTTATCATGCAACAAGGGCTAAACATCTATAGTCAGATCGGCATGATCATGCTTATCGGTATGGTAACCAAAAACGGTATCTTGATTGTTGAGTTTGCGAACCAGCTTCGCGACAAAGGCATTGAGTTTGAAAAAGCCATCATTGACGCTTCGGCGAGACGTCTACGTCCAATCATGATGACGGCCTTTACTACGCTAGCAGGTGCAATCCCGCTTATCCTTTCGACAGGGGCGGGCTATGAGAGCCGTGTCGCGGTAGGTACGGTCATCTTCTTCGGTATGGCGTTTGCGACCTTGGTTACCTTGTTCGTTATCCCAGCGATGTATCGTTTGATATCGGCGCGCACTCAATCGCCAGGTCACGTTGAGGCCGAGCTAAATAAAGCGCTTAGCCACGATGTGAAAGCGCGAACCAGTCATGGTGAGTTAAACGACGCATAGGTCATAAATGCCCAGTTTCGACTGGGCATTTTTTTGTTTGTTGGTTAGGATGGAGGAAGAAAAACCAACAATAAAAGGAAAGTAGAGTGGCTGATTTCAAATATAAAGATCTACCTCAAGAGCAACAAGATAAGCTCGACGCTGCGGTATTTCGTCGCCTTCTAGAGCACCTAGACAGCAATAAAGATGTGCAAAACATCGACCTTATGATTTTGGCAGGGTTTTGCCGTAACTGTTTTAGCAAGTGGTATAAAGCCGAAGCAGAAACCGCTGGATTGGACTTAGACATTGATGACGCTCGCGAACGTGTTTACGGTATGACTTACGATGAATGGAAAACCAACCATCAACCAAAGGCAACGCCAGAACAGCTAGCAGCGTTTGAAGCAAGACAAGCAAAGAAATAGTCTTGGTTTAGAAGAGACAAAAAAGCTTGGTCATTGACCAAGCCTTTTTTTTACGGAACGTCATCCCTGCGTAGGCAGGGATCTACTCAAAGCGAGTATGACTACAGCACCATCGCCGCAATCCAACCAAATACAATCAGTGGGATGTTGTAGTGGACAAAGGTCGGTACCACGGTTTCCCAAATGTGTTCGTGCTGACCATCTGCGTTTAGGCCAGACGTTGGACCTAAGGTTGAGTCAGAAGCTGGTGAACCGGCGTCACCGAGTGCAGCTGCAGTACCAACAAGGGCTACTGTTGCCATTGGCGAGAAGCCAAATGCAAGTGCTAGAGGCACGTAAATCGTTGCAATGATTGGAATCGTCGAGAACGAAGAACCAATACCCATAGTGACCAGAAGACCAACAATCAGCATTAGCAGTGCTGCAAGTGGCTTGTTGTCACCGATGCTTGTTGATAGTGCCTCAACCAGCGTTTCAACGCCGCCAGTTTGTTTCATTACTGCAGCAAAGCCTGCTGCTGAAATCATGATAAAGCCGATCATCGCCATCATGTGTACACCTTTAGTGAACACATCTTGCGTCTCTTTCCATGCGATCACGCCGCCGAAAGTGAACACCATGAAGCCAGCCAGTGCACCAATGATCATTGAGCCAGAGGTTAGTTGAACAGCGAGAGCCGCAACGATACCTGCAATTGCAATAACAATGTTCTTTTTGTTGATGTGCGAAGGCTCTTCATCAATTTGTGTTAGCTCGGTTTCTGCGTATTCGCGAGGCTTACGGTAGCTAACTAACACAGCCACTAGAAGACCGGTGATCATGCCAGCAGCTGGCAACAACATCGCCATTGGTACTTGTGACGCTGTTATTGACTCAAGGCCATTGTCGTGCAGGTTTTTAAGCAGAATGTTGTTTAGGAAGATACCACCAAAGCCAATAGGCAATACCATATAAGGCGTCACTAGACCAAAGGTCAGCACACACGCTACTAGACGACGATCCAGCTTAAGTTTTGCAAATACGCCTAACAAAGGTGGGATCAAAATTGGGATAAAGGCGATATGAACTGGAATAATGTTCTGAGACGACATAGTCACTAAGATAAGCGCAACAAGAACCGCATATTTAAGACCCGTTGTGCCTGCTGAACTCTCTTTGCCATGGATGCGTTTAATAACGCTCTGTGCAAGTAGATCAGTAATACCAGATTTCGAAATTGCGACAGCAAAGGTACCTAGCATCGCATAGCTAAGTGCGATAGTGGCACCACCGCCGAGGCCGCCTTCAAAGGCACTAACAGCATCAGTCAAAGACATACCAGATACGACACCACCAACAATGGCACTGAATGTTAACGCAACGACAACGTTAACGCGCATCAGTGCGAGCAGCAGCATGATGCAAACGGAAATAACGACAGGATTCATAATAATCTCTAAAAAATGTGTGTTTGTTTATTCTTGGTTGTCGTCAACAATCGGCCAGCCACCAAGAGCCTTCCATTTGTTGACGATTCGGCAAAACAGCTCAGCCGTCTTTTGAGTGTCGTAAAGAGCCGAGTGGGCTTCCTTGTTATCGAACTCCATTCCTGCGACTTTACAAGCTTTTGCCAATACCGTTTGACCAAAGGCGAGACCGCTCAAAGTGGCAGTATCAAAGGTAGCAAACGGATGGAACGGAACGCGCTTAAGTTTGGCACGTTCATTCGCCGCACTCACAAAACTGTGATCGAAGTTCGCATTGTGCGCCACCATGATGGCGCGACTGCAATCGTGTTGCTTTTGCTCTTTTCGAATCACTTTGTAGATCTCTTTTAACGCTTCTTGCTCCGACACCGCACCACGAAGTGGGCTGAATGGGTCGCGAATACCGTTAAATTCCAGCGCTTCCTTTTCTAAGTTCGCGCCTTCGAATGGTTCAATGTGATAGTGCATCACAGTGGCAGGTTCAAGGTTACCTTCTTCGTCCATCTTTAAAGTGATGGCACAAATTTCCAGTAACGCATCAGTGCTAGCATTAAAACCTGCTGTTTCCACGTCGACAACAACGGGAAAGTAACCACGGAATCGCTTTTTTAGGGTAAGTGCTTCGTTTTCTACAGACATGTTTGAGTTTTCAAGTGTGACGAAGCAGGCATTATTGCAGATTATGTCAGCATAAAAAACTAAACCGGGCATTTAATTTGCCTTCTATACGGCTATTGATAGCAAGCGCTCATGGCTTTGGTTCAATAACTAAGGTTCGTCTAAGATATTGGTTGAACAAAGTCGGTACAAAAAGTAGTCAGAGTCTAACTTGTCTGAGATGCGCCATCAGGAAACGAGCGCTTTGTTTTTCATAAGCGCTATGTTGGCGGGGAAATTGCAATAACCTATACGGAGATCCATCTAAATGCTTTGGCGGCAAGGACATGCCGCTAATGCAAATGCTATCGAGTTATCTATCTGTATGAAATTAAAAGCTTTACTTACCACATTACTCCTACCTACGCTGGCAATCCCAACGGCGGATGCGGCAATGGAAAAGCGCTATGTGGCAACGCCCACTCAGTCGCAGTGGGAAATGGTAAGTAACACACCGCTTGAGTGCCGCCTTGTACATCCGATCCCAAACTTTGGCGATGCGGAATTCGTCGCTCGCGCTAGCAAAAAGAAGAACCTTGATTTTGAACTTAAAATGCGCCGCTCGATGGGGGAAACGCGCAATGTAAGTTTAGTGTCGATGCCACCACCATGGCGTCCTGGTGACAGTGCTGACCGCATCACCAACTTGCAGTTCTTTAAACAGTTCGACGGTTACGTAGGTGGGCAAGCCGCTTGGAGCATCCTGAGTGAACTTGAAAAAGGTCGCTATCCAACGTTTAGCTACCAAGATTGGCAAAGCCGAGACGAGCGCATCGAAGTGTCACTATCTTCTGTGTTATTCCAGACTAAGTACAACGTGTTTAGTGATTGTGTCGCCAACTTGCTTCCGTACAGCTTTGAAGATATTTCTTTCACTATCTTGCACTATGACCGCAATAGTGAGCAGCTCAATAAGACCTCGCAACATCGTTTGCAGCAGATTGCTGAGTACGTGCGCTTTAACCAAGATATTGATTTAGTTTTAGTTTCTGCGTTTACTGATTCATCAGAGTCGAAGAGTGAAAGCCAGCAGTTATCGGAAAAACGTGCGACGATTTTACAGGACTACTTCCACTCTTTAGGGTTGCCGAAAGACCGCATTCAGGTGCAGGGTTATGGTAAGCGCAGGCCTATCGCGAGTAATGCATCGCCAGTGGGTAAAGCGAAGAACCAAAGGGTGGTGATTTCGTTTGGGCGGACTGAGGTGTAAGGTCTGTTTGTAATTGGAGATTCGGAAACCAGTGGTTGTGAGGCTGCTGGTTTTTTGTCAATGCAATTCGATGTTTCTGGTTTTGATTTTTTCAATACGAATAAAGCAATAAGTCTTTGAATTCTTCTAAGACGAGCGGATCATGAAAAAGAAATTAGGCCAAAAAAAATCCTCAAGCCGTGCTAGAGGAGCTTGTGTAGTGGTTTAATGATCCCGGACACCAAATTAGGTGGTAAAGTCTCCACCGTAAATGAGGTGTTCAATGACAAAACGACAACGACGTACATTTTCTCCTGAGTTCAAAGTAGATGCCGCAAGCTTGGTTCTTGATCAAGGTTACTCAATATCTGAGGCGGCACGATCCTTAGATATCGGCGATACGGCCTTACGACGCTGGGTAGATCAACTAAAGATTGAGCGCGGCGGAGAAACGCCAGCGGTTAAAGCTCTAACGCCAGAACAGCAGAAGATCCAAGAGTTAGAAGCTAGGATTAATCGCTTGGAAAGAGAAAATCCATACTAAAAAAGGCCACAGCTCTCTTAATGTCGGACGAACTCGAACGTTCTCGCTAATTGACCAGTTGAGGGAGCATGAACCGGTCAAAGTTCTTTGTGAGCTGTTCGATGTAGCTTCTTCCTGCTACTACGAGTTTAAACAACGAAAGCCGGATGCCAATCGTATTCGGTTAGTCAGCCGAGTTAAGCAGCTCTTTAACATGAGTCGTGGCTCTGCCGGAAGTCGGACTCTTGCTTCTATGCTGCAGTCTGAAGGCTTCGATGTCGGACGCTTCAAAGTACGCAAGCTTATGCAAGAAGCCGGGCTGATGAGCAAACAACCAGGCTCGCATCGCTATAAGCAAGCTAAGCTAGAGCGACCAGATATCCCCAATCGATTGAAGCGTGAGTTCTCAGTTTCCACTCCAAATGACGTTTGGTGTGGCGATATTACTTACATCTGATCCGGTTCAAAGTGGAGTTATCTGGCTGTTGTACTCGACTTATTTAGTCGCAGAGTAGTGGGTTGGGCGCTATCAGACAAACCCAACGCAGAGTTGACTTGCAAAGCTTTGGATATGGCTTGGGAACAACGAGGACGGCCTAGCAACGTGATGTTCCACTCAGACCAAGGAAGCCAATACAGTAGCCTTAAATACCGTCAAAGGCTTTGGCGATATCGCATAACTCAGAGCATGAGTCGTCGAGGTAACTGCTGGGATAATGCTCCTATGGAGAGGCTATTTAGAAGCTTAAAAACCGAATGGATACCAGCTACTGGATACCTGACCCAAACTCAGGCAAAGAAGGATATCAGCTATTACTTGATGGATTACTACAATAGGCAACGGCCTCATCAAGCAAATGATGGGCTATCGCCAGTTACTGCCGAAAATCGGCTTAAGTTAGTGTCCGGAATTTGTTGACCACTACAGTAGGCTTAAAATGACCTTTCTATTATTCATAATCTATATCACTCAATTTAAGACGCTGTGGTACTAAGCTAGCAGCTAATCCTTTACAGGATAAAAACGATCTGGGACAACATAGGCTAGAGCTTAGACATGATTAGGCTAACCTAACGAAACTCTATGTAAATTCTATCGCCTATTTTAGCCAGTTTGAACATAACACTCAATTCGTTTAAAGGCTTACTTGGCTCACATATATCTAAGACACAGAAAGCCACTTGAACATAGACGATCTATATCCACTCTAACTCCCCCTAAGTTGGATTGGTCAGTAAGGTAGTAGGCCTTGGCGTTCAAGTAGAGAACGTTCTTTTATGTTGGGGAAAGAGTGGGAACTTGCAAGTTTTGGTTACTTGGAGAGAGGTACTAAAAAGCCAGTGGTTAATGTCCACTGGCTTTCTCATTTCAGCTCGGCTAAATCAGCACTTAACCTTCAAGGCCAGCACTGGCTTCTTTGTTTTGAATTAACTCAATCATGTAGCCATCTGGGTCTTTGACGAAGGCGATTTGCGTCGTGCCGCCTTTTACAGGACCCGGTTCGCGGGTGACGTTGCCACCTGCAGCTTTGATGGCGTCGCATGTGGTGTAGATGTCGTCTACGCCGATAGCGATGTGACCATAGGCGCTACCTAGATCGTATTCGGTGACGCCCCAGTTGTACGTTAGCTCAATCACTGCACCTTCAGACTCATCACCAAAGCCTAAGAAGGCTAGGGTGTATTTGTATTCGGTGTTTTCATTTTTGCGCAGCAAGTTCATACCAATGACGTCGGTGTAGAACGAGATAGATTTATCTAGGTCACCTACACGTAGCATAGTGTGAAGGATACGGCCGTTAGACATAACATTGCTCCTTAATATTAATTGTCTGGATAGACTTTTTCTTTGAATTCGCAGAGATCTTCGATAATGCAGCTGCCGCAGCGCGGTTTGCGGGCGACACAGGTGTAGCGTCCGTGAAGGATCAACCAGTGATGCACATCAAGCTTAAATTCTTTTGGAACGACTTTGAGTAATTTCTCTTCCACATCGTCGACGGTTTTGCCCATCGCGAATTTAGTGCGGTTTGAGACGCGGTAGATATGAGTGTCTACCGCGATGGTTGGCCAACCAAAGGCGGTGTTGAGTACCACGTTGGCGGTTTTACGGCCCACACCAGGTAGCGCTTCCAACGCTTCACGATTTTCTGGGACTTCGCTGCCGTGCTTTTCGATGAGGATCTTACAAGTCTTGATGACGTTCTCGGCTTTTGAGTTAAACAGGCCAATCGTCTTGATGTACTCTTTCACGCCATCTACACCGAGCGCTAGCATAGCTTCCGGTGTATTTGCGACGGGATAGAGTTTATCAGTAGCTTTGTTAACACTGACATCGGTTGCTTGCGCCGATAGTAGAACCGCTATCAGCAGTTCGAATGGCGAGCTCCAGTTGAGCTCAGTCTCTGGTTTGGGGTTGTTTTCGCGAAGCCGCTCTAGAATCTCTTTTCTTTTGGTGTTGTTCATTTGCTGACTAATTCTTCCGCTGATTGCTTGTACTCAGTGTCTGAGTATCCAGTGTATTTTTATTATAAAAATGCCCGAAAATCTCGGGCATGAAAAGCTTTAGTTGGTAACGCGAGCGCGTTCAATCTCTGGTTTTTCTTGTTTTGGTTGGCGCTGTTCGATTTGCTTATCGATGACGTTCTTGAGAGCAATCAGGAAGCCAACGCCGATAAACGCCCCTGGTGGCAACAATGCCAACAAGAACTGGCTATCAAACTGGAACACTTCAATACGAAGGGCTGCCGCCCAGTCACCTAGTAGCAGGTCGGCACCATCAAACAGGGTACCGTTACCAATTAACTCTCGCATCGCACCAAGCACAACAAGCGCAGAGGTCATGCCCATGCCCATCCAAAAACCATCGAGAGCAGCAGGGCCAACCGCGTTTTTAGATGCGAACGCTTCTGCACGGCCGATGATGATACAGTTGGTCACGATAAGCGGGATAAAAATACCCAATGATAAGTAAAGGCCATAGGCGTATGCGTTCATCAATAGCTGAACACAGGTTACTAGCGCTGCAATGATCATTACGAACACCGGAATACGCACTTCTTTTGGCACGTAGTCACGAACTAAAGAGACTGTCACGTTGGAGCCAACCAATACCAATAGTGTTGCGAGTCCTAAGCCTAAGGCGTTGGTTACGGTGGATGAAACCGCAAGCAGAGGACAGAGACCAAGCAACTGTACTAAAGCTGGATTGTTATCCCACATGCCATTTTTAAGAAGTTCTTTTGAGGTTGTCATTACTCACCTCCACAGTTACGTGGCTGGTTTAAAATGGAGTCGCGATTGTTGTTCACGTATTCCACGGTATTTTTGACCGCATTGACCACCGCTCTTGGCGTGATAGTTGCGCCAGTGAACGAGTCGAACTGGCCGCCGTCTTTGCGGACTGCCCACTCATTCAGGTTGTCTTCGGTCACTTGCTTGCCAGAGAAACCTAAGATCCAATCAGTGATTCGAAGGTCGATTTTATCACCCAGTCCTGGTGTCTCTTGGTGCGCTAATACTCGCGTACCCAAGATAGTTCCGTCTACATCAACGCCAATGATGAGCTTGATTGCGCCGCTGTAACCATCTGGTGCGATGGTTTCAATTGCAAGAGCTTTTGGCTCATTGTTGATGGTGGCAATGTAAGCGGGCTGCGCTGCCGTGGTACCAAGTGCCGGATCGCTGACCAAGGTGCAAGCGGCGTATAGTTCGTTGTCATGCAGTTCATGAGGGATGACCTCATTTAGCGTTGCTTGCAGCTGTGCGCGTTCTTGGCGCAAGATCTGATCTTTCGTCAGGTACTGAGTAACGGCAACGACACCGGTTGATGCACAAGCAAAGATAGCCAGTGTTAAGCCGTTTTTTCTAATCGCATTCAACATAATATCAGTGCCCGTAAGTTCTTGGTTTGGTGTAGTAATCGATAAGCGGTACACACATATTGGCAAGTAGAACACCAAAGGCGACGCCATCTGGAAAACCGCCCCAAGTACGGATGATGAAAACCATCAAGCCAACGAAGGCACCAAAAATCAAACGACCTTTTACTGTGGTCGATGCAGAAACGGGATCGGTCGCAATAAAGAACGCACCAAGCATAGTCGCACCCGACAACAGGTGCAGCAGAGGCGAGCCTGTTTCGCCAGGCCATATCATGGCGAAGAAGCCGCTGACTACAGTCAGAGACACTAACATCGCCACCGGTATGTGCCATTGGATAATGCGTAACTTGAGAAGTGCCAAACCGCCGAGCAGATAGGCTAGGTTTACCCATTCCCAACCAATGCCAGCGAGGCTGCCAAAGATGGGCTGGCTTAGAACTTCACCCATGGTGTTGCCATTACTGATGCCTGTTTTGAATGCATCAAGCGGTGTTGCCATTGTAATGCCATCAATGCCAGTACGGATCTGCTGTAGTGAGTAGCCATCCATATCAAAGCCACCGAAAATCAGCGAGAAAGCGTCAGCAAAACCAACGGGTTCGTTTGAGATAGAGATTGGCGTGATCCAGCTTGTCATCTCTACAGGAAAAGAGATAAGTAACACAACATAGGCCACCATTGCTGGGTTAAATGGGTTCTGACCCAGACCACCATAAAGGTGTTTCGCGATGACGATAGCGAATAGTAGACCAATGACTACCACCCACCATGGAGACAGTGGCGGGATGGCAATAGCAAGAAGCCAAGCGGTAACCAATGCACTGTAGTCACGAAGTGCTAGAGCAGGGGATCGCTTACGCAGCACCATGACCGCAGCTTCAAGTCCCAGCCCGACAACAATCGCCAGCGCGAGTTGGATAATCGTGCCCCAACCAAAGAAATAGGTCTGAGCGACAAGGCCTGGCAGCGCACACAGCGCCACACCTTTCATCAGATCCGGCGTACGTTTACGACTATGAGCATGTGGAGAGCTAGCAATAAAGAACGACACTAGTTGTTCTCCTTATTTTGTTCTTGTTGGCGTTTTCTAGCTTTTGCGCGAGCAATCGCGGCAGCGACGGCGGCTTTTTTCGGATCGTCTGATTCCGAAGTTGTCGTCTCAGTAGCCACTTCTTTAGGTTGTTCAGCTTGTGCTGATTCTGCTTTTTCAGGTTCAGTTTGAACCGCTTGCTTGCGAGCTTTAGCGCGTGCAACCGCCGCAGCAACTGCAGCTTTCTTCGGATCTTCCGCTTCAGAAGATGGCGTTTCGCTTGCCATTTCTTCAGTTTCAGCTTGAGCGGCTTGTTTACGGGCTTTAGCTCGCGCGATAGCGGCAGCTACTGCTGCTTTCTTCGGATCATCTGCTTCAGACGCTGGCGTTTCGCTTTTCGCTTCTTCTGGCTCAACCTGAGTAGCTTGTTTACGAGCTTTAGCGCGCGCAATAGCAGCAGCTACTGCGGCTTTCTTCGGATCATCTGTTTCAGACGCTGGCGTTTCGCTTTTCGCTTCTTCCGGCTCAACCTGAGCAGCTTGTTTACGAGCTTTAGCGCGCGCGATAGCGGCAGCAACTGCAGCTTTCTTAGGAGCGTCTGCCTCAGACGCTGGCGCTTCGTCTTTCGCTTCTTCTGACTCAGCTTTACCGGCTTGTTTGCGAGCTTTGGCACGAGCAATTGCAGCAGCGACTGCTGCCTTTTTTGAATCGTCTGACTCAGAAGTTGGTGTTTCGCTTTCTGATTCTGACGGATCAGTTTGAGTTGCTTGTTTGCGTGCTTTCGCACGGGCAATCGCGGCGGCCACTGCCTCTTTTTTCGCTTCTTGGCTGCCTGAATCAGAAGGCGCATCTTGCTGCTGCGCAGCTTTCTTGGCTTTCGCACGAGCGAGGGCTGCAGCAATCGCAGCTTTCTTCGGATCGACATCTGCGCTGGTTTCTGCAGTAGCGTTTTCTGGCGCTGACGCTTTGTCAGCTTTACGCTCTCTGGCTTGACGCTTACGCTCTTCGCGCAGTTTAGCCATTTCTGAATTGTCTGGCTCTGCTTGACCTTGTTTAGCGGCTTCCGCCTGCTTAGCTTTAGCGCGGGCAATCGCTGCAGCGACCGCTGGTTTCACTTCACTAGTGGTTTCAGTTTTGGCTTTCTGCGCTTTAACGCGCTCAATGGCAGCAGCGATAGCGTCGTCGCCATCAGATTTACTCATCTGTTTGCGGCGATCATCGGCGGCTTTCTTGAATCGATTTTCACGTTCTGCTTTGTCACGCTCCATGCGTGCTTTTTTCTCTTCAAAACGGACTTTCGCACGTTCAGCTGCATCGGCATCTTGTTTACGAATGCGGATTTCGGCTTTGGCCTGGCGATAGTATTGAACCAGCGGGATTTCGCTTGGGCAAACAAACGCACACGCACCGCATTCGATACAGTCTTTAAGGTTCAGCTCTTCACATTTGTCGTATTCTTGCGATTTTGCGTACCACTGTAATTGCTGTGGAAGCAAAGATGCGGGGCAGGCTTCGGCGCACTGACTACAACGAATACAGGCGATCTCGTGAGAGCGAGGATCAATCTCACGAAACGTTGGTGCTAAAATACAGTTCGCCGTTTTGGTGATAGGGACATTGGCATGCGGTAGGGTAAAGCCCATCATTGGACCACCCATAATAAGACGTTGTGATTTCTTATCTGCTTTGTAACCAAACTCATCAAGCAGCGCTTGCACTGGCGTACCAATACGAGTCCAGACGTTACGTGGTTGTTTGAAGGTTTTACCTGTGAGTGTGACGACACGTTCAATGAGTGGCTCACCTTGGCAAACGGCACGCTTAATTGCGAACGCAGAGCCAATGTTTTGTACCATAAGGCCAATATTGGCAGGAATGCCACCCACTGGCACTTCAAGATTGGTTAAAATCTTGATGAGCTGCTTTTCACCGCCTGATGGATATTTGGTTGGGATCACACGAATCACAATGTCTTCGTTCGCAGCGGCTTTCTCTAATGCTTTTATTGCTTCGGGCTTGTTATCTTCAATACCGATGATGGTCAGCTTTGGCTTAAGCATATGCTTGAGAATGTTGATGCCTTCAATTACTTCATCGGCGCAGTCTTGCATTAAGCGGTCATCTGCCGTGATGTAAGGCTCACACTCAGCGGCGTTGAGGATCAAGATTTCAGTGCGCTGTAAACCCGATTGAATTTTCTTCGCTGTTGGGAAGCCTGCGCCGCCCATACCTGAGATACCGGCAAGACGAATGGTCTCGATGAGCGCGTCTGGCTCAAGTGCGCGGTAGTCTTCGACAGGAGAAAGCTCAGTCCAGGTGTCTTCGCCATCCGCTTCAATCACAATGCAGAGATCATTCAAACCCGATGGGTGAGCAATAGTGCGAGGTTCAATCGCTTTGATGGTGCCGGACGTTGGCGCATGAACAGGCAACATGAAGGCCGCGTTGACTTGGCTTAGCGGCTGACCTTTAAGTACTTTATCGCCAACGTTAACCAATAGGTCGCCTGGCTTACCAATGTGCTGTTTTAGAGGAATGACGAGTTCGCTCGGTACAGCAGCACGTGCTATCTCATTGCGGTTAGACTGTGTCTTATTTTCTTGCGGGTGCACGCCGCCAGGGAAGTCCCAAAGGGAGCCTGATTTAATTTGTTCGATGAGTGATAACATAATGCTCCCTACTTACCGTTTAGTTCTGTCGTTGGTTCGGTAATGTTGACGACAGGGATAGCATCCATTTGCCATTTCCATGTATCCGCGGTGGTTTCTACCGGGATCATTTCAATACAATCAGTTGGACACGGCGCAACGCAAAGGTCACAGCCGGTACACTCATCCTTGATAACCGTGTGTAGAGCTTTAGTACCACCTACAATGGCGTCTACAGGGCACGCTTGAATACATTTTGTGCAGCCAATGCACATGTCTTCGTGGATAAAGGCGACTTTTTTAATCGATTTTTCGGCATCGTGTGCAGAATCTTCGACTTCGACACCCATTAAGTCTGCAAGCTTTTCAATTGTCGGTTGACCACCCGGAGGGCATTTGTTAATTGCGTCGCCGTTAGCAATCGCTTCGGCGTAGGGGCGACAACCTGGGTAACCACACTGACCACACTGAGTTTGCGGCAGAATGCTGTCGATTTGATCGACAATAGGGTCAGCTTCTACTTTGAATTTGATAGAGGCAAAGCCCAGAACGGCGCCAAACAGACCCGCTAGGATAACAACAGCAACGATGGCAATAAGGATGGTACTCATTATAGTTTCACCAACCCTGTAAAGCCCATGAACGCAAGAGACATGAGTCCTGCGGTAATCATTGCGATAGAAGCACCTTTGAATGGCGCTGGTACATCTGCGGCCGCAATACGCTCACGCATTGAAGCAAATAGGATCAGTACCAAAGAGAAACCAACGGCTGCGCCAAACCCATAGATAATGGATTCGATGAAGTTGTGGTTTTCGTTGATGTTTAGCAGTGCAACACCCAATACGGCGCAGTTGGTCGTGATCAGTGGCAAGAAGATACCGAGTAGCCTGTATAGAGTAGGGCTGGTTTTGTGAACTACCATCTCCGTGAACTGCACTACCACCGCGATGACGAGGATAAAACTCATCGTTCGCAGGTATTGGATACCTAAAGGTACAAGCACATAGGTTTCTACAAGGTAGGCGCACACTGAGGCTAAAGTCAGTACGAATGTTGTCGCAAGACCCATGCCGATGGCCGTCTCGAGTTTTTTAGATACGCCCATAAATGGACATAATCCAAGGAATTTAACCAGTACGAAATTGTTGACGAGTACTGTGCCCACCAACAACAAAAGATATTCGGTCATAATAAAAAGTGTAAAGAGCTCCGATCCCGATATTATCCAGTTTTGAGCGGTGAATAACAACCTGTGAAATCTATGGTTTTGCTCGTTTGTACGAAAAGTATAGGCATTCGGGCTAAAACCAAAAAAAGACGTACAGAATTGGGTGAGTGGGAGCAGACAAAAAGGCTGTTATCTGGAAGGAGTTTGTGAGACGCAGATACGAAAAAGCCGCGTCTTACGACACGGCTTAATCTAAATTTGGCTCCCCCTGCGGGACTGGAACGCGGGCGGCGAGCTCTGCGGCATAAAATCCTGTAGGGATTTCTGTCGCTTAGAAACGAAAAAGCCGCGTCTTACGACACGGCTTATTCTAAATTTGGCTCCCCCTGCGGGACTCGAACCTGCGACATACGGATTAACAGTCCGCCGTTCTACCAACTGAACTAAGGGGGAATTGCTTAAAGCGGGGCGAATCTTAGCTACCCTAGATGTATGAGTCAATGGTTTTTATGAAAAATCACTGCAAAAAAAACTTCAAAAAAAACTTTACTTTCCTGAGAGCCTTATTGCTCATAAGGTTGTTTTACTTATCCACCAAAATTGTGGATAAATGTGTTAATTGCGCTGTAGAGAATGTTGAATTGAGTAATTACTCATTTGATGGGGTGTGAATAACTGAATAAATTGTCAATTATGTGATTGAAATATAATGACTTTTAAAAGCTGGGGTTTGGAGTATCAAAAATGAGAATATTATTATTAACAGCTAAGCTAGGATTGATTGGGGAAAAACCGTGGATGGTTTGAAACGCTGGGTGTAGACGTGGGTTTTGCTTGGGTGCACACAATAGCAAATTGCACGTATAAAGGCGAGCTTTAGGTTGCAAATTGATAGCGCTAGCGCTCAAATAGTAGGGTTGCAGATAAGGGATACAAATAGATGGCAAAACACTTCGAATTGGTTTCTGATTACAAACCTTCAGGAGATCAACCTACCGCGATTACGCAGTTAGTCGATGGCTTGGATTCAGGTCTCGCCCACCAAACTTTGCTAGGGGTAACCGGATCCGGTAAAACCTTCACGTTAGCGAACGTCATTGCCCAAGCGCAAAGACCCGCTATTTTGTTGGCACCAAACAAAACCCTCGCCGCACAGCTTTATGGTGAGATGAAAGCCTTCTTCCCGAACAATGCGGTTGAGTACTTCGTTTCTTACTATGATTATTACCAGCCAGAGGCGTATGTACCGACCACAGATACGTTTATTGAAAAAGACGCGTCAGTGAACGCTCACATCGAGCAAATGCGTTTGTCGGCGACCAAAGCTCTGCTTGAGCGCAAAGATGCGATTATTGTCGCTTCAGTATCTGCCATTTATGGCCTAGGCGATCCCGATTCGTATTTAAAAATGATGCTTCACGTGACTCGCGGTGCGGTGATCGACCAACGTGATATCTTACTTCGACTCGCAGAACTGCAATATTCCCGTAACGACGTTGCGTTTGAACGTGGCCAATTTCGCGTACGTGGCGAAGTTATCGATATCTTTCCTGCTGAATCGGATCAAGAAGCGGTACGCCTTGAAATGTTCGATGATGAAATTGATTGCATCAGTCTTTTCGACCCGTTAACGGGTGTGATTACCCAACGCGATATCGCGCGTTACACCATCTATCCGAAAACCCACTATGTAACGCCGCGAGAACGTATTCTAGATGCGATAGAAGAGATCAAAAAAGAACTTACCAGCCGTGCAACTTATCTAAAAGAAAACAATAAGCTACTTGAAGAGCAGCGTATTTCTCAGCGTACCCAATTTGATATTGAGATGATGAACGAACTTGGCTTTTGTTCAGGCATCGAGAACTACTCTCGTTACTTGAGTGGTCGCAAAGAGGGTGAGCCGCCTCCGACACTATTCGATTATTTGCCAGCAGACGGGTTGCTCATTATTGATGAGTCACACGTGACCGTGCCACAAATTGGCGCAATGTATAAAGGTGACCGCTCTCGAAAAGAAACGCTAGTGGAGTTTGGTTTTCGTTTGCCTTCGGCGTTGGACAATCGTCCAATGAAGTTTGAAGAATTTGAGATGATTTCGCCGCAAACCATTTTTGTCTCTGCAACACCAAGTGTTTATGAGCTAGAGAAATCTAATGGTGACGTAGCCGATCAGGTGGTGCGTCCGACGGGTCTCTTGGATCCAGAAATTGAAGTACGTCCTGTTGCGACTCAGGTAGATGATTTGCTCTCCGAAGCGAGAGCTCGCGCTGCGAGCGATGAGCGTGTGTTGGTGACGACTCTTACCAAACGCATGGCAGAGGATTTGACTGAATACCTCAGTGAGCACGGCGTTAAGGTGCGTTACTTGCACTCAGATATCGATACTGTTGAACGTACCGAGATCATTCGCGATTTACGTTTGGGTGAATTTGATGTGCTGGTGGGGATCAACTTGCTTCGAGAGGGTTTGGATATGCCAGAGGTGTCGCTGGTGGCGATCCTTGATGCTGACAAGGAAGGTTTCCTGCGCTCAGAACGCTCTTTGATTCAGACCATAGGCCGCGCCGCGCGTAATATCAAAGGCAAAGCGATTTTGTATGGCGACCGTATCACCAAGTCGATGCAAAAAGCCATCGATGAGACTTCGCGCCGCCGTGAAAAGCAGCATGCTTACAATGAAAAAATGGGGCTGGTACCCACTGCGCTTAAGCGCAACATCAAAGACATTATGGAAATTGGTGGTGCAGTCAAAGGTGGTAAGCCGAAGAAAGGCAAACAGGTACCACTTTCTAAGGTCGCAGAGCCTTCTCAAGCGTATGTGGCGCTATCCTCACAAGATCTCGAAAAACAAATTCTCAAGCTCGAAGGAGAAATGTATCAACACGCTCAGAACTTAGAATTTGAACTAGCTGCAGAAAAACGTGATGAAATAGAGAAACTTAGACAACACTTCATCGCTAACAGTTAACAAGCTTTGAGCAGTCTGGTAGGCTGCTCAAGCTTTAAGCAGTAAAATAAAAATGGTTTTTCTTAATCAATAATTGCAAAATGCGAATATGCTTATAGAGTAACCAAATAAAGCAAACATAATAAAACAACAGTTAGCTAGGATTTATGCAACCTTTATTCGACGAGCCGAAGTCTCGCTACTTACTGATGGTAGAAGATACGGCCTCCGTTGCAGCTTTATATCGCTCGTATCTTTCTCCATTGGGGATTGATATCAATATCGTAGGCAATGGCCGCGATGCGATTCAAAGCTTACAGCATCGGACACCCGATCTGATACTTCTTGATCTGCGTCTTCCCGATATGACGGGGATGGATGTTTTGGACGCAGTGAAACAATCTCATCCAGACGTGCCTATCATCTTTATGACGGCGCACGGTTCTATTGATATCGCCGTCGATGCGATGCAGCACGGTGCCCAAGACTTTTTGATTAAGCCTTGTGAAGCTGACCGTCTGCGCGTAACAGTAACCAATGCGATTCGCAAAGCGTCTAAACTGCGCGATGAAATCAACGATACGGGTAGCCCAAGCTATCAAGGTTTTATCGGCAGTAGTCAGCCGATGCAAGCCGTATATCGCACTATCGATTCCGCCGCATCCAGTAAAGCCAGTATTTTTATTACGGGTGAGAGTGGTACCGGTAAAGAGGTATGTGCCGAAGCCATTCACGCTGCGAGTAAACGCGGTGATAAACCATTTATCGCAATTAACTGTGCGGCGATCCCGAAAGATCTGATTGAAAGTGAGTTGTTTGGTCACGTCAAAGGCGCCTTTACTGGCGCAGCGGTTGATAGACAAGGTGCGGCTGAGCTTGCTGATGGCGGCACATTGTTTCTTGATGAGCTGTGCGAGATGGATCTCGAACTGCAAACCAAACTGCTGCGCTTTATCCAAACCGGTACTTTCCAAAAAGTGGGCTCTTCGCGCATGAAGAAAGTGGACGTGCGCTTTGTGTGTGCGACCAACCGCGACCCTTGGAAAGAGGTACAAGAAGGGCGGTTTAGGGAAGACTTGTACTACCGTTTGTACGTGATCCCATTGCACCTGCCACCGCTTCGTGATCGTGAAGAAGACGTCATTGAAATTGCCTACTCGTTATTGGGTTTCATGTCGCATGAGGAAGGGAAGAGCTTCGTGCGCTTTTCTCAAGATGTGATTGAACGCTTCATCCACTACGAGTGGCCAGGTAACGTGCGTCAATTGCAAAATGTGCTGCGCAATGTCGTGGTACTTAACCACGGTAAAGAAATCACGTTAGATATGCTGCCGCCACCGTTGAATGAGCCTTTGGTCGTCATGAAACCAACCGCATCATCGATCACGGTCTCGTCATTTGGTCCACAAGATATTGTGCCGCTGTGGCAAACTGAGCGACGTACCATTGAACAGGCCATTGAGGCTTGTGATGGCAACATCCCACAGGCGGCAAAGTACCTGGACGTAAGTCCATCGACCATTTATAGAAAAATCCAAGCATGGAATGCGAGTGAGACCAAAGCATGACGTTTATGAATCAAGACCGAGTTGAGCAGCTTACTAACGAAATTGGCGTGAGTAATATTCCTATTTTACTTGGAATATTCACTGGTGAGTTGGTGACGTATCAAAGTCAGCTTAGTGAAGGCGTACTTAGCGACAAAATGGAGTTGCTGGCGGAAATATGCCACGCACTCAAGAGCAGCGCTGCCAGTTTTGGTGCTGAGCCTTTATGCCAACTTGCGATCCAAATTGATGCGAAATCGAAGCAAAACGAACTGGTGGAAGATCAAGCTCTGATTGACCAAGTGCTTGCGCTGCTTGCTAACACACATACCACTTATATTAGCTACCTCGAGACGATAGAAGCCTAGCGCATCAAAGGTACCAAACGTAAAATGCAGCCTTAGAGGCTGCATTTTTTATGTTAGCTCGTTAAAGCAGCGCTCTATAGATACAATTTTCTAAGTTCTTTCTTATCAACTTTACCAACGCTGGTCTTAGCAATGGTATCGACAAACTTAATCTTCATTAGTAGCGCTTCGCGGGCGAGGATACCTTTGGTGATAAAGCCCTTTGCAAATCCTAAAAGCTCTTTTTCCGTCACCGTTTGTTCAGGTTTTAGCGTGATCAGAGCCAGAGGAACTTCGCCCCATTTATTGTGCGGCATGCCAATCACAGCGGCTTCAGACACGGCTTTGTGTTGATGGAGAATGTCCTCAAGTTCAAGGGAGCTGACCCATTCACCTGAGATTTTAATCATATCTTTCACGCGGTCAGTAATTTTGATGAACCCTTCTTGGTCGATAGTTGCCACATCGCCAGTATGTAAATAACCACCTCGCCACAACGCCTTCGAGTTCTTATTGTCTTTGTAGTAGCTCGGTGTAAGCCACGGGGCTCGAACGACAATTTCGCCTGTGGTTTCGCCATCGTGTGCGAGTGGCTCCATTTGTTCATCGACGATCTCAACTTCGACCATCGCGACTTTTTTACCGGTTTTCGCCCGGTACTCCGCTTGAGTATCCATATCCTCTTCAAGATGTTCAGGTGTGAGTTGCACTATCGACAGGATTGGACCGGTCTCACTCATGCCATATCCGGCAAAGACATCAATATTGCGTGCTAATGCAGCCTGACAAAGTGCTTTTGGCAATGCGGCGCCGCCAATGACGACTTTCCATCCCGATAAATCCATTGAGGAAGATTTGGGTGAGTTGAGTAGCAAGTGCAAGATGGTGGGTACGCAGTGTGAGAAGGTCACTTTTTCTTGTTCAATAAGGCCAAGCAACACATCTGGAACATATTTACCCGGATAGACCTGTTTGATGCCAAGCATGGTCGCCATATAAGGTAGACCCCAAGCGTGAACATGAAACATTGGCGTAATAGGCATGTAGATGTCGCCTTGATGCAGCCGGCCTTGAACCGCATTGGTACCGAGAGAGCTTAGAATCCCTAGGGTATGCAGCACCAATTGACGGTGAGTAAAGAACACCCCCTTTGGCATCCCTGTCGTACCTGTAGTGTAAAAGGTGGTAGCGACTGTGTTTTCATCAAAGTCAGGAAAGTCAAATTCGTTAGGTTGCGCCGCCAATCGCTGCTCATATTCACAATCTCCTTCATCACGGAGTATCACGTAATCGTTGATGGTGTCGATACGTCCTTTGATTTGATCCAAGATTGGTAAAAATTCTTCATGGATGAGCAGGACATCGTCTTCTGCGTGGTCGATGGTATAGAGAATTTGCTCTGGAGAGAGGCGCACGTTAATCATATGCAGCTTGGCGCCAATCATAGGAATAGCGAAGTAGCACTCCAAGTAACGGTGAGAATCATAGTCCATTACTGCCACTGTATCGCCTTTTTTTACGCCCATTTGGGTTAGGGCGTTAGCAAGTTGCCTCACGCGATCATGAAAGGTCTGATAAGTATGGCGACGGTAATTGGCGTAGATGATTTCTTGGTCTGGATCAAAAGCAACGGGGGAGAAAAGGAGGTTCTTGATCAGCAGTTGATAATTGGATGGGTCATTCACGTACTGGTTCATGTCGGCACTTCGCTATTTTGATTGTTGTGATGCTAGAGTGATGCATTCATGGCAACGCAACAATTTGCTTGGTTAGCAATTGTTAACTAAGTAGGGTTTTTATCAGAATAGCAGTGAGGAACTGTGAGTGAATACTTACCTAGTATACAAAAAGCCCCAACTAGCTCTAAGTGACTGAGTATGAGGCTTTTATTGGAAAGTCCAAGTGAATCACATTGAGCTTATTGCAGCAGCGACTCAATTGCTTGTTTGAGTTTATTCCTATCATGGCGCCAATCACGATTGGGTGAGGCCAGAGGTTGAGTCATACAGTTCCAGCGTGAGCAAATATCTGGGTGAGCCTGCTCACCTAAAATAACATCGAGTTTTCTGCCATGCAGAGCTCGTTCACACCATTGCAGTTTTTGCTCCAGCGTCATTCGTCCAGCCGGGCCATACTCGGGTGATAGGTTCTCAACAAACACCACTTTGGCTTTGGTATTACTGTTAATGGCTTGGCTGAGATCAGCAAGCAAAAGCGGCGGCATAATACTGGTTAGAAAACTACCAGGGCCAAGCACAATACAGTCCGCTTGGAGAATCGCATCGACCGCTTCTTTAGTCGCAGGAACGACAGGTTCTAAATCAAGACGCTGTAGGTCTTGCTCCATTTCATCCACGGAGGTTTCACCCGTAACCCATTTCCCTTCTACTGAAAGTGCTTTGAGATCAGAAGGATGCTCAGACATTGGGATGATATTAACATCGACTTTAAGCAAGTCTCTAATCAGCTCAATTGCGTCGAGAGGGCGGACGGATAAGTTATCCAGTGCGGTAAGCATAAGGTTGCCAAGGTTGTGACCATTCAGGTCGCCCGTGCCTTTGAAACGGTACTCAAACATCATTGAACCGATAGACGGATCGGTAATGAGCTGATTGATACAGTTGCGAGTGTCGCCCCAAGCAATGCCACCTTGGCACTCTCGAATACGGCCGGTGGAGCCGCCATTGTCAGTTGTTGCGACAATACCTGTGGCATTAGAGCCGAAGTCTTTCAGCGCAGCCAACATGCGCCCTAAGCCGTGACCGCCACCGATTGCCACGATTTTTTGATGAATAGTTGCTCATCTTATTCTACTTTTGTGTTACTTAGTTTTCGTAACATAGGGTAAATTGTTCATTTGCGATACTCAACTATAATAAAAATGACGAATAGATAAGGTTTTTTGATTGCAAAGCTGGAAAACCCTGTCGTTATTGAGTATTTTACTCACACGCTGTTAGCGACTCATATCGCTAATTGCCATAACTCCGAGCTCACGACGCTAAGTCTTCTGATGTAATATCAATCAAGATAAGCGTGTTGAGCCAGTGACATTTGGTCACAAGGGCTTGATTGGAAATGATCACGCCTCCCGTGTTTGGAAAGGTGTTCCGTGGCGCAACAATTCGAAGATAAATTCCATCGCAAGTTCTATTACTTGCGCTTGTCGGTTACAGACGTCTGTAATTTCCGATGTACATATTGCCTCCCTGATGGCTACAAACCACCTGGTCACAAGAGACCAGCATTTTTAACGCTGCCTGAAATAAAGCGTGTTGTCACTGCATTTGCAGATTGTGGCACGTCAAAGGTGCGTATTACTGGTGGTGAGCCTAGTCTTAGGAAGGATTTCCCTCAGATCATTGAAACGGTCGCGAATACGCCTGGCATCAGCAAAGTGGCTACGACAACTAACGGTTATCGTATGGCAAAGCAAGTTGATAACTGGCAGCGAGCGGGTTTGACTCATATTAACGTCAGCGTTGATAGTCTTGATCCTCGTATGTTCCACCAAATTACAGGTGAGAATAAGTTTACTGAGGTGATGGCTGGCATCGATCGCGCGTTTGAGATCGGCTACGAGCAGGTCAAAGTCAATGTGGTGTTGATGAAAGATCTCAACGCCAAAGAGCTGCCGTCGTTTCTTAACTGGATCAAAGATCGTCCTATCCAACTTAGGTTTATCGAGCTGATGCAAACCGGGGAAATGGACGAGCTGTTTCAAAATCATCATGTCTCAGGTGTGGACATACGCAATCAACTTATCGCCAACGGTTGGATACTTAAAGCGCGTCAAAACAACGACGGCCCGGCTCAAGTATTCGTGCATGCCGATTATAAGGGCGAGATTGGTTTGATCATGCCATACGAGAAAAACTTCTGCGAAAGTTGTAACCGCTTGCGTGTCTCTGCAATGGGTAAGCTGCATTTATGCTTGTTTGGTGAGCATGGTGTAGAGCTGCGAGACTTACTGCAAGAAGACGCGCAGGAGCAGGCGCTAATCAAGCGCATTCAAGCACAATTACAGACCAAGTCGGTCAGTCACTTCCTACATGATGGCAATTCAGGAATGACGCCTCACTTGGCATCCATCGGCGGCTAATTCGCGTCGTCGATTTTAATGTTTACAGTTTTTATAGGGTGAAAATCATGGGTCACGCAGAGAGCAAATTTGTGCCTGCGAATATCGCAGTGCTAACCGTTTCAGATACACGTACAGAAGAGAACGACACATCAGGTCGCTACCTGGTTGAAAACCTGCAAGAAGCGGGTCATACGTTGGCAGACAAAAAAATCGTTATCGATGACATCTACCAAATCCGAGCAGTGGTTTCACAGTGGGTTGCTGACGAAAGCGTTCAAGCGGTAATGATCACAGGCGGTACAGGCTTTACCTCTCGTGATAGCACACCAGAAGCGCTAGTGCCTCTTTTCGATAAGCAAGTAGAAGGCTTTGGTGAGCTATTCCGCGCGGTATCTTACGAAGAGATTGGTACGTCTACTATTCAGTCACGTGCGATTGCTGGTTTTGCTAATCACACGGTGATCTTTGCGATGCCTGGCTCAACAGGTGCATGTCGCACGGGTTGGACGAAAATCATTAAGCAGCAACTCGATGCAAGTCATCGCCCTTGCAATTTCATGCCTCACCTAACTAAGTAAGTGTCGGGGTTAGTCATGTCGGAATTTACACATATTAATGCATCGGGCGAGGCCAATATGGTTGATGTTTCAGCTAAGGCTGAGACGGTTCGCGAAGCGCGTGCAGAAGCGTTTGTGCATATGGCACCGGAGACGCTGAAAATGATTACCTCTGGCAACCATCACAAAGGAGATGTGTTTGCTACCGCACGTATTGCGGGTATTCAAGCGGCGAAGAAAACCTGGGATTTGATCCCACTGTGTCATCCGCTACTGCTTTCTAAAGTGGAAGTGCAGCTAGAAGCGCTGGAAAGTGAAAACAAAGTACGCATCGAATCCGTGTGTAAGCTAGCGGGTAAAACGGGCGTAGAAATGGAAGCTCTGACTGCAGCCTCCGTCGCGGCATTGACGATTTATGACATGTGCAAAGCGGTACAGAAAGACATGGTGATCGACAGCGTTCGATTGCTAGAAAAAACCGGCGGTAAGTCAGGTCACTTTAAGGTGGAATCATGATCAAAGTACTGTTTTTTGCTCAAACTCGCGAACTGGTTGGTGTCGACGAGCTTGAACTTGATGCCGGCTTTGACACGGTTGAAGCCATCCGTGCTCACTTAGCGAAGCAAGAGGGCAAGTGGGACTTGGCGCTTGATTCTGGCAAGTTATTGGCTGCGGTAAACCAAGACATTGTCCCGCTGACGGCAGCCGTCAGTGATGGTGACGAAGTGGCCTTTTTCCCTCCGGTAACTGGTGGCTGATATGACGATTCGAGTATCGGTACAGCAACAAGATTTCTCAGTAGGCGTTGAGTATGATGCTCTTGCGGAAGGCAGTGCATCGGGTGCGATAGTTACTTTTACTGGCAAAGTTCGCGATATGAACTTGGGCGACAATGTGAAAGGTATGTCACTTGAGCACTATCCGGGAATGACCGAACGCGCATTACAAAAAATCTGCAATGAAGCGGAAACGAGATGGATGCTTAATGGTATTCGAGTTATTCACCGCGTAGGCGATCTCGATGCGGGTGACCAAATCGTGTTTGTTGGTGTTTCCAGTGCTCACCGAGGTGCAGCGTTTGAAGCGTGCGAATTCATTATGGATTACTTGAAGACCAAGGCGCCATTTTGGAAGAAAGAGCGTACGACAGAGTCAACTCGATGGGTTGACTCTCGCGAATCCGACGCACAGGCCGCTGAGCGCTGGCAAAAATAACAAGAGCATGCCTGGGCATGCTCTTTTTTTACCATGCTCTTTGTTTACACAGTGAACCGGTTTGTCTGGCTTCTATTTAGCGACAGAAAGCTCAGCATCAAGAAAGGCGTTGACCGCTTTAATCACACCATCTTCTGTATTGCTCGGTGCAGAGAAGCGGGCAAGTTCTTTGACATCTGGATGGGCATTTTCCATCGCGTAAGAGTAATAACTCTCCTTCAACATCTCCACATCGTTAAAGTAGTCACCAAAACTCATAGTCTGTTCAAAAGTAAAGTTCATGGTTTGCTGTAGGTGGTGAATGGCCGCGCCTTTTGATGCGACTTTGTTCATTACATCGAGCCAAATCTTAGCGCTAACCACGACTTGAAAATCTTCACCAAATACTGGGCGGATCACCGGATCGATGTGAGCCTCAGAGCCATTAAAGTGAAGCAGAGCAACTTTAATAAATTCGTCTTCCACACTCAGCAAGTCGTCGACATATTGACAGCGGTGGTAATATTTACTGATTTCTGCCAGCGCCTTTGGATCTTGTGTTTCGATATAGGCACCTTTCTTACCACACAGCACAATAAACGCGCCGGAGATAGCACGGGCTTGACGAATGATGTCAGGCACAGAGGCTGAATCGAGCGTGCAGCTATACAGCTCTTTGTCTTGATGCATAACCATGGTGCCATTTTCAGCGATAAACAGCATCTCGTCTTGGTAGTCAGCAAAGGTATCACGCAAGCTATAATATTGACGTCCGGACGCCGCAGCAAACAGAATTCCTTGAGACTTTAGCCTTTGAAATAACGCAGGAAACTGCGCAGGAAGCTGGCCTTGTTCGTCTAACAGGGTTCCATCCATGTCGGTTGCGATGAATTTGATTTTTGAAGCTGTCATAGTTGAAGGCTATTTTTTGTGAGTGAGGCTAGAGTTTAGCGCTCAAGATATGGTAAAGGAAGTACATTACTGGTGGTTACCTACAAATTGAGCAACGATCGCCCATTATTTGTGCGCTTCCCCAAAACAGTGCATCACACAATCCTCGTTTTCACGTAACTAACTGATAAATAACATTATCAAGATTGGAACCATTCTTGCTCTCTCTTTTATCAAAGGACGTGTCTTGTTGAAAAGATAAGACAGATGACCGTGAACAATAACTAACTCGTCAATGGCAAAGGCGCCTCTTCTTGAAATAAGAAGAGGCGCTTTTTTTATCGATGTCGCCGGGCTCAAGGAGAAGCTATGAAGCCGAGAAGTGTCAAAACAACCTGTCCGTATTGTGGTGTCGGCTGCGGCTTAGTGGCCAAGTGTGTCAGCACCCCGAATCAAGCATCAACGTGTGGCGATCTTTCACACCCTGCAAACATGGGAGCGCTATGCGTAAAAGGCTCATCTTTGGATCAAAGCCATACTGGGCCAGCAAGGTTGTTGTACCCAAAAATCAACGGCAAACAGGCGTCCTGGCAAGAAGCGATTGATACTATCGCAGAGCGGTTTTATGACATCAAACAGCAGCACGGTAGTGACGCGCTATCTATGTATGTTTCAGGTCAACTGCTGACAGAAGATTACTATGTAGCCAACAAGCTTATGAAAGGCTTTATTGGCAGCGCTAACATCGATACCAACTCACGACTTTGTATGTCGTCTGCGGTTGCGTCTCACGTTCGTGCATTTGGTGAAGATGTCGTGCCCGTGAATTATCAAGACCTAGAGCTGGCCGAGATGATTGTGTTGGTGGGCTCCAATATGGCCTGGACACACCCGATCGTCTTTCGACGAATTCAACAAGCGAGAGAATCAAATCCAAACTTAAAGCTGGTGGTGATCGACCCTCGTAAAACCATGACCGCAGAACAAGCGGATTTACACCTGCCTCTTGTAAGCGACAGCGATGTGGCACTGTTTATGGGGTTGGCGCGGTATTGCGATGACACCAAGCAATTAGATACAGAGTATATCGACGAGCACACGCAAGGCGCGGATGCGCTGATGAAAGCGCTAAAACAACCCTCTTGTTCTCTTGATGCTGTTGCCGAGCAAACTCAAGTCGATAAAACTAGCCTTAAACAGTTTTATCATTGGTTCGCGACCAAGCAGCGCGTGATTACGCTTTATTGCCAAGGCGTGAATCAGGCTGAGAATGGGACTGATAAAGGCAATGCCATTATTAATGCTCACTTACTAACGGGCAAAATCGGTCGTGAAGGGTGCGGCCCTTTCTCGATTACTGGTCAGCCCAACGCGATGGGGGGACGAGAGGTAGGTGGATTGGCGAATCAACTGGCTGCCCATCGGGGTTTTGATGCTGAGTCGATAGAGCAAGTTAAGGCGATTTGGCAGGCCCCAGACATGGCAACCAAACCCGGCTTGAAAGCGGTGGATCTATTTGATGCGATAGAACGCGGTGAAGTGAAAGCGGTTTGGATTATGGCAACCAATCCAGTCGTGTCACTGCCACAAAGTCAGAAGATCAAACGAGCGCTCAAGCGCTGTGAGTTGGTAATAGTGTCGGATATCTGTGCTGATTCTGATATCGCCCATTACGCGGACATTTTGCTACCCGCCGCAGGATGGGGTGAAAAGCAGGGTATGGTAACTAACTCTGAGCGCATGATGTCTCGCCAGCGAGCATTCTTGCCTATGCGCGGTGAAAGCAGGCCAGATTGGTGGGCTATTTCCAAGGTAGGTCAGGCTTTTTGTCGCTTAATGGATGTTAGCGATGGGTTTGGGTATCACAGTGAGTATGAGATTTTCAAAGAACACATCAAGTTATCGGGCATCAACAAACATGCGCCTCAGCTATTCGATTTAAGCAAGTTAAGTACACTGACTGAAAGCGACTATCAACAATGGCAACCAGTGCAATGGCCGCTTGGTAGTGAGAGACCGTTTGCCGATGGTTCGTTTGCGACACCTTCTGGGCGTGCCAATTTGATTGTTCCCGAGACTATTGAGCTTGAAACGCCTCGCGGACATCAAGAATTCATTCTCAATACGGGACGTGACCGCGACCAGTGGCATACCATGACGCGCACAGGCTACGTTCCTTCGCTTACCCAAAAGGAGGTCGAGCCTACGCTCTACTTAAACCCAATCTCGATTGAAAGAGCAGAGCTTAAAACGGAGCAACTTGCCGAGCTAACACTGCCAGATGGCAGCGGCAATGTGATCGCCCGTATCAGAGCAGACGAAGGTTTGAGTATGCACAGTGTGTATTTATCGATGCACTGGGCAGGCGAATTTGGTGCCGGCAGTGGTGTTAACCAGGTGACAGAATCCGTGGTTGACCCTATTTCGGGTCAGCCAGCGTTTAAATCGACGCTAGTTCGCGTCGCTCCATTTGGCATTGGCAGCTATATGGTTGCCATAGGCGAGGGCTGTGACAAGTTGCGTAGCCTCGCGGACTTTGCATCTATGCAAGTGACTGACATTGGTGGCGCTGGCGAGCGTTTATGGCGCTATGCGACGCAAGTACCCTTAGAGAAGCACACTTGGAATCAGGCAACAGGCGCCGCCCTAAACGGCAAGCTATTGGTGATGGATACCGAGCAGGGCTGGGTGACGCTAAGCTGTGCTGATGACGCCGCGCTGACGGTAAAAAGTATTATTCAAGTAGAGAATAAGACCTTTGATGCTGATGTCGAGCAGCTTTCACAGCTGTTGGGGCAGCCTTTTTCACTGTCAAAACTTCTCAAGGCGACCCAAACGGGTGCGACAAGCAAGCTGGTTTGCAGTTGTTTTAGAGTGACTGAAAAACAGATCATTGATGCGATTCAAACTCATAGCCATACCAGTGTCGCCCAGCTTCAAAGTCAGCTCAAATGCGGCAGTAATTGCGGGTCTTGTCTACCAGAGGTGGAAAAGCTCGCCAATCAGCACTTTCAGCACGCTCAGCATATCGACGTGATAGTTAAATAATGGTTCAGTTAACCAAGGAGTTGTAGGATGAATACTCAAAGGAATGAGCATGCATACCGTTTGCACCAACAGCAAGATGTTGGTTTTATTGATGAGCTGCCTTATCGATCTGAAAATGGGTTTGTCTCCATTGTCGGGGCGGGGCCTGGTGATCCGGACTTGCTGACCATGGCTGCCCATAAGCGGATATCTCAGGCGGATATTGTGGTTTATGATCGCCTAGTCAGTCAGCCGATCTTGGATTTGATTCCCAGCAGCACGTTACGATTTTATGTAGGTAAACGCTGTGGTATGCCAAGCCTGAATCAAGACTCGATTAACGAAATCCTTAAAGATTGTGGCCTGAAAGGGTATCGCGCAGTAAGGTTAAAAGGTGGTGACCCTTTTGTATTCGGGCGTGGTGGAGAAGAAGCACTGGCGCTAAAAGCTGCGAACATTGAATTTGAAGTGATTCCGGGCATTACCGCTGCGCTTGGCTGTTCTTCAAGCGCACTAATCCCGTTAACCCATCGCAAAGTGGCACGCAGTGTCACCTTTGTCACCGGTAATGTCGTGTCTGGCGCACTGCCAGCGTGGTCATCGCTGATTGCTCAAGGGCAAACGTTAGTTTGTTATATGGGGCTTGAGAAAAGCCTCGAGATTCAAAGTGGCTTAGTGCAAGCAGGACTGAAGGCTTCCACGCCTGTTGCTATTATCGGTAAAGGTTGTAGCGCAGAAGAAGAAGTATATACTTTCGAGCTATCGCAACTGAATCAAATCGCGGAGCAACTTCGCGGCTTGAGCCCGGCGTTGATGATCATTGGTGAAGTGGTGTCAATTCGCCAGCAGCTTGTTGATATAGCGAAAGAATATACTCAAGATGAACTGTTGGTATCGCCGCTCTGATGTCTAGGCTGGGAAAGTCACATTAAGTAGGAGAAGATGTGTCGTTAATTCAAGAATGTATTCGCACGGTAGGCCGTGGTTCACGAGGTAGAGGTCCGCTTACGCAAACTCAGGCGTGCGAGGTCATGGCTGCGTTTATGGATGGTGAGGTCGGTGATGACCAAATGGCCATGCTGATGATGCTAATTCGCGTGAGAGATGAGACGCCGGAGGAAATCGCTGGCTTTGTACAGGCGCTTAAATCTTCATCAGAGAGCTTTGCTGATCTTGATTGGCCTTTGTATGCAGGAAAACGCACCGGCCAAACGTCAGGTTTACCTTGGCATTTGGTCGCAGCCAAGATATTGGCGGACAGTGGTGTGAGAATCTTGCTTCATGGCGATTTGGATAAAATGCATAATCGCTTGCACGCGAGAGACTTTTTAAACCAGCTTAATATCACCACTGCAAACAGTCTTGCGGATGCGCAGCAACGACTTGAGCAGTTCAACATCACTTATTTACCCCTTGAGAATTTTCTGCCGCAAGTTAAGACCATGCTTGATTGGAAGCATCGATATGGACTAAGAACGCCCGTCAACACCGTTGCTCGCGCTTTAAACCCAGCCAATGCGCCGTTTGCACTGCGCGGCAGTTTCCACCCAGGCTTTCAAGAGTTACACGCCAAAGTGGAATCGCTAGTACACCTACCCACGGCGCAAACTCAGCGAACCGTTTCTTTTAAAGGACAGTCGGGTGAGACCGAATATAACCCCAAGGTAAGTCAAACCATTTGGTGGGCAGAAAACGGCAAAGTGAACTCGAGTTACATTGAAGAGTGCATGACTCAGCAACGCGAGATTCCTTGTCCGTTGGGCACTCCTGAAGATGAGCAAGAACTGATGGCCAACTCCGTTATTAGTACGATGACTGTGGCGCTTTTTACCTTGTCGGCAGATTGGAACAAGGCTCAAACCAAAGCCCAGCGACTTTGGCATACATATTGCGATGGACTAACGAGTGAAGGAACACTATGTTAGGGAAATCGTATGCCAAAAACACCAGTCTTAGTTTGTTGCGATTCAATCGCCGAGCAGGCGCATATAAGCGCTAGACTTGCCAGAGACTTTGATAAAATCATGGGCTGCCAGCTATCTCAGCTGGAGTCCATGCTCGAAAAAGAGCCCTCAGCCACCCTTGTTATTTCTTGGCAGCAGCCTTGTGCAGAACTGTCGCTGATCATTGAGGTTGCCAAGCAACTACAGCGTCCACTTCTTGTAATCCTAAAACAGCTTAATAACAATGATATCAACCGCTTACCTGCAAGTAATGACTATGTTTTGCTACCTCATGATTCTCAATTCGAGCTCAACGCCTGGGTGATTCACGCCAGACAAGTGCGAGATAAATCGATTCAAGATGATCAAAAAATCGCAGCATTAAACTTGAAGCTCGAAGAGCGAAAAGTTGTCGAAAAAGCCAAAGGTCTGCTGATGAAGTATCACCATCTTGACGAGCAAACGGCGTTTGCTGCGCTTCGAAAATCGGCTATGCAGTCGAGCCTATCGCTTAACCAAGTTGCAAAGAACCTGATCAACACGTTGGAATCCATCCATCTTTAACTACCACTTTGGGGTTAATGATAATTCATTCAATTGGTGCAGGGTGCACACTGGAGAAGCAAAAGAAAGTCAGGATGGAGTCTGGATTTTATTAAGGTTATGATTTTATAGGAAAATTTAAATATGGCACGCATATTGAATTACTAATATTAACTACAATACCCCCGCCCTTAAGTGGGCAGCTCCTGAACTCATCAACGGCGGTGAATGGAAGGTTGGCGACGGCGTTACTGCTTACACATAGGCTCTATTGCTTATAGATGGCAGTAGCGCCTTTTTGGAAAAATTTTTAAGCATCACACGGAGATAGTGTTATGAAAACATGGACGCAACGAGCAAACAAAGTGGGTAAGACGTTTCATCGCGTCAGTACCGCGACTATTGCAACGGCAACGCTACTGGTTGGCACGTCGGCTTGGGCTGAGTTAGGTGAGCCGGAAATTGAGGAGCTCAAATTTGGCTTTATCAAACTGACTGACATGGCACCGCTAGCAGTCGCTTACGAAAAGGGCTTTTTCGAAGATGAAGGTCTCTACGTCACATTGGAAGCGCAGGCTAACTGGAAAGTCCTGCTAGACCGCGTCATCGATGGTGAGCTGGACGGCGCTCATATGCTAGCTGGTCAGCCGCTGGGCGCGACGATTGGTATCGGTACTCAGGCGGAGGTCATTACTGCATTTAGTATGGATCTCAATGGTAATGCCATCACCGTTTCCAATAACACTTGGGATGCGATGAAGCCGCACATTCCTAAGCAGGCCGATGGCAAACCTGTTCACCCAATTAAGGCGGACGCGCTAAAGCCTGTGGTTGAGGGTTACCTTGATGAAGGTAAGCCGTTCAACATGGGTATGGTTTTCCCCGTTTCAACGCACAACTATGAGCTGCGCTACTGGTTGGCAGCAGGGGGAATTCACCCAGGTTACTATTCACCAAAATCAGGTGATAACAGTGGCCAAGTAGACGCAGATGTACTACTTAGCGTGACACCGCCGCCTCAAATGCCAGCCACAATGGAAGCGGGTACGATTGAAGGCTATTGCGTAGGCGAACCGTGGAATCAGCAAGCGGTATTTAAGGGCATTGGCGTTCCTGTGGTGACAGACTACGAGATTTGGAAAAACAACCCTGAGAAAGTGTTTGGTGTATCGAAGTCTTGGGCTGAGGAAAACCCAAATACTCATATCCGCGTTGTGAAAGCGCTTATCCGTGCTGCACATTGGTTGGATGAAAACAACAATGCCAACCGTCAAGAAGCAGTGAAAATGCTCTCGAAAAGTGCCTATGTTGGTGCTGATGCTGAAGTTATCGCCAACAGCATGACGGGCACGTTTGAGTATGAGAAAGGTGATAAGCGTGATGTGCCTGACTTTAACGTGTTCTTCCGTCATAACGCCACGTACCCATACTACAGTGATGCGATTTGGTACCTCACTCAGATGCGTCGTTGGGGACAGATTGCAGACTCGCAAGATGACCAATGGTACATGGATATCGCTAAAGAAGTTTACCGTCCAGATATCTATCAACAAGCGGCTGAGGCCTTAGTCGAAGATGGCGTGCTAACGTCGAAAGACTTCCCTGATTTCAAAAATGAAGATGGTTTCCGCGCCCCACAAACTCACTTTATCGACAACATCGTGTATGACGGTAGTAAGCCGAATGAGTACCTGAAAAAATTCTCTATCGGTCTGAAAGGTAACGATAAAGTTTAGACGCGAACGTCTATCACGAACGTTAAAGCGAGTAAGCCGAGAAAGCTAAGGAGTATAGGCGATGGCAACGAACGTAATTTCACTTAAGCCAAGCCGCGACATGGTGGTGAACCGCAGCCGAGTGCTGTTGTTCCCCCTCATTGGGATTTTGTGTTTCCTGATGATGTGGCATTTGGCAGCAAAACAAGTAGAGACGTCTTTAGGTACCTTACCGGGACCCGTTCAGACGTTTGAACAGTTCAAAAACTTAGCCGCAGAACACGTTGAGGAGCGTGATAAAGCGGTGGCGTTTGTTGAGCGTCAAGAAAAGCGCAACGCAGCCAAGCTGGCGAAAAATCCGGACGCGAAAGTGAAGATCCGCCCTTATACGGGGAAACCGACTTTCTTTGACCAGATTGGGACCTCACTTATCACTGTAGCAGGTGGGTTTATCTTAGCGTCAGTGATTGCGATTCCCCTTGGGATTGTGTTGGGTCTGAATCAAGGCGTGTATCAGGCATTTAACCCAATCATTCAGCTTTTAAAACCGGTGTCACCTTTGGCCTGGCTGCCTATTGTGACCATGGTCGTCAGTGCGACTTACGTGAGTGACGATCCTTTGTTTGCGAAATCTTTCGTTAACTCATTGATTACCGTTGCCTTGTGTAGCTTGTGGCCGACACTCATTAACACCGCTGTAGGTGTTACTAGCGTAGATAAAGATCTGCTCAACGTGAGTAAGGTGCTCAAGCTTTCTTGGTGGCAGCATATTCGCACTATCGTATTGCCTTCAGCGATTCCAATGATTTTTACAGGTCTTCGACTGTCACTCGGTATTGCTTGGATGGTGTTGATTGCAGCAGAGATGCTGGCGCAAAACCCAGGGCTTGGCAAGTTCGTGTGGGATGAGTTCCAAAATGGTAGCTCAGCGTCACTAGGCCGCATCATGGTCGCGGTGATCACCATCGGCTTTATCGGTTTATTGCTTGATCGTGGCATGTTGCTGCTGCAAAAGCATTTTTCTTGGAACAAACAACAATCGCTTCGCTAACTAGGCTCTGTTGTCATTCTGTTCTCATTGAGAAGAAATGGCGCCTTGATTATCGAATAAGGAAGTTAACGATGTCGAAACCTTTACTTGACTTAACCCAGCTAGGAATGCGGTTCCCTACGCCACAAGGGGAGTTTGTGGCACTAAAGAACGTCAATTTACAAATCCAAAAAGGGGAGTTTATCTCGCTAATTGGTCACTCAGGCTGCGGTAAGTCTACAGTACTGAACTTGGTCGCGGGTCTGCATTTTCCCACCGATGGTGGCGTGATTGTCGATGGCCGTGAAGTGGATGGCCCAGGCCCCGAACGAGCGGTAGTGTTCCAAAATCACTCGTTACTGCCTTGGCTTTCCGTGTATGAAAACATTGAACTTGCAGTAAAGCAGGTCGCGAAGGGCAAAGATAAAGCTTGGGTGAAAGAGCAGGTTCATCATTATCTCGACCTGGTTGAAATGGCTCACGCGGCCGACAAGAGGCCAGATGAAATTTCCGGCGGTATGAAGCAGCGCGTTGGTATTGCCCGCGCTCTAGCATTAAAACCAAAAGTCTTATTGATGGATGAACCGTTTGGCGCACTCGATGCGTTGACTCGTGCCAAGTTGCAAGATGCGCTAATGGCGATTCAGGCGGAGCTCAATAATACCGTCATCATGATTACTCACGATGTGGACGAAGCCGTGCTTCTCTCCGACAAGATAGTGATGATGACCAATGGACCCGCAGCGACGATTGGTGAAGTTTTAGATATCGAACTGGAACGTCCTAGAAATCGCGTAGCGATGGCCGACAACCCGCAATATCAAAAGTACCGCCAAGCCGTACTGACCTTCCTATATGAGAAGCAAGCCAAAAACGAATTGTCAGCAACGGCAGAAATCAGCAAGCAGCAAGACGCGAAGAAAAGCGCATAGGGAGACGAGATATGGAACATATCGTTGTGGTCGGTAATGGCATGGTTGGGCATCATTTCATCGCTCATCTCATTAGCCTGCAAGGACATTTAAATTATCGAATTACGGTGATTGGCGAGGAGCGTTATGCTGCCTATGACCGTGTTCAGCTTTCATCGCTGTTTTCTGGTAACTCGCATGACTCTCTGATGCTAGGAGACGAAGAGTGGTACAAAAAATATGGCGTTGAGCTAGTACTCGGCAGCCGTGTCACCAGCGTTGATAAACAAAGTAAGCGCATCACTCTAGATGACGAGGACATTCTTGGTTATGACCACTTGGTCTTAGCGACGGGCTCTTATCCGTTTGTGCCGCCAATTGAAGGCAAAGATCGCGACAACGTATTTGTATATAGAACCTTGGATGACCTCTCTGCGATTCGTAAAGCGTGTGAGGGAGCGAAAACGGGTGCGGTTATCGGCGGTGGTTTGCTGGGTCTTGAGGCGGCCAATGCCTTGAAGCTTCTTGGGCTTGAAACTCACGTTGTAGAGTTTGCGCCTAGATTAATGCCAGTGCAGCTTGATGATGGTGCTGGCGGTCTGTTGAAGAGCAAAATTGAAGATCTCGGGCTCAAGGTACACACCTCAACCGGTACCGATAAGATCTGTGATGGTGAAACCGCTTATCACCGTATGGTGTTTAAAGATGCTGAGCCATTGGATGTGGATGTAGTGGTGTTTTCCGCCGGTATTCGTCCCCAAGATGCACTCGCAAGAGAGGCGAGTTTAGATATTGGTGAGCGTGGTGGCATTGTGATTAACGATCATTGCCAAACCAGTGATGAGGCTATTTACGCAATCGGTGAATGTGCCCTTTGGCAAAATCGTATCTTTGGACTAGTGGCACCAGGTTATGCCATGGCGCGCGCAGTCGCAGACCAGCTTATGGGTAAGGTGGCGACGTTTGAAGGTGCGGACATGAGCACCAAGCTTAAACTACTAGGGGTTGATGTCGCATCAATTGGTGACGCGCAAATGCAAACTCCCGGGGCAAAAGAGATGGTGCTGCAAGACGCCGCTCAAGGCACTTATAAAAAGCTCATCGTTGATGAAAGCAGTAGCCGTTTGCTAGGCGCAATTCTAGTTGGAGATACCACCGACTACGATTTGCTCTTACAAGCGTATCTCAATGAGAAAACCCTACCTGAGCATCCAGCGGAGCTGCTGTTTGATACCAGTTCATTGTCTGGCGGTGCAAGTGCCTCAACCATGATCTGTTCTTGTCACAATGTAACCCGTGGGGATTTGGTCGAAGCTATTCATGCTGGTGCTCATGATCTCGCGACGTTAAAAGATGAAACTAAGGCTGGAACTGGCTGTGGCGGCTGCGCCAACATGGTGAAGAGCGTTCTTGATGAAGAGCTGGTGGCGATGGGACAAGAGGTCAATAACCATCTTTGTGAACACTTTGAATTTTCAAGACAAGAGCTGTTCCACATCTGCCAAGTGGATTCCATTAAGAGCTTTGATGAACTGATTGAAAAGCATGGTAAAGGTAAAGGCTGTGACATTTGTAAACCTACAGCGGCTTCTGTGTTTGCCTCACTGTGGAATGAACATGTTTTGGAAGGCTCACATCGTGGGTTGCAAGACTCAAACGATCTGTTTCTCGCGAATTTACAAAAAGATGGCTCTTATTCAGTCGTTCCACGCGTCCCTGGTGGTGAAATTACCCCTGAAAAATTGATCGTGCTGGGTGAGGTGGCGCAGAAGTTCGATCTCTACACCAAAATTACCGGTGGCCAGCGAGTGGACTTGTTTGGTGCTCAGGTCGAGCAACTTCCGCAAATTTGGGACACATTGATCTCTGCAGGCTTTGAAACCGGCCACGCTTACGGTAAGTCGCTGCGCACTGTGAAATCGTGTGTGGGCTCGACGTGGTGTCGTTATGGCGTCGACGATTCAGTGGGTCTCGCTATCGATCTTGAAAATCGCTACAAGGGTCTTCGAGCTCCGCATAAGATCAAGTTTGCGGTGTCAGGTTGTACACGTGAATGTGCCGAGGCACAAAGCAAAGATATTGGTGTGATCGCCACCGAAAATGGTTGGAACTTGTATGTTTGTGGCAATGGCGGGATGCGTCCACGCCATGCAGATTTACTTGCGTCTGATCTAACGACAGAACAGTTGGTCACTTTGATCGACAGGGTGTTGATGTTCTACGTTAAGACCGGCGAACGCTTGCAGCGTACTTCGGTTTGGATGGAAAGCCTAGAAGGTGGTCTCGAGTATCTCAAACAAGTGGTGATTGAAGACTCACTTGGTATCAATGCTCAGCTTGAAAAGCAAATGCAACACATTGTGGACACATACCAGTGTGAATGGAAAACAGCGATTGAATCTGAAGAGAAGCGTGCCAAGTTTATGCCATTTATCAACAGTGACCAACAAAGTACCGACCTTGGCTATCAGCGTGTTCGAGGCCAGAGGATCCCTGTTACCATCGTTGACCCGCAGTTGGA
The DNA here is from genome assembly GCF_040412085.2 of Vibrio sp. CB1-14. Classification (NCBI taxonomy): domain Bacteria; kingdom Pseudomonadati; phylum Pseudomonadota; class Gammaproteobacteria; order Vibrionales; family Vibrionaceae; genus Vibrio; species Vibrio chaetopteri. Next base: position 2,563,629 of record NZ_CP115920.1, on the reverse strand, counting down.
GGATTAATTATGTGGAATAAGATTTGTGATGTTGCTGATTTGACGCCATACCAAGGGCGCGGCGCACTGGTCGGGGAAACTCAACTTGCTCTGTTTTATTTACCGGAAACGGAACAGGCGGTGTATGCCATTGATAATTGGGATCCTTTGGGTGAGGCATTTGTGCTAAGTCGTGGGATTGTGGGAGACATAGGTGGCAGAGATTGCGTTGCTTCCCCATTGTACAAGCAGCATTTCGATTTAACCTCTGGCGAGTGTGTCGAAGACCCTAATATCTCGGTGAAAACGTGGCCTGTCGAAATACGTGGTGAGGAAGTCTGGGTGATGTCAGCGTAACTTACGCTTTGCTTATAATGAGGGTGAGATTATTTCACTCTCATAAGCTGGTGAGTGGTTTCACCGAGCTCAACAACGAGTACTTGCGAACGCTTCATTGTCTCGACCTTGTCGAGCATAGTTTTCGGGTAGCCGCGGCTTTTCATCCAAGATAACGGACTTGAAAACTGATCCTCATTGACCACAAAGGATTGGTCTTTAAGAAACGATTCTGAGATGTGAACCACCCAAATACGTGAGCGAAATTCAACAGCATCGGATAAAGATTGAAGCAGCTTTTTGAACATGATGGCGCCAGTAACGGAAAATCTAATTCACGGGATTGTTACAAAATTCTTATCGATAAGATAGGCAAAATCGAAAAAACCGTCTTACGCTTAAAAATATCAATGCAGTGGAATCAAGGAGTTTCCGCTGTAATAGGAATTCACTATCGATAGTATCGATAAGTCCCATTTCTACCTTGTGACGGATTGCACCAGAATGAACGTACAAGGTTTGATTATCGGGAAGTAAGGAGAGTGCTATGGAGTCGCTAAAAGTAAAAGATTATATGACGCAAAGAACGGTCACGTTCACGGAAGACATGTCGCTCAGTGCAGCACTCGACAAAGTGATGCAATCGACCCATTTAGGCGGGCCTGTTATTGATGAAAGAGAGCAGGTGATTGGTTTTATTTCTGAGCAAGATTTGCTCGAGAAGTTAGTAAAAGTGAGTTATCACTGTCAGGACACGCACACGGTAGGGGACTGTATGTACCGTGAGGTATTGTCTGTCGCTCCGGATACCTCCATTATCGAACTGGCTGATATGATGAAAGTGGGTAAGCCGAAAATGTATCCTGTTATCGATAACGGTCGTTTGGTCGGTGTGATTACCCGTCGTGATGTGCTGCGTGCTATTGGTAAAACCATTGAAGCATGCTTCAAACATCCAGTATAAACTAGCTATTATTCGAAACGGGCGCTGCGGCGCCCTTTGTTGTTTGTAGAGCGTCTGTAGACAGAAAGGGAATTCAATGGCTGAACAATCTGCCAAGTTTGTTGAAGGATCAACGATGCGCCACATTTTGGTGATGTCTGGAACATCGACTGTGGGCATCATGGCGATTTTCATTGTCGACTTACTCGACATGCTGTTTATCAGTATGCTCGGACAAGCAGAACTCGCCGCCGCGGTGGGCTTTGCGGGCACTCTCACTTTCTTTGCTACGTCGGTCAGTATCGGTACATCCATTGCAATGGGTGCATTGATGTCCAAGGCCATTGGCGCTAAGAACATCAGCTATGCGCGAGAAATTGGCAGTAGTGTCTTAGTGATTTCCTTCGTTATTAGTGCCTTGGTGACCGCGCTGATGTGCGCGTACATACCGGAGCTTCTCACTGCCATTGGGGCGGAAGGTCGAGCGCATGAGCGTGCAGAAGCCTACTTGTGGATTTTGCTTCCTAGTACCCCACTCATTGCCCTTGGGATGGCGAGTGGCGCTGGGCTTCGTGCCGCTGGTGATGCAAAGCGTTCGATGTGGGCAACGCTCGCGGGTGGTATTGTTAATGCCATACTCGACCCGTTGTTTATCTTCGGCTTCAACTGGAATGTAGAGGGAGCCGCGGCGGCTTCTGTAGTGGCTCGATTTGCTGTGTTCTATTTCTCATTTATGCCGCTCATCAAAGTACACCAGCTGCTTTCTAGACCAACCTTTGATTCCGTGAAGCGCGATACTAAGGTCATGCTAGCCATTGCTCTACCTGCGATTGTCACTAATACCGCGACGCCAATTGGTAATGCTATTGTTACCACAGCGATCGCTCAATATGGTGAAGATTATGTGGCTGGTTTTGCGGTTATTGGCCGTATTATTCCAGTGTGTTTTGCGTTTATTTTTGCGTTGTCTGGGGCGGTTGGCCCTATTGTCGGCCAAAACTTTGGTGCTGCACGAATTGATAGGGTTGAAGAGACATTAAAGAACTCGTTAATTGTCACTACGTTCTACACGCTGGTGGTTTGCTTGTTGCTCTATTTAGTTCAAGACCCGTTAATAGCGGTGTTTTCATTGACCGGCGATGCGGCGCATGTTGTTGCGGCGTTTGCTACCTATGTGGCGATCACCTTCGTGTTTAATGGCGTGCTGTTTGTTGCCAATACATCATTTAATAATCTTGGGAAGCCGCTTTACTCGACAGCGCTCAATTTGGGAAAAGCGACCGCCGGTACCTTGCCATTTGTCTACTTTGGCTCACTGTGGTTTGGCGCCTTGGGGGTTTTGTATGGTCAAGCCGTAGGCAACATTGTGTTTGGTGTGCTTGGTTACATTGTGCTGCGTTTCCATATTGCCGAGCTTCATAAAACTGGAGAGTGCACACAAACCAAAGACCCAAGTATCGTTAGTGTCAATTCACAGCCTTTCTGCTCCCATGATCCTGTGATGATCGAAGAAGTATCAAAAATCGACAAGCAGCTCGAATCACCAACACTTTCTGGTTAATTTGTTCTTGACCTTGGAGCTAGCTCCAAGGTTTACACTTGGGATCAAGGATATGAAAAGGAGAGTCCCATGTGTAACAAACATAAAGCGTGCAGTACGCAAAAAATCAATGCTATTCGTCCTGTAAGTGACGCTTGTGATGCAGCCAAAATCACCCAAGTTTCCACTATCGCTGCGAGTCCGGATGAAGGCTGCCAGTCTGGCGACAGTTGCTGCAGCGCGGAACCTGAAGAGCCTGCTGCCTCCAGTGGCCAACCCTCAACCGAATCCACTGGACTGCTAAAGTCCTGGAAAGTCGCCGGCATGGATTGCCCCGCTTGTGCGCGAAAAGTGGAAACTGCAACCAGTCGAATCCAAGGCGTTGTTAATTCAAAAGTGATGTTTGCTACCGAAAAATTGGTGGTGAGAGTCAATGATGCTGCGCTATTTTCACAAGTCGAAGCCGCTGTTGCCGATGCCGGATTTACCCTCAATGCATTAGATGGCAGCACGGTTAATAACAACGGTGACGCTGAGCTGACAGGCTGGAAAAAGACTTTTAAAGACAACGCACATATCCTTGCGATATCCACAGGTATGGTTATCGCCGCTGCCTTTAAAGGGACTTATCCTGTTATCAGTGAGTGGCTTTTTATTCTGACTTGTATCCTTGGTCTTATGCCTATTGGCGCCAAAGCTATTAAGCTTGCTAAATCGGGTACGCCTTTTGCCATTGAAACTCTGATGAGTGTGGCGGCGATTGGTGCACTTTATCTCGGTGAAACGGTTGAAGCGGCGATGGTGCTGTTGCTGTTTTTGATTGGCGAGCGCCTTGAAGCGTTCGCTGCTTCACGAGCAAGAAGCGGCGTTCAAGCGCTAATGTCGCTAGTACCAGAAGAAGCCACGGTCATTGTTGACAACACTCGTCAAAAGAAAAGTGCCGCTTTGCTCGAGCCTGGCGATATTATTGAAGTCGCGCCGGGCGATAGAATGCCCGCTGATGGTGAACTTCTCAGTGCCAATGCAAGCTTTGATGAAAGTGCACTTACCGGTGAATCTGTTCCCGTTGAGCGTATGGTTGGTGACACGGTCATGGCAGGTGCAGTGTTGGCTGATAAAGTCGTGTGCCTAAAAGTGACATCAAAGCAAGGTGAGAACGCGATTGATCGCATCTTACACCTTATTGAAGAAGCCGAGTCACGCCGAGCGCCGATCGAGCGTTTTCTCGATAAATTTAGCCGCTGGTATACCCCGCTTATGATGTTAGTGTCTTTGCTGGTTATTATTACGCCGCCACTTCTGTTTGCTCAGCCTTGGGAAACCTGGGTCTATCGAGGCCTTGCGCTGTTATTGATTGCTTGTCCTTGTGCTCTCGTTATTTCTACACCAGCCGCGATTACTTCTGGGCTAGCTGCGGCGACAAGACGTGGTGCACTCATTAAAGGCGGGGCGGCGCTTGAGCAGCTTGGCAACATTGAATCCGTTGCGTTTGATAAAACGGGCACCCTAACGCTAGGCAAACCGCAAGTGACGGATGTGATTGTCAGTGGTTCATTGTCTGAAGACGAGCTACTATCAGCGGCAGCGTCTATTGAGCAGGGTTCTAACCATCCACTCGCAACCTCGTTAGTGCGCTATGTAGAAAGTAAAGGTGTGTCGATTTTGCCTGCCTCAGAGCAAAAAGCGCTGGTTGGTGTGGGTGTTGAAGGCATGTTAGAAGATGTGAAGTGGATACTTTCTGCCCCCTCCAAGCTTGAGGTGTCAATTTCTAGCGAAGCTCTAGAGCGAATTGCAGCACTTGAGGATCAAGGTAAAACCGTCGTGGTAGCACTTTGTGAAACCGAGCAGGGGATGGCGCTGCAGGGTCTGATTGCGTGGCAAGATGAAATTAGGCCAGATACTGCTGAGGCAGTGGCAAAACTGTCCAAACTTGGTATCCGAACTATCATGCTGACCGGGGATAATGAACGCAGCGCCGCATCCATCGCTTCTCCTCTTGGGATGGATTATAAAGCGCGATTGTTGCCTGCGGACAAAGTGAGTTATGTGAATGAACTGGCAAGCCAGCATCGAGTGGCGATGGTGGGAGATGGTATTAATGACGCTCCGGCAATGAAAGCGGCCAATATTGGGGTTGCGATGGGAGGCGGTACTGATGTCGCGCTTGAAACCGCCGATGCAGCTCTGACCCACAACCGTTTAACTGAGCTACCAGCGATGATCGAACTCTCACGTGCAACGCTCAACAACATCAAACAGAACGTCGCCCTTGCGCTTGGTCTCAAAGGGGTGTTTCTTGTCACGAGCTTGCTGGGTATTACTGGGCTTTGGGTCGCCGTACTAGCCGATAGTGGCGCGACGGCGATTGTGACCTTGAATGCGCTAAGACTGCTTCGTCATAAATCCTCGTTGGATTAGTCTCGACTAGTATGGCGATAGCCGCTCAGGGACTTAACGTTTATGAGCGGCTTTTTTGTGAGCTGAAAAACTGAATTTGTGCAATATCAGAGCAAATTCGACAATAAAGTGTGATGCAAACCGATTTAATGTGAAATGTTGCGTCTGTTGCATTAAATAAGTGTGATCCGTGTACGTTTATTGGTGACACTATCTTATAAGCTTAAACCCATACCCAAGAGACAAAAGGAGTCCCCCATGTCCCAAGCTGTTTTCCATCTCGGAGTAAATAAAGAAGATCTACAAGGCGCAACACTTGCCATTATTCCAGGTGACCCAGCTCGAGTTCAGAAGATCGCTGAGTTGATGGATGAGCCAGAGTTTTTGGCAAGCCAACGTGAGTACACTGTGTATCGTGCAAAATTAGACGGTAAGCCAGTGGTGGTTTGCTCGACAGGTATCGGTGGTCCGTCAACCTCTATCGCTGTAGAAGAGCTAGCGCAACTTGGCGTGCGTACCTTCTTGCGTGTTGGTACCACAGGTGCGATTCAATCACATGTGAATGTGGGCGATATGATTGTGACCACAGGCTCTGTTCGCCTTGATGGTGCAAGCCTACACTTCGCGCCAATGGAGTTCCCAGCGGTTGCGGATTTCGATGTAGCAACGGCAATGAAAGAAGCTGCGATTGAAGCAGGTGCAACAGTGCACACTGGTGTGACAGCATCGAGCGATACGTTCTACCCAGGCCAAGAGCGCTATGATACGTTCTCGGGTCGTGTAGTACGTCGTTTCCAAGGTTCTATGGAAGAGTGGCAACGAATGGGTGTGCTTAACTTTGAAATGGAATCAGCCACGCTACTAACAATGTGTGCAAGTTCAGGTCTACGAGCTGGCTGTGTTGCGGGCGTTATCATCAACCGTACACAGAAAGAGACACCGGATCACGATACGTTGAAACAAGCAGAGACGCGTTCTATTCGCGTTGTTGTGGAAGCGGCGCGCAAGCTACTTAATTAACGGTTATCGCGGTTAGAAAGTGAGATTATAGAAAAGCGGAGCAGGAAACTGCTCCGCTTTTTTGTTACTTGTCTATTGGTAACATTATCTGGGCAACAGATACGAAAAAGCCTCTCAATTGAGAGGCTTTTGTCCGTCCAGAAGACTTAAGAATTAAGCTTTACGCTGCTTCTCAAGTTCTGCTTTTGCTTTTTTGAAACGCTCTGGAAGGATTTGCGTAGCAAATACGTCTTCAACCGTTTCAGCGCGCTTGATTAGTTCAGCTTCGCCGTCTTTAACTAGTACAGTTGCAGGACGTGGTAGAGAGTTGAACTGGCTCGCTTGAGATTCTGCGTAGTGACCTACATCCATGATAGCTAGAACGTCTTTTGGCTCTAGAGCTGGCATGCGTGCACCGCTTTCCCAGATAGATGGGATACAGATTGGACCCGCTACTTCAGTCGTCTTCTCTTGAAGAGGCTGAGTCATCTTGTTAGCCGGTAGAACTGGGTTCTTAGACTCTTGAGACTCTACTAGCGTTGCTAGGTACGTAGATGCGTCAACCATTGTGTAGGTGTAGTCCATCTCTTGGTCATCTTTCACTACGTATACAGACGTTAGTAGCGTACCGATGTTACCTGCGATGTAACGACCTGGTTCTAGCCATAGTTGTGGGATCTCGAAGCCTTCTTTGTTGAATTCTTCTAGCATGCCTTTACATACGATAGCAGCGTAGTCTTCGATTGTGTTGCGGTTCATCATGTGTTCAACGCTACGACACTCTGGCTCACGCTCACGTGGCCAACCGCCGCCAAGGTCGATTTGGAATGGTTGAACGCCACACTCACGAGAGATCTCGATAACGTTGCGTGCGTACTCACGGTATAGCGCATCCCAACCTTCAGGTTGCTTAGAGAAACGACCTAGGTGAGTGTGGAAACCGTAGAATTCGAATGCATCGATTTCTTTAACGCGGTTAACGATTTTCTTCGCTTCTTCTTTTAGTAGACCGAACTTGATCCATTTCATCGCGCCGATGAAGTTAGGGAATGGGTATGCATCTGGTTCGAAGTCGTTGAAGAAATCTTCTGGGATAACTTTCAGACGTACAGCGATGCGTACTTTTTCTTTTGGCTTAACTTCTGCCGCAATACGCTCTACGATTTCAATTTCTTCGTAAGAGTCTAGGTGGATTGCGTAGCCGTACTCAATTGCTTTACGGATAGCTAGCTCAGGCTTAACGGTACCGTTTAGTGCGATAGTTTTTGGATCCGCACCTGCGATGTGAGTTGCTTCAACTTCACCAGGACCGAAACAGTCGCCACCAACGCCTTCTTCGTTACAGATAGCGCGAACAGCGTAGTTAGTGTTTGATTTGATTGCGAACATTACGTTCACAGGCTTAGGCCAGTTTGAACCGAATGCATTCTTAACGCGACGTAGGTTGCCACGTAGAGTGTCTTCGCTCAGTACGAATAGCGGGCTGCCGTATTGTTCAATTAGATCAGTTGCTTTGCAGCCACCGATGTATAGGTCATCACCTTTAGTGCTTAGTTCATCTGTTGGAGTAAGCAGGTTTTGTAGGCGTTCAGCGTAGTTTTGGCTCGCTTTGTGCTCAGCAAGAAGTTGCTTTTGCTCTTCAAGTACAGTGTTTAGGTTATTTACACTTTCTTCTAGGCGATTTTGGATTGTCATCGTCGACCCTTACTTAATAGTAGTCAATGGTGTATCTACTTTGTGATTCAGAAACTTAAACTTCTCAATCACGTTGATTAGCTGAGGCAAGTATAGGGTATGGTCATGAATCGGGGCACTTCACTCAGCGTCAAAAAAACTTACTCTAGCGTTACTACTACACTTTACAAATGTGTAGTGGTCAACAAATTCCGGACACTAACTTAAGCCGATTTTCGGCAGTAACTGGCGATAGCCCATCATTTGCTTGATGAGGCCGTTGCCTATTGTAGTAATCCATCAAGTAATAGCTGATATCCTTCTTTGCCTGAGTTTGGGTCAGGTATCCAGTAGCTGGTATCCATTCGGTTTTTAAGCTTCTAAATAGCCTCTCCATAGGAGCATTATCCCAGCAGTTACCTCGACGACTCATGCTCTGAGTTATGCGATATCGCCAAAGCCTTTGACGGTATTTAAGGCTACTGTATTGGCTTCCTTGGTCTGAGTGGAACATCACGTTGCTAGGCCGTCCTCGTTGTTCCCAAGCCATATCCAAAGCTTTGCAAGTCAACTCTGCGTTGGGTTTGTCTGATAGCGCCCAACCCACTACTCTGCGACTAAATAAGTCGAGTACAACAGCCAGATAACTCCACTTTGAACCGGATCAGATGTAAGTAATATCGCCACACCAAACGTCATTTGGAGTGGAAACTGAGAACTCACGCTTCAATCGATTGGGGATATCTGGTCGCTCTAGCTTAGCTTGCTTATAGCGATGCGAGCCTGGTTGTTTGCTCATCAGCCCGGCTTCTTGCATAAGCTTGCGTACTTTGAAGCGTCCGACATCGAAGCCTTCAGACTGCAGCATAGAAGCAAGAGTCCGACTTCCGGCAGAGCCACGACTCATGTTAAAGAGCTGCTTAACTCGGCTGACTAACCGAATACGATTGGCATCCGGCTTTCGTTGTTTAAACTCGTAGTAGCAGGAAGAAGCTACATCGAACAGCTCACAAAGAACTTTGACCGGTTCATGCTCCCTCAACTGGTCAATTAGCGAGAACGTTCGAGTTCGTCCGACATTAAGAGAGCTGTGGCCTTTTTTAGTATGGATTTTTCTCTTTCCAAGCGATTAATCCTAGCTTCTAACTCTTGGATCTTCTGCTGTTCTGGCGTTAGAGCTTTAACCGCTGGCGTTTCTCCGCCGCGCTCAATCTTTAGTTGATCTACCCAGCGTCGTAAGGCCGTATCGCCGATATCTAAGGATCGTGCCGCCTCAGATATTGAGTAACCTTGATCAAGAACCAAGCTTGCGGCATCTACTTTGAACTCAGGAGAAAATGTACGTCGTTGTCGTTTTGTCATTGAACACCTCATTTACGGTGGAGACTTTACCACCTAATTTGGTGTCCGGGATCATTAAACCACTACAATGTGCCATTAACATTCATTCACTGAATGAGTGGTTTGAGCATAGGCAACTCGATGGCCTTTAATCGTAAATAGCGAATAGATAATTGCTGTGAATTTATCGCTGATATTCGCAGTGTTACTCAACTTTATATAGGTAACTTACCTAGTATAAAGGGTGTGTTACCTAAGCTCTGCCTTGTTACGTTTTGCCTTTCTCTTGTCAAATTGACAGCCAAATCTAAGCAAATTTGTGATCACGATCTGCTCCCATAGCTACTGGTGATATGAATGCTTATGAATCATTCATGGTCAAATAGTTGTTACCGTAAATCGGTCAAAAAAACTGACACTGAGTGACGTTAATTCCGATAATACCTACGATAAATTCAACCCATCCTTTCACGAGGGTCCAACAAAATAATTCGCTTCTATTGCTCCACAATGACGAATTGTTTTTAGAGATAAGTGTTTATCGATAATAGAAAGAGGGCGAGTGGCTCTCTTCTTAAATAAAAGGTATCGCCCCTATGTACAATAAAGACTTCTTTATTCAGCAAGCTAAAAAGTTCGGTAAGAAGCAACGCATGGTTGTTGCAGCGGCGCACGATGATGCAACGCTAGACGCAGCAAACAACGCATTCCAAGAAGGAATGGCTGACGTGATTCTTGTTGGTGAGCGTGCGCTAATCAACGAAGCAGCAGCAAAAGCTAACGTTGATCTAGCGAACTTCGACATTATCGAAGCTGATGGTCTAGAAGCAATCGCTACTGCAGCGGTATCTGCAATCGCAGAAGGTAAAGGCGACCTACTAATGAAGGGTCTAATCGACACTTCAGTTCTACTAAAGGAAGTGCTTAAGAAAGAGCACGGTCTACGTACTGGTAACGTTCTTAGCCACGCAGGCGTTCTATTTAAAGAAGGCGGCGACAGCTTCCACGTATTCACTGACGCAGCAATGAACATCATGCCAACGCTTGAGCAAAAAGCGGGCATCATCAAGAACGCAGTGAGCCTTGCACACTCTGTAGGCATCCAAGAGCCTAAAGTAGCTAACCTGTGTGCGAAAGAGAAGCCATACGACAAAATGCCAGCGACTATGGACGCGGCAGAGCTTCAAAAAATGAACCAAAACGGTGAAATCGAAGGTTGTATCGTTTCTGGTCCTATCTCTCTAGATATCGCGGTATCTCAGTACGCTGCAAACCTTAAAGGTTACGAGTCTCCAGTAGCGGGCAACGCAGATATCCTAATGGTTCCAAACATCGAAGTAGGCAACGTATTTGCTAAAGCACTTCAGTACATGGCTGGTTTCAGCATGGCGGGTGTTCTACTTGGTGCACGTATTCCTGTTGTTCTAGTTTCTCGCGCTGACGGCGAAGCTGAGAAGACAGTATCTATCGCGCTTGCATGTTCTGTCGCGGCGATGAGCCAGCAGAAAGAAGCAGCAGACGCGTCTGCTTAATTATAACTAGCAATAACTTAAATTAGGTTTATAAGTGATGAAAATTCTAGCTATCAACCCAGGCTCTACGTCTACAAAAATCGGTCTTTTCGAAGGTACAACTGAACTGTTCGAAAAAACTCTACGTCACAGCGCTGAAGAGCTAGCGCCATTCGGTGCAGTTGTTGCAAACCAAAAAGAATTCCGTAAAGAAGCAATTCTAGCGGCTCTAGAAGAAGCGGGCGTTAAAGCTTCTGAGCTAAACGCTGTTGCTTGTCGCGGTGGTGTTCTTAAGCCAATCTCTGGCGGTACTTACAAGGTTGACGATGCAGTAATCGCAGACCTTCTAGAAGCGCAAATCCAGCACCCAGCTAGCCTTGCAGGCATCATTGGTAAAGAGATCGCTGATGAGAACGGCATCGAAGCATTCTTCACTGACGCTCCAGTAACTTACGAGCTATCTGAGCTGGCGTCTTTCTCTGGTCACAAAGCTATCAAGCGTAAGGGTCGTTTCCACGCTCTTAACCAAAAAGCTATCGCGCGTAAATTCGCTGAAGACCAAGGTAAGAAGTACGAAGACGTTAACGTTATCGTTTGTCACATGGGTGGCGGTATCACTGTAGGTGCTCACATGGGCGGCCAAACTGTTGACGTAAACGACGCAGTATCTGAAGGTCCATTCACTCCAGAGCGTTCTGGTGACCTACCAACTCGCGAGCTAATCGACATCTGCTTCAGCGGTGAGTACACGCACGCTGAGATGAAAGCATTCATCCAAGGTAAAGGCGGCGCATTCAGCTACACAGGTAGCATCGACATGCGTGAAATCGAAGAGAAAGCGGAAGCTGGCGACGCTGAGTTCAAACTAGTGACTGACGCTATGGCTTACCAAGTTTCTAAGCAGATCGCTGCTATGGGCGCGGTATTCGGCGGTGAAAAGGTTGACGGTATCCTTCTAACTGGTGGTATCGCATACAGCAAGTACATCACAGCTGAAATCACTAAGCGTGTTGAGTTCATCGCTCCTGTAACTAAGTTCCCAGGTGAAGTTGAGCTAGAAGCACTAGTACTAGGTACGCTACGCGTAGTGAACGGCGAAGAAGCTGCTCAAACTTACGCTTAATTAATAGCGACGCTTAATTGAATAAAGATTAGGAGCAGGTTTAATCCTGCTCTTTAAAAGTGGCTTGCCACTGAATACTTTACAGAAGGTAATTATAATGTCATTCGATATCAACAACGCACAAGGCGTTTTCGAAACTGTTGAAGCTGCAATCGAAGCAACTCATAAAGCACAAGTAGAATACTACGCAAACTCTACTAAAGAAGGCCGTGAAGCTATCCTTACTGCTATCCGTGGTGCAGTTCTAGCTAAAGCTGAAGACTTCGCGAAAATGGTACGTGAAGAAACGAAACTAGGTCGCGTTGAAGACAAGATCGCTAAGCACCAGCTAACGGCTGCTAAAACTCCTGGTACTGAAGTTCTAGAAACTAAAGTATGGTCTGGCGACAACGGTATCTCTCTAGAAGAGCGCGCACCTTACGGTGTTATCGGTGCTGTTACTCCTGTCACTAACCCAACTGAAACTATCGTTAACAACGCTATCTCTATGCTAGCGTCTGGTAACGCGGTAACGTTCAACGTTCACCCATCTTCTAAAGTGGTTTCTGCGATGATGATCGACATGATCAACAAAACTATCGTTGAAGCAGGCGGCCCAGTTAACCTAGTTACTATGGTTAAAGAGCCTACTCTAGAAACTCTTAACCAAATCGCTAAGTCGCCACTAGTTAACATGCTAGTAGGTACAGGTGGTCCTGGTCTAGTGAAAGCAATCCTACAATCTGGTAAGAAAGGTGTAGGCGCTGGCGCTGGTAACCCACCTGTCATCGTTGACGCTTCTGCTAACCTAGACCTAGCTGCGGCTGGCGTTTACGGCGGTGCATCTTTCGATAACAACCTACTATGTATCGGTGAGAAAGAAGTATTCGTTGAAGATGCAGTCGCTGACGAGTTCCTAGCTAAGCTAGAAGCAACGGGCGCTTACGTTCTTTCTGCAGAAGAAGCTGAGAAGCTAACTGCACAAATCCTAACTATGGACGAAATCGACGGTGCTAAGCCATGTACTGCGCAAGAAATTGCTCGCGTATGGCACCCAGTTAAGCAACACGTTGGTCAAGACGCAGGTGAAATCCTTAAGTCTATCGGTGTTGAATCAGAGACTCGTCTAGCGGTTATGGTTGTTGAGAACGATCACCCACTAGTACACGTAGAGCAAATGATGCCAGTACTTCCAGTTGTTCGTTGTGCGAACATCGACGAAGCTATCGAGCGCGCAGTAGCTGCTGAACGTGGTAACAAGCACTCTGCATGTATCTACTCTGGTAACATCGAGAACGTCACTAAGTTCGGTCGTGCTATCAACACAACTATCTTCGCTCACAACGGTCCAACACTATCTGGTGTAGGTTACAACGCTGAAGGTACTTCAACGTTCACAATCGCAGGTCCAACTGGCGAAGGTATCACAAACGCGTACTCGTTCACTCGCGCACGTCGTTTCGCAATCGCTCAAGGCGGTCTGCGTATCGTTTAATCGGTTGTTTGACTGATTGACGTGAAAAAGCCGAAGCTGTTGCTTCGGCTTTTGGTTTTTTTAAGAGCACCCCCTCTAGCTCCCCCTTATAAAGGGGGAGAACCACTGCTCGTTACTCGCGTAACATTGCACTAATTATAAGGCGATGCGTAGCGAGCTTATGGTTCCTCCCCTTAATAAGGGGAGGCTAGGAGGGGTAAATATGCAGAATCCAAAGAAACCACAACCCTTAAAACAAATCGTAAATCCCTTCCTCAATTCCATCGATCAGCGCCTGACGCGTCTCAACGGTATGGTCATTCGGTCTAGACATCTCGCCAAAGCTCTCGTAGTACATTCCATTTGGGTGCTTGAGTACCACAAGATGCTCCTTGCGTAGTTCTTGTTTGACTAAACTCTCAGGAATAATGCCCCAGCCGAGGTTATCAACCACGGCCTCTAGTACTTCTTGATAGTTAGAAAAGCTCATCGTACTACTAGAAATCGGGCGGAAATCTTGGTGAATTTCGTCGAAAAGGTGAGAAAGTACAATTTGACGATAGGCAGTGATGTCTGTGCTGGTCACATTAGATAGCTTAGCCAAATCATGTAGTGGTGAGCAGACGGCCATCATACGAATACGGTGCAGAGCGCGAACTTTGATCGCTGGGTCGTCACCTGAACTAAACACAAGCCCGTAGCCAAGATCAACGTGGTTTTCTTTAACGAGCGTTGGAATATCTGCACTGGATGATTTTATTGCAGTGAGCGATATGTGAGGAAACTCATCAGACAGTGCCACTAACTGCCGACGCCAAAACGTCGATGGAAGTGTGTCATCGTAGGCAATACGGATTTTGTCGCTGTCGCCTTGGCGGAACTGTTCTGCTTTTGAGTACAAGCTCTCAGCCATATTGAGAATATTCCGACAGTCTGGCAGTAAGGCTGCACCTGCATCATTCAGAACTAGGCGATTACGAGTTCGTTCAAACAGTTCTACGCCAAGCTCATCCTCTAAGCTCGAGAGAGCCATACTCAAAGATGTGCGGGTTTTACCCATAATATTGGCAACTTTGGTTAGCGAGCCATGTTCGGCAGTCAGTGCAAACACTCGCAATTTTGTAAGGTTCATAGGGGGAGCTCCCACCAAAAGAATTAGCGTGTGAATGAGTCGCTAATGAGTTTATTGTTATGATGCGTAGAGTATAGCATTTGTGACGCTCAGTGAAGCGTTATGTTGACAGTGGGGGAGGTAGCACTATTACTGGCTAATGGAGACCTTGCTATGATTGCGGCCTTTAAATGCCTGCCACAATGAGCGCGCTAGAGTAACAGATAAGCACACAAAACGTGTACTAGTATGTTACTTATTATCGTTGATTATGGAGGCTATGATGAAAGTGGGTAAAAGAAGGATTCTTTTTGCCGTACTGTTCCTTTATTCCTACAACCCTATGGATATTTTCCTAAAGAGGTCTGCAACATGTTGAAAAAGCTTGGCTTAGAAGGCTGGTTCTCAGCGCACTTTGCTTACGGTATCGTACAAATCGTTTTTATTCCTATGATGGTGCCATCGTTCATCCTTGCTCGTACTGGCAGCGCAACGGACGCTGGCTTGGCAATGGGTCTGTTTGGTCTGGCTGGCCTTTTTGCTCCAGTTATTGGCATGCTAGCAGACAAATATAAGGCACACCGTCTTGCTCAGCTTTTCGGTATGGTGTCTTACTTACTGGCTGGCGCATGTTTCCTTACTGCGGGTAGCAACTTTTCTATGATGGCGGTAGGCTCAGTCTTCTTTGGTACAGGCTCTGCGATTCTTCTTATGCTAAACCCAGTGTTTATCACTTTTGCTGGTTACGATGCAAAGACCGAAGCGTCTATGCTTGGTCGCATGGCTCAGGTTCTTATTATCGGTTCGTTGCTATCTGGCATTGCACTCGCGTACGTGACAGATCTTGGCTGGTCATACGAAATGCGCTTTATAGCAATGATGGCGATCGTTGCAGTGCTCGCGGTTATCACTATGCTAACAAATAAGAAGCCAGCGCAGCGTATTCTTGATAACGCGGAAGCTATGGCAGCTGCAGCTGCAGAAGATGATGCACCAAAAGTTGGCTTTGTTAAGGTTATCTTCTCTAACTTTGGTCTATTCTTGTTGGCGGTTGGCCTACTGTGTGCGGGTCAAGGTGCATTCCAAGCACAATATCCGAACTTACTAGAGAATGGCTATGGTGTGTCTCAGTCTCTGTCTGCAGCCAACCTTTCGGTAGCATCAATTCTTGGCTTAGTGATTCTGGTTGCCGCGGAAAAATTCGTTGCACGCTTTGGTAACCTAAGCCTATTTAAGCTATCTGCAGTTGCATCAATCGTGGTGATTGCTATTGCTTATGTGATTGCAGAAGCGGGTATGTCTCTGCACTACATCATTCCTCTAGCGCTATTCCTCGTTTACTTGCAAGGTATTACGGTAACGGACATGATTTCTCCAGCGATTGCTGCACGTCTGACGTTTGTTGGCGGCGGTTTGACTCAAGGTCTGATGATGTTCTTTATCTCGCTTGGCTTTGGTTTTGGCAGTGTGATCAGTGGTATTGCCGTTGATGGTTACGGCTGGGCAGCACTACCATTTGCTATCCTTGGTCTAACGATTGCCGCATACGTGTGTGTGGTTATCGTTGGCATGAAGCATAAAGCTGCAGTAAAGCGTGAACAAATCAAATCTGCTTAATTCAGATTTAGATAGCAAAAAGGCTTGGCGCTGTGCCAAGCCTTTTTTGTATGAGCTAGTTGGAAATTAGCTCAGACGCGCACGCTCATCAATACCGCCAGCGCCTTGGAACCAGATAGTGAGGTGGTGTTTGAGATCTTTGAGTTCATCAGGGCCGATAAGTGCCAGTCCCAGATCTTCTGCGCGAGTAATGTCGTTGTGACGAAGGGGTCTAAAGCTTACTAGCATCGCTCGTGCCTGCAGGCCACCTAGGAGGTCGCGCAGTGACTCTAACTTGTAGAGCGTGTCGTCACCGTCATCCCGCATGCCTTTGGTTTTACACTCGATAATGTGCAGCTTGTTGTTCACCACGGAAGCGACATCCAACTCGTTACGCACTTCACGCTCTCCGAGCTGACGATACACCTGTACATTTAGCGAGTGATCTTGAATGGTCGGCAAGTCATCACGGATTTGCTTCACTGTGCTATGAACTAAGTTCTCTAGCCATTCACCGTTTGAGAAACGTCGAGCGTCTTCACTGATAAACGTCAGTACCCCGTTGTCGTAATTGGCGATTTGAGACTCGACTAGGTCGCTGATTAGCATGTTCAGCTCGCGGTAGCCTTGCTGCTTCTCAGACAAGGCGACATCAAGTTTCTGCTCTTTACGGCATGTAGTCGCAAGGTAGTTTAACGTCGCAAGGCCAGGGCCAAGCTCTAGGGCGTTACTTGCCCATTTCTCGCCAAGTTGGTACAGCTTCTTATCTAACTGTGGTGGTAGGTCGTAGTCAGTGAACTCGCCTCTCGCGCCAAAGATGGTTAGATAGTCGCCAATAGTAATGTGGTCTTGCACCTGGGCATCCTGTGCGCCTTCTGGGTACAACCAGCACATCTTGTCACTGTTTGGCTCAACTACAAAAATAGGCCAGTGGAAGGTGCGGAACACTTCATAGACGGACAGCAGTCTGTGCCTTAAACCACAACTTGCATTGAGCTTGACCTCAAGGTTTTTCTCTTTGAGTGTATTGGCGAGCGTTAGAATGGATTGCTTGATGGCTGAGGTGTTGACGATATTGGGAATTTCAAAAAACTCAGAGGTGATTTCTCGCTCACCAAGTACGGCGCTCAGGCGCTCATACATATCAAACTGGGATTCGTCACCGATAAAAATGATATGACGACTGACGGTGCGGTCATCGAGTAATGGAGTGACCAAGCGAATCGGGTCTTGGTCAATGATGCCTACATGAACGGCCATAGTGTTTCCTTCAACATTTGGCTTACCGAAGAAAATGGAAGACGACCCAACGCAGCCCTGCGCTAGGTCTTTAAAAAGTAAAGCAAGCCATACTCAAGATATAATGGCGTTAGGTTTAAAAAACAAGAGCGAGACTCTAGGAATCTCGCTCTTGTTGAATTATTTACGCTTTATTGACGAAGTTAAAGCTTAAATCGATGTACCAGTTCGCCTTGTTGGTTAGCAAGGCTAGTTAAGCTTTGGCTGGTCGCGGCAATTTGCGACATGGCTTGGTAACTGTCATCTGCGATGTGATTGATTTCTTCAATGTTTTTCGCGATGTCAGCGGTTGTCTCGCTCTGCTCTGCAGCGGCTTGAGAGATGTGAGTACTCATTTGGCTGATTTCAATAATGAGCGCTTGAATCTCTTCCATCGCGCCATTAGCACTTGAAGCTTGCTCAACGGACAGCTCCATATCTTTCATGCAGCTTTCAATCACTGAGCCAGCACTCTTTGAGCTAGACTGTAAGTTACTGATCATGGTTTCAATTTCTGTGGTTGATTCCGTGGTCTTTTGTGCCAACACTCGAACTTCGTCCGCAACGACTGCGAAGCCTCGACCTTGATCACCTGCACGTGCCGCTTCAATCGCTGCGTTGAGGGCGAGCAGGTTGGTTTGTTCTGCAATATTGCGGATTACATCAAGAATACTACCAATTTGACTACTCATGCGTTGCAGCTCACCCACCGCTTCAACCGATTCATTGAGACGAGTTTCAAGCTGGTTGATCGTGCTGATGTTGGTGCTCATGATCTGACGACCAGATTCAGATGCAGACTCTACGGCATGCACTTTCTCTAGAGAGCTTTGCGCGCTGTTCGCCACTTCTTGTACCGAATGAGACATTTCCGTCATTGCTGTAGCAACGTTAGCCGTTTGCTCACGCTGAGCGCTCAACTGTTGCTGGGCACTGGCTGATGTCGATTGGTTGCTGCTTGCGGTATCCGTTAGGTTGTCCGAAGCATCGTTAAGCTTGACCAGAACGTTGTGTAAGCTGTCCGCAAGGGTATTGATGTGATTCCCTAGACGGCGGAACTCGTTGTTGTATTTCACTTCGATACGCTGAGTCATGTCGCCTTCAGTTAGGCTCTCCAGCGTCTTAAGCGTGCTGTTGAGTGGTTGGCGGACACTTTGTGCAATGTGATAGCCAATACCAACCGCAATCAATGTTACAACAAAACCGATACCGACGGCTTTGATGACGCCTTCGTTGTAAATGTCACCGGCATGAGCCAATGATGAATTGAGGTTACTGGTTGCAATGTCATTGAAGCCATTAAGTGTTCCCATGGCATCGTCAACCACGACGGCTAGACTTTCAATGTTCTGGTATAAGGCATCTTTAGCAATAAGGTAGTTGTTGTGTTGGTCGAGTACCCCACCTTTGCGGCCGACATCCTGCGTAAATTGAGCTACCGACTCAGAAAAAGCGTCTTTTAGCTCTGGCATCTGAGTGACTAGGCCATTGAACGCGTAGTTTAAGTGGCTCACTGCCTTACGGTTTTTGTTTACGGCTTGCTGTACAAATTCTGTATCACTGCTAGCAAGCGCATCGGATGTAATGATTTCAGCATCCTTAAGTTTAATGAAGTAGCTCTTCGCCATCACTTTCACCGAGATGCTCGATGAATCATCCACATAATCTTTCATACCCACGGATAAGTCAGCGTGAAGTTTTTGGAAGCGACGAGTCGATTGCTGAACTTGCTCTTGCGCGGCAAACATGGACTGGTAGTTGTCCATAGCTGTTTGCGCTTCCTGGTCATAACGGGTTTGCACGTCACGCAATTCGGTAATAGCCGTTTCAAGCTCTGGGATACCTTGGCTGACTTCAGAAAGCTGAGTAAGCGCCTCGCCAAATTTCTGCATCGATACCGTAAACTCTTCACGGCGAATGGTCATGCGCTCTTCATTCTGCGTAGTGAGAAAGTCTTTGAATGACTTATCAGCGGATAGCAGCTGCACACTGGTTTGGTTAGACATGGACACCAGGGGTAACGATGTGTTCGATACCGAACCAAAGTTTTGGTGAATCTGATTCATGCCGTTAAGCATGATGGCAATAGTGATGACGAATAGTACGACGATCAGCGTAAAGCCGGCATACATTCTTCTGATGACAGAACCCTGCATTTATCTCTCCCTATAAAGTGCAGCAATACAAAAACGATACAAAAATAGTCTGGACGCTTGTCACCAACCTGTCGCACAATCTGCGTGCGGACTAAATATCAGTTGGTGCTATGTCTCTCTATCGTTACAAATAGCAAAAACTGAAATATATCTAATAAACAGTGCTACGTTTTATGACGCACTCATCAAAAACACAACAAAAGTGATAGTTTTGTGAAGAAGTGTTAGCTCAGTCTTCGAGAGAAAGAGTCGACACGTTGAAGATTTGAACAATAATAAAAACAAGTAGCTAGTTGGGTTTGCTTTCAATTGTGATCCCTAAGCCCATGGTGCATACTTTCTTTTATTATTAAGTGTATTCACTCACACACGTATCCTATCTGGTAATTGGAGACCTTCATGGCTGAAGAAACCATTTTTAGCAAAATTATTCGTAAAGAAATCCCAGCTGATGTTTTGTATCAAGATGACTTAGTGACGGCGTTTCGCGATATTAATCCTCGTGCGCCAAGCCATATCCTTATCATTCCAAACAAACTGATCCCAACAGTGAATGATGTTGAGGCTGATGACGAAGCAATGATGGGTCGTATGTTTACTGTCGCGAAAAAGCTTGCAAAAGAAGAAGGCATTGCTGATGACGGTTACCGTCTGATCATGAATTGCAACGCTTATGGTGGACAAGAGGTTTATCATATTCATATGCACCTTGTGGGCGGTCGTCCACTTGGACCCCTATTAGTCGGCTAAAACGTCATAGGTAGCAAGTTAACCAAGTTGTTATCCTGACTGTTGCGTACGAATGAAGCTGTGGCCAATATCGGCCGAGTTGCAACCATATTGGCGTTTAGCGGTCATAGTTTCACAAACAAATGAGTCATGTTATTCAAAATTTATGTTAAGACGTTGCGTTAAACATACGGCAACGGTCGCGCTTACAGCGACCTTGACCGCTTGTGCCGGGCTTTCCGCCGGCAATCTATTTAGTCACTATACTCAGCAAAATACGATTGTTTACCAGTCGGTAAAAACAGGTCAGTACGATAAGGCCTTGTCAGCATTGCCAGCTGAGCCTGTAGCGGGCGGAATTTTGGATAACTTTGAACGCGGTAGAGTGGAATTTTTGAACCGCGACTACCCGCAAAGTAAGTCCGCGCTGGAATTAAGTGATAAAGCGGTGCGCGTGCAGCAGGATAAAGCGTTGATCTCGATTACTGACACAGCAACCAGTGTCGGTGCGTTGGCGATTAACGACAACATTACCGAGTATACCCCGCCTGACTATGAGCTGGGTTTTCTACACTTGTACCTTGGACTTAACTACGTTGAAAGCAATGATCTTGAAGGCGCGTTGGTCGAAGTAAGACGCGCTAATCGAGTTCAAGAGCGAGCTCGTCAAGCAAGAGAAAAAGATCTCCAATCGGCGGAGCAGCAGCTCAAGCAGCAAGGTCTATCACCAAACTTGGGATCAGTACTGTCACGCTACCCTGATGCAGGTAACAAGCTCAAGGCAGTTCAAAACGGCTATCTACTGTACCTATCGGGTCTTCTGTATGAAGCGTCGAATGACTTAAATGGTGCTTATATTGATTACACGCGTGCTTTAGCCGTTGCACCTGAAAATGAAGCGGTTATTGAATCCGCGATTCGCGTGGCGAAACGCTCTAGCCGTAATCAAGATTTGGCTAAACTGAAAAAACAATATGGCGATCGCTCTGGGCCAAAACAAGGTCAGGGTAGGGTGATTGTGCTGGAAGAGCAGGGGGTTGTCTCGGCGATGCAGGCTTGGAACCTGACTTTGCCTATCTATGACAGTCGTGGCAATACCGCTCTGTATACTGTCGCCTTGCCTTATTATGTACCCAATGTTCCGCCAAAACTGTCGCCTCTGGTGTTAGACAGTAAATCGATGAAGAGCGATGAGCTGGTTGATGTAAACTTGATGGCGCAGCAGCAGCTTTCTGAGAACATGCCTTCAATTTTGTTAAGACAAGCGCTGCGTGTGTATGCAAAAGATCAGATTCGTAAAAGCTCGACGGGTGATGAAGACAACGTGGGTAATCTGCTGTTCAACGTGTGGAATACTTTGACTGAACAACCGGATACCCGCAGTTGGCAAACATTGCCGGGGCGAGTAAACGCGGCGAGTAGCATAGTGAATGCGGGTGAGCATACACTCACAGTGGATGGTCAGGACTATACTTTTGAAGTAAGAGATCGCCAAACAGCCTTGGTTTGGATTTCGAGGCAAGGTGGTAATGCCACTATTTGGCACAAGCAACTAGGAAGATTGTAATGAAAAAGTGGTTAGTAGTAATTGGGGTGTTGCTCTCAATTGTTGGCTGTAGCTCAAGCAAAACAGCCGGTATTAAAATTGAGGGACAGACTCAGACGGTGCTTTATGGGGATGAAAAAATGGGGGATAAGTTCTCCATTGACGACATCTCTACTGTTGACACAAATGGTCACCCTAGAGCGGTGGTTAAGCTATCGAATAAGACCTCTGTCGATCAAACGATTCAATATCGTTTTTATTGGTATGACGAGCAAGGCCTAGAAGTCAATACAAAACAGGCGCCGTGGCGTAGAGCCATTTTACGCGGTGATGAAACCATTACCCTCTCTGAGGTGTCTGTTAATCCAAATGGTAAAGAATTCCGTGTGCAGTTGCGCGGAGCTGATGATTAATTTCCACGAGTTGGAAACGTAAGCAAGACTAAGGAAACAAAATGAAAAAGAGTATTATTGCTTTGTTGGGTTTAGCTGTCATTCTTGGCGGTTGTTCAAATAAAGTCAGCTATGGCGATGCACAGGCAACTGAAACAACGACCATCGATTTCGGTTCGACTGATCTGCAAAAAATTGCCGGGGATATGGTTGATAGCATGTTGATGTCGGGCTCTGTAGCGGCAATCACTCGCGACAGCCGTCCAATCGTGTTTGTTGAGCGCATTAAGAATAAAACCACAGAGCACATTGATACTGAGTCGATTACTGACACAATCAGTACCAAGATGCTTAACTCAGGCAAATTCCGTTTCGTGGATATGGATCGCGTAGAGTCTGTGCGTGAGCAGCTTAACTTCCAAAACAACGACGAGCTTGTGAACCAAAGCACTGCGATTCAATTTGGTCAAATGGTGGGCGCACAGTACATGCTTTACGGCAACTTGAGCAGCATCGTTAAAGAGGCGGGCAGTGACAAAGACGTCTACTACAAAATGACGATGCGTCTTATGGATCTAGAAACTGGCCTGATTGAGTGGGCTGACGAGACCGAGATTCGTAAACAAGAGTCTCGCTCGGTATTGGGTCTGTAATGCCGATATTACAGAGTTAATGATGCAGCCATGGAAGCAAGCGCTGCAATCAGCGCCCAATCTTGCGGCCATCCCCTCTCTGATTAATGAAGTGCCCCTCGGGGCACTTCCTCTTTCTGGAGGGCTAACCAATCGTTGTTGGCGCGTTCTTACATCGAATTATGGTTGGTTAGTCTGGCGAGCGGGTAGTGAGCATTGCCAAGTATTCGATATTGATCGCCGCAATGAAGCCAATGCGTTATTGAGCGTTGAAGGGTATCTTTCAGCCAATCGTGTTGTGGCGCAGGGTGAGCAGGGGCTGTTGGTCACTTGGTGCGAAGGGAAACCTATTTCGGCAGATCATCCGGCCGATGCTTTATTGAGTGAGTTAGCCAAGATCCACGAGATCAAACCGTCCTTATCAATACGTAATTTTGATCTCACCGCCAAACTCGACCATTACTGGGCGCATATTCACGATAATGTCTTAAAACGGCGTTATAAGTCACTGTATGAGAAATACCGCCAGTTACCCAAGCTTCATTGCGAAGACAATGTGCTTTGCCATTTCGATTTTGGTCACCACAACATACTAAGCGCCAAAGATCAGCTTGTGGTGATAGATTGGGAATATGCGGCGATGGCTTCCCCTACGCTCGATTTAGTCCTGACGTTGGATATGTTGGGTCTAGATTACCAGACGGGACTTAATCTTTATCAGCAATATCGTTATATCGACAATGCCGCTGAGTGGCTAGATGATATGCGTAGTTGGCAGCCTCACTCTGAAATTATGGCCATGCTTTGGTATGTACTCGCCGCAGAGCAATGGGAAAATCCAGAGTTTTTAGTTGCTGCTGAGCAAATTTATCAGCGAAATTGTTGAATGGATCACTGTTTATCAGTTCCATCATCGTAAAACGCGTTTAACCCCTTTGAAGTTATGGCTTTCATGTTAGATTTAAGGAAAGCGTACCATTACAGGAATGATCGAGAGGTACTATGATTATCTATCTTCACGGCTTTGACTCAACAAGCCCAGGCAACCATGAAAAGGTGCTTCAGTTGCAATTCATCGACGAAGACGTGCGCTTCGTTAACTACAGCACACTCCATCCCAAACATGACATGCAGTTTCTTCTCAAAGAGGTCAACAAGTTAGTTCAGGAGTCTTCTGATACTAATCCATTGATTTGTGGTGTTGGACTCGGTGGCTATTGGTCTGAGCGAATCGGTTTTTTGTGTGGCATTAAACAGGTAGTTTTTAACCCAAACCTTCATCCAGAGATCAACATGCAAGGACGTATCGACCGTCCTGAAGAGTACGAAGACATCGCCACTAAGTGTGTCGAGAAGTTCCGTACTAAGAATGCGAAGCAATGTATGGTTGTTCTATCTCGTGAAGATGAGATCCGTGACAATCACGAAACGGCTGATGCATTAAGTGATTATTATGACGTGACATGGGATGAGACTCAGACTCATAAGTTCAAGAAGATTTCTCAGCATTTGCAGGCGATGAAAGCTTTTAAAAATGCATGATATCTAAAGAATTCTCCAGGTTTTAGCCTGTAAACGGTCCTCTAAGTAGGGCCGTTTTTTTGTTGTGCCGGTAATTGCTGCTTTAATCACCATTTAATTTACCAAGAAAAAATAATCCCACGGAATAGTTGCGGACATTGATTTGCTCTATATAATAAAACCATTCTACAAATTTTGATAAATATCAAAAAAAATTGAGAGCAAGAAGAAAACTTGCCCAAAGGTCGCAAAATTAGACGATTTTGTGCCGATATGTGAAGTGAAACCGGATTTGTAACGCGTTAGGGGCACTCTGTACTCATGCAAGTTAACGCAGAATGACAAGAATTTTTGTGCTTGGACTTTGTCGGGGCACGTTCAATTTTTAAATTTTCACTTTTTAGGAGAGCCATTGTGACTAATATTGTCGTAGTAGGTGGTGGCGCAGGCGGATTAGAGCTTGCAACCAAATTAGGCCGTACACTGGGACGTAAAGGGCGCGCCAATATTACCCTAGTTGATCGTAAAGCCAGCCATTTATGGAAGCCGTTGCTGCATGAAGTAGCGACAGGTTCGCTGGATGAAGGTGTGGATGCATTGAGCTATCGTGCGCATGCAAAAAACCACCATTTCGATTTCCAAATGGGCAGCCTCCAAGAGATTGACCGTGAAAGCAAGCACATCACGCTCAGTGAGCTGAAGGATGAGCAGGGTGAACTGCTAATGCCTAGCCGTAATATCGACTATGATATTCTTGTTTTGGCTATTGGCTCTACGTCTAATGACTTCAATACTCCAGGCGTTCGTGATAACTGTATCTTCCTGGATAGCCCAGAGCAGGCACACCGTTTCCGTACTGAGATGAACAATGAGTTCTTGAAGTTACATGCGAAAAACGGTCAGGGTACGGTAGATATTGCTATCGTAGGTGCGGGCGCGACGGGTGTTGAGCTCTCTGCTGAGCTGCACAATGCGGTTAAAGAACTTCGTACATACGGGTTTGGTGATCTGGACTCGAGCAAGCTTAACGTGAACTTGGTAGAAGCCGGTGAGCGCATTTTGCCAGCACTTCCGCCACGTATCTCAAGTGCAGCACACTCTGAGCTTACAAAACTTGGCGTGACAGTTCGTACAGCGACTATGGTGACGCAAGCGGATGCAACCGGTCTAACTACGAAAGATGGCGAGCATATCCCAGCACAAATCATGGTATGGGCTGCGGGTATTAAAGCGCCGGACTTCATGAAAGACATTGCTGGTCTTGAGACGAACCGTATCAATCAGCTCGTAGTAAAAGACACGCTGCAAACCACTCGTGATGACGATATTTTCGTCATTGGTGACCTTGCACAGTGTACTCAAGCGGATGGTAAATTTGTGCCGCCACGCGCTCAAGCTGCTCATCAAATGTCGAGCCGCGCTTTTGGAAACATCGTAGCTAAGCTAAACGACCGTGAGCTAAAACCTTATGTTTACAACGACCATGGCTCTTTGGTGTCTCTAAGCCGCTTCTCAACGGTCGGCAGTCTAATGGGTAACCTTACTAAGGGCTCGATGATGGTTGAAGGTAGAATCGCACGTGTGGTGTATATTTCATTGTATCGCATGCACCAAATGGCACTTCATGGCGTGTTAAAGACCGGCTTGATGATGTTGGTCGGTCGCATCAACCGTGTGCTGCGTCCAAACCTTAAGCTTCATTAATCCTGATAGCGAATGAATACAAAAGCCCCAATCAAGATAACTTGGTTGGGGCTTTTTAATATTGGTCGCTCACCATTTTAATTACATGGCGAGACTTGGAGAGTAGTCACCACTTTTAATGGCTTTGGTGACGTCGTCAGCTTGTTTTTGCAATCGCTTGTAAGTGCTATCACTTAAGTTGAACATTAATCGAAGTTCATTCTCCGATGCGATAGGGATATCAAACTGAGTTGCAACCATCGCCCACAGGTAAGACTGCTCTGGCTGGTCAAGACTCTGCGTGACGCTGGCTAGCGCTTGGATCACATCATTGTTTACTGAACTAACCCCTTCAGACAACATCAAAGAACGATTGAGCAGTTGATAAGTTTTGGTCTTATCACGGGAAATGTAGTACGTCGCCAAGGCGTACTGGAGCTGTGGTGTGTCTAGCTGAGGCGACCCTTCCATTGCGAGAAAGCGCCTTCTTGCTGCGTGGTCTCCCGTTTCACTCCACAAGAAGTATAAAGTGTCAGGTGAAGTGGTTGCACTCAGTGACTGCGTCACACGCTCTTGTTCGTTGATCGTAAACATAAGCGCATTGAATCGACGCGCTTTAAGATCAGCTTGCTCGATAGGCTGTATCTGTGAAGCAAGTTCCAAGCACTTACGATACTCCTTGAGCAGATAATAATCTTGGACAGTATTTGCTTCAGTTGGTGCACTTAGCATATCGTAGCGATGCCAAATTAGGTTGGTTCTTGGGATCCGACATTGGCCATCTGACGTATTCATTACTGCACAATTCAATGCGGGTTCTTGTTCGCACAATTGATCTGTATTCTTGCGTGTTTCAAAACAGCCGCTTAAAAGAGACGCACTTAAAAGAACGAGCAAAGAGTGGGGTAAATTCATGTTACTACTTGTGATCGAATACACTGATTTATCTAGCTTAACTTGACTCAGTGTACCATCAGGTTATGGTTCGAGTAATGAATTAACCTCTCAGAACCGCAAAATTGCGGGGCTGTTATCTTTAGAACAAGAAGGTTTATTATGGATGTAGAGCAATTATTAGCTGCAATGACACCAGATGTATACGAAAGGCTACTTTACGCCACAGAAACAGGCCGCTGGCCAGAGGGCAGTCGTCTTTCTGATGAACAACGCTCTTCTTGTATGCAGGCCGTTATGCTGTATCAGTCAAAGCATAATGTTGATCCGCAACACATGTCGGTGGCTGCTGGTGGAGACATTACTTTCAAAAGTAAAGCTGACCTTAAAAACCAGTTCGCTGACAATTCCAATGAAATAGCGCGAGTGAAAGTCGCCCAATAAGATTGAGCGCTAGTACTTGCAAACTATAGTTGGTAAAGCACCAGATAGTTGGCAAATGATAGATAGCAAAAAGGGGTGTCGCCACCCCTTTTCATCGTGCCTGCTGATTAACCAGCAAGTACATCTGTTGCAACTTTATAGCTTGGATCTTCTTTCACGTTGATCTCCACTAAGCTACCTGCTTTATCGAGTAGCTTGCGGCAATCTGGGCTGAGGTGACGCAGGTGTAGGGTTTTGCCTACAGCTGAATAGCGCTCAGCCACCGTCTCAATCGCTTCAATGGCAGAGTGGTCAGTTACTCGTGAGTTAGCAAAGTCTACAATAACATCCTGAGGATCGTTTGGTGCATCAAACAGCTCTAGGAAGTTCGCGGCAGAGCCAAAGAAAATCGGACCATTCACCATATACTCTTTTGAGCCTTCGTCATTAATGCAGCTGCTCGCATAAATGTGTTTAGCGTGTTCCCAAGCAAACATAAGTGCCGATACTACAACACCCACAGCAACAGCGACAGCAAGGTCAGTCAATACAGTAACTACAGTTACTAGAACAATAACAAAGAAGTCTTTCTTAGGTACGCGACGTGCAAGTTTGAATGTAGCCCATTCAAAGGTGCCAATAACCACCATGAACATTACACCAACAAGCGCAGCAAGCGGGATCATTTCAATCAGTGCTGCGGCGAACAGAATGAACATCAGTAGCGCAACGGCAGCGACGATGCCTGATAGACGACCACGACCACCTGAGTTTACGTTAATCATCGACTGACCAATCATCGCACAGCCACCCATTGCACCGAATACGGAACACGTTACGTTTGCTAGACCTTGACCTACACATTCACGGTTTGATTGACCGCGAGTGTTCGTCATTTCATCCAAAACGGTAAGCGTCAGTAGCGACTCAATAAGACCGATAGCCGCAAGGATGATTGCGTAAGGAAGAATAATTTGCAGCGTTTCCCACGTTAGTGGTACCGCTGGGATTGAGAATGATGGTAGCGAGCCTGCAAGCGTCGCAGCTTCATCACCAGACATTGAGCGTAGGAAATCTACAACCGTGCGCGTATCAAGACCTAAACCTTGAACCAGCAGAGTGACAGTCACAATCGCAACTAGAGAAGAAGGTACCGCTGTCGTGATCTTTGGTAGGAAGTGGATGATACCCATAGTCAGTGCGACTAAGCCTAGCATTAGCATCATTTGGTCTTGTGGTAGCCAAGTGAGTGCACCGGATAGGTCAGGCGCTTTAAACTGACCAAGCTGAGCAAGGAAGATGACAATGGCGAGACCGTTTACGAAGCCAATCATCACTGGATGAGGCACCATGCGGATAAACTTACCGAGCTTGAAAAGGCCTGCACTAATTTGCAGCAAACCAGCAAGCATGATGGCTGCAAAGAGGTATTGGACGCCGTGAGTCGCTACCAAGCTAACCATGACCACAGCCATCGCGCCGGTTGCACCGGAAATCATACCCGGGCGGCCGCCAAAGATAGAGGTGACCAAACCAACGATAAACGCAGCGTAAAGGCCAACCATAGGGTCAACACCAGCTACGAAGGCAAATGCCACCGCTTCTGGTACCAGTGCTAGAGCCACTGTAAGACCTGACAAAACGTCATTCTTTACAGAGTGTTTAGAAAACTGTGGGAATTCAAACATGAAATTAATCGTACTTATGTTGTTGGGTTAACATCCATTTCATCCAGCACACATTCGACATTTAAACTGTTTCAACTGTATTAACAGCGAGCAAAAAAGAGTAAGTGAGCGTCATGAGCTATGAGTGTTAACTCATAGGTGAGGTGCATTGCTAATGAAATAATCAAAGTCGGGCATGCTACCTAATTGTCTCCAGAAGTTCAATATTGAAACAAATTGTTATGCATAAATAGTGTCGAGATTAGGAAGCACCGAATAATACACTGGGTGGAATGAAGAATAAAAAAAGGGCTACCAGTTGGTAGCCCTTTCGTTGTTGTCAATTTCTAACCGCAAAGGGTTAGTAATTTGGTTTGGTCATCACCGCTGAAGCAGCGTTAGACGCAGCTTGACTGCCAGCGCCTTTTGGCTGGTAACGCTCTGCTTTAGCAGGCGCTGCGTTGATGATGATTTCACCTAGCTCTTGCTTGCCTTCCGCTTTAGCCATTGGTGCACTTGCGTGACCTTTAACCGTTGTTTTCGCAGGAGCCGCTTGCTTAGGCTTTGCAGCTTCAACCGGCGCTTCTGCAGCAGGAGCTACCGCTTCGATTGCAGGCTCTGCAGAAACTTCAGTTTCAGCGACGGGTGCTGGAGTGCTTTCTGGAGCAGCTTCAATTGCTTTCGGAGCTTCTACAACGACAGCTTCAGCAACAGCAGGTGCTTCAGTTGTTACCGCTTCAACGACTGCAGTTTCTACTGGCTCTGGCGCAACGACGGGCTCTGGCTTACGCATAACGATGACTTTACCCATCGCCATTTCTGGCATTGCCATACCTGTTACAGCTAGTACTGGTGTTTCAGCTACTTCTTCTTGAGGTTTCGCTTTCGGTTTTGGTTTCACAATACCGTAGCTTGGCATCACTTTACCCATTGCCATCTCTGGTGATGCAACACCACCTTTGCGCAGGCGGAATGGGTTAGGGCGACGATCACGACCGCGACGACGACGCTGACCACTTGCACGTAGGTGACGTGGTGAACGACGGTTACGACGTTGCTTGCCTTCCTCTTTAGCACCTGCTTCGTTTGACGCTTCTGGAGCTTGCGGTTTTTCTACCGGAGCTTGGGCGACAACAGCGGCTTCTTGTTGCGTTTCGAGTTCTTCTTGCTTCGCGTTTTGATCTTTCACACGAACTTGCTTAGTGAGTTTACGACGCTGACGACGTTCTTTCACTTTCGCTGTTTTCTCTTCCGCACGAGGTGCTTTCTTCTCAGCTTGAACATCAGCAGCGATTTGCTTGCCTTGCTCCTCTACCTTCGAGTTGTTAGCTGCTTCGTCACGCTTCTTGTTGCGACGGTCTTGCTGCTTGTTACGACGGTTTTGAGGTTTGCGCGGCTCTTGTTCGTTACTTTGCGTTTCTTTTTCTTCATCGTGGTCACGGTTAGGCTTGTTACGACGATTCTTGTTGCGATCGTTGTCACGAGTCTCTTTGTTGTTGCGACGACGCTGATCGTTGTTGCGGTTACGGCGTGAACGATTGTTGCGATTCTTGTTGTTGTCTTCTTTCTTCTCTGGCTCTTTCTTTTCAGGTTCTGGAGACGCGAATAGT
Source organism: Vibrio sp. CB1-14 (assembly GCF_040412085.2). Lineage (NCBI taxonomy): Bacteria > Pseudomonadati > Pseudomonadota > Gammaproteobacteria > Vibrionales > Vibrionaceae > Vibrio > Vibrio chaetopteri. The sequence goes on along the minus strand of NZ_CP115920.1, from coordinate 2,533,095 downwards.
GAGCTAATTGCAGAAAGAATACGTGAGAACAGACCAGGTTTCTCAACCTTTGGCTCAACCACTGGTTTCTTCTCTGGCGTCTTAGGCGCTGGAGTCGAAGATGTAGATGGAGATGGAGCGCTTTGCGTTGGTGTCGCGAAGCCTTGCAGTGCTGGTTGTTCTATTTTACGTGGCTTAACCTCTGACTCGCCGGCTTCTTTTGCTTCTGCTTCACGCAGTGCTTCAAGCTTCTTAGGCAGTAGGTAAGACAATAGATCTTGCTCTTCGCCTTCACGAACACGGATCACCTCAAAGTGTGGTGTTTCCATGTCTGAATCAGGGACGATAGTGATCTTCACTTCTTGAACACGCTCGATGTGGTTAATTGAGCGGCGCTTCTCATTGAGTAGGTAAGAGGCGATAGGCACAGGAACAATCGCTAAAGCCTGCGATGTGTTGTCCTTAAGCGCTTCTTCTTCAATCAGACGCAATACAGAAAGTGCAAGTGATTCGTTGTCACGAACCACACCAGTACCGCTACAACGCGGACAGATGTGGTGGCTAGCTTCAGCCAACGATGGGCTTAGACGCTGGCGCGACATCTCTAGTAGACCAAAGCGAGAGATACGACCGATTTGAACACGGGCGCGGTCAATACGAACCGCTTCGCGTAGACGGTTTTCTACTTCACGTTGGTGACGAACTGGCGTCATATCAATGAAGTCGATAACCACTAGACCGCCTAGGTCACGAAGACGCAATTGACGTGCAATTTCATCTGCTGCTTCTAGGTTGGTATTCAGTGCCGTCTCTTCGATATCGCTGCCTTTGGTTGCGCGCGCTGAGTTGATATCGATAGAGGTAAGTGCCTCTGTTGGGTCGATAACAATTGAACCACCTGAAGGTAGGCGCACTTCGCGTTGGAATGCAGATTCGATTTGGCTTTCAATTTGGTAGTGGCTGAACAATGGTATTTCGCTGTCGTACTTTTTAACACGATTAACGAAGTCTGGGCGTACCAATTGGATATGCTGGCGAGCACGCTCATAGATAGTGTTGCTATCAATAAGGATTTCACCGATATCGCGACGTAGATAGTCACGCAGAGCGCGCACAATCACGTTACTTTCTTGGTGGATCAAAAATGGTGCAGGGTTTTGGTCTGCAGCACCTTTGATGTTTTCCCAGTTGTTCAGTAGGAAACGTAAGTCCCACTCAAGTTCCTCTGCACTCTTACCAACGCCTGCAGTACGGACAATAAGACCCATACCTTGTGGCAGTTCAAGAGTACTCAGTGCAGCTTTTAGTTCAGTACGCTCTTCACCTTCGATGCGACGAGAAATACCGCCGGCGCGAGGGTTGTTTGGCATTAGAACTAAGTAGCTACCTGCTAGAGAGATGTACGTTGTCAGAGCAGCGCCTTTGCTGCCACGCTCTTCTTTTTCAACTTGCACGATCACTTCTTGGCCTTCGCTCAATACATCTTTGATGCTTGGGCGACCTTGATAGGTATAACCTTCTGGGAAGTATTCTTTTGCAATTTCTTTAAGAGGGAGGAAACCGTGGCGTTCGGCACCGTAGTCAACGAAAGCGGCCTCTAGGCTAGGCTCAACTCGAGTGATACGTCCTTTGTAGATATTTGCTTTTTTTGACTCATGACCAGGACTTTCGATATCAAGATCGAAAAGCTTTTGGCCGTCAACCAAAGCAACACGCAACTCTTCTTTTTGAGTTGCGTTAATTAACATTCTTTTCATTACAGAAATTCTCGTTGTATTTTCTTTGTTTTCATCATTGCTCTTGTCACAGGTTTCGTAACTCGCGGTGCCTGATCCCATGGCTTTATTTAATGCAACCTCCCGGCTGGAAGGGATGCTCGTGGGCACTACAGTCATCACACAAGGCTGAGGCTGTGTGATCCGCGTATCTAGCGGTATTACTCAAACACGAGTACGTGAGTAGGTGACAAGGAAGACTTAGCTTTCAACGTCTTATGCCAGTTGCTGCGTTTCAATACTAAGCGATCTACTCAAGATATAATTGCTCAAGGATAATAGCGATAAATGGTAAATCGATTCTAATTACCCTGTGCAGCTGTGAACTATAGCAGCGCAACGAATTATCAGCAATCAGCTTTATTGTAAACCACAGAAAAAAACCAAGCTTTTGCGCGGTCTGTACAGTTAATGTACTGATTTTAATCGTCAAAATTAGAGGGTTGTGAAAATGGATCCAATCGTGGTTAAAATTTATCCACAACTTGTCCAGCCAGTACCACTTGACCTGTTTTGGCACAGTTCACAAGTTTCCGAATTGGATACGGAAAATAGAAAGCGTTCTTTTCTTGATACTTTGAGTGTTATAATAGCGAAATGAGTGAAATTAGAACAAAAGTCCAATTCGTCGACATCGATGACGATATGGCTGGTCAACGCATCGATAACTTTTTGCGTAACCAACTTAAAAACATCCCAAAAAGTGTTGTGTATCGAATCGTGCGCAAGGGCGAAGTGCGAGTCAACAAAAAGCGCGTTAAGGCCGAATACAAGCTGCAAGCGGGTGACTTGGTGCGCATTCCGCCGGTAACTCTGGAAGAAAAAGAGCAAGAAGCGCCGCTCAATACCAACCTAAGTCGTGTCGCTGAGCTGGAATCGAAGATCATCTATGAAGATGACCACATGCTCATCCTTAATAAACCTTCGGGTCTGGCCGTTCACGGTGGCAGCGGCCTTAAGTTTGGTGCTATTGAAGCGTTACGCGCTTTGAGACCACAAGCGCGCTTTCTTGAGCTTGTGCACCGCATCGACCGTGATACGTCCGGTATTTTGTTGGTAGCGAAAAAGCGCTCAGCGCTGCGCCACTTGCAAGCTCAGTTCCGAGAGAAAACCGTTCAGAAATATTATTATGCTTTGGTAATGGGCAAGTGGAAGCCGAGCTGCAAGGTCGTCAAAGCACCACTTCTTAAAAACGAAGTGAACAGTATTGTCAGAGTGAACCCTAACGGCAAGCCATCAGAAACACGTTTCAAAGTGCTGACGTCTTTTGAGCAAGCGACGTTAATTCAGGCAAGTCCGATTACCGGGCGTACTCACCAGATACGAGTGCACGCTCAATATACCGGTCACCCTATTGCGTGGGACGACCGTTACGGTGATCGCCGATTTGATGCTTACACGGCCAAAGCAGGATTGGATCGTTTATTCCTACATGCTGCAAACATTATTTTCACCCACCCGGGTAAAGAAGAGCGAATGGAAATCGACGCCGAAATGGAGCCTAAGCTTCAAAAAGCATTGGACAAGCTTAAGACGATGTCTTGAGGTTAGTTTGTTCTATTGATGAGCGAAGCCGAGTTGGCTTCGCTTTTTTGAACTCTTAGAAAGAATAGCGCTGAAACTAGCCTAAAGGTGAGAGCCCGTGTTTATCGAGCATAGTTACTAGATCGATTAAAGGCAGACCCACTAATGTGTTTGGATCCTTTCCTTCCAATGTACTAAATAGGCTAATGCCAAGTCCTTCACTTTTGAAACTGCCGGCACAGTAATAGGGCTGCTCGAGATCAACGTAGCGCTCAATCTGCGCTTGGTTTAGCGTTCTAAAGGTAACATCGAAGGTATCGACGGTGACGTCACACTCATTTGTGTTGGTGTTGACGACAGCGAGGCCTGTATAGAATCGAATGGTTTTGCCACTCTGCTGGCTAAGCTGAGCAATAGCTGTTTCGCGATCAAGAGGCTTACCAATAATTTGGCCGTTGATAACACAAACTTGGTCACTGCCGATAACAAGCGCGTCGGGCTCATTTTGCAGTGCACGTGCTTTTTGTTCTGCTAGTCGTTGAACCAGCTGCGTAGCTGACTCATCAGAATGGACGGTTTCATCAACTTGTGGGGCGATGGCCTCAAAGGGTAGACCTAACTTCGCCAATAGCTCGGCACGATAAGGAGAAGTTGAGGCTAAAATGAGTCTTATGGATTTCATTTTCGGTTCAGTTTTTCTATTATAATTGCAGTTTCTAGACATATTGATAGATTCTTAATCTGTAGGCAAAAAAAGTACAACTTTTTCGCCTTTTTCTTTGACTAAATCCGTTTTGGAAGATAATATTCGCGCCCTATGCAAAAGGTAAAAATACCGCGAAGTGTTGACCCGGGTAAGACGGCACAAAAAAGACTCGACTATGATGGCATCATCCAAGTCAGCCTTTTTAAGCGTTTGCACGAGTCAGTTAGTAGCGTAAAACGCGATGCTGAAGTGACATTGTCCTTTGGGCATGATGAACAGCGACTTGTTGTTATCTCTGGTAAAGCTAACATCGAAGTTGATTTGGAATGTCAGCGTTGTAATGAGATTTTCACACACTTGTGTGAAGTCCAATTCACTTATACTCCTTATTATAGTGAGAAGAGTGAAGAGGAAGCACCGGAAGATTATGATTTGGTAGATCTTAATGAGTACGGTGAGGTTGATCTCATACAACTAGTTGAAGACGAGTTCATCTTAAACCTGCCTCAAGTCGCAATGCACGATATAGCAGACTGTAGCGTTGACTCAAACAACATGGTGTTTGGAGATATTCCGGAAGAGATTCCAGAAGAAAAGCCAAATCCATTTGATGTTTTAAAGAGCTTAAAGCGTGAGTAACTAAAGTTACTGACGTTTAAATTACTAACATAGGAGTAGGGTCCATGGCCGTACAAAAAAGCAAGAAGTCACGTTCTATGCGTGGCATGCGTCGTTCACATGATGCGCTAACTTCAGCTGCACTATCTGTAGACGCAACTTCAGGTGAAACTCACCTACGTCACAATGTGACTGCTGACGGTTACTACCGTGGCAAAAAGGTTATCAACAAGTAAGGTTGACCTTTGCATAATATAACCGTTGCACTTGATGCAATGGGCGGGGACTTCGGTCCTTCCGTAACAGTGCCTGCCGCCGTGCAGGCACTGTCGCATTTCCCAGAGCTAAAAGTGGTGCTTGTTGGCGACACGCCGTCAATAAACACGCAACTCAAACATTTAGGTTACCAACGCAGCCCTCGCCTTGAGGTGATGCATAGTGACCGAGTCATTTCGAATTCCGAAAAGCCTTCCTTCGCCTTAAGAAACAGTCACGATACGTCGATGCGTATTGCCTTGGATTTAGTTGAATCTGAGCACGCTGACGCATGTGTTAGTGGCGGAAATACTGGCGCATTGATGGCGTTGTCACGATATCGTCTCAAACTTCTCCCAGGCATTGATAGACCCGCTTTAGTTACGGCACTGCCAACCCAATCCGGTGCAAAAACCTGGATGCTCGACTTGGGCGCAAACGCGTCGGTTGATGCAGACTCTCTATTTCAGTTCGCTGTCATGGGTAGTGCACTTGCACAGCAACATTTGGGACGCTGCCCTCGCGTTGCCATTCTCAATATTGGTGCCGAAGAAATTAAGGGTAATGATTTGGTCAAACGTTGCTCAGAAATGCTGACACAATGCCCATCCATTAACTATATTGGATTCGTTGAGGGTAATGAGTTATTGAGCGACTGTGCTGATGTTATCGTTTGCGATGGATTTGTTGGTAATACCACATTGAAAGCGTGCGAAGGAACTGCGCAGTTTGTTTTGGACAAACTTAAAGCGAAGTTGGCTACGTCAACCATCAAAGGATGGATAGCCAGATTACTGTTTTCTGACATGTTAAGTGAAGTAAAAGCACTGAACCCCGACCAGTATAACGGAGCAAGTTTGTTAGGATTGCGCGGCATTGTCATAAAAAGCCACGGAAGCGCTGATATTTCGGCGCTTGTTAATGCAATAGGCGAAGCGGTTCACGAGGTTAAGCGCCAAGTGCCAAACCAAATAAGCGATCGTCTAGAAGCAGTGTTACTCGAGAGGCAGTATTAGTCTTCATGTATAGCAAAATTTTAGGTACGGGCAGCTACCTGCCATCTCAGATCCGCACCAATGCCGATCTAGAGAAAATGGTAGACACGACAGATGAATGGATTGTCACTCGCACAGGCATTAAAGAGCGTCGCATTGCCGCCGAAGACGAAACCGTCGCGGATATGGGCTATGAAGCGTCGCTAAAAGCGATTGAAATGGCAGGTATCGATAAAAACGATATCGATCTGATCATTGTTGCAACGACAAGTAGCAGCCACGCGTTTCCGTCGTCTGCATGTCAAGTTCAAGCAAAACTTGGTATTCAAGGTTGTCCTGCATTCGATATGGCGGCAGCATGTACTGGTTTTGTTTATGCGTTATCAGTTGCCGATCAGCATATCCGCTCTGGTATGTGTAAAAACGTATTGGTGATCGGTTCAGATTGTCTATCAAAAACTGTTGAAGAGATTGATCGCTCTACTATTATTTTGTTTGGCGATGCTGCAGGCGCCGTGGTTCTTGGTGCAAGCGAAGAACCAGGAATTATCTCGACACATCTTTATGCAGATGGCCGTTTTGGCGATTTGCTTAGCCTTGAAATGCCAGTTCGTGGTGGTGAGCTAGATAAATGGCTCAACATGTCAGGCAACGAAGTCTTTAAGGTAGCGGTAACCCAGCTATCTAAATTGGTGAAAGACACACTAGCAGCCAATGGGATGAGTAAAGAAGATCTCGATTGGCTAGTGCCTCATCAAGCGAACTATCGCATTATTGCCGCAACAGCGAAGAAACTTGGTATGTCGATGGATCAAGTCGTATTGACACTTGATCGTCACGGTAATACGTCAGCCGCTACGGTACCGACTGCACTCGATGAAGCAGTGCGTGATGGCCGAATTAAGCGTGGACAAAACCTGTTATTAGAAGCGTTTGGTGGTGGGTTTACTTGGGGTTCGGCGCTCGTTCGCTTCTAACTCTGCCCAAACCAAACGGTATAAAAGTCATAGATTGCGTTGTTTAAGGAAATAACGATGAGTAATTTTGCAATCGTGTTCCCAGGTCAGGGTTCACAAACAATTGGCATGCTTGCAGAGCTTGGCGAGCAACATGAGATCGTGAAAGCGACATTTGCAGAAGCATCAGATGCACTAGGTTACGACCTTTGGGTATTGGTTCAAAATGGATCTGCTGAAGATCTTAATCAGACACATCGTACACAGCCAGCGTTGCTAGCTTCCTCTGTCGCTATCTGGCGTGTATGGCAAGAGCAAGGCCTTGCTCAGCCAGTGCTCGTCGCAGGCCACAGCTTAGGTGAATACTCTGCACTAGTTTGTGCAGGTGTGATTGACTTCAAAGAAGCCATTAAGCTTGTTCAGCTGCGCGGTCAGCTAATGCAAGAAGCCGTACCAGCTGGTGTTGGCGCTATGTACGCGATCATCGGTCTAGATGATGAATCTATTGCTAAAGCGTGTGAAGAAGCAGCGCAAGGTGAAGTGGTTTCTCCAGTAAACTTCAATTCACCTGGTCAAGTCGTGATTGCCGGTAACAAAGCGGCAGTTGAGCGTGCTGGTGTATTGTGTAAAGAAGCGGGTGCGAAACGTGCACTTCCTCTTCCTGTGTCGGTACCTTCTCACTGTGCGCTGATGAAGCCAGCAGCAGAGAAGCTAGCCGTTGCTCTAGAGGCGATTGAATTCAACGCACCATCTGTTCCAGTTATCAATAACGTTGATGTGGCAGCAGAGACTGATCCTGCAAAAATTAAAGACGCACTTGTACGTCAGCTACACAGCCCAGTTCGCTGGACTGAAGGTGTAGAGAAGATGAGCGAGCAAGGTGTAGAGAAACTGCTAGAATTTGGCCCAGGTAAGGTTCTAACGGGTCTAACTAAGCGTATCGTTAAGACATTAAGTGCTGCAGCAGTAAACGACGCTGCGTCACTTGAAGCTGCAAAATAAAAGGAATCCAATAATGATGAACCTTGAAGGCAAAATTGCCCTAGTAACAGGTGCAAGCCGTGGTATTGGTCGCTCAATCGCTGAGCTACTTGTAGAGCGCGGTGCAAAGGTAATTGGTACAGCTACGTCAGAGAACGGCGCAGCAGCAATCAGTGAATATCTAGGTGATAACGGTAAGGGTCTAGCTCTTAACGTGACAGATACCGACTCAATCGAAGCTGTTCTAAAGCAAATTAACGAAGAATTCGGTGCTATCGACATTCTGGTTAACAATGCAGGCATCACTCGTGACAACCTTCTAATGCGTATGAAGGACGATGAGTGGACGGATATCATGGACACGAACCTTACGTCTATCTTCCGCCTATCTAAAGCGGTACTGCGTGGCATGATGAAGAAACGTCAAGGCCGTATTATCAACGTAGGCTCTGTTGTGGGCACTATGGGTAACGCAGGTCAAACAAACTACGCAGCAGCAAAAGCAGGCGTTATCGGCTTTACCAAGTCTATGGCACGTGAAGTAGCTTCACGTGGTGTAACAGTCAACACAGTTGCACCTGGTTTTATTGAAACAGACATGACAAAAGCACTGAATGATGAGCAACGAGCTGCTACACTAGCGAACGTGCCTGCTGGCCGTTTAGGTGACCCTCGTGAAATCGCTTCGGCTGTTGCATTTCTTGCATCGCCAGAAGCGGCTTACATCACAGGTGAGACTCTTCACGTAAATGGTGGCATGTACATGGTTTGATCTGTGCAACATTTGTGCATGATTTAAGTCAAAAATGTGCTGAATTTCGGTTAAATTCGCTAAAATTGTGGTTTGACCAGCAAGGACCCCCTTGCAACTTTCAACAGTTCGAATAAACTACGGAAACATCGCATAGAGCGAAATCTGTAAAGGAAAATTAAAATGAGCAACATCGAAGAACGCGTAAAGAAAATCATTGTTGAACAGCTAGGTGTAGACGAAGCAGAAGTTAAAAACGAAGCTTCTTTCGTTGACGATCTAGGTGCTGACTCTCTAGACACAGTTGAGCTAGTAATGGCTCTAGAAGAGGAATTCGACACTGAGATTCCTGATGAAGAAGCTGAGAAGATCACTACTGTTCAAGCTGCTATCGACTACGTAAACAGCGCTCAGTAATATCTCTTTCTAGGCGGCCACCATGGCCGCCTGTGTTTTTTTTAAACGTCTTCTATCCTTTCAAATAGAATCACAAATATCCCGGAGAAAAAATCGTGTCCAAGCGTCGTGTTGTTGTCACTGGCATGGGTATGTTGTCACCGGTAGGCAACACCGTAGAATCTTCATGGAAAGCCCTTCTTGAGGGCAAGAGTGGTATCGTAAATATTGAACATTTCGATACAACCGATTTCTCAACTCGTTTCGCAGGCTTAGTTAAAGACTTTGACGGCAGTGAGTACGTGTCTAAAAAAGATGCCAAGAAAATGGATTTGTTTATCCAATACGGCATTGTGGCAGGTATGCACGCTCTTAAAGATTCTGGTCTAGACGTCACGCCAGATAACCAACACCGTATCGGTGTTGCGATCGGTTCTGGTATTGGCGGTCTTGATCTCATCGAAGCGGGTCATCAAGCGTTGGTATCGAAAGGCCCTCGTCGCGTAAGTCCTTTCTTTGTCCCTTCGACTATTGTAAACATGGTTGCTGGTCAACTTTCTATTCTCGCTGGGTTACGTGGTCCTAACATTGCCATCTCAACAGCTTGTACTACTGGCTTACACAACATTGGTCATGCGGCTCGTATGATCGCATACGGTGACGCTGAAGCTATGGTTGCAGGCGGTTCTGAGAAAGCGTCTACACCTCTTGGTATGGCAGGTTTTGGTGCTGCGAAAGCTCTGTCAACTCGTAATGACGAACCTCAGAAAGCATCTCGTCCTTGGGATGTGGATCGTGACGGCTTTGTACTTGGTGATGGTGCTGGAGTGATCGTACTTGAAGAGTACGAACACGCTAAAGCGCGCGGTGCTAAGATCTATGCTGAGCTTGTTGGTTTCGGTATGAGCGGTGACGCTTATCACATGACATCTCCAAGCGAAGATGGTTCTGGTGGCGCACTAGCAATGGAAGCGGCACTTCGTGATGCAGGCCTTACTGGCGCGCAAATCGGTTATGTAAACGCACACGGTACGTCAACACCTGCGGGTGACGTAGCTGAAATCAAAGGCATTAAACGTGCACTTGGTGAAGAAGGCTCGAAGAAAGTATTGGTATCGTCTACAAAATCGATGACAGGTCACCTTCTTGGTGCTGCAGGCTCAGCTGAAGCAATTATCACAATCATGTCTTTGGTTGACCAAATCGTGCCACCAACGATTAACCTCGATAATCCAGACCCAGAGTGCGATGTGGATCTAGTACCACATACAGCACGTAAAGTGGAAATGGAATACGCATTGTGTAACTCGTTCGGTTTTGGCGGTACAAACGGCTCACTAATCTTCAAAAAGATGTAATATCTACTCGTTGAGATAAGAGACTTGTATTTAAACGGCTTGATGCTTAGCATTGAGCCGTTTTGTTATTTTAAGGGAACAGTATGCATTGGCGTGATGGTCAGCCTATCGAAAGGATTTCGGTAAGTGACAGAAGTTTTCAATACGGTGACGGCTGCTTTACAACGATCTTGACGCGAGATGGCAAACTTCAACTGTGGGCGCAGCACGTGAAGCGTATGGAACAGGCGTTCGAAGCATTGCGTATTGAACCCATGGATTGGCACGCTTTGCGTGACGATATTGAAAGCCTAGCTCTGCCCGATGCCCAAGCAGGCATCAAGCTACACGTAAGTCGAGGAGAAGGTGGTCGAGGCTACAGTGCCAAGGTCAACCATGGCCCTTTCGTAACGGTAAGCTGCTTTGAATATCCGGAAAAATATAACGAACTTCGACAAAATGGCGTCGAAATGACGGTTTCAGACGTTGTGTTGGGGCACAGTCCATTATTGGCCGGTTTGAAACACAATAACCGACTCGAACAAATTCTAGCGAAATCCAATGTAGAAGATGCGGGCTATCTAGATGGCATCGTCCTCGATTTGGAGGCCAATGTCATAGAAACCACAATGGCGAATCTGTTTTGGGTTAAGTCTCAGCAACTGTTTACTGCTGATCTTTCGCTTGCGGGTGTTTCCGGCGTTATGCGTGAACAAGTGCTTGAAGCGATGAGCTCACTTGGCTACTCAGTGACCGTGGGTCAGTTTCGTCTCGAGACGGTTCTAGATGCCGATGAGGTTTTCGTTACCAATTGTATTCTAGGGGTTGCGCCCGTCATAAAAATTAGGGAAGTTGAGTTTGTCAAAGGCTCACTAACAAAACAGATCCAGGAGAAGTTAAGTCTGTGCTAAAGAAGTTTGTATTACTCGTCATCGTGCTATGTGCGATAGCCGCTGGCGGCTTTGTATATGTGAAGAACAGTGTTGAAACATTTATCACTCAACCGCTCAATATAGAACAGCCTGAGTTGGTGACTGTTCAGCGTGGGAATAGTCTCAATACGATAATAGGTAAATTCGTCACCAACCAATGGATAAAGCCAACAGATTTTGAGCCATTGATCCGTCGTTTTCACCCTGAGCTTACCAAGATTAAAGTTGGAACATTTGAGCTTAGACCGGGCATGAGTTTCGAACAGGCGATAAGCGAAATCATCCATGGTCAAGAGTATCAACTCGCTATTACCTTTATCGAAGGCTCAACGTTTAAAGAATGGCGCCAGCAATTTACAACTGCTGAGCATTTAAAGCATGCGACAGAGGAAATGACAGAGGCTGAAATTGCCAAGGCTCTGGGTATTGAACATGAAAAGCTTGAAGGCTTGTTCCTTGCAGAAACGTATCATTATTCGGTTGGTGATAGCGATCTAGATATCTTAAAACGTGCTAACAGTAAGCTTGAAAAAATACTCAACGCGAGCTGGGAGCAGAAACAAGAGAAACTGCCGTTAAATAATCAGTACGAAGCCTTAATTTTAGCCTCAATCATTGAAAAAGAGACCTCTGTTCCGTCTGAACGTGAACGTGTCGCATCAGTGTTTGTGAACCGCTTGAACAAAGGTATGCGCCTTCAAACTGACCCAACTGTAATTTACGGCATGGGCGATAGATATGATGGTAATATTCGTAAGAAAGATCTTCGTGAGCGCACGCCTTATAATACCTATGTTATCAATGGGCTGCCACCAACACCGATTGCAATGCCAGGCAAAGCATCTATCATGGCGGCAGTGAATCCAGAAGACAGCAACTATCTCTATTTTGTTGCTAGTGGCACTGGCGGCCATGTGTTTTCTAAGAACTTACGCGACCACAATCGTGCGGTCCAACAGTATTTAAAACAGTTAAGAAGTCGAAAATGAACCAAGGTAAATTCATTCCTCAAGGTAAATTCATAGTTATTGAGGGTCTGGAAGGCGCAGGTAAAAGCTCTGCGATTAATGTTCTTCGTGAAGAGCTCGACGCTGCCGGTATTGAGCACATAGAGAACACCCGTGAGCCAGGCGGTACTTTGTTGGCAGAGAAAATGCGTGCCTTGGTTAAAGAAGAACAGCCAGGTGAAGCGCTGCAAGATCGCTCAGAGCTTCTATTGATGTATGCTGCTCGTATTCAGCTTGTAGAAACCGTGATTAAGCCAGCGCTGCAAAAGGGCGCTTGGGTGATAGGGGATCGTCATGATCTGTCATCGCAGGCGTATCAGGGCGGCGGTCGTCAAATTGATGCCGATATTATGTCGTCGTTAAAGCAGATCGCGCTTGGTAGCTTTAAGCCAGACTTTACTTTGTATTTAGACATTGAGCCACGTCTCGGTCTTGAGCGTGCTCGTGGCCGTGGTGAATTGGATCGCATTGAAAAAATGGACATTAGCTTTTTTGAGCGCACTCGCGAACGATACTTGAATTTAGCGAGTGAGGATTCGAGCATTGTGACTATTGATGCCAGCCAAGATATCGATTCGGTTCAAGCGGATATTCGCCAAGCGGTTAAAGTTTGGTTAGCACAGCAATAGGAAAGGTTATGTACGCGTATCCTTGGCACACGACCACTTGGCAGCAACTTAAGTCCAACTTAGAACGAGCTCACATCTCGGGGGCGATGCTATTACAGGCTAAACCGGGTCTTGCACCTCAAGCATTGATTGATCGCTATGTTAGCGGGCTGATGTGCGAGAATGATGCGTCTGAGCCGTGTGGATTTTGTCATGCCTGTAGCTTAATCCGTTCAGAATCACATCCTGACGTGCATATGGTGCTGCCTGAGAAGGATAAAAAGACGCTTTCTGTTGAACAAATTCGCCAAGCTAATAAGTGGGCACTAGAGTCCTCCCAATTTGGGGGCTACCGAGTGATTGTGATTCCACAAGCAGAGCGTATGAATGCCTCTGCAGCTAATGCTTTGTTAAAAACGCTCGAAGAGCCATCAAGCTCCTGTGTGTTTATTCTGTCAACGGACAACGCACAACGTTTGCTGCCGACGATAAGAAGTCGTTGTGAGGCTTGGCCAATTGCTGCTCCGACACAGCAAGCTGCTTGTGAGTGGGTGAGTCAGCAACTTAATAAAGACGTATCACCTCAGGCTGCCTACCTCTGTCAGAGCGAGCCTTTAGTGATGAAGGCTTTTATAGAGCAAGGTCATGAGAAAGTCTTTAATAGTCTGCTTGAGTCCTTTATCCAAGTCGTGATTAGTGGTCAAACGGACGTGTCGTCATTGATGACGAGCTTAGTAAAGAGCGATGTGGCTGTCGACGTTCAGCTTTCTTGGCTTTGGCTCGTGTTGGTGAGTGCGCAAAAACAGGCGCTTGGTGTAACCGATGACACGACAATATCAGAGGCGAAGCGGTTAGCGGCACATTTCGACTATCAAACCTTGTTTCAACAGGCGGAGGCTCTCGCTGAGCTAAAGCAGCAGCTGTCGATCTCTAGTGGCCTCAATACTGAACTCTTGATGACGAACTGGTTATACCGTTTTTAGTTGCTTAATTTTCGTCTCGTTCTAACCTTACACACGGTCTTGGTCTACCCTATGGGTTAGGCCAAACCGATTGTCTAACTCCATACCAGCTCCGTATTCCTCAAATTTTTCATAGTTAATTAAGTAAATTATTATGTTTGTAGATTCACATTGTCATCTTGATAAGCTCAACTACGACGAGCTACACGATGGTATTCAAGACGTACTGAATAAAGCCAAAGCAGCGAACGTCGAACAGCTCTTATCCGTAGGTGTTACGCTAGATTCTTTTCCAGCGATGATGGAGCTTATCAAGCCATACCCGCAAATTATGGCATCTTGTGGCGTTCATCCTCTGGACGTAGAAAGTAATTTTTCGCTAGAACAATTTAAACGTTATGTGGCTGACGAACGTGTTGTGGCTGTTGGTGAAACTGGGCTGGACTATCACTACCAACCAGACACAGCAGAGCTTCAGAAACGTCGCTTTGAGCAGCAAGTTGACGTTGCGGTTGACGTGAATAAACCGCTCATCATTCATACTCGCAACGCACGTCAAGACACTCTTGATATACTAAAAAATGGTCATGCAGAGCGTTGTGGTGGCGTGATCCATTGCTTTACTGAGGACTTGCCTTTCGCGAAAGCGGCTATGGAGCTGGGCTTTTATATCTCGATTTCAGGTATTGTTACCTTCAGACAAGCAAAAGAACTCAAAGAAGTCGTGAAACAATTACCGTTAGAACGCCTGCTTATTGAGACGGACTCTCCGTATCTTGCGCCTATTCCGCACCGCGGAAAAGAGAACCAACCAGCGTATGTTGTCGAAGTTGCAGCCTATATCGCGCAGCTCAAAGGGGTGTCATTGTCTGAGGTCGCTGAAAAAACCAGCAAAAATTACCGCGATCTTTTTTTGAGCTAGGAAATAACAACTTTGACACATGTGGTTACTAAGGGCGCAATTTGCGCCTTTTTTGTCGAAAAAAATTGAAAAGTTCAAATAAATTTAATGTTAACGATTTCTGTTGAGAAAAAAGAGGTGATTCTGCACAAACTGTAATTATGTTACGTAAAATAACTTAGAAGCCTATTTTATTCACTCAGTGAAATTAATTGATATAATTATAATTCCTTTACATTTCAATTATTTAAGGCGCCTGAAAACCATTACACAAGGTGATTCGAAACGTGATCTATGCGTAGTTTTGAAACTAAATTTCGTAAGTGTGTAGAAACCTTGAGTGCCATCAAGATATATTTAGAGGCAGAAAATATAATTCGAATCGTGGTTACATTTTCTATGGGTGCTAACATTTAGGCTACGGGGGTGTGCCGTTAGAGCCCATAAATACTAATAACTTTATCAGGAGCATAAACATGTTTAAGAACCTTTTTGCTAACCTGCAAAAAGTTGGTAAGTCTCTGATGCTGCCAGTATCGGTACTACCAGTTGCAGGTATTCTTCTTGGGGTAGGTGCTGCCAACCTTGGCTTCATTCCAGAAGTAGTTTCTAACCTTATGGAACAAGCTGGTGGCTCAGTATTCGGCCAAATGGCATTGCTATTCGCTGTAGGTGTAGCACTTGGCTTTACTAACAACGACGGTGTTGCAGGTCTAGCTGCTATCGTTGGTTACGGCATCATGACTGCAACGCTAAGCGTTATGGCTGGTGTTATGGGCGTTGAGAAAATCGATACAGGTGTACTAGGTGGTATCCTTGTCGGTGGTGTGGCTGCTTGGGCATTCAACCGTTTCTTCAAAATCCAACTTCCAGAGTACCTTGGCTTCTTCGCTGGTAAGCGTGCTGTGCCAATCATCACTGGTTTCACTGCGATTGCACTAGGTATCATCCTATCTATCGTATGGCCACCAATCGGTGCTGCTATCGGTGCATTCTCTCACTGGGCTGCAGAGCAAAACCCACAACTAGCATTCGGTATCTACGGTGTTGTTGAGCGTTCTCTAATCCCATTCGGTCTACACCACGTTTGGAACGTACCGTTCTTCTTCGAAGCAGGTACTTGTGTTAACGCTGCAGGCGAAACTCAAAACGGCGTACTAACTTGTTACCTAGTTGCAGACGAAGCGTCTCGTGCTGCTGGTAATGGCTTCGGTCAGCTAGCGGGTGGTTACATGTTCAAGATGTTCGGTCTACCAGCTGCTGCAATCGCTATTGCACACTGTGCTAAGCCTGAGAACCGCGCTAAAGTTATGGGTATCATGGCTTCTGCTGCTCTAACATCGTTCCTAACAGGTATCACTGAGCCAATCGAATTCTCGTTCCTATTCGTAGCTCCATTACTATACGGAATCCACGCTCTACTAGCTGGTTCTGCATACGTTGTTGCAAACACTCTAGGTTTTGTACACGGTACTTCATTCTCACACGGTCTAATTGACTTCCTAGTTCTGTCTGGTAACTCTCAGAAACTTGGTCTAATGATTGGTGTTGGTCTAGTATACGCAGCAATCTACTACTTCGTATTCCGCACAGTAATCACTGCAATGGACCTTAAGACTCCAGGCCGTGAAGACGAAACTGAAGAAGCTGGTGTAGAAGTTTCTGGTAACGAAATGGCTGGTGAACTAGTTGCAGCGTTCGGCGGTAAAGCGAACATCACAGGTCTAGATGCATGTATCACACGTCTACGTGTTGCTGTAGCAGACACTGAAATCGTTGACCAAGACAAGCTTAAGCAACTTGGTGCTGCAGGTGTAGTTGTAGTATCTGGTGGTGTTCAAGCTATCTTCGGTACCAAGTCTGACAACCTGAAAACAGACATGGATGAGTGGATTCGCAACCACGGCTAATCAGCTCAATCCAAAATGAACGAAAAAAGGAAGCGTAAGCTTCCTTTTTTTTTGTTTCGAATCTGACCCGTTAGATAAGATGCTAATTGAAGTTGGCTCTATACCCTGCGCGTGTTTGGTGTAATCGAGTAGACCATTCCTGCTTTCGGCTTGCCGTTAAAGATGTAGCGATTCTGCGCGACACATTCGAAGGTTGCCCCCAAACGCTCTGCAAGATGGTGACTAGGCGAGTTGTCCGGGTCACAGACAATCTCTAAGCGCGTTAGGAGTAGGTGAGCAAAGGCAAATTCAATAATCGCATCCATCGCCTCCAGGGCGTAGCCTTGGTGCTGCGCCGAATCCTTAAGCCAGTAGCCTAGGCTTCCCATGTTGAAGGTATGATAAAACTCATTGAATGCGGCCATACCGAGAAACTCGTCACTATCGCGACTAAACAGTGCAAAGCCAAATGCCGACGCTTTTACCCAATTGAGCCGCGTGGCACTAATAAACTCCAATGCTTCTTCTTCGGTGTAATTGGAGTGGCACCAATCAATCCACTGATGAAGTGACGGTGAGGTTTGGATCGCGTTTGCAAACTGCGGTACATGGTCTGGTGTTAGCAGACGTAAGCATAAGCGCTTGGTGTATATGGTGTAATTGACGTTCATAGCCAAAGTATAAACGTTTATGCGAGTGAGTTCACAGCTCTATTGGCTTTTTGAGAGTTGGGGAAATGAAATAAAA
This sequence comes from Vibrio sp. CB1-14, assembly GCF_040412085.2. NCBI lineage: Bacteria > Pseudomonadati > Pseudomonadota > Gammaproteobacteria > Vibrionales > Vibrionaceae > Vibrio > Vibrio chaetopteri. The sequence goes on along the minus strand of NZ_CP115920.1, from coordinate 2,515,776 downwards.
AAAGACTCGCAATGCGAGTCTTTAGAAGAGAGTGTATCTAGAAGATTGTGTATCGACTAGTTTTGAACACGTCGTACTTGAATGATCATTCCCATTAATGGGTGATCGAGATAGTGAGTTTCACTACTGCGCATACGACGTTTCTGATCCAGGCGATAGTCTTTCAAGAAGGTCAATGTTTCACGTTGTGGCTCAATGGCTTCGAGATTACCAGCGATAACATTACTGTCTGGCTGCGCGGCATCGGTGGTTGTTTCTGTGTTTGTAATTTCTATTGGAGCTTCGTTTAATGGTGCTTCAACAACTACTTGTTTGGTACTTGGTGATTTAAGGTCAAGTTGCGCCTCTGCATAGAGGTAGTGCTGAACATAAATCTGCAGTTTTCCATCAAGCTCATACAGTGGTTTATCGATGGCTTGCTCAGTTACGCCTTCAACGGGTGATGATGTGTTGCTTAGGCTGCCTTTTTCAGAGCCGTCAGAGTAAAACTCAGTGGAGTAGTCTTTACCTGCTCGAAGATGGAAGATAGGTGCAGAGCCTTTACCATTGTCGCCTTGGCGCCAGGCTTTATGAAGCAATACAGTGTAACCCGCATGATTCTTAAGCTTATTGGCTTCTTCGTTTAACTGAAAAGAGGCTGTCGGCAACACGGTGACATTTTTTGACGCGCGATAACTCGCATCGTTAAGAGAGCCGGCGCGACTAAAGTCAATGTCTGCCACATCGTTTGGCCATGACTCATTCACTTTTTCAGGATTGATGGCGCGCTTAAAAACGATCACTTCTATGTCAAATTGTCTCTGTGCCAAGCTTGGCATAGAGACCAATAGGAGTAGCAGTGGGATCAGTTTTTTCATTGTTTCTCCATTGATGGCCACTGTCGGTGAGTGGGATCCAGTATATCAATTAATACAAAGTGTTGCCGAAACAATTTGTGCCATTCATCAGCTTTATGTTTCGGCAAGGCTCTACTTGTGTCGTTTAGGCCGGTAGTCGATTGGCTTCAAACTCATCAAGCATGCTGTTTAAGTAGTTCAAGCGCTTACGGCGATCGGTCAATGACTCCATAAACTTAAACTTGGTTGGCCCTTCCATCGCAAACTTGGTCGGTTGAGCTTGCAGTAGTTTAACTAAGAAGGCTGGGTTAATGTCAGCGTCTGGATAAAACTCAATATAGCCGCCTTTCTCATGCGCTTCTACTTTCTTCACTTTCAGCGACCCGCCACGAAGCTTCATTTTGGCAACTTCCAGTAGGTGTTTCGCTGCATCAGGAAGTAGACCAAAGCGGTCGATAAGCTCGACCTTAAGTTCGTTAAGTTGATCTTCATTGCCCACACTCGCAATGCGTTTATACATCGACAAGCGGGTGTTAATGTCTGGAATGTAATCGTCTGGGAGTAGCGCAGGGATCCGCAGCTCAACTTCGGTTTGCTCACGCAGCAGATCGTCTAGCGAAGGCTCTCGACCTTCTTTAAGCGCTTCAACTGCCTGTTCAAGCATTTCCATATACAGTGAGAAGCCAACAGACTGAATTTGGCCACTTTGTTCATCACCCAGTAATTCACCCGCACCACGTATTTCTAAATCGTGTGTGGCAAGCGTGAAACCAGCGCCCAAGTCTTCGAGTGAAGCGATAGCATCTAAACGCTTGATAGCATCCTTGGTCATGGCTTTAGGATGCGGAGTGAGCATATATGCATAAGCTTGGTGGTGCGAACGACCCACACGGCCACGAAGTTGGTGCAGCTGCGCAAGACCCAAGTTATCGGCTCTATCCATAATGATGGTGTTAGCCGTTGGAACATCGATGCCAGTTTCTATAATGGTGGTACACACTAGCAAATTGAACCGCTGATGATAAAAGTCGTTCATCACGCGCTCTAGTTCGCGTTCCCGCATTTGACCGTGAGCGACCGTGACGCGGGCTTCTGGAACCAGTTTTTCAAGATCAGCGGCCACTTTCTCGATGGTTTCTACTTGGTTGTGTAGGAAGTAGACTTGACCACCACGCATGATCTCACGAAGAATCGCTTCCCTAACCACGCTATCTTCGCTTTGACGTACAAACGTTTTAATCGCAAGTCGTCTGGCTGGTGGTGTAGCGATGATAGACAAGTCTCGCATACCACTCATGGCCATATTCAACGTTCTTGGAATAGGGGTTGCAGTCAGCGTCAGAATATCGACATCCGCTCGCATCGCTTTTACTTTCTCTTTCTGACGAACACCAAAGCGGTGTTCTTCGTCAACGATCAGCAGACCTAAATCTTTGAATCGAATATCACTGGACAGCAGCTTGTGGGTACCCACCACGATATCGACTTTGCCATCTGCGACATCTTGTAGAATCGCTTTTTGCTCTTTGGCCGACTTAAAGCGCGAGAGTACTTCCACTCGGATTGGCAGGTTGGCAAAGCGATCGCGGAAGTTCTCAAAGTGTTGCTGAGCGAGTAGGGTAGTCGGGACTAAAACCGCAACCTGTTTGCCATTGTCCGTGGAGACAAAGGCTGCTCGCATGGCGACTTCTGTTTTACCAAAACCTACGTCACCACAAACTAGGCGATCCATCGCTTTTGGTTGGCACATGTCCGACATGACCGCATTTATCGCCTGAGCTTGATCGTCCGTTTCTTCGAATGGGAAACCAGCTTTAAAGGTAGCGTATTGGTCACGGTCTAGCTTGAATTTGTAGCCAGGCTTGAGTTCACGTTTGGCATAGACATCAAGCAGTTCTGCGGCTACGTCACGGACTTTTTCTGCCGCTTTACGGCGCGCTTTCGCCCAAGCCTCGCCACCAAGTTTGTGCAGCGGTGCGGACTCTTCTGCGCCGCCAGAATAGCGACCAATAAGGTTAAGTGACGCAACAGGTACGTAGAGCTTGGCGTCGTTTTGATACTCAAGCGTTACGTATTCTGTGGTCATGCCGCCGGCTTCAAGCGTCTGTAAACCGACATAGCGGCCAATACCGTGGTCGATGTGTACCACAGGTTGTCCTGGTTTTAGCTCGGCGAGGTTTCGAATTACCGTGTCGCTGTTTATGGAGCGTTTTTCTTTCTTGCGGCGTTGGATAACACGGTCACCCAACATGTCACTTTCACAGATAAGTGCAAAGCTGTCTTGGTAGCGAAATCCATGCTCGCATTGGCCGATGATCAGAGTGAAGCGTTCATTACTGGCAAGGGCTTCAGACAGATTGCTCTGCTCAACTGGGCGAAGCTTAATGCGATGCAGTAGCTCAAGTAGTGCTTCTCGACGACCTTCAGATTCGACCGAAAAGACAATATTGCCGCTAAACTGCTCGGTGAATTGACGGATCTGCGCCATCGGCTCTTTAAGCTGATGCTGCACTGTAATGTCTGGTAGCGCCTCAACAGGGGCGTTGTTGCGTCCTGCTTTCTCTTTGATCGCATCCGTATGGTATTGCAGCTGTGGATACTGCTTAAGGCGGCTAAAGAACTCATCTTTTTCTAGCCATAGCTCTGTGGGTGCTAGCAATGGTCGAAGTGGGTCGACTTTACGCTGCTCGTAACGGCTATCGACATCGGCAAGGAAATTATCGACGGCGGTTTCTACTTCTCCCACCATGATGACCTGTGCGTCATCACTGACATAATCAAATAAGGTTTCCGTGTGATCAAAAAATAGCGGTTGCCAATATTCGATACCCGCAGGCCAAGTCCCTTTCGTGACTTGCATGTAGATGGATTCAGGTTCTCGTCTGGCATCAAACTGCTGACGCCAACGAGTTCGAAACTCTTCGATGGCCTCTTTGGTGGTCGGAAATTCGTGCGCTGGGAGTAGGCGGATCTCTGAAATGTCCTCAATTGAGCGCTGATTTTCAGGATCAAAGGTGCGAATAGTGTCGATTTCATCATCGAAAAAATCGATGCGATACGGTGCAGAACTGCCCATTGGGTAGAGATCTAAAATCGATCCGCGGCTAGCGTATTCACCTGGTCCAAACACTTGGTCAACATGACGATAGCCTGAGTTTTCTAGCTGTACTCTGAGCTTATCGAGAGAGAACAGATCGCCCGTTTTCACCATCAAGGTGTGCTGCATCAGATAGTCGCGTGGGCTTTGGCGCTGTAGCAAGGTGCTCACGGGCACTATGGTGATGCCGTTGGCTTGTTGCGGCAGGGCGTACAGTCTGGCGATACGATCGGAGATGATATCTTGATGCGGCGAGAAATTGTCATAAGGCAGTGTTTCCCAATCCGGGAAAAGAGCAACATCTCCCGGGTAGAACTGCTCTAACTCACCTTGAAGTTTCAGCGCCAACTGCGGATCCGGCACTACCAGTAAGGTGTGCTGGTTATGGGCTAACGCGTGTTCACCGATAGATAGCGCCAGTGCGCCACCAATCAGATTTCCGAGATGTTTTTTATCACCTTTGCCTTGCGGGGCATTCAGTGGAAGTAGTGGAGAATGACTCATAATGGATTAATTGTTTTCTCTATCTAATGAGCGCTGACGAAGCAGTTTTTGTTGCTGATGTAAGGCTGCCTTAATAAGAAGGTCTTGATGCTCTTCCAAAATACGAACAAAGGAAAGCGTGATGAGGAAACCGTCGTCTTGCGGCTCTACTTGAGTAACTTCAGCATAACAATAGACGCCAGAAGGCGGATGATCTAAAAACAGTTTCAGTTTGGCGTATTGTCCAACCTGCAAGGCGTCGCTATTAACGTAGCTTAACTGGCTGGCGCCAAAGCTTTTGGTGATATAACGGAGCTCCGGCTCGTCTTGCTGTGCGATCATGTAGTTGAGCAGCAAATTGAGCTTGCTATTTTGTTGTTCAAGCAGCTCTGCGACATGTTTCATATTGTGCTGGTTAAGCTCATGCTGAGCGGCATCCGTTTTTTGATCAAGCTGGCTGAACTCGCTTGACGCGACGAATGAAGGCGGGATCTCCGCGATATAGTCCGTTAATTCAGGAAGCTGTGAGCCAATAGCGAGTGGTTCAATGTTTGCTTTCAGCGGTCCGTTTACGGTAAAGAAGTCGTTGTGCTGCATAGTTTTTCCCTAAATCAACATCTGTTAATTATCTCTGTGTATCCGTGAGTTATCAAGAAAACGGCCGATGAATTCGGCAAAAGTCGGTAATTTAAAAGGAAAATGACATCCAGGGCTACAACCCTGACAGTTTTCTGGTTACATTAGCTAGTAGTTATCTTTCTATGGCGAACACTATGTTTCACCCCTTGCCAATTTTTATTGGGTTGCGTTATCTCAGAGGCCGTTCCGGCGACCGATTCAGTCGATTTGTCTCTTACATGTCTACCGCAGGTATCACGATTGGTGTGTTATCTCTGGTAACGGTGTTGTCGGTGATGAATGGCTTTGAAGCCCAGCTTAAAGGCCGGATTTTGGGCGTCTTGCCACAGGCGGTCATCAGTCACGACTGTGGCCGAATTTCTATCGATGAAGAGCCCGTTGAATTGCTCTCTCAATACGGCAGCAGTCAATCTGCTGTCCCTATTGTTCGAAGTGAAGCGGTATTACAAAGTCACCAAGGACTTGCTGCAGCAATGATGATCGGTATTGAGCCTGACAGTGATGACCCGATTCGCTCTCGCATCGTCAGTGGCAGTTTGGAAAGGCTAAGCGCAGGCAAGTATCAAGTGTTGCTTGGTCATAGCTTAGCGCGTGAGCTAGACGTTCGTGTGGGTGATAAAGTTCGTTTAATGGTTACGAGCGCCAGCCAGTACACACCATTAGGCCGGATCCCAAGTCAGCGTATGTTTACTGTTGCTGGACTCTATAGTACGGGCTCTGATGTAGATAGCCAACTCGTGGTTACCCATATTGCCGACGCCGGCAAGCTCATGCGTTACAAAGCGGGTCAGGCCAGTGGCTGGCGACTGTTCTTTGACGACCCGTTTATTGTTTCGGAGCTGAGTAGTCAGCCGCTTCCAGAGGACTGGCGTTGGAGTGATTGGCGTGAGCAAAGAGGCGAGTTGTTCCAAGCTGTGCGCATGGAAAAGAACATGATGGGGCTAATGCTTGGACTCATTATTGGTGTCGCTGCATTCAATATTATCTCTGCGCTTATTATGGTGGTGATGGAGAAGCAGTCTGAGGTGGCTATCCTGAAAACGCAAGGGATGAGTGACCGACAGGTGCTGGCTATCTTTATGGTTCAAGGCGCGAGCAGTGGCGTCGTGGGAGCCGTCGTTGGTGGCCTACTGGGCGTGTTACTTGCCACGAATCTCAATAGCCTCTTAGATGCGATGGGCGTCGCCCTGTTTAGTTTTGGTGGTCAATTGCCAGTGGTGATTAACCCATATCAAATTATTGTTGTTGTGGTTGGCGCAGTGTTGCTCAGCTTAGTCGCAACCTTATTTCCTTCTTATCGAGCATCGTCAGTAAAACCCGCAGAGGCCCTTAGATATGAGTAATCCATTAATCGCGTGTCGTAATATTCGTAAAACTTACCACGACGGCGCAGTTGATACGGAAGTGCTAAAAGGGGTGAGCTTCGACATTGAAAAAGGTGAGTTGGTGTCGATTATTGGTTCGTCTGGCTCGGGTAAATCGACCCTATTGCATGTGTTAGGTGCGCTCGATGAAGCAAGCGAAGGAAGTGTAGAGTTTCTCGGTCAGTCTTTGCTTGATATGGGGGGTAACCAGCAAGCCAAATTACGCAACCAACACTTGGGCTTTGTGTATCAATTCCATCATCTTCTGAGTGACTTTACAGCTGTCGAAAATGTGGCGATGCCGCTACTGATTGGTGGTGTTAAGGTGAGTCAGGCACATCAAGAAGCGAGCGATCTTTTGGAGCGTGTGGGGCTTGGACATCGATTAAAACATCGTCCTTCTGAGCTATCTGGTGGTGAGCGTCAACGTGTTGCTATTGCCAGGGCTTTGGTGAACAAGCCAGACTTGGTGCTGGCTGATGAGCCGACGGGTAACTTAGACTATGCAACAGCGCTGTCGATTTATGACCTGATGCGCACCTTGAATCGAGAGTATGGTACGGCATTTTTGGTGGTCACACATGATAATGAACTGGCCGCTAAAATGGACAAACAGTTGCACATGCAAGACGGCCTTCTGGTCGACGCAGTAACAAATGCTGCGACAGTTGGCGCATAGATAAGGAGCAGTCGTGTCATTATCGTTTTTTATAGGTAAACGCTTTAGTAAGGCCAAGCAGCGCAACAAAATGGTATCGTTTATTTCCATGTCATCCATCGTTGGAATTGCTGTGGGGGTTGCGGTCATTGTTATTGGTCTATCAGCGATGAACGGCTTTGAGCGAGAGCTTAAAAACCGAGTGCTGTCGGTTATTGCCCATGGTGAGTTTGAAGGTGTCAACGCGCCCATTAGTGGCTGGCAAAATGTCGTTGACGCGTCGCTCAGTCACTCGCGGGTCGAAGGGGCTGCGCCTTATGTGCGTTTAACGGCGCTGGTGGAAAAAGGCGCTCAGCTAAAAGCGGTAGAGCTCAGGGGCGTATCGCCGGAGCTTGAGAGTCAAGTCTCGACACTGCCAAGCTTTGTTTCGCAAGCCGCGTGGGCTGAATTCAAAGCGGGTGAACAGCAAGTCATTTTAGGTCAAGGTGTTGCGCAGCAAGTGGGCGTGGATGTCGGAGACTATGTGACATTAATGATCCCAACCAGTGGCGATGCTAGCAAAGTACAATCACCAAGACGTGTCCGAGTAAAAGCAACCGGATTACTGGAGCTCAACGGTCAGATTGACCATAGCTTGGCTATCGTGCCTTTAGAAGATGCACAAAGTTATGCGCGACTGGGTGACAGAGTCACTGGTGTATCAATAAAAGTGGATAACGTGTTTGATGCGCCATTGGTAGTACGTGAAGTCGGCAATACACTGAACGAGTATGTGTATCTTCGTAGTTGGAAACAAAAGTATGGCTTCTTGTATCGTGACATTCAGTTAGTTAGAACCATTATGTACCTTGTGATGGTTCTGGTTATTGGGGTTGCGTGTTTTAACATTGTATCGACGCTCATGATGGCGGTGAAAGATCGAGCCTCTGAAATTGCGATTCTGCGCACCATGGGTGCGACGGACGGTTTGATCAAACGAATCTTTGTCTGGCAGGGCGTATTTTCCGGAGTGGTGGGGAGTGTTGTCGGTGGCATCGTCGGCAGTGTTGTTGCGCTTAATTTAACGCCAATTATTTCCTCTTTGGAGAATCTGCTTGGTCACAAGTTCCTATCTGGGGATATTTACTTTGTTGACTTTTTGCCATCACAACTGGTTTGGAATGACGTGTTACTGGTAGCGGGTACTGCAACTTTGCTCAGCCTTATCGCGACGTGGTATCCGGCGACGAAAGCCAGCCAACTCAATCCGGCTACGGTACTCAGTGCTAAGTAGTTGTCTCAAGCGGAAGGTGAGTTTATCACTGACTTGTTTTTATCACAGACTGAAACACAAAAAGGACCACATAATGTGGTCCTTTTTCATTGCCATCTGTTTTTCGTTACATTTTGTCTTTAGTGACTATTTGTCTGTAGTTACTGTCTGACTTGTCAGTTTCAACGATACTTTGTCTGGCTCACAGAGTCAGTGAGATTCGTTGTACTTGGAGAGCTATCCAATTAACGTGTTGAGCGCTGTTGCCAACTGCGTACAACTGAATAGCGCCAAAGACCTCGAATACCGAAATAACCAGCAAGTGCACTAACGACACCACAAATCGTGCAGCCGAGTAGGAATGGAGGTCCAATGGTTGCCATTTGTTCTGAGAGGTACTGCCACGATAATTCGAAGTGGAACGGCTGTGGCGGTGTATTCATGCAGAATGCGCCAACTTTATATGCGAAGTAGAACAGCACCGGCATTGTCACGGGGTTACTGATCCAAACGAGAGCAACAGAAAGAGGTAAGTTCACCCCAAATAGAATCGCAAGGCCGGCAGCCATGATCATTTGACTTGGTAGTGGTACAAACGCCATAAACAGGCCAACCGCAAACGCGCCAGCCGCAGAGCGACGGTTTAGGCACCATAAGTTCGGGTTGTAGAGGACATTGCCGAACACTTTCAATGCCTTTTGTTTTTTGATCATCTCGTGATCAGGCATGAAACGTTTAATAAACTTTCTTGGCATAGGAAAACATGGCTCTGTTAACAAGCATCGCAGTTCCACTTTGCTATTCATTAGTACTGATTAGCGCCGTCTGGTGGCCTGTGATGCCAAGTACGGTTTGGTCGATCCCGGCGTCCTTAGTGAGTATCGCTTGCTTAATAACACGTCGCTGGATCCTTTCTGCGGCGTTTATTGCAATGTCCTTAGCGTTGATACAAGGGAACCTTTACAAGTACCAATCTAGGGTACTTTTTCAATTTGGCACAGATATTACCATAAAAGCGCGAGTTGACAGCTATTTTAAGAAAATAACTCATGGCTATGAAGTTCAAGCCACTGTGCTTACGATTAATGATCAGAAAATCTCGTTGTTTTTACGACCTAAAGTGCTGTTAAAATCCCAGTCTGCGCTAGCTCCTGGCATTTTTGTTACTGCGTCAGTGTCCGCAAGTCGTATCTCAGGCACGCTCAATAACGCAGGATTTGACCGAGAAAAGCATCTATTTTCACAAGGTATCGTCGCTAAAGTCACTCTGCCCGCCAAAAATCACACTATTGTGGTTAGTCGTCCCCATTGGCGAGCGACCTTTCACGATGCCGTTCGCCATGCAACCCAGAAAAGCCGATTTCAGGGACTCTACCTCGCTCTAATATTTGGAGATCGCAGTGAGCTTGCCGATGAGATGCGGCGTCAGCTTCAGTATAGTGGCCTTTCTCATCTTATTGCGATTTCAGGATTACATGTTGGTATCGTGTTTGCTTTGGGGTATGCGATAGCAAGTATAGTTTTTACGCTCACTAAAGTTCTGCTTCGCCCGAAAGCAAGAGCTTGGTTGACGCTTTATGGCTTGCCGCTAAGTTTGCTTAGTGGCTTTCTTATCGCTCTGCTCTATTGCGCCTTGGGCTATTTTGCGATTTCAACGGTACGGGCGTTGATTATGTTGGTCGTCATAAGCGGTTTGCTATTATGGCAAGCAAGAGTTCATCGCTTAACGATCATCCTTTTAGCCTCGTCAACGGTATTAACCCTAGTTCCATTTTCCGCTGCAAGCCTTAGTTTCTGGCTTTCATTCTCTGCCGTTACGCTACTCGTGATGACCCACGCATGGTTGGCAACAAGGCAAAACGTTGTCGTAAAAGTGCTCTCACTCCACTTAGCGCTGTCGCTGTGCTTCATTCCGATTATTGGCTATCTATTCCAAGGTTTGTCATTGATTGGGGCGCTCTACAACGTCTTATTTGTCGCATGGTTTAGTGTGTGTATTGTGCCGCTATCTTTGTTTGCTGCATTGCTAGCTTCGGTGACGACAGGTTTCGATTGGCTATGGAAGATGCTCGATATTGCGTTGACGCCACTAGAATTTGCCATTGGATTCGCCCCTTTGTTTTGGTTGGATATTGGCGTTGGAGATCTTGGGCTTTTGCTGCCGTTGATTGTTTTGGTGCTGCTCTATAGATGGCTGTCTCGACAAGCGCTGTATACCCTGACGCTACTAACGATATTGATAAGGCTTGGCCTGGAGCGAGAGTCTGACGTTTCAGTGCAGTTTTTTGATGTGGGGCATGGTTTAGCGGTGGCCATTATTCAAGGAGATGAAGCCGTTATCTATGATACTGGAAGCGCCAATGACAACTTTTCAATGGTAGACACGGTTGTAACACCAAACTTGATTGCCGCTGGGGTAACACATTTAGATGGACTGATTCTTAGTCATGGTGACAATGATCATGCGGGTGGAGAATTGGCACTGCAAAAGCGCTGGAATCCAAAATGGATTCGCCGTCCAGAGGGAGACACAACGGATACACGATGCGTTCAAGGTACTCACTGGCGTTGGAAGGCACTGGAGTTTTCGGTGCTTTGGCCACCGAAGCGAGTTCCTCGGGCTTATAACCCCCATTCTTGTGTCGTGCTGGTTACCTTTGAAAAAGGTAATCAATCTAAGCGACTGTTATTGACAGGCGATATAGAAAAAGTGAGTGAGATATTGTTGGCAAGACGCCTAGAGCCTCTGTCAATCGATGTCATGAGTGTGCCTCACCATGGCAGTAGTACATCCTCCTCCTCTTTTCTGCATAGAACGATTGACGCAAAAAACGTCGTGGCCTCGACTCGATTTAATTCAAGATGGGCGTTGCCGAGTCCAGAGGTTAGAGCACAGTATCAACAAAATGGCAGCACTTGGTTTGAAACGGGTGTAGATGGGCATGTCATATTTGACTTTTCTGGTCAAGAAATCATCGTTTCCACAACGAGGTCCGAATACCTCGACCCTTGGTATAGGCAGATGTTACGAAGCAGAGTAGAATGAAAGGATAGTAAAAAGAAACGATAAAGAATTATGTCGCAAAATCAAGACGAAACTACGCTACAAACGTTTAAGCGATTGTGGACGTATATCCGTGAATACAAGACAGGTTTAGTAGTGGCGGTGATCGCATTGGTCATCAACGCAGCCGCAGATACCTACATGCTTTCGTTGCTGAAACCCCTCCTTGATGAAGGATTTGGTGATGTTGAATCTAATTTTCTAAAAATCCTTCCGCTGATCATTATAGCCATGATGTTGATTCGAGGTTTGTCCGGGTTTGTTTCCACCTACTGTTTGAGCTGGGTATCGGGCAAAGTGGTTATGCACCTTCGAAGAGGCATCTTCAATCATTTCATGCATATGCCAGTCTCGTTTTTTGATAAAGAATCGACGGGTGGGCTACTGTCTCGAATTACCTATGACTCAGAACAAGTAGCCGGGGCTACGAGCCGCTCGCTGGTCAGCATTGTTCGTGAAGGGGCAAGTATTTTAGGCCTATTGTTCCTGATGTTTTGGAGCAGTTGGCAGCTTTCACTGGTTCTACTGGTTGTCGCGCCGGTTGTCGCCTGGGCAATTCGCTTCGTTTCTAAGCGTTTTCGCAAGATTTCTCATAGCATGCAGACGTCGATGGGTCATATGACTACCTCGGCAGAGCAGATGCTGAAAGGCCATAAAGTGGTGTTGAGTTATGGCGGTCAACAGGTTGAAAAGGCGCGATTTGATGAAATGAGTAATCAAATGCGCCAGCAGACTATGAAGATGGTTGCTGCATCTGCGATTGCGAACCCTGTGATTCAAATGATCGCGTCTCTTGCGCTTGTCGCCGTATTGTATCTAGCGAGCTTTGATGAAGTTCGTGAACAGCTTACCGCAGGTACCTTTACGGTCATTTTCTCTGCTATGTTCTCATTGATGCGTCCACTCAAAGCACTAACTGGTGTGACGGCAGAATTCCAGCGCGGTATGGCAGCGAGTCATACCTTGTTTAGCCTTATGGATCTCGAAGTAGAGCGCGATAATGGCACGGTCGAAATTGAGAAGGCAAAAGGCGATCTAGCAGTGAAAGACATCACTTTCACGTACGCAGGCACTGAGAAGCCCGCGCTTCGCAACGTGAGTTTTGATTTGCCGGCAGGAAAGACCATTGCGCTAGTGGGACGTTCGGGTTCAGGAAAAAGCACCATCGCTAACTTGTTTACACGCTTTTACGACATTGATAGCGGCAGTATTGAGCTTGATGGTTACAAAATTGAAGACATTAAACTGACCAACCTGCGTAAGCATTTTGCGCTGGTATCGCAAAATGTACACTTGTTCAACGATACCATTGCCAACAATATTGCGTATGCGACAGATGGCCAATTCTCTCGAGAGCAGATTGAGCACGCGGCTAAGTTGGCGCACGCAATGGAGTTTATCAGCAACCTAGATCAAGGTTTGGATACCGTCATTGGTGAGAATGGCGCAAGTCTTTCCGGTGGCCAGCGTCAACGCATTGCGATTGCCAGAGCTCTGCTCCGAGATGCACCTATCTTGATTTTAGATGAAGCAACCTCGGCACTAGACACTGAATCGGAACGTGCTATCCAAGCCGCACTCGATGAGTTACAAAAAGACAAAACAGTATTAGTGATTGCACATCGTCTGTCGACAATTGAAGAAGCGGACGAAATATTAGTCGTCGATGATGGCGAGATCATCGAGCGTGGAGATCACAAGACTCTGCTAGATCACCAAGGTGCTTATGCTCAGCTACACAAAATTCAGTTTGGTGAGCACTAGTGATAGAGCAGATCTGGTTTGGTAGACATCCGCTGGGATTGCTGTTGTGGCCTCTGCTGTGGCCACTGAGCAGACTGTATCGCTTTATCTCAGCCAAACGTCGTAAAGCGTATTCATCGGGTGACAAACCAAGCTATCGTTCCCACGTACCTGTGATCGTTGTAGGTAACATTACAGCGGGCGGCAACGGTAAAACTCCGATGGTGGTGTGGCTCGTTGAACAGCTTCTAAATCAGGGTAAAAAACCGGGCGTGGTTTCTCGTGGTTACGGCGGAAAAGCGAGTGCTTACCCGCTACTGGTTACCTCAGACACTGCCGCAAGCGAATGTGGTGACGAGCCTAAGCTTATTTTCGAAAGAACGCAGGTTCCGGTCTGTGTGGATCCGGTTCGAGCCAATGCGGTTAAGCATTTAGAATTACTTGGGGCTGATGTCATCATTACCGATGACGGCTTGCAGCATTATGCCCTCGAGCGAGCTTATGAAATCGTGGTGATTGATGGTGTGAGGCGGTTTGGTAATCAGCAGCCTATTCCACTCGGCCCTCTGAGAGAGCCACTATCTAGGCTTGATGAAGTCAACCTGCTAGTCGTTAATGGTGGGGACGTTGAGGCTAATGAACGCGAAAAGCGATTCACGCTTGCTCCGAATGTGGCGATCAATTTGAACAACGGTCAAACTGCTTCGGTAGAACAACTGGGTACCTTGGCTGCATTTGCCGGGATAGGGCACCCTCCGCGCTTTTTCGACACCTTAAGTCAACTCGGAGCAAACCTTGTAAAAACGCAAGGGTTTGCTGACCACCAAGCGTTTGATGAGACTAAGCTAGCAGAATTTAGTCATGGCGTGGAAAACGTCATTATGACCGAGAAAGATGCGGTAAAATGCCGCTCATTTTCAAAGGATAATTGGTGGTATTTGCCAGTCTCGGCACAGTTTAATCGCCAAGATGGTGAGCAAATACTACAAGAAATCAACAAGGTAATAGAGAGTTATGGATCATAGATTACTTGAGATCGTCGCATGCCCAGTATGCAAAGGAAAGCTAACCTTCGATAAAGATAAACAAGAGCTTATTTGTAAGCTAGACCGCCTTGCTTACCCTATCAAAGAGGGTATTCCGGTGTTACTCGAACCTGAAGCGCGCCAAATGAGCATGGAAGAGGGTCGCTAAATGGCATTCACGGTTATCATTCCTGCTCGTTACAACTCATCGCGTCTGCCGGGCAAGCCTTTGGCTGACATCGTTGGTAAACCTATGGTGCAACACGTCTATGAGCGCGCGAAACAATCGGGCGCAGAGCGTGTTGTCGTTGCTACGGACGATGTGCGTGTTGAAGCGGCAGTGCAAGCTTTTGGTGGTGAAGTGTGCATGACGTCACCCGATCATGAATCAGGTACAGAGCGCTTGGCCGAAGTGGTTAAGCTGATGGGTATCGATGATGATCACACCATTGTTAATGTACAAGGGGATGAGCCGTTGATTCCAGCGAGCATCATTGCTCAGGTAGCGGAAAATCTTCAATCAAGCCAAGCTCCAATGGCGACACTTGGCGTGGCGATTGAGCATGAAGCCGAAGTGTTCAATCCAAACGCAGTTAAAGTGGTCACGGATCAAAATGGATTTGCGCTCTATTTTAGCCGAGCTACTATCCCATGGGATCGTGATGCATACGCAAATGAACCTAAATTAGCGGCCAAGCAACCCTTGATGCGCCACATTGGTATCTATGCTTACCGAGCGGGCTTTATTAATACGTATATTAATTGGGCACCTAGCGCACTTGAGAAAATTGAGTCATTAGAGCAGCTAAGAGTGCTTTGGTATGGCGAGCGTATACACGTGGCGCTTGCTATCGACGCACCACCTGCGGGTGTTGATACCCCTGAAGATCTCGAGCAAGTTCGAGCGTTACTAGCCAACTAACTTCTAACCACCGACCACTTAGGTCGGTGGTTTTGTTTTGGGCTCTGTTTGTTAAAAGCTCTGTTTTTTAAAACAAGTCTGTCGCCGGAATTTCACGCCACTCTCCGGGCTGAAGGGCGTCTAGCGCATACTTACCCATACTAGCGCGAATCAAGCGCAACGTCGGAAAGCCAATGTTGGCTGTCATACGGCGCACCTGACGGTTTCGTCCTTCGATAATGGTAATACTCAACCAGGTCGTTGGAATATTGGCACGAAAGCGCACAGGAGGCTCTCTGTCCCATACGCTCGGCTCTTTCATGCGCTCAATTTTGGCGGGCAATGTCGGGCCATCTTTGAGTTCGACGCCATTGCGCAGTTTATCTAAATCAGACTCTGTTGGTTCGCCATCAACTTGAACCCAGTATGTCTTTTCTGACTTCGATTGGGGCTGAGTGAGTCTAGCCTGTAACACGCCGTCATTGGTAAGCACCATTAGACCTTCGCTATCGCGATCGAGTCGACCGGCTGCGTAGACATCTTTGATTGGGATATAGTCTGCCAGCGTTTTTCTTCCCTCTCCGTCGGTGAACTGGCTCAGCGTATCGTAGGGCTTATTAAACAAAATGACTTTGCGATCGCCTGGCGCCGGGCGCTTTTTCTCTGGTTTTGAAGTAACTCCAGGTTTACGTCTTCTGGTTTGTCCAGTTTTCTGGTGTTTTTGTTGGCTTTTTTGTTTGAATTGACCTGATGATGAGCGATTGGGGCGAGGGGAACCTTTACGCGCTGTTTTAATTGTCATGTTAACTACCTTGCAAAAATGTAAACAAACTGTGTGGTTTAGTTTTGTCTACGAGTGTTTTGAGCTATCATGAGCGCGCTCAAAAACAGGAATAACGCACAAGATAATAGACTAATTGACCAATTTTGTTTAATTATAAGTGCTTAGGATTTCGTTCGACTGAGTAAATTTACACCAAATCCTTGGGTTTTCATCTGAAACTGTCTTAGATTTGCCCGCAGTTTGGTGTCCAGTCGCAACGTTTACGCTATCTAAAAGATGGCGTTAATTGATAAGGGTGCTCAGCCCGATTAGAACGATAGGGAAATTTCATGCCTACAGAAAAGCCGACAATCATCTATACCATTACTGATGAAGCGCCAGCGCTGGCAACATATTCATTGCTACCGATCATTCAGTCTTTCACCGCGTCTTCAGGTATTGATGTTGATACACGAGATATTTCACTAGCAGGGCGTATCATTGCTAACTTCCCTGACTACCTAAAAGAAGAGCAGCGCATCGGTGATGCATTGACCGAACTCGGTGAATTGGCGAAAACGCCAGAAGCAAACATCATTAAACTTCCAAACATTTCTGCTTCAATTCCTCAGCTACAAGCGGCTATCAAAGAGCTGCAAGCGAATGGTTATGCTCTTCCAAATTATCCAGAAGAACCTGCGAATGCAGAGCAAGAAGCGGTAAAAGCGACATACGACAAAATTAAAGGCAGTGCAGTAAACCCAGTGTTGCGTGAAGGTAACTCTGACCGTCGTGCTCCTTTGTCTGTTAAGAATTACGCGAAGAAAAACCCACACTCAATGGGGGCGTGGTCTAAAGATTCTAAGTCACACGTTTCTAGCATGTCTGGTAATGACTTCTTTGGCAGCGAGAAATCGGTGACAACAGAAAGCGCAACAGACGTGCAGATCCGATTCACATCGGCGTCAGGCGAAACTAAAGTTCTTAAAGACAAAGTTGCGCTCCAAGCAGGTGAAATCATTGATGCTTCAGTGATGAACAAAAACGCACTGGTTACTTTCTTCGAAGAGCAGATTGAAGAAGCGAAGAAGCAAGATGTATTGTTGTCGCTGCACATGAAAGCGACCATGATGAAGGTCTCTGACCCGGTTATCTTTGGTCATGCAGTAAAAGTTTACTACAAAACCGTCTTTGACAAATACGCTGCGCTGTTTGATGAACTAGGTGTAGACGTTAACAACGGTATTGGTGACGTATACGCGAAAATTGCTTCGCTACCAGCGGCGCAAAAAGGCGAAATTGAAGCTGATCTAGCGGCCGTGTACGAGACGCAACCACCACTTGCGATGGTTGATTCTGACCGTGGTATCACTAACCTGCACGTACCAAGCGACATCATTGTTGATGCGTCTATGCCAGCAATGCTGCGCTCTTCTGGTCAAATGTGGGGACCAGACGGTAAGCAAAAAGACACTAAAGCAATGATCCCTGATCGCAGCTACGCGAGCATCTATCAAGCTGTGATTGATTTTTGTAAGCAGCACGGTGCATTTGATCCGACGACAATGGGCAGCGTGCCTAACGTCGGTCTGATGGCGCAAAAAGCTGAAGAGTATGGTTCACACGATAAGACATTTATCTTGGATGCTGACGGTACTGTCTCAGTTGTTGACGCTGAAGGCAATGTGCTTATTGAGCAGCAGGTTGAGGAAGGTGATATCTTCCGTATGTGTCAGGTGAAAGATGCGCCAATTCAAGATTGGGTGAAATTGGCAGTGACTCGTGCACGTGCCTCTAGCACACCAGCTGTATTTTGGTTGGATGAAAACCGTGCACACGATGCTGAGCTTATCAAGAAGGTTAACCAGTACCTACCTGAGTACGACACCGCTGGCCTTGAAATTCACATCAAGTCGCCATTAGAAGCTACGCTATTCTCGCTAGAGCGCATCAAAGAAGGTCTAGATACTATTTCTGTCACAGGTAACGTACTTCGTGATTACCTGACGGATCTATTTCCGATTCTTGAGCTTGGTACTTCTGCGAAGATGCTGTCTATCGTACCGCTTATGAACGGCGGCGGTCTATTTGAAACTGGTGCTGGTGGTTCCGCTCCTAAGCACGTTCAACAGGTTCAAAAAGAAAACCACCTACGTTGGGATTCTTTAGGTGAATTCTTGGCTCTTGCTGCTTCTCTGGAGCATCTAGCGGTTGTTTCTGGTAAAGAGAAAGCGAATGTACTGGCGAAAGCACTGGATGCTGCGACAGGCAAGTTCCTAGATAACAACAAGTCGCCATCGCGCAAAGTGGGTGAGCTTGATAACCGCGGCTCTCACTACTACCTAGCGCTATACTGGGCTCAGGCTCTAGCAGTGCAAACTGAAGATGCAGCATTGGCAGAAGAGTTCGCTCCAATTGCAGAGCAGCTGGCATCCAATGAGAGCATCATCGTATCTGAGCTAAACAATGCTCAAGGTGAGGCAGGTGACCTTGGCGGCTACTATCAGCCAAGTGACGCGAAAGCTTCTACGTTGATGCGCCCAAGCGCAACGCTAAATAGCATCATTGGCTAATAGCATTTAGATATAAAAACCACCTAGCGGTGGTTTTTATATCTTACGGTCAGTATTTTCGGGTAATTCGTATTGATTAGTAAATGACAACTACTTCGCTAGATCACCTTCTACCGGTGTTACTACGCTGGCATGATAGCCCTTTGGACCTTCTTCTACTTCGTAGTTCACTTGCTGGCCAGCCTTTAGAGTGCGGTAGCCGTCCATTTTGATTGTCGAGTAGTGAGCGAAAATGTCGCCGTCTTCACCTTCTGGACAAATAAAGCCAAATCCTTTGGCATTGTTAAACCATTTTACTGTACCTATCGCCATGCTATACATCCCTCATGCATTTTGTAACTGAAGTTGCGGTAGAAGATACTGACCGTTGGTAAATCTACTTACTTCATTGAGACTATTTGTTGTGAACCTACGTACCTTAAACTGAGGACTTTCCAACTTTGTCATCCTCATGAGAGAGCTGAGAGCTCAAACAGAAGCATGTGGTTGTGAGAAAATTCCCATTCCCTGGGGCATAGTGATTCATAACTTGTTAAATTTTAGTCACTAGTTAACCACTCTAGTCAAACATTGAGCGTAGTCAATAGGAAAAAGGCATAAATAACCACATAATCTATACATATGCGCTTTGGTTTTAACAAATGTGCAATGGAAAGCTTTTGTTTACATGCTCTTAATGTATGCTAGGCAAAAGGAGGAATAAGTTTTTTCAACTTGGCTCATATGTGACACACTCTAATAGCATTGTTTTGTTTGCAGCGATACAATTGGTGCATTAGTCTCTTTATAAGAGATGTTTTTCGAGTGACAGACACCGAGAGCACGTTAGCTCTAGCTAAGCCTCCTTTGACTGACACAGTGTTTTGACTTTTAAAGAAAACTCTCAAACATTTGGCCATGAGTAAAAATTTTGAATGGGTGACTCCAGACTCAGACTTATTGGAGAAAGAAAAAACTAAGGTTGAGCCACCGGCGTTGTACAACGTTATCCTCAATAACGATGATTACACTCCGATGGACTTTGTTGTAGAAATCTTGGAACGCTTTTTTTCACTCAACGAAGATAGAGCAACGCAGGTGATGTTGGCTGTGCACTACGAAGGCAAAGCTGTTTGTGGCACATTCACCGCCGAAGTTGCTGAAACGAAAGTTGCTCAAGTGACCATGTATTCAAGGGAACATGAACACCCACTATTGTGTACCATGGAAAAAGCCTAATTTTCGCTTGAATGGCGTTTGCCATTCCTTAGGAGGTACTTATGCTGAACAAAGAACTAGAATCGAGTCTGAACGGCGCATTCGCTCGTGCCCGTGACAAAAGACATGAATTCATGACCGTAGAGCATCTCCTTTTAGCTTTGTTGGAAAATGACTCGGCTAAAGAGGCCCTTACTGCTTGTAACGCTAATCTTGAAACGCTGCGCAATGAGCTTGATATTTTCATCGACCAAACGACGCCGCTTATTCCCGACTCTGACGACACACGTGAAACTCAACCTACGTTGAGTTTCCAACGAGTGCTTCAGCGCGCTGTTTTCCATGTTCAGTCTTCTGGCCGCAGTGAAGTCACTGGTGCTAACGTGCTTGTTGCTATTTTCAGTGAACAAGAATCTCATGCCGCTTACCTCCTCAAAAAGAACGACATTAGCCGCCTAGATATCGTTAACTTTATTTCCCATGGCATTACTAAAAATGCAGGGCCTTCAGGTGATGAACCGTCAAGTGGTTCACTAGGTGGAAGCAGCGAGAGCATTGAAGAAGCGAATGGTGAAGACCGTTTAGAAAGCTTTGCGACTAACCTTAACCAAGTTGCGAAAGCCGGTAACATCGACCCGCTAATCGGTCGTGATAAAGAGCTTGAGAGAACCATTCAAGTACTTTGCCGTCGCCGCAAAAACAATCCACTGCTAGTTGGCGAAGCTGGCGTCGGTAAAACGGCCATCGCTGAAGGCTTGGCGTGGAGAATTGTTGAAGGCCAGGTGCCAGAAGTTATTAGCAATAGCATAATTTACTCGCTTGATATCGGCTCACTGCTAGCGGGTACTAAGTATCGTGGTGACTTCGAGAAACGCTTTAAAACGATTCTTAAGCAACTTGAAAAAGAAGATGACGCCATCCTGTTTATCGATGAAATCCATACCATCATCGGTGCGGGTGCCGCTTCCGGTGGCCAAGTAGACGCCGCTAACCTTATCAAGCCACTATTGAGCAGCGGTAAGCTTCGCTGTATTGGTTCAACAACCTACCAAGAGTACAGCAACATCTTTGATAAAGAGCGTGCGCTGTCTCGTCGATTCCAAAAAATCGACGTGGTTGAGCCATCTCTTGATGACACGACGAAGATCCTTATGGGTCTGAAACCGAAATACGAAGAACATCACGAAGTCCGCTATACCAATAAAGCACTTCGTGCGGCGGTTGAACTATCGGCTAAATACATCAATGAGCGTCACTTGCCAGATAAAGCTATTGACGTGATTGATGAAGCGGGCGCACGCAGCCGATTGGTACCAGCAAGCCGCCGTAAGAAAACGGTAGGTGTTGCCGATATCGAAGCTATGGTGGCTAAGATGGCTCGTATTCCAGAAAAATCTGTCTCATCGTCTGATAAAGACATTCTTCAGAACCTTGATGAGAAGATGAAGATGCTGGTGTTTGGTCAAGACCAAGCCATCGATGTCTTGTCTGAGGCTATCAAGATGACTCGTGCAGGCCTTGGCAATGATGATAGGCCTGTGGGCTCTTTCTTGTTTGCAGGTCCTACCGGTGTTGGTAAGACTGAAGTTACAGTTCAGCTATCGAAACTGCTTGGTATTGAGTTACTTCGTTTTGATATGTCTGAATACGGTGAGCGTCACTCTGTCAGCCGCCTAATTGGTGCGCCTCCTGGTTACGTAGGTTATGACCAAGGCGGCCTTCTTACTGATGCGGTCATTAAGCACCCTCATTCAGTGGTACTTCTTGATGAAATTGAGAAAGCACACCCAGATATCTTCAACTTGCTCCTTCAGGTTATGGATAACGGCACGTTAACGGACAACAACGGACGTAAAGCCGATTTCCGCAATGTTATCCTAGTCATGACCAGTAACGCTGGTGTGACGGAAACTGAGAAGAAATCGATTGGCCTGATCCAACAAGATCACAAGCCGGATGCGATGGGCGCTATCAAGCGTGTGTTCACGCCAGAGTTCCGCAACCGTCTTGACGGAATTATCTGGTTCAATAGCCTAGATGATGTTGTTATCCACCAAGTTGTTGATAAGTTCATTGTAGAGCTTCAAGCTCAGCTTGATACGCGTGGCGTATCGCTGGAGGTTTCTGATGAAGCGCGTGATTGGCTTGCGGTTAAGGGTTATGACAAAACCATGGGTGCACGTCCAATGGGTCGCGTTATCCAAGATAAGCTTAAGAAGCCACTGGCCAACGAACTTCTGTTTGGCAGCCTGGTTGACGGTGGGACGGTACGCGTATCGCTTAAAGATGATGATCTTGAGTTCGAATACGTAGGAGCGAAAGAAGCAGCTGAAGTTCATCACTGATTGAAATTGGACTAGCTCTATTTGCAAAAAGCGTGCGAGAAATCGTACGCTTTTTTTGTGCCCAGCTTTCGTTAGGTCTTGACGAGACTTAGAGTTTTTAAGACAAAGCGCAATAAAAACGGAGCGACAGGCTCCGTTTTTTATTGCATTCGGCAATCGTAGATTAACGAGCGCGGAAGACGATGCGGCCTTTAGACAGGTCGTATGGAGTCATCTCTACAGTTACTTTGTCACCAGTAAGGATACGGATGTAGTTTTTGCGCATCTTACCAGAGATGTGTGCAGTTACTACGTGACCGTTTTCTAGTTCAACACGGAACATTGTGTTTGGTAGAGTATCAAGGACAGTGCCTTGCATCTCAATTACGTCTTCTTTAGCCATTTAATCCTCTTTCGAAATGTGGCGCTTTTAACGGCGCGCATTGTGCCGTTAAAATCTTAATAAGTAAAGTTGCGGTGTATTCTACCCTTGCCAACGCTGATTTACTAGCCTTTGATGACGTCCAAAGCGGGTTTTGTAGTTCATCGCTGCACAATCATCGATTTGATAACCGAGATAAAGCCACTGCTTTTGATATTGCTGACAGTAATCAAGCTGACACAGTACGGCGAAGGTACCTAGCGAGAGTGCGTAATCTGGGTCAAAAAAGGTATAGAAAGCGCTCGCGCTGTTGTCTAGAACATCGGTGATAGCGATGGCAATCAAGGTATCGTCATCAAAGATGTGTAGGTAGTGCATGGTTAGCCATTGGCACTGCGCAAAATCAAAAAACTCCGTTTCTCGCGGTGGGTACATCGATCCGCTTGAGTGTCGTGCTTCAATGTACTTAGTGTAAAGCGAGAACCAATTCTCATCGAGCTCTGTTCGTATTTCCCAGCGCAGATGCTTGCCTTTAGAACGCAAGCGCTTTTGGCTTTGCGTTGGTTTAAAGTCGGGCACTGAGACACGCAGAGCTTGGCATGCCTGACATGTGTCGCACTGTGGTTTGTACAAGGTATTACCGCTGCGACGAAACCCATTAGCGAGCAGCATTTCGAAATTGTCTCTATTGTGCATCTCTTTCTCAAGCACGATAGCGACCCGCTCTTCCTTGGATTTAATGTAACTGCAAGGCTGTTTGCGGCTAAGCCCAATTCGGATTTGTTGCACGGCTATTGTCATCGATTCTCACCTCCGTCTATAGCCAATGATAGCGTTTGCGGTGAAAAACAGGAAAGTTCCAAGGCAGATTGTTGATGTTGCTGCAAACGTGATAGGAAGTCATCGCGACTCATTTCTATCGCGCCGAGGGACTCTAAATGCGGGTTCATAACTTGGCAGTCAATCAGCTTCCCTCCTGACTGGGTAAAATGATGGCAGAAGTACCATAGGGCGATCTTTGACGCATTGGGGGCAAGGGAGAACATGGATTCACCACAGAAAACTTGGCCAATTGAAAGTCCATATAGTCCGCCAATGAGTTCGTCGTCTCGCCATACCTCTACAGAGTGGCAATAGCCCATCTTGGCCAGTTGGATATAGGCAGCGCGCATGTCAGCGTTGAGCCATGTTTCCTCAAGTGGACGGGTGCTTGAGCAATAACCAATAACTGCTTGAGTTCTGTGATTGATAGTGACGCGATACTGGTGCTTGCGTTGAAACTTTTTAAGGCTTTTTGATGGCTTGTAGATTTGAGGTTCAAATACAGCGCGCGGAGACGGGCTCCACCAAAGAAGTGGCTCATTGGGTCCAAACCACGGAAATACACCATGCTTATAAGCACTGATTAGACGCTCTGGACGCAAATCACCGCCAAAGGCAAGCAGTCCGTTGGGTTCCTCTAATGCTTCATATGGAGAGGGGAAGCTTAAGTCTTCTACATCCAACTCTGGAAGATAAATGGTCATACGAAAGTGGCTCTGTGTTCTCGGTTTTTGCGGTGTACTAGTTAGCTAGTATTTGTTTGGTTGATTTTTGACCCGCAATGGCATGATTAGGGGTAGCGCTTGGTCACTATTTTCGATAGTCTGCCAGTACGAAGAATTATAGAGGATACTTCACGTTAGGATCGAAGTATCGACAAAGGATTAAACACCCCAATGGAAAGCTTAACATTACAACCTATTCAGAAAGTATCGGGAACCGTTAATCTTCCTGGTTCGAAAAGCGTTTCCAACCGTGCCTTGCTTCTTGCAGCACTCGCTGAGGGCACGACAACACTGACTAACTTACTTGATAGTGATGACATTCGTCATATGCTTAACGCGCTTACTCAACTTGGCGTTGAGTATCAGTTATCTGACGACAAAACTCAATGTGTGGTCAAAGGTTTAGGTAAGGCGTTTACCGTAGATGCAGCGACTGAGTTGTTTTTAGGTAATGCGGGAACCGCTATGCGTCCGCTCGCTGCTGCGCTTTGTCTAGGTCAAGGTGAGTTTGTACTCACTGGCGAGCCTCGCATGAAAGAGCGACCAATTGGTCATCTTGTCGATGCACTTGTCGAAGCCGGCGCGGATATTACCTATCTTGAAAACGAGCACTACCCACCATTAAAAATTAACGGCACCGGCTTGAAAGGTGGTCACGTTAAAATCGATGGTTCAATCTCAAGCCAGTTCCTGACAGCTTTTTTGATGTCGGCGCCTCTTGCGAAAGCGGATGTGACGATTGAGATTGTTGGTGACTTAGTGTCTAAGCCATACATTGATATTACTCTGCACATCATGAAGCAGTTTGGCGTTGAAGTTGAAAACCAAAACTATCAGCAATTTGTTGTGAAAAGTGGTCAACAATACCGCTCACCGGGTCAGTTCTTGGTGGAAGGTGATGCATCATCGGCCTCTTACTTTCTTGCTGCTGCGGCAATCAAAGGCGGTGAAATTAAAGTCACAGGCATTGGTAAAAACAGCATCCAAGGTGATATTCACTTCGCTGACGCGCTGGAGAAAATGGGCGCAGACATTGAGTGGGGTGATGATTACATTTTGTGTCGTAAAGGTGAGTTAGTCGGCATTGATATGGACTATAACCATATCCCTGATGCTGCGATGACTATAGCGACAACAGCGCTATTTGCAAAAGGCACCACGGCGATTCGTAATGTTTACAACTGGCGCGTAAAAGAAACCGATCGACTCGCTGCGATGGCGACAGAACTACGTAAAGTAGGTGCCAAAGTCGAAGAAGGGGAAGATTATATTATTGTCGAACCAACATCGGATCTTAAACACGCAGCCATTGATACTTATGATGATCACCGTATGGCGATGTGTTTCTCGCTGGTCGCATTGAGCGATACACCCGTGACGATCAATGACCCTAAATGTACGTCAAAAACCTTCCCGGATTACTTTGACAAACTAGCCGGACTTAGCCAGTAATTTTTAAAGCGCCTTATCGAAAGATAGGGCGCTTTGATTTTTGAAAACCTAGATTTTGAAGACCTAGATTTTGAAGACGTTGTTTTCAAAGACGTGGCTTTCAAAGAATTCGTTTTTACCGATTTCGACAATTATTTGAGCGTGAACTCTTTAGAAAGATGGTGAGCTAGGTATTTGAACATATTAAAAACTGCGGTCGTTTTTTCTGTCGGTAAACTATTGTCATCCAAAAAATAGTTACCTTTAAAGACCAACACTCCGTCTTTCTCTTCCACGCTATCTGCGCGCATGCCATCTAGGTAGTCGTCATGCTCTTGGATGACTTGGTTGGCAATTAACAATAGGTCGAATGGCGAGATAGGCGTTTTTTGTGACATATTGATGTCCTCTATATATATGGCTTTGCCGTAGTGTATGAGCGACAGCACATTTTGCAAGGGTAAATATCTCAGCTATAGTTAGCAGCAATTTGTGATTTGCGACAAACTTTGCTTAATGTTGCTGGTCAAGCTGGGTAAATGAAGTTTAATATTGCGCCATTTTTCAAATAGCGAGCCTGTTTCGATCGGACATTTGTCGACCAATTAGCTTCTGATTGTAAAAAAACAGGTTGATCTTCTTTTGTTCTCGCTCAATAGTAAAAAAAGAAGCATACATTTCGAACATCGTGCGATTAAATGTCGCAGTGTGATATAGGACGTTAGTGTCATTATGGGAAAGTCACTAGTTATAGTGGAGTCACCTGCTAAAGCTAAAACCATTAATAAGTACCTCGGTAAAGACTTTATTGTTAAGTCGAGTGTGGGTCACGTGCGTGATTTGCCAACTGCCGGTCAGAGTACAGGTAAAAAAGCGGCTGCGGTGTCTACCAAAGGCTTAAGTGCTGAAGAAAAAGCACGCATTAAAAAAGAAAAAGACCGTAAGGCACTCATCAAAAAGATGGGCATCAACCCATTCGACGACTGGGCAGCAAACTATCAAGTGCTACCTGGTAAAGAAAAGGTAGTTGCAGAGCTGCAAAAGCTTGCCAAAGACGCTGACCACGTTTATCTCGCAACCGATTTGGACCGCGAAGGAGAAGCTATCGCATGGCACCTTCGTGAGATCATCGGTGGCGATGAAGAGCGATACAAGCGTGTGGTCTTTAACGAGATTACTAAAAATGCTATCCAACAAGCGTTCCAGGATCCTGGTGAGCTGAATATGGATGGTGTTAATGCTCAGCAGGCGCGTCGTTTCCTCGACCGAGTTGTGGGCTTTATGGTGTCTCCGCTACTTTGGAAAAAAGTAGCCAGGGGCTTGTCTGCTGGCCGCGTACAGTCGGTGGCAGTAAAGCTGTTGGTAGAGCGTGAGCGTGAAATTAATGCATTTATTCCAGAAGAGTTCTGGGATATTCATGCAGACACCAAAACAACAGATAAAACCGACTTCCGTTTACTTGTTGCTCAGAAGCAAGGTAAGGCGTTTAAGCCTGTTAACGAGGCGGAAGCGAAAGCAGCGGTCGCAACACTAGATAAGGCCGTGTACGAAGTTTGCAAACGTGAAGACAGACCAACACAGAGCAAACCGTCGGCGCCATATATCACGTCAACACTGCAGCAGGCGGCAAGTACACGTCTAGGCTATGGTGTGAAAAAGACCATGATGCTCGCTCAAAGGCTCTATGAGGCGGGTTACATCACTTATATGCGTACTGACTCGACTAACCTCAGTGCAGAAGCTGTGGATGCGTTACGTGGCTTTATTGATAGTGAATTCGGTGACGCTTACCTACCGGCTAAGCCAAACTTCTACGGTAGCAAAGAAGGGGCGCAAGAAGCGCACGAAGCGATCCGTCCATCAGACGTGAATGTTAAAGTTGACGATCTGACAGGGATGGAAGCGGACGCTCATAAACTGTATGCGTTGATTTGGAATCAATTTGTTGCGTGTCAAATGACGCCAGCTAAATACGATTCGACGACCATCAGTGTTAAAGCGGATGACTACACGCTAAAAGCGAAAGGCCGTATTCTTAAGTTTGATGGTTGGACTCGCGTACAGCGTCCAATGGGCAAAAATGAAGATGCGATTCTTCCAGCTGTTCAGTTGGGCGATAAGCTCGACTTAATCGCACTGGATCCAAAACAGCACTTCACCAAGCCGCCAGCGCGTTTCACTGAAGCTGCATTGGTTAAAGAGCTTGAGAAACGTGGCATTGGCCGTCCGTCGACCTATGCTTCTATCATCTCTACGATCCAAGATCGCGGTTACGTGAAAGTGGAACAGCGTCGTTTCTACGCAGAGAAGATGGGCGAGATCGTTACTGACCGTCTAGATGACAGCTTTACCGATTTGATGAACTATGACTTCACCGCTCGTATGGAGCAGAAGCTAGACCAAATCGCCGAAGGTGAGACGAACTGGAAGCAAGTTCTGAATGACTTCTTTGCCGAGTTCACCACCGATCTTGGCAAAGCGGAGCTTGATGAAGACCACGGCGGTATGAAGCCAAATCATATCGTTGAAACTGACATCGAGTGTCCAACCTGTGGTCGCCCAATGGGCATCCGCACAGCATCAACTGGTGTATTCCTGGGATGTTCTGGTTATGCGCTGCCGCCGAAAGAGCGTTGCAAAACGACCATCAACCTTGGTGATGAAGAAGGCATTATCAATGTTCTAGAAGAAGACGTTGAAACCGCTGCACTTCGTGCTAAGAAGCGTTGTCCAATCTGTGAAACGGCAATGGACGCGTACTTGATTGATGACAAACGTAAGCTTCACGTGTGTGGTAACAACCCGAACTGTGAGGGTTATGTGGTTGAGCACGGCGAGTTCAAGGTGAAAGGCTACGATGGCCCAACCGTTGAATGTGATAAATGTGGTTCTGAGATGGTGTTGAAAAACGGCCGTTTTGGTAAATACATGGATTGCACCAGCGAAACCTGTAAGAACACGCGTAAGATCCTTAAGAACGGTGAAATCGCACCGCCTAAAGAAGATCCTGTGCATTTCCCTGAGTTACCTTGTGAAAACTCAGATGCTTACTTTGTATTGCGTGATGGTGCTTCTGGTCTGTTTATGGCCGCAAGTAACTTCCCTAAATCACGTGAAACACGTGCGCCATTGGTCAGTGAGCTTGCTCGCTTTAAAGAGCGTTTATCACCTAAGTTTGTTTACTTAGCCGATGCGCCAGCAGAAGACCCTGATGGTCGTCCAACCGTCGTTCGCTTCAGTCGTAAGACCAAAGAGAACTACATTCGTTCAGAGATCGATGGCAAGCCGTCTGGCTGGACTGGTCTTTATGTTGATGGTAAGTGGGAAATCACTGACAAACGCAAGAAGCCAAAAGAGTCAAAGGCGTAACAGCGCTTAGTGATTCTAAAGTGACCAAAAACCTGATGTGTCGTTTGATACATCAGGTTTTTTATTGGATTGAAAACATCCTGCTATACAGAACACAAAAAGCAAAAGAGCCGCATCACTGCGGCTCTTTTGTGTTTCGCTTGCTCTGTCTTTCGAGCAGAGTTACTTGTCTTCTGACAAACCAACAAGCGCCGACTGAGTTTCCATAATATGAGCATCAATATCGCTAGTATTGCTGATACCTAGTTGCTCACGAGCCTCATCTTCACTGATTCCCAAGTGGCAGCACAGCAAATCGATGGCCATCTGAAAGTTGTTGTTCTCTACCATGGTGGTTTCCTTTTCCTATGGGCTTTGGGACTGATACGGACTTTATCTCGTCATTGCTAGAGTCACAATAAGACTAAAGTCTAAGACTTTTCCCAAGCATCTCCTCATACAAGCATTCCGCATTAAGTGACTTGTGCAGCACGCAGTGGATGTGCCTATAATAGCTTCACTATTTCAATACGTTATTCTTTATAAAGTAGTCAAAAGATTAATGCTTTGTTGCAATTTAAAGCTTAACCTTGAATTTCAAATCCACGACACTATGTATATATTGAATGTGAAAAATGCCACTTGGATCTCAAAGTAGTGTTGATACTGCGAGCAAGATAACAATCACCAAGAGAAAAACACAAAGGCATGATACTCAAGTAACATTGAGTAGATAGAAAAATAGCTTCTTAATCTGGAGAAATGTAAATGAAGCGAGTAGCACTCTTTTTAGCGACTAACCTTGCTGTAGTTTTGGTATTGAGTATTGTCCTCAATATCGTCTACGCGGTGACAGGTATGCAGCCTGGCAGCCTATCAGGGTTACTCATTATGGCTGCAGTATTTGGCTTTGGTGGCTCGTTTATCTCTTTGATGATGTCAAAGAGCATGGCGCTGCGCTCAGTAGGCGGAATGGTGATTGAAAGCCCACGCAACGAGACAGAGCACTGGCTATTAGAAACAGTGAGCCGTCAATCACAGCAAGCGGGTATTGGTATGCCAACGGTTGCTATTTATGACTCGCCTGACATCAACGCATTTGCGACGGGCGCAAAGCGTGATGATTCACTAGTCGCGGTATCTTCAGGTCTGCTGCACAACATGACTCGTGATGAAGCAGAAGCGGTTCTTGCGCACGAAGTGAGCCACATCGCCAATGGTGACATGGTCACCATGACACTGATGCAAGGTGTGGTTAACACGTTTGTTATCTTCCTATCGCGTTTTATTGCCAATATCGTCGCTTCAAACAACTCGGATGAAGAAGGCGAGGGTGGCAGCAACATGATGGTTTACTTCGGCGTCTCGTTTGTTCTTGAAATGGTGTTCGGCTTCCTAGCGAGCTTTATCACCATGTGGTACAGCCGTCATCGTGAGTTCCATGCTGATGCTGGAGCGGCAAGCCTAGTTGGTAAGCAGAAGATGATTGCGGCGCTTGAACGTCTTAAAATGAGCCAAGAATCTCAGCTTGAGGGGTCAATGATGGCATTTGGTATCAATGGTAAGCGTTCTATCACAGAGCTATTGATGAGCCACCCGCCGCTAGAAAAACGCATTAACGCACTACGTAGCGAACAGTACTAGTACTGAACCCCAAACAACTCGAACCTATTAAAAAGCTTGGAAAATTTTCCAGGCTTTTTTTTGATCCTTTCAAAATTGCGACCCGTAATAGTTATACAAAAAATTGGAAATGCAAAAACTTGTATAAGTTTTGGGATGTACTAACGTGTACAGTAGGAACAAATGTATAACTAACAAAGGGTTGTTATGAATATCGAAGCCGTCAGTGAGGTTTACGGAAAACTGAGCAAAGACAACCTGTATTTGCTCGAAGACATTTATCACAAGGACGTGGTGTTTGAGGACTCTGCTCACCGTTTCGAAGGCTGGGATCAGCTCTCTGCGTATTTCGACTCTCTATATACTAACGTCATTCAATGCGACTTTCACATCCGTCATCACCAACAAGTAGAAGACACGGGTTTTCTTACTTGGACGATGAAGCTTGAGCACCCAAAACTCAACGGCGGGCAGCCTGTTGAGGTTAACGGGGTCAGTCAGATCCGCTTTAGCGGAGACCGCGTGATTTACCATCGCGATTATTTCGATTTAGGCGAAATGCTGTATGAGAACATACCGCTGCTTGGTGTGGTCATCAGAAATATTAAGCAAAGGTTAGGGAAGTAACGTTATGGAGCATCAGTCGGTATTCATCACAGGCGCTTCCTCAGGAATAGGACGGCAGTTGGCTGAAGACTATGCCGCAACGGGTATACATGTCTACGCGTGCGGTCGTTCGGAAATAAAACTAGAAGAAGTGAAAGCCGGCCGAGACAATATTACTACCCTGAGCTTCGACGTGACTGACATAGAGCAGGTCAACCAAGCCATCAGTGCTCTAACAGATCCCCCGACGCTTTGGTTAGTGAACGCTGGGGACTGTGAATATATTGATAATGGCGCGCTTGATGCTGGTCTGATTGCGCGAGTGATGAACGTCAACGTCAACGGCAGCGTGAATGTGTTAGCGGCTATCCAAGACAGACTCGATGAACGTCACCACGTTGTTGTCGTGAGCTCTATTGCAGGTGAATTGGCTTTGCCACGCTCTGAAGCCTATGGTGCATCAAAAGCCGCAATTACTTATTTAACCAGAACATTGCAGCTTGATTGGCAGCACAAAGGCGTATTGGTGAGTTGTGTGTTTCCTGGCTTTGTAAAAACACCACTCACCGACAAAAACGATTTTGACATGCCAATGATAGTCTCGTCAGAAGAGGCATCAGTGGCAATACGTGAAGGCATTGATAAGCGCCAAGCGACGATTTACTTCCCGAAAAAGTTTACCTCTATTCTTAGGGCAATTGCAGCTTTGCCCTATCGTTGGCAAACCAAAATAGTGGCTAAACTTCTATAAAAGAAATTAAGGATAATAATGAAGATTGCAATTGTAGGAACCGGAATATCAGGCCTAACGTGCGGGCATTATCTACATAAAGACCACGAAGTAACGTTATACGAGGCCAACGACTATATAGGTGGCCACACAGCGACCATCGATGTTGAACACGAGGGTAAGCAGTACGCTGTTGACACTGGCTTTATCGTCTACAACGACCGCACTTATCCAAATTTCATCAAAATGATGAACGAAGTTGGGGTGAAAGGTAACCCAACTCAAATGAGCTTTAGTGTAAAGAATGCGGCAAATGGTCTTGAATATAACGGGCATACTATTCCAACTCTATTTGCTCAAAAACGCAATCTACTCAACCCAACCTTCTACCGCTTCATCTTCGAGATTTTAAGGTTTAACAAACTGGCTAAAGCGTCTGCCGATGACGACAGCTTAGTAGAGCAAACTCTGGGTGAGTTTTTACAATCGAACGGCTTTTCGGATTACTTCACTCAAAACTATATCTTGCCAATGGGCGCAGCGATTTGGTCGTCGACGTTGGCAGACATGCGTGCGTTCCCGTTACGCTTCTTCCTGCGCTTTTTCTTGAATCACGGCTTACTTGACGTGGTGGATCGCCCGCAATGGTATGTGATTGAGGGTGGTTCGCGCGCATACATTGAACCTTTGACTCGAGGTTTTTCGGAATGCATACGACTGAACTCACCAGTAAGTCGTGTTGAACGTCATGATAATGGCGTCAGTGTCACATCAAACGGCGAGACCGAACGTTTTGACAGAGTCATCTTTGCCTGTCATAGCGATCAGGCTTTGGCGATGATAGAGGATGTTTCAGATGAAGAGCGCGAAATTCTAGGCGCAATGGCATACCAAGATAATGAAGTCGTTCTGCATCGAGACACTAGCGTATTGCCAAAGCGCCAAGCGGCTTGGGCTTCATGGAATTACGCATTAGATGGTGGTGAGGGCGAGCAGCAACGCTTACCGACATTAACGTACAACATGAACATCTTGCAGCACATCGAATCAGAAACCACCTTCTGCGTGTCTCTGAACTCAGCAGACAAGATCCAGCAAGATAAAATACTGCGTACCTTCAATTACAGCCACCCAGTCTTTACTACCGAGAGCATTGCCGCTCAGCAGCGACGAGAGGAGTTATGGGGCAAGAGTAACACTTGGTTCTGTGGTGCCTACTGGTACAACGGTTTCCATGAGGATGGCGTTCGCAGCGCACTAGATGTGGTGAAAGGAATCGAACAAGAGGCTTCGCAAACAGCGCCAGTTGCGGAAACGCTGGCGCGAGGAGCGGCGTAATGTCTGTTTCAAGCCGCTTGATGATTGGTGAGGTCGGACATCGGCGGTTTACACCGACTAAGCACCACCTCTCTTATCCGCTGTTTATGCCCGCTATCGATCTTGATGAGGTCGATACCCTCCAACGTCGAGTGTGGGGTTTTGGACGTCGCTGGTGGCATTGGGCTCGGTTTAAGCGTGAGGATTACATTGGTGATGGTGACTTAAAGTTAGCGGTTCAAGACAAAGTCCTTGAACTGACCGGCGAAAAGGTTAGCGGCAAAGTCATAGCAGTATGTCACCTTCGTTACATGGGTTTGTATTTTAGTCCGGTCAACTTCTACTATTTATATGATGAGAAGAACCAATGGCGATATTTACTGGCAGAGGTGAGTAATACACCTTGGAATGAAAGACATTATTATGCCTTAACCGCTGAATCTGGTGACGAAAACGTCAATTGGCAGCATGACAAAGCGTTTCATGTGTCACCGTTTAATCCGGTTGACCAACGTTACCACTGGAAGCTTAAACCTTTGAATGAACGGCTATTTGTCCACTTGGAGTGTCATAAACCCAACAAAGTCTTCGACGCGACACTTCAGATGAAAGCGCAGCCGTTCACGTCATCTTCTTTACTAAAACAATTGGTCAAAACACCCATAATGGCCGTAAAAGTTGTGGCTGGAATATATTGGCACGCCTTTAAGCTATGGCGAAAGGGGGTACCAATATACGACCATCCAGGAAAAACCAAAAAAGAATTTTCGCAGCAATCGAATTCTAAGAATTAGGGAGAATTCCAATGTTACAAACTACGTCCCTAGACGTGCCAAAGACGCTCACAGGCTTACAGAAAACCGCGAAAGGTGTTGCCTTTGGGTGTTTGCAGAAATTGGAAATTGGTACGTTAACTATCATCGAGAGCTTTTATAGCGACGGTGCGAGTACACGCCAAGTGGAAGAGCGCTTTGGCTCACCACGATCAAATGAACCAGCGGCCGTCATCGAAGTGAAGCATCCTGAATTTTACCGACGCTTGCTTCAAGGTGGGAGTATTGCCGCTGGTGAGGCGTATATGGATGATTGGTGGGATAGCCCAGATCTTTCTGCGTTAATGGAGCTGATGGCACTTAACCTTGCCGCCTTGGATTCGATTGAAGATAAATCGAGCCTGCTGACCCGAATCATGTACAAGCTGGGTCACTGGGTGAATCGTAACACGGTTACTAAATCGAAAGAGAACATTGAGGCGCACTATGACCTAGGGAACAGCCTTTATGAAACTTTCCTCGATGACCGAATGCTGTACTCATCAGGCGTCTATCAACAAGACACAGACACCTTAGAGCAAGCGCAGATCAATAAAATGGATCGTTTGTGCCAGCAACTGAAACTGCAACCGAGCGACCATGTGATGGAAATTGGCACAGGTTGGGGCGGCATGGCGATTTACATGGCGAAACATTATGGCTGCCGTGTCACAACCACCACCATCTCTGAAGAGCAGTATGCATATGCGCAGCAAAGGGTTGCCGAAGAGGGGCTGACAGATAAAATTATCCTGCTTAAACAAGATTATCGTCTGCTTGAGGGGCAATTCGACAAGTTAGTTTCAATTGAAATGATTGAGGCAGTGGGTAAGCAGTTTTTAGTTTCCTACCTTAAGAAGTGCCAATCGCTACTGAAACCCAAAGGTTTGATGGCGATACAAGCGATTACTATCGCCGACCAGCGCTATGATTATTACTCTGACAACGTCGACTTTATCCAGAAATACATTTTCCCTGGTGGCTTCTTGCCTTCCATTACCGCGCTAACATCAAACACCACTAAGCACACCGATTTGATCGTCCGCGACTTATTCGACATTGGCCAGGATTACGCGAAAACCTTAGTGGACTGGCGCCTTCGTTTTGAAGCGGCGTTAACACGCGTGCGTGAGCTCGGATACGACGAACGTTTTATCCGTATGTGGCGTTATTACTTCTGCTACTGCGAAGGTGGCTTTAGAGCGAAGAGCATCAGTACTGTCCATGTCACGTTTCAGCGCGGCCAATAGTATCAGCTAAATGGAGTAGAGCGATCATGAGTCGTGGATGGAAGTTGTTGATAGTGAGTACTTGGTTCCAACTGATGTGGGCGCTATCCGTATTGGGTCAGGAGCGTTTTCAATGGCTCGCACTTGCCATCGCAGCGATCACCGTTGTGACTACCTTCAAACAGCTCAACCTGTCACTGCCTATCTGGGGAGCTATTGTTGGGCTGGGTTTAGTCGTGGATAGTGCGAACGCACTGGCTGGTGTGTTGGTCTTTGATTCGACGTTGATTCCTATATGGCTAGTGGCTCTATGGCTTATTTTTTCTTGGTATGCGAACTTTCTTGCTAGTTTTCTGACATCTTATCCGATTTCCATCGTAGTAATAGTGGGTGGTGTGGGAGGAGCGCTAAGTTACTTCGCAGGATTCAAACTCGGCGCTGTGGATACACACCTTTCTATTTTTACGATGATGGCGCTACTTTTTTTGCAATGGGTTGCCATCGTGTTCGTTGTTCTTCGATTGAGCACATACTCGGAGCGGAAGGTGAGTCATGAAAGCTAAAGGGTTACTTGGATTAGGTTTAGCGTTGGCAGTGGGCAGCGCCTCTGCAACCAGCGACAGACCCGTGAGTTATGAAGGTTGGGGACAGTGGAAAGTCGTCGGAGAGGCTCAGCTCTCATGGCTGTTCTTTGATATATACCGCTCACAGCTGCTTGCGCCCCAAGGCACTTATGCGTTGGGAAGCGATGTGTCTCCTCATCCTATCGCGCTGCGCATTGAGTACCAGCGTGATATTAGCCGAGACCAGTTACTGGAAGCGACGCTCGATCAATGGGAGAAAATGGGCATCGATAAAGAGACACGAAGTCGTTGGATTGCGAAGCTGTATGACATTTTTCCAAGTGTCGCCGATGGCCATCAGCTGATATACGTGACCGACGGTGCTTCGGGTAATTTCTACTATTTAAACCGCGACAAACCGATGCAGAACGTGGGCCGTATTGAAGATGAGTCTCTCAATGACGGTTTTCTGTCGATTTGGTTGGGCAATAATACTCAGTACCCTAAGCTACGCGCTCAGCTGATAGGCATGAATCGACAATAAGGAATAATAATGAAACGTATGCGGTGGTTGGCTTCATTCTTGGTGCTTCCTCTCGTCCTACTGCTCAGTGCTTGCAGTGCTGATTTGAAGGACTATCAAGGTTCTAATCCCGAGTTTAATTTATTTGAGTACTTTGAAGGCGAAACAAAGGCTTGGGGCATGGTGCAAGATTACACCGACAAACAAACCCGTCGCTTTGAAGTCATTATTGTTGGCACTGTACAGGGAGATCAGATCACACTGGTTGAAGACTTCGTGTTCGACGATGGCGAATTGGATCAGCGTATTTGGACAATAGAGCGACTGGCTGATGGAACATACCAAGGCCGAGCTGACGATATCATCGGTGAAGCCAAAGGCGAGGTGGTTGGTAACGCGCTTCGTTGGCAGTATGACTTTGAATTGGAAGTCGACGGTTCAACGTACACGGTAGCGTTTGATGATTGGATGTACCGGCAGGATGACAAACATCTGTTCAACCTAACTAGCATCCGCAAGTTCGGTATGGAAGTTGGAACAATTACCCTGTTTTTTCAAAAGCAGTAGGGTTCCCAAAGCAGCATCTCTGCCGCTACAAGGACTTGGTACACAGACGTAAAAACGGCGGCGATATCATTATCGCCGCCGTTTTATTTTGCACTCAAACTAGCGCTATCGCTAAGTAGAGTCGTCCAGCCTTACAGCTTATCAGTTAGCTCGATAGCTTGACCGATGTAGTTCGCTGGTGTCATTTGTTTTAGACGCTCTTTTTCGTCTTCTGGAAGCTCTAGGCCGTCGATGAAGTTACGCATCGCTTCACCGTCAACACGCTTACCACGAGTCAGCTCTTTTAGCTTCTCGTATGGCTTCTCGATGCCGTAACGACGCATTACTGTTTGTACAGGCTCTGCCAATACTTCCCAGTTTTTGTCTAGTTCAGCAAGAAGCGCTTCACGGTTTACTTCTAGCTTGCTGATACCTTTAAGCGTAGACGTGTAAGCGATGATCGCGTAGCCACAGCCAACACCTAGGTTACGAAGTACTGTTGAGTCAGTAAGGTCACGCTGCCAGCGAGAAACAGGCAGTTTTTGTGCTAGGTGAGCGAAAACTGCGTTTGCTAGACCTAGGTTACCTTCTGAGTTTTCAAAGTCGATTGGGTTAACTTTGTGAGGCATAGTTGAAGAGCCGATTTCGCCAGCGATTGTCTTCTGCTTGAAGTGACCAAGAGCAATGTAACCCCAAACGTCGCGATCGAAGTCGATCAGAATGGTGTTGAAACGTGCAATCGCATCGAATAGCTCAGCAATGTAGTCGTGTGGTTCGATCTGAGTTGTGTATGGGTTCCAAGTTACGCCAAGAGATTCAGTGATGAACTCTTCGCTGAACTTGTGCCAGTCTAGCTCAGGGTATGCAGAAAGGTGAGCGTTGTAGTTACCTACTGCGCCGTTGATCTTACCTAGGATTTCTACAGACTCGATTTGCTTGTATTGACGTTCCATACGGTAAGCAACGTTCGCCATCTCTTTACCCATTGTAGTAGGGGAAGCTGGCTGGCCGTGCGTACGAGAAAGTAGTGGAATATCACGGTACTCTTCAGCCAGTTTGCTGATAGCGTCGATGATGTTACGGATTTCAGGAAGAACAACCGTGTCACGAGCTTCTTTAAGCATTAACGCGTGAGACGTGTTGTTGATGTCTTCAGAAGTACAAGCGAAGTGGATGAACTCGTTTACAGCGTGAAGCTCTGGTACACCCGCTACTTTTTCTTTTAGGAAGTACTCAACCGCTTTAACGTCGTGGTTAGTTGTACGTTCGATTTCTTTAATGCGAGCCGCGTCTTCTTCGCTGAAGTTAGCCGCTAGTTCATCAAGAAACTGGTTCGCTTCTGCACTGAATGCTGGAACTTCTTTGATTGCATCCGTAGCTGATAGTTTTTGCAACCAACGAATTTCAACGATAGAGCGGTACTTTAGTAGGCCAAACTCACTAAAGATGCTGCGAAGTGCAGTTGTCTTACTACCGTAACGGCCGTCTACTGGTGAAACAGCAGTCAATGCTGACAGTTCCATGATGTTCTCCTGAATTGGGTTTCTAAATTTCGTGAGCTTTATACCAATAACTGCGGCATTTGTCACGAACATTGCGCAAACGTTTGCGCTAGATGTGTTTTGGTAGAAAAAGTAAACTCGCACAGGGTGCGAGTTTGTATTCGATGCCTCTAGCAGAGCATCCTTAAAGCGTGCACCAAGCCTTGAGCAGATTCCTGCCTGCGCAGGAATGACCGTAGTCTAGAGTTTTACTAACCCCAATCAGTCGTCACCCCTGCGAAGGCAGGGGTCTACTTAAAGCGAATACTTGTTCTGAATTGATGCGAATCTACGTAGTAAAAGCTCCTAGAAGCTTAATGGCAACGCATTGTTGAATTACATTCGAGCAAGCAGAATCTGTGCTTGTTCAATCATTTTCTTGCGTCCGAAAACTAAGTGTCTACGCTTACCACCTACTTGTCGCCATAAAACAGCACTACGAATACCAGACAGTAGCAGAGCGCGTACTTTCTGCTGCGTAGAGGTTTGCTGAAGTACTGCTGGAGTCCCCGTCACTTGAATGCGAGGTCCAATTGGGCTGATGACGTCTAAGTAAACGCTAGCGAGGTTGCTGATCATTTGCTCATCGAGTAGCTCATAGTGATCAAGTTGACGCTCAACCATTTGCAAGCGGTCACCAAGCTGCGCCATAGCGTCATTGCGAGAGTTTAGTTTACGTTCTAGAGCCATCAAGCTAATGATATAGCGGGTGATTTCGCTACCCGTAGGGGTGCTGTCGATCCCATTCACTAGGCACTCGAGTCCGATTCTTAGATCAGACTCGATACCGAACACGTCAAGTGTATTCGACGGGTTCATGTTAGTGATCGCTTTGATTGAGGTTTCAAACGCGTCTGAATCACAGTAACCGTCTTTAGCAACACGTTGAACGAGGGCAACGGCTTGGCAAATCCCTGCAAACGCTATAGTACGGTCATAAAGTGTATTAGCCACGTAGTTCTCCTAAGAAAATAATCTGCGAATTGTGTTTAGATGCGCTCTTCGATGATGCCGCCACCAAGACAAACATTGCCGCTGTAGAATACCGCAGATTGACCTGGGGTGACTGCGACTTGTGGCTCATCAAAGATCACTTTAATGTTTTCATCGTCGATAGGAATGATAGTACAAGGGATATCCTGTTGACGATAACGGGTTTTCACTGTGCATTGTAACGGCTGCGTGATCGCTTGGCGATCAACCCAGTGCAGTTGCGAAGCGCGAAGTCCATTAGATTTTAGCAGTGGGTGGTCAGCACCTTGTACCGCGATAAGGACATTGCGTTTCAGATCTTTCTCTGCAACGTACCAAGGGTCTTCGTTGCCACCACCGCCTTTTTGGCCGCCAATATGCAGACCTTTACGTTGACCGAGCGTGTGGTACATAAGACCTTGGTGTTCACCGATTTCTTTGCCTTCAGGCGTCTCAATTTTACCCGGTTGTGCTGGCAAATAGCGAGACAAGAAGTCTGTAAATTTGCGCTCACCGATAAAACAAATACCTGTTGAGTCTTTTTTCTTGGCCGTAATCAGACCTTGCTCTTCAGCAATGCGTCGTACTTCTGGCTTCTCAAGTTCACCCACAGGGAACAAGCTGCGCGCAACTTGGTCGTGGCTTAACGTATAAAGGAAGTAGCTTTGGTCTTTATTGCTGTCTAGGCCACGTAACATTTGTGGCGCTTCACCGTTCTCAGGGAAAGTGCGGCTTACATAGTGCCCCATGGCAATATAATCAGCATCTAGCACTTCATCTGCAAACTCTAAGAACGCTTTAAACTTGATTTCTTTGTTACAAAGAATGTCTGGGTTTGGCGTACGACCTGCTTTGTATTCTGCAAGGAAGTATTCGAAAACATTGTCCCAGTACTCAGCCGCAAAGTTGATCGTATGCAGGTGGATACCTAGCTTGTCACAAACCGCTTGTGCGTCGGCAAGATCTTCCGCTGCTGTGCAGTATTCCTCGTTATCATCTTCTTCCCAGTTCTTCATGAACAGGCCTTCTACTTGGTAGCCTTGCTGTTTCAGAAGATAGGCAGAAACAGAGGAGTCTACACCGCCGGACATCCCGACAATCACTTTCTTTTGGCTGTTATCAGACATGTATAAATACCACCTAATTAAATTGGACGCCGATTCTAGCAGAAACCAAACCAGCAATACAGTTCCGCGAGATGAATCAC
Source organism: Vibrio sp. CB1-14 (assembly GCF_040412085.2). Taxonomy (NCBI): domain Bacteria; kingdom Pseudomonadati; phylum Pseudomonadota; class Gammaproteobacteria; order Vibrionales; family Vibrionaceae; genus Vibrio; species Vibrio chaetopteri. Next base: position 2,475,480 of record NZ_CP115920.1, on the reverse strand, counting down.
ACTTTTCTAACCCCCTCAAATGCGTCCTAATAGGGAGAAAAACAAGGCTTATAACAAAAAAATTGATACGTAAACGTTTGCTAAAATTGCGTATGTTGCCGAGGTAATCTATACAGAGGTAGAATCGCCGCCCTTAACCCTTCTTATTTACTTATGACGAAGACAACCGTATGAAATTCCCAGGCCAAAGAAAGTCAAAGCACTACTTCCCTGTTCATGAGCGAGACCTGCTCGTTAGCCAATCGCAAATCAGCAAGAAGATGTCACGTACGCACATCATTGGTATTGACCAAACCTTGGTGGACATTGAAGCAAAAGTTGACAGCAGTGTGATCGATAAGTTTGGCCTAAGTAAAGGGCACTCGTTGGTTATTGATGACCAAGCGGCGGAAGCTTTATATAACGAGTTGAAGGATAAAGAGCTGATCACCAATGAATACGCTGGTGGCACGATTGGTAATACGTTGCACAACTACTCTGTATTAGCGGACGATAAATCGGTTCTGCTTGGTGTTATGAGTGCTGATATTAAGATTGGTAGCTATGGTTACCGCTATCTGTGTAATACGTCTAGCCGAATGGATCTTAATTATCTTCAAGGTGTAGAAGGTGCAATTGGCCGCTGCTTTACCTTGATTACCGAAGATGGTGAGCGAACTTTCGCAATCAGTGAAGGGCAGATGAACCAACTTCGTGCGGATAGTATTCCTGAAAAAATCTTCAAAAAAGCGTCGGCTTTGGTTTTAACCGCGTATTTGGTGCGTTGTAAAGATGGCGACCCAATGCCAGAAGCAACAATGCAAGCAATCGAATACGCCAAGAAATATAATGTTCCAGTTGTATTAACACTCGGTACGCGCTTCGTTATTCAGGACGACCCTGAATATTGGCGCGACTTCTTGAAACAGCATGTTTCTGTTGTTGCAATGAATGAAGATGAAGCGGAAGCACTCACTGGAGAAAAAGATCCATTAGCAGCTTCAGATAAAGCGCTTGATTGGGTTGATTTGGTGCTTTGTACTGCTGGCCCTGTCGGTTTGTACATGGCGGGTTATACAGAAGATGCGTCTAAACGTGAAACGAGTTTACCTCTATTACCTGGTTGTATTGCTGAATTCAATCGTTTTGAATTTAGTCGACCAGCGGTAAAAGACGCCTGTGATAATCCTATTAAAGTCTATTCACATATTGCGCCTTATATGGGCGGCCCAGAAAAGATTAAGAATACCAATGGCGCGGGTGATGCGGCGTTGTCTGCGTTGTTACATGATATGGCGGCAAATAAATACCATAAAGAAAATGTACCTAACTCAAGCAAACACCAGCATACTTTCTTGACGTATTCATCATTCTCACAAGTGTGTAAGTACTCGAACCGAGCAAGTTATGAGGTATTGGTTCAGCATTCACCTCGTCTTTCTAGAGGTTTACCTGAAAGAGAAGATAGCCTTGAAGAGGCTTATTGGGAAAGATAAAAAGAAAGCGCCAGTTATTGGCGCTTTCTTTATAAATGACTAAAGGAGTTTGAATTAAATTTCAAACTCTTCTAGAGATTTGCCTGCGTCTAGTGCTGCTTGGATAACAGAAGGTGTACGACCTTGACCTGTCCAAGTTTTTTCTGCGCCAGTTGCATCTACATATTTGTATTTTGCAGGACGTGGAGCGCGCTTAGCCTTTGCTTTACCTTTAGATTCACCAGAAAGCGCAGCAATAAGGTCTTCAACGTCAATGCCGTCTTGAGCGATCATCTGCGCATATTCAGTTAGCTTAGCTTCACGAGCTTGTTTCGCTTCACGCTCTTCTGCTTCTGCTTCTTGTCTTTCACCAACAACAGTTGTTAGTTTTTCTAGTGCTTCTTCCAGTTGCTCAAGAGTAAGTTCACGAGCAAATGCACGCAGGCTACGAATATTAAGTAGAGTTTTAGTTAATTCAGACATGACATTCCCATGAGTTATTTATTTGGTTTCGATTAATAATAAACATCAAATTTAAAATTGACAATATTTTCATTGGGTGAAAACAATAAAAATAAGAATTCTTACAAAAACTTGATAATTGAAGATGATAAACGTGCTCAAAACCTGACGCTCAGGAAAGATTGACGCAATATTGATTCAATTGTGAATCTTTCTTCATAAAAGACGCTACAATTTTGGATTTTGTTGCATATTGTACTAGGAGCCTGTTTTGTAGAGCAAATCAATAGAGATAAAGTAATTATTCAAATTACTATTGATGTATTTATAACCGCAATGTCGTGAAAGAGTTTATAAAACAATATGGAATACGTCGCATAAATCGCTAAAAATGTGATTTTCTTTACTAAAAAGCGTCGAGATAGCTTTGAGACTATGATGTTTACAAGGTGAGTCAATTCTTTACCAAGTTGCAACATCATTCATGTTGCAATTGACGATTTCATAAGTACAATGGCTCGCACCTAATGCAAGAGAAAGCACATTCTTTTATTTTGGCCGCTCTGGCTAGTGAATGATTTCTCTTGATGTAGAGGCGCGATAATGATCAGTAACCATCGTTGGGGTGATACCTATGAACGATGATGAAAGGCATTGTCGCCGAAGTGAGAAAAGACCATCAATCTTCCTCGCTGGGGTTGTCTTCGAAAGGAACAACACTGCCATAGTCTATTATATTGTTAAACTATGGAGCGCTACTGTAGGGTTGGGTGAAGTGTTCGCTTCCCTTTCGCTTAGTTCAACGTTTGCGTCTGGACTTCTCGTTTATTGACGCATGTCTGCAGTAGATCTCTGACCATAATAAAAACTGGTTTTTGAAGATCATGAATTTAATCGATTTTGCTACATCACCATTATCACTGCTACCGCCGATCGTAGCATTGACTCTGGCTATTATTACCCGTCGCGTTTTACTATCGCTGGGTGTTGGTATCGTTTTAGGTGCCTTCTTACTTAATGATTATTCTGCAGTAAACGCCGCAGGTTACGTGTTCGACACCGTTTCGGGTGTGGTTATTGAAGATGGCGGCCTAAATACTTGGAACATGAGTATTGTTGGCTTCTTGTTGCTGTTGGGCATGATGACTGCGTTGCTGACGCTGTCTGGCGGCACCAAAGCTTTTGCTGAATGGGCGCAGGCTCGAGTGAAAAGCAAGCGTGGTTCAAAGCTACTGGCAGCATTTCTAGGCGTATTTATTTTCGTTGATGATTACTTTAACAGCCTAGCAGTCGGTGCGATCTCTCGTCCTGTTACTGACCGTTTCTACGTATCACGCGCGAAACTAGCCTATATTCTTGACTCTACCGCTGCGCCAATGTGTGTGCTAATGCCAGCATCAAGCTGGGGTGCATACATCATGACTATCGTTAGCGGTATCTTGGTTGCTCATGGCATTACAGAATACTCTGCAATTGGTGCTTACGTTCGCCTTATTCCAATGAACTTCTACGCTGTATTTGCACTCTTGATGGTGTTTGCCGTTGCCTGGTTCCAACTTGATGTGGGTCCAATGCGCAAGCATGAGCTGAACGCGAAACAAGGTCTAGGCTTCGATAAAGACAAAGAGAACGACGCAAAAGAAGCGCATGAGCTGAATGAAGAGTTGGATATTAAAGAAAGCGATTTTGGTTCTGTTTCCGACCTAGTGCTTCCTATCTTAGTCCTTATCGGCGCTATGATTGCTGCGATGATTTACACCGGTGGTCAAGCTCTGGCTGCGGATGATATTGCATTTAACCTACTTGGCGCGTTTGAAAATACTGATGTAGGCACTTCGCTTATTTACGGTGGCTCTGCAGGCCTTCTAACGGCAGTATTTACAGTTGTTAAACAAAAGCTGTCTGCAGCTGATATCGCAACGACGATGTGGATTGGTGCGAAATCTATGTTCGGCGCCATTCTTATTCTATTTTTTGCATGGTCCATCGGCTCTGTTATCGGAGACATGAAGACGGGTGCTTACCTTTCTTCAACCGTTCAAGGCAACATTAATGTACATTGGCTACCAGTCATCTTGTTCCTGCTGTCAGGCCTAATGGCGTTCTCTACTGGTACATCTTGGGGTACGTTTGGCATCATGCTACCAATCGCAGGTGACATGGCGGGTGCAACGGATATTGCTATGATGCTGCCAATGCTAGGCGCAGTTCTAGCGGGTTCAGTGTTCGGTGACCACTGCTCTCCAATTTCAGATACGACGATTCTCTCTTCTACAGGTGCACGTTGTAATCACATTGACCACGTCTCTACGCAGTTGCCATATGCGCTTTCTGTTGCGTTGGTGTCTTGTGTTGGCTTTATTACGCTTGGTATGACAACTTCAGTCGCGATTTCTTTTGCGGCGGCTACAGTGACGTTTATCGCAGTGTGTTTCGTACTGTCCGCACTTTCTAAGGCTAGAATGGCCAAGGAAGCGAGTGTATAAATAAATCATTTGATTTATCGAGGAGCCCATGAAATGGGCTCCTTTTTTTTGTTTGTTGCTAAAGGAGCAACTAGTAAGTGCAGTTATTTCCATACTAATTAGCTAGTACGAAAAAAAATTAGCCCGATCTGTAAAATAGGGGTTGAAAATCGGCATGAGCTTAGTTAGTGTGAGGGTACAGATACAAAGGAACCCAGTAATAAGTATGCAAAATTTTGATATGAACATTCATCATCATTACCATCACCCAGCTTAGTCTTTCGGGAGATGTCTGCATACCCGAGAGCTAGGTAAAACTCTCGGAGGTTCGATTTAAGATTTAAAGAATGAAACCCTCGGGAGACCAAAGCTCCCGAGGGTTTTTTCGTTTTATAATTTCAAAATCAATAATTTGCACAGGGATACAGCAATGCAAACACAACGCCTAAGAATTGCGATTCAGAAAAAGGGTCGCCTAAGTAAAGAGAGCCAAGACCTACTGAAAAAGTGTGGTGTTAAGTTCAACGTAATGGGTGAGCGTCTTGTTGTACACTCACTAAATATGCCAATCGATCTTCTGCTTGTTCGAGATGATGACATCCCTGGCTTGATTATGGATGGTGTTGTCGATCTTGGCTTCATTGGTGAGAACGAGCTGGAAGAAGTGCGCCTTGACCGTAAAGCACTGGGTGAGGCAAACGAGTTCAAAACGCTTCGTCGTCTAGATTTTGGTGGTTGCCGTCTGTCTATCGCCATTGATAAAGACGAAACATACAACGGCCCTCAAGATCTTGCCGGTAAACGTATCGCGACCACCTACCCACAACTTCTTAAAGCGTACATGGATGAGCAAGGTGTCGACTTTAGCGCATGTATGCTAACTGGCTCTGTTGAGGTTGCACCGCGTGCAGGTCTTGCTGACGCAATCGCAGACTTAGTTTCAACAGGTGCGACGCTTGAAGCGAATGGTCTAAAAGAAGCTGAAGTCATTTTCCGCTCGAAAGCGACGCTTATTCAACGTATGGGTGAGTTTGATGCCGACAAACTTGCACTTATCGACAAGCTTCTTACTCGCATGCAAGGTGTTCAACAGGCGAAAGAATCTAAATACATCATGCTGCACGCACCAGTTGAGAAACTAGAGCAAATTAAATCATTGCTTCCCGGTGCAGAAGACCCAACCGTATTGCCACTATCGACAGACAAAGAGCGTGTAGCGGTTCACCTAGTGAGCACTGAGAACCTATTCTGGGAAACGATGGAACAGCTTAAAGAACTGGGTGCAAGCTCGATTCTTGTCCTTCCAATTGAGAAGATGATGGGGTAATCGATGAGAACGGTAGTTTGGCAACACTTAAGTCAATCTCAGCAAGAATCCGTACTTGAGCGCCCGGCAATTACTGAAGGCGCAAACATTACGGCAGCAGTGACTGAGGTTATAAATCAAGTTCGCAGTGAAGGTGACAAGGGTCTTCTTGACTTAACCGAGAAGTTTGATCGTGTACGCCCTGAATCGATTCGCGTTTCTGCTGATGAGATTGAAGCTGCTTCTGGTCGCTTGTCTGAAAAAATGAAGCAAGCACTTGAGCAAGCGTATTCCAATATTGCTAAGTTTCACAAAGCGCAGCGTCCTGAAGCTCTGCGAGTGGAAACACAACCTGGTGTGGTTTGTGAGCAGGTAACGCGACCTATCAATAAAGTCGGTCTGTATATTCCAGGTGGCAGTGCACCGCTTCCATCTACCGTTTTGATGCTTGGTGTACCAGCGCAGATTGCAGGATGTCGCAAAGTGGTACTTTGTTCGCCTCCGCCCATTGCTGATGAGATTTTGTACGTTGCGAAGCTGTGTAAAATCGATGAAGTATATAACGTTGGTGGTGGCCAAGCGGTCGCAGCTATGGCATACGGTACAGAAACTGTATCTAAAGTAGATAAGATCTTTGGCCCTGGTAACGCATACGTAACTGAAGCGAAGCGCCAAGTGAGTAAAGATTTCCGTGGTGCGGCGATTGACATGCCGGCTGGCCCTTCTGAAGTTCTTGTTATTGCCGATGAAACGGCAGATGCAGATTTCGTAGCATCGGATCTACTGAGTCAAGCTGAGCACGGGCCAGATTCTCAAGTGGTACTGGTGACACCATCACCAATCATTGCCGATCAGGTAACAGAAGCAGTGAAGCGCCAACTGAAACAGCTATCTCGTGCTGATATTGCTGAAAAAGCGTTGGGCTCTAGTTTAATTATTATTGCTGAGTCGTTGAAGCAATGCGTTTCGATTTCCAACTACTATGGCCCAGAGCACCTGATTGTTCAGACTAAGAGCCCACGTGAACTTCTGCCTTTGTTCGATAATGCAGGATCTATTTTCTTGGGTGATTGGTCACCTGAGTCAGCGGGGGATTACGCATCAGGTACCAACCACGTTTTGCCGACCTATGGTTACACTCGCACTTATTCAAGTCTAGGTTTGGCGGACTTTTCAAAGCGCATGACGGTTCAAGAGTTAACGGCAGATGGCTTATTAGGTTTGGCACCTACCGTTGTGACTATGGCGGAAGCTGAAGGCCTAGACGCCCACAAACGTGCTGTGACGATTCGTGTAGAGAAGCTCAACGCACAAAAAGCGTAGATGGGAGAGTGAATGATGGAAAAATTAGCTCGTAAGCAAGTTCAACAACTGACGCCTTATTTGTCTGCGCGTCGAATCGGTGGTAGCGGTGATATTTGGCTAAATGCCAATGAATCACCATTCAATAATGAATACAAAACCGACTTTGCTCGCCTTAATCGCTACAGCGAATGTCAGCCAAAGCAGCTTATTGAAGCCTATGCCAATTATGCAGGTGTTAAGCCAGAACAAACGTTAACATCACGTGGCGCCGATGAAGGTATTGAATTGCTGATTCGCGCTTTCTGTGAGCCAGGTGAAGACAGCATTCTCTATTGTCCGCCAACCTATGGCATGTATGCCATCAGTGCAGAAACGATTGGTGTAGAGCGTAAAACCGTACCGTTAACCGCAGATTGGCAGCTTAATCTTCCAGAGATAGAAGCCAAGTTAGATAGCGTTAAGTTGGTGTTCGTTTGTAGCCCAAATAACCCGACCGGCAACTTAGTTAACCGAGAAGATATTGTGTCTCTTCTTGAGATGACAAAAGACAAAGCCATCGTGGTTATGGACGAAGCGTATATTGATTTTTGTCCTGAAGCGTCTACGGTTGACCTTTTGGCTCAATATCCAAATCTTGCGATTCTGCGCACACTGTCTAAAGCGTTTGCGCTAGCGGGTCTTCGTTGCGGTTTTACTTTGGCAAATGAAGAGCTCATCAACGTGCTTCTTAAAGTAATTGCACCTTACCCAGTGCCAATTCCTGTCGCGGAAATTGCCCAGCAAGCGCTCTCTGAACAAGGCCTAGCCCGCGCTAAGTTCCAAGTTTTAGATCTCAATGCCAATCGCGCGTATTTGCAGGCAGGTCTATCAACGATTCCGGGCGTGACGGTATTTGAGGGCTGGGGCAACTACTTGCTGGTCAAATTTGAAAATGGTGATGCGTTATTTAAAGCAGCATGGGACACCGGCATTATTTTGCGTAATTCACCCATCGAAAATTGTGTGCGCATCAGTGTGGGGAATCGCGACGAGTGTGAAAAAACTTTGGCATTCATCCGCAACCAATTAGAACAAAGTGCCGCATAAGCACTGGTGCAATAGAAAAAGGATTTATAGAGTGAGCAACCAACAGAAAATTTTATTTATTGACCGCGACGGTACGTTAATTGTCGAGCCGCCAGTGGACTTTCAAGTTGACCGTCTGGATAAGCTGAAGCTTGAACCATACGTCATCCCAAGCCTGCTAGCACTGCAAGATGCAGGCTACCGCCTAGTGATGGTGACGAACCAAGATGGCCTAGGCACTGACAGCTACCCGCAAGCCGACTTTGATGCCCCGCATAACATGATGATGGAGATCTTTGAGTCTCAGGGCGTAAAGTTTGATGATGTGCTGATTTGCCCTCACTTTGACGAAGACAACTGCTCGTGCCGCAAGCCTAAACTGGGTCTTGTGAAAGAGTACCTACAAAGCGGCAAAGTGGACTTTAAAACCTCAGCAGTGATTGGCGATCGTCACACCGATCTACAACTTGCTGAAAACATGGCGATTCGCGGTATTCAGTACAACCCGGAAACTATGGGTTGGAAGCAGATCTTAAAAGATCTCACGGTGAAAGCGCGCACAGCTGAAGTGGTAAGAACCACGAAAGAAACCGACATTAAAGTTTTCGTAAACCTCGATGAAGCAGGCGGCAACGAAATTTCTACCGGTATGGGCTTCTTTGATCACATGCTGGATCAAATCGCAACGCACGGTGGCTTCCAGATGAAGTGTCTCGTTAAAGGCGATTTGCACATTGATGATCACCACACCATTGAAGATACGGCACTGGCACTAGGTCAAGCGCTAAAAGAGGCGCTTGGTGATAAACGCGGTATTGGCCGCTTTGGTTTCAGCCTGCCAATGGATGAGTGTCTTGCGCAATGTGGTTTGGATCTTTCAGGCCGCCCTTACCTTAAGTTTGATGCCCAGTTCTCTCGTGAGCAAGTGGGTGACCTGTCGACAGAAATGGTGGTGCACTTCTTCCGTTCACTGACAGATACGCTAGCGTGTACGCTGCACCTATCTTCTTCTGGTGACAATGATCACCACATAATTGAAAGCCTCTTTAAAGCGTTTGGTCGCACACTTCGCCAAGCAATTAAAGTGGAAGGCAATGAGCTACCAAGCAGTAAAGGAGTCTTGTAATGACCACCCAAAATGTTGTCATTATCGATACAGGCTGCGCTAACGTTTCTTCGGTGAAGTTCGCGATTGAGCGTCTTGGCTATCAAGTGGTTATCTCTAAAGAGCCAGAAGTGGTTTTAGCCGCAGACAAACTGTTTCTACCAGGTGTTGGCACGGCTAGTGAAGCAATGAAAAACCTTGAAGAGCGGAACCTCATCGAGTTAGTAAAACAGGTTGAAAAGCCCGTGCTTGGGATCTGTCTTGGGATGCAGCTACTTGGTAAGCTTTCTCAAGAGAAAGGCCAAAAGGCAGATGAGCTTGTTGAGTGTCTAGGTCTATGTGAAGGTGAAGTAAGACGTTTAGAAACGGGTGATTTGCCACTACCTCATATGGGCTGGAATACCGTGAAAGCGGCTCCAGGCAATCCACTTTTTGCCGGAATTGAAGAGGGTGAGTACTTCTATTTTGTACACAGCTTCGGTATGCCAGTGGGCGACTACACAATTGCAGAGTGTGACTACGGGAACCCGTTTAGCGCAGCAATTCAAAGCGGTAATTACTATGGCGTGCAGTTCCACCCGGAGCGCTCTTCGAAAGCGGGTTCAAAGCTGATTCAGAACTTCTTAGAACTGGTATAACCGCCGTTTTGCCAAGCTCGAGCTTGGCACTAAATAGAACAGACACATTATCGCCTCACAAGGTAGTGGGGCAGAAGGATTGAAACGTGATTATTCCTGCATTAGACTTTATTGAAGGACAAGTAGTACGTCTTTACCAAGGCGACTATGGTCAAGTGACCGAGTACAAAGTGGATCCTGTTGATCAGTTCAACTTGTACCACCAAGCTGGTGCAAACTGGCTGCACCTTGTTGATCTGACAGGGGCTAAAGATACGACGGCACGCCAGCTCGATCTTATCGCTAAATTGCTCGCGGGTACGCCGGCTAACATTCAAATTGGCGGCGGCGTTCGCAGTGAACAAGATGTAGTAGACCTGCTAGAAGCGGGTGCACAGCGTGTCGTGGTTGGCTCTACGGCCGTTAAGCAGCCTGAGTTAGTAAAAGGCTGGATGGAAAAATACGGCGCTGAGCGTATTGTGCTTGCGCTGGATATTAATATCGATGAGAACGGCACTCGAAAAGTAGCGATTTCTGGTTGGCAAGAAGACTCTGGCGTCACCATCGAAGCATTGATTGATGATTACCTAACAGTGGGTCTTAAGCACGTATTGTGCACGGATATTTCTCGAGATGGCACGCTAGCAGGCAGCAATGTTGAGCTGTATGTTGACCTATGTAAGCAATACCCACAGGTTCAATTCCAATCATCGGGTGGCATTGGCAGTCTAGCGGATATTGAAGCGCTGAAAGGCACTGGCGTGTCTGGCGTGATTGTTGGCCGTGCATTATTGGATGGTAAATTTACCGCAGAGGAGGCATTCCAATGCTGGCAAAGCGAATAATTCCTTGTTTGGATGTCCGTGATGGACAAGTGGTTAAAGGTGTTCAATTTCGCAACCACGAGATCATTGGTGACATCGTACCTTTAGCCGCTCGCTATGCGGAAGAGGGTGCTGATGAGCTGGTCTTTTATGACATCACTGCATCCAGTGATGGCCGTGTTGTTGATAAAAGCTGGGTCGCGCGTGTTGCAGAAGTGATTGATATCCCTTTCTGCGTTGCTGGTGGTATTAAATCAGCAGAAGACGCGGCGCGCATTCTTGAGTTTGGTGCAGATAAAGTGTCTATCAACTCACCTGCGCTTGCCAACCCTGAGCTTATCACCGATCTGGCGGATAAGTTTGGCGTGCAGTGTATCGTTGTGGGTATCGACTCGTACTTTGACAAAGAGACGGGTAAGTATCAGGTTTACCAGTTTACGGGCGATGAAGCGCGCACTAAAGCGACCAAATGGGAAACCCGTGATTGGGTGCAGGAAGTGCAAAAGCGCGGTGCAGGTGAAATCGTTCTGAATATGATGAACCAAGATGGCGTCCGCAATGGCTACGATATTGAGCAGCTCAATATGGTGCGCGAAGTGTGTAACGTACCGCTTATCGCATCAGGTGGTGCGGGTGCTATGGAGCACTTTGCCGAAGCCTACCAGAAAACTAACGTTGATGGCGCACTCGCGGCATCGGTATTCCACAAGCAGATCATCAATATTGGTGAGCTAAAGCAGTATTTGAAACAACAAGGTGTGGAGATCAGATTATGAGCCAAACAGCCGCCGATTTAACACAGCGTATCGACTGGGAAAAAGTAGACGGTATGGTTCCAGCGATCGTCCAAGACTTTCAATCTAGCCAAGTATTGATGATGGGGTACATGAACCCTGCCGCGCTTGAAAAAACGTTAGATACCGAACAAGTCACTTTCTTTTCACGTACCAAATCTCGCCTTTGGACTAAAGGTGAAACGTCAGGAAATGTCCTTCAGCTTAAGAACATCTCTTTGGATTGTGACAATGACACCTTACTTGTTAAGGTCGATCCAATCGGTCCTACGTGTCACACCGGTACAACAACGTGCTTTGATGGCGATCCTCAAGAGGAGTCGCAAATGGTGTGGCTTCATCAGCTTGAGCAACTTCTTGCCGCTCGAAAAGATGCGGATCCGGAATCTTCTTATACCGCGAGCCTCTACGCCCGCGGCACCAAACGTATATCGCAAAAAGTGGGCGAAGAAGGTGTTGAAGTCGCGCTTGCGGCAACGTCGGGTGACAAGGATGAACTAGTTTGTGAATCTGCCGATCTTATCTATCACTTGATGGTGCTGTTGCAAGACCAAGGCTTATCGATGAATGATGTAGTGAACAAGCTCAAAGAGCGTCATAAGTAACGATTCATCGCTGCAAAAAGCCTGCTTGGTATGGTCTATCAAGCAGGCTTTTTTACAACGGCTTACTAGCGATGATTGTAGCTCTTCAAAATTTGACACTCAAACCTAGATTCGTTTGCACCTGATTCATCCAATTCGTATTAAAGGCAATGAAGCAGCTCTGATCTTCAGTAGGAAGATTACAGATGGAAACGGAATCGTTACTTACAACAGTACCTTGCCAGCGGAGCTGTCCGTTGATTGCTAGATTCTTGGTGAGGTAATATTCAACCCCACCAAAAATGCTGGCGGCAAAGCCGGTGTGAGATTTCGTCCACTGGCCTGACGTATGAGAGGCGCCTAATCCTGCACCGATATAAGTCTGAGTACTTTCTCCGATTTGATACTCGGCACTGCTCTGAAACTGAAGGTATTGGATTGTAGTATCAAGGTTTAGGTTATCGAGAGAGGAGTCTTGTCTTGAATAAAAAGCACCCATTCTTCCATTTCGAAACGGGAATTCGATAGCCAATGCCAAATTTGCGGAAGGAGAAATATCATAGTTGGTACCGTCTGCGGTCTCAGCTCCGCCACCCAAAGAGTAACCAATAAATGGGGTCACTATGATGGTTGCATTGCAGTGAACGCTAATAAAAACCGCTGTGGTGATGGCAATCACACGAGTCAGTGTTTTGGTGGCTCCAGTAGTAGGGTATGAACGCATTTCTTACTCCTAAACAGAATATCTGTTTTTCAAATCACATTTCTTCTACTAGTTTTAATCATAGTGTGACTATAACGCCATAATTTTTAGGTGGTTATTTTAAGATTGTAAATGTGTGTCACAATGGTAACTGAAATGTTACAAAAGGAGAGGTTATGGAGTACGATTTAAAGTTAGCACTCACAATCACAACTATTGCGTTTAGTACGATTATTACGTTTGGTGCTATCGCTATCTTGTCAGTTTAGACAACGATATGGCGAACGCAGGCTTAGTAACCAATGCCCGCACCGTCATCGACTATCAACAATTTGGTAAATATGTAGACGGGAAAACGGCGTTAGTGGCACAAGGTGGAGGTCAACGTGGCATCTTCACATCAGGTGTGCTCGACGCCTTTTTATTGTCTAATTTCGACCCCTTTGATGAGTTTTACGGCACATCAGCAGGGGCCTTGAACATTTGCGCATTCCTTTCCCGTCAAGCTGAGCTTGGTAAGTCATTTATCCTAGATTTAACTACGGATCCTGAGTTTTTTCATTTATTTCGCTTTATGCGTCGCAAGCAATATCTCAACCTTAAATGGGCGCTGGATAAGATTTGTGATTATCCATACAAACTCGATATCGATATGGGGCGACGAGTAGTGGGGCATCGGCGCGCTTTTGCGGCGACCACCGACGTGAATACGTTAAAAGATCATTACCTGCCTATGCTGCAAGAGGATTGGTATCAAGTATTGATGGCCACTAGCGCCATCCCTACATTGTTTGAAGGCACCGTTGCCCATCAAGGAAATGAGTTTATTGATGGAGGAGTCTCGGCTTCCATCCCTGTTCAGCAAGCGTGGCGACAAGAGTGTCGGAGTATTATCGTTATTCGAACCGAGCAGTATGTTACCGAAGAACCCAAGCTTGTAGAGGATGAACCCGTCGCGACAGAATCACCCACTTGGCTAAGAGATTCGTTAAACAACTTGCAGTTGCAATGGCAAGATAAAGTCGAGCAGTGGTCAAATGACTGGGGCTCTTTTTTTGAAAGTCGTCAGGCAAAGGCTGACACATTAAAGCACGCTGAGCACCTTAAGCTGATCAATGGTGGACGGTGGCTGTTTGGCGCTGGAGATATCTATCGCCTTAGTCACTTATTTGGAGAACGTTTTGATTCTGGACTTGCCGACATGTTAATGGTGCACTATCAGACGTATTCGCTGACCAGTGAATTTTTAAAGACTCCACCGGATGATTGTTTCATTTGGCAAATAGCGCCTGATCAGCCACTTAAGACATCGTCGCTACTTAGTGATGTCGACGACATTTTACACGACTATCAAGTTGGTTTAGACGCCGGTTTCCGTTTTGTTGAAAGCTATAATTTTGCAAAACGACACAAAGCACTATTTAGTAGCAATACCGATCTCTGGCAACCCCACCAAGCCAGCTAACCTCTTAGAGTATTGACAAATTCGCAAGTTATTAATTGGTGCTAAATAAGTGCCATATAACGTAACAAGTCATTAAAAACAGGTGGTTAATAATCGAACAGTTATACCGCAAACTGTGACAGACCCTATGAGCGTAACTTGATACGTGCCCCAAAGATCCATCTATATGCGTGATATTTGTCACGGCAATCTTATAAACTGCTTCACAATTACTTCGCAAAGTAAAAAAATTAACAGGTTGTTGTTTTTTGGAGTTCAAAATGTACATGGCTCAACCCGGGCACATTGATCATATCAAGCAGATCAATGCTGGTCGTGTGTATAAACTGATAGACCAATTTGGGCCTATTTCGCGTATCGACCTATCTAAATTAAGTGATTTAGCACCTGCTAGTATCACAAAAATTACGCGAGAACTCATTCAAGCACATCTAATTCATGAGACGGCGGTTCAAGAAGCAACCAGCCGAGGCCGCCCTGCGGTTGGTTTACAGACCAATAATCAAGGTTGGCAATTTCTCTCTATGCGTCTAGGTCGTGGTTACCTATCTATTGCGCTGCACGAGCTTGGTGGCGATGTTCTTATTGATACCAAAATTGAAATTCATGAAATGGATCAAGAAGACGTGCTCGCTCGTTTGTTGTATGAGATTGAAGACTTTTTCGAAAGCTACAGCGAGCAGCTCGATCGTGTCACCAGCATCGCGCTTACGCTTCCGGGGTTAGTGAACTCTGACAAGGGCATCGTTCTGCAGATGCCTCATTACAATGTTAAGAACCTTAATGTTGCTGAAGAAATATTCAAAGTAACTGGATTGCCAGTCTTTGTGGCGAACGACACCCGAGCTTGGGCCCTGGCTGAGAACTTATTTGGGCATTCTCAGGACTGTGATAACTCTGTACTGATTTCCATTCACCATGGTCTTGGTGCGGGTATCATCCTAGATGGTCGAGTATTGCAAGGGCGCCACGGTAACATTGGCGAACTAGGCCATATCCAGATCAATCGCCAAGGCAAGGATTGTCATTGTGGCAATACTGGGTGCCTTGAGACGGTCGCGAGCTCTCAGGCAATCCGCGACGAAGTCACTCAGCGACTGGCAAAAGGTGAAGCATCGATACTATCCGAATGCGAAGAGATATCGGTAGAAGCGATTTGCGAAGCGGCAGTAAAAGGTGATGCTCTTGCTATCAATGTGATTGAAAAGCTTGGCGAGCACCTTGGCAGTGCGATTGCGATTGTGATTAACCTGTTCAACCCAGAGAAGGTACTGATTGGTGGCGTCATCAACCAAGCCAAAGACATACTTTATCCTGCGATCGAGCGCTGTATTGCCAGTCAAAGTTTGCCGGTTTATACCGAAGATCTTAAATTGGTCGAGTCACGCTTTTATAAGCAAGCGACGATGCCAGGTGCAGCCTTGGTCAAACAAGCCCTATATGATGGCCTGTTGTTAATGAAAGTTATTGAAGGATAACGCTTTTCACACTCTTTGCTGACGGTCATATTTTTGCTTGTTCAGACAGTAAACTTCTTGTGCTCCCTGCCGATAACATGAGATAAGAAATTGTTATAGTTTTTTGCCAAGGAAGCCTCATGTCGAGTGTATTGAGTTCTGTTGACCAGCGTACCCAATTGGTGGGTGAAAATAGACTTGAGCTGTTGATGTTCACGCTGAACAGTCGCCAGACTTTTGCTATCAATGTTTTTAAGGTTAAAGAGGTGCTTAAGTTGCCTCCTTTAACTCAGCTTCCTGGTTCACATCCCAGCATCCGTGGTGTCGCCTCCCTTCGTGGTGAATCCCTGCCGGTCATTGATCTGCGTCGTGCCATTGGTTTTCCTACCTTGCAGGAAGAAGCCGTACAAAACCTTATTATCACCGAATACAATCGCACCGTTCAGGGCTTCCTAGTCGGTGAAGTGAAGAATATCGTTAATACCGCTTGGACTGAGATCCAACCGCCGCCACGCACTGTCGGACGTTCTAATTACCTCACCGCTATCACTAAAGTTGAAGAAGCGGATGGCGTGAGTCTGGTTGAAATCATTGATGTTGAAAAAGTTTTGGCTGAGATCATCGACTACGACATTGCCATTTCCGAAGAAACCTTAGATCGCGCTCTATTGCCTCACTTGGCTGGTAAGAAAATATTGATTGTTGATGACTCATCAACGGCTCGTCATCAGGTCAAAGCGACGCTTGCTCAGCTTGGTGTGGAAATCATCGAGTGTTTTGATGGTTTAATGGCACTGAACTTGCTCAAGCAGTGGAGTGATGAAGGTATTGATGTGTGCAGCGAACTTCTGATGATGATCACCGACGCCGAAATGCCAGAAATGGATGGCTACAAACTCACACATGAAGTGAGAAGCGATCCGCGTATGAAAGATCTGTTTATCACCTTAAATACTTCTCTCAGTGGTAGCTTCAACGATGCAATGGTAGAGAAAGTTGGGTGCGATCGTTTCATTTCTAAATTTCAGCCTGACTTGTTGGTAGATGTGGTTCAGCAGCGTATTCGTCGCGATTTATAATTTTGCGTTGTAAAATAGAGCACGACATACGGTAAGGTTTGGTCTATAATTAGACGATATCTAATGAGAGTTACTCTTAGATACGCGCAATATAATTTACTACCAGCTAAAGGTTGTTCCATCAGAATGATATGGTTAACGTCGAAGGTCTTAATGACTTTGAGTTTACTCATCTACAAGGAATGGAAGAAAAGACGTACGGAAGCGGCAGTAAAAATGGATGTATAATCCAAGCGATTTAAAAAAGCGGGAACGTCGGTTCCCGCTTTTGTATTTTTGCTTTCAGTAAAAAGTGCAGGATTAGTGAAACTCACGAGACTGTACTTTCAGCTCACTTAACTGCTCTGTCATGTCAATAAGCCGACCTGCAATGACATGCGTTACCTCGCCTTCACGTTCTAATATGCCTTTCACCTTGAGGATCTTTGAGGTGAGATAAGCTTGCTTTTGTGCCCTAGCGGTGGCTTGCCATACTACGACGTTAATATTCCCAGTGTCGTCTTCTAATGTGAAGAAGGTGACTCCAGCTGCCGTTCCCGGAGATTGCTTACCTGTGACCATACCCACTACCGTGACCAGGGATTGATGCTCTTTGGTTATCAACTCTGTCATTCGGGTGAAGCGACCAAGTTTGCCTGCTTCATCGAGCAGGGCAATAGGGTGCTTGTTAAGTGATACATTCATGGATGAAAAATCTTCAAGCATATCTTCAATGGCAGAAGGCTTGTAAGGTAACGGATCCGCAGCTGCTGATGGTGCTTGAGCACTGTGCTGAAAGAGTGGCAAATCATCTAAGTTGTCCATCATTGCCCAGCGTGTGGCGTAGCGATCTCCTGAAATACACTGGAGAGCATTGGCTGAGGCCAGAGTTTCCAGTTCACGTCGATTGAGCCCTAGTTGCTTGATTTGCGTTGGGGTTCGAAAGCCCTCTGGTGGCCTATGCTGCAGAAGCTTTTGAATGCTCTGCTCACTTAATCCATTGACCTGCCTAAACCCCAACTGAAGTGTTAGCCCTTTGGCATTTTTTCTTAGATAGTGATGATACGTCGAGCGATTGACACAGACAGGCGCGATATCGACCTGATGTCGTTTAGCGTCTTGAATCAATTGTGAAGCGCTATAGAAGCCCATAGGAAGGCTATTCAGCAGTGAGGTGTAAAAGGCCTCAGGATAGTAATACTTCAGCCAAGCACTGCAGTAGGCCAGCACTGCAAATGACGCAGAATGACTTTCTGGAAAGCCATACTCACCAAAGCCACAGATCTGATCAAACAACCGCTCGGCAAAGTCGATTTGATAGCCGTTTTTCTGCATGCCGTCGATTAATTTATGGCGAAATTTGGCCAAGTTGCCATTCTTCTTCCAGGCTGCCATCGCGCGGCGCAGCTTATCAGCCTCACCACCGGTAAACCCTGCTGCGACCATCGCCAGTTTGATGACTTGCTCTTGGAAAATCGGCACGCCTAATGTGCGTGAGAGTACGGCTTTTACTTCTTCTGAGGGATAAGAGACGGGCTCTTCACCATTACGACGTTTAAGAAACGGATGCACCATATCACCCTGAATGGGACCCGGCCTAACGATGGCAATTTGAATGACAAGATCGTAATAGGTTGCCGGTTTTAGACGTGGCAACATGCTCATTTGCGCGCGAGATTCAATCTGAAACACGCCCACAGTATCAGCACGTTGAAGCATGCCGTAGACGTTAGGGTCGTCTTGAAGTCGCGTAATGTCGGCGATGCTCAGCTTTCGCCCATAATGCTTTTCAACCAATTGAAAACATTTACGAATCGCTGTGAGCATCCCTAAAGCGAGCACATCGACTTTAAGTAGCCCTAAGCTTTCCAAGTCATCTTTATCCCACTGAATGACGGTGCGCTCAGCCATTGCAGCGTTCTCTACCGGCACAAGCTCGTACAAAGGGCCTGAGGCAATCACAAAGCCACCGACATGTTGAGATAAATGTCTAGGGAAGCCTGTGATGTCGTTGACGAGCTCAATAAATTGCTGCCCTTTTAGGGAGTCCGGCTTTAGTCCGAGTTCGACCAATTGCGCTTGCCACCCTTGTGTGCGGTCGCGGCGGTTGATGTTTTTGATAAAGTAATCAAGCTGAGTCTCACTAACGCCTAACGCTTTACCCACATCGCGTACCGCACTTTTAAAGCGGTAAGAGATCACCGTAGCCGCTAGCGCTGCGCGTTCACGACCATATTTTTGATAGATATATTGAATCACTTCTTCGCGACGTTCGTGTTCAAAGTCGACATCAATATCAGGCGGTTCATTACGCTCTTTACTAATAAAGCGCTCAAAAAGTACCGAGATCTGTCTTGGATCGACAGAGGTAATTTCGAGACAATAACAGACCACCGAGTTAGCCGCAGAGCCACGACCTTGATAAAGGATCCCTTGTCGCTTAGCGAACATGACGATGTCATGAATGGTCAAAAAATAGAAAGGGTACTTAAGATCCTCAATAAGAAATAACTCTTTCTCGATCGTTTGCTCAACCTCTGCAGACACCCCTTCAGGGAAGCGCAGTCGTTTACCGTGCTCGACCAGCTCTCTTAAATAGTCCATTGGTGTTTTGCCATTGGGGATCAGCTCGCTAGGGTATTCATATTGGAGCTCTTTTAAGTTGAACTTACATAGGCTGGCAATATAGATGCTCTCTTCTAGCCATTCTTCACGATACAGCTTAATCAGCTTGGCCTTAGGACGTAAGCTGCGCTCAGTATTTACCAGTAAGTGACCACATACTTTATCGATAGACGTGTTGAGCTTAATAGCGGTTAAGGTGTGCTGTAGTGGCAAGCGTGTTGCGGTGTGCATCAATACACCACCACAGGCAGTGATAGGGCGCTGCAGTTCTACGGCCAGTGATTCACAATGGGTAAGGTATTTATGCTCATGAGAATTAAGGTGACGCTGTACACCAATCCAAAGCCTATGGGCGTGGTATTGCTCAAGCCAGCGTCCCCATCTGAGGTCGCACTCATCACCACAAGGCAGCCAAATGACCAGACAGTGACGCAGCGACATTACGTCCCATTCCGAGAGTTGGTAGTCGCCTTTCTCACAGCGACGCCTTGCGTTAGTAATGATACGGCACAGCTCAGCGTATGCCTCGCGACTTGGGCATAGCAATAGAAATTGGCACTCACTATTGAGCCTAAACATGCTGCCGACAATCTGCTTAATCGATAAGTCGTGCTGCTTAATGGCTGTGTGAGCGCGCACCACTCCGGCAACTGAGCATTCATCGGTTATTGCGATGGCGCTGTATTGTAAAAAATCGGCCTGAAGCACCAGCTCCTCAGCATGGGAGGCGCCGGTAAGAAAGGAAAAATTGCTCTGACAAAAAAGCTCAGCGTACTTCATGGTTAACGGTCTACTGATCAACGAATTAAGGATTAACTAAATTGCCCGTGGATGAACCACTGTTTGTCTTCGGTGCGAAACACCCACAGCCATTGGTCTTGCTCGCTGCGTGCCACATAGTAATCACGCTTTACTGGGTTGCCATCCCACCAGCCGCTGACAATACGCTCAGGGCCAACGACGATACTGACTTTTTGCTCCAGTGGCATTGGCGAGCTAAACAGCAGACTTGGACGCAGCTTAATAGGTAAGTGAGCATTTACCTTAGGCGAGTCCGTCGCGGTTGGGGCGCTCGGTTGGGTTGCGTATTCAGGTCTTGGATCGTCGGTGAGCTTCAATGAGGTGACACTGTGTTGCCCAAGCTTTGCTTGTAGTGTGGAGATAAGCTCTAGCGCCGTTTGACGACCTTTTACTCCGCTAAACAGATCGTGTTCATGCACTTGCACTTCATCGGCACGTACTATGCTCAGAGTTAACCCACTCACCGCACCGTCTAATTGAATACTTTCTAAAGTAAGAGCTGATAAGGCCTGCCATTTTTCGGCAAGATAGTCCCCTTGCGCCGAGTGAAAGCTCACCGATTTATCACCGTGATCACGTTGATGCAGCGTCAGTGACAGTTCAAATGCGACCTTGTCTCTTAGCTTAAGAAACACTTCCAATTGCCGGAACAAGCGTGTTAAGGGTTTCTGCAACCAGTCGATGTTCTCGATATCAAACAACAGCTCCAAGTACTGACGAAAATGTTCTGGCGGATGATAGAAATCAACGGGATGTTTAAATTGCCCAGTAAGTCTGCCGGTATAATTGACTAAGTCGATATCAAAGCGCTTGGCAATGTCAGGGAGTGGCAGCCCGAGTAGATCTTGGATGGTTTGGATTCCTACGCGCTGCAATTTTTCGACTTGCTTGGTTGGCAGCTCAGAGCAGGTCAGTGGATAGCGTGCGAGCGACTCATTGAGCTTATCTCGGTTGGATTCTATCCAGTTTCGGCCTTGTTTTGCCATGAGCATCGCCGCATAGGGCGAAACGCCGGTTGAGTAGTGCGTTTGTACCTCTAAATGCGCGAGGTGCGTCTGTAGAGCGTTCCAATAGTTCTCAATACCGTCGTAAAGTGACAGCATATTGGTGACTTTAAGCAGAAGCCCATTGGGAGGACACAGACAGATATCTGAGGTGATCATATAGAGCCACTGCGCAATGTCTTGCAGGCGGCGAGCTTCAACATCGCTGTCATAAGGGTGCACTTGTAGATCTTGGCAAAGCGCAGCGGCGCTACCAAGCCCCATCCCTAATGTAACGCCTTGTTCCAATGCGTGCGTATTGGCTTGTACAACACTATGCCGACGACCATCGACAATAGCGACGGCGAGCGCTTCTTGTTGTTTATCCGTCGCATCAGGCTGCGCCTGTTTAAATGACGCGAACAAGGTATCGAGCTGCAAGGTCGGAAAATGTAGGTATAACCACAACAACATCGATTATCCTTGCTGACGCATTGGGAACGCGACCACAGTTGAGGAGCTAGATTGATGAGTACGAGTAAGTTCTGGCCAGCGGTCGTGCATATTAATCACGAATTGGTCGCGTACAAATCCGCCCTTACGCTTCGTAATGGAGACCGACAGTCCCATATCGTGAGGTGCGAGAGTCAGACTGAGCGATACGGGTAAAGAAAATACCTGTGAGTCACCTTGATTGAGTTCCGGCTTAAACAGAAACTGCAGACTGTGGCCAATATCACTTGCCACTTGAAGACGCTTCGCTTGATGGATTTCAATCCCGCTATGCCATAGACAAACGCCGCAACATGCGCCACTTTTTAAGCATTGCTCTGCAGCCCAAAGCGCGTGTTGAGGAGAGTCTGGATAGATCAAAAGTACTTGCGACGGAGCGATGCCCTGAGCATAAAGATACTCGGCACACAAATAGCCCGGTGGATTAATCAGTACGAACAGTCGTTGTGCCGCGTGTTTTTGTACGTAAGGCATCAATAATCTAAGCTCGCCAATACCTTGCTGTGATTGGATATCAATAACGCCAGAAGTAGGAAAGCCCCCACCAAGGCGTTGGTCGAGTTCGGGAAAGCCGGTTGCTTGATACTCACCGGGAGAGTCAACTCGATTTCCTTTCCAAATCAGTTGCTTGCTTTGTAAATCACTAATCAATTCATGCATAATAAAATACCTGTATATACATACAGTATATAAGAATTCATCGTCGCCGCAAGCCTTGATGAAGAGACAATGACACTGTTTGATTACAGAGCGAGCAGAAACAAAAGGTTAGTGACAAATAAGAAATAAGAGTGAACAAAAAAACAGTGTAAACAGTAGAGCAAATATTTTAATCTCAACCTATGGCGACCGTTTATGGCCGAATGTAGCGGAGAAGTAGAACGTGGAGAAAGCTGGCGTGTTCAATCAACAAAAAAAATACTCGCTGATAGTACAAGGTGGCGGACAGAAAGGTGCATTTGCCTCTGGTGTCCTAGATAAGTTTATCGATGCCGATTTCGATCCATTCTCACTCTACATTGGCACCTCGGCAGGGGCATTGAATGTCTCTTCGTTTGTTGCGAAACAGCGCGGAATAGGCCTGGATTTTATCCTCAACTACACCACCCGTGAGCGCTTTTTCGATATGAACAAGTTCTTGCAAAAGCAGCAGCCGATGGACTTGGATTGGGCATTTGAATTCGTTAATAGCGGCGAGTTTCCTCTCGATTTGGAAAGAGGAAAGCAAAATCTAGGTGATGAGCGTGTTGCACTTGCTTGTATTACCGATGTGGAAGAGCTTAAAGATTACTACTATCCCATTTTTGCTGACAATTGGTTTGATGTGCTGCGCGCAACCTGTGCGATCCCAATGCTCTATTATCATGATATTGAATTTGATGGTAAAAAGTGGGTGGATGGCGGCGTATCGGCGACGATTCCAGTAGAAGAGTCCTATCGTCGTGGCATTAATAATATGGTCGTGATCAGCACCATTCCAGAGCCAAAACAGCCCGTCACATCCATGTCACCGGTACGCGAATCACTGGAAAAGTGGAAAAAAGAGCTAGAAGCTGGTCTTGAGACGCATATTCGCCATCTTAAAGTGTCTGGCACCAAGGAGAAGCTGACTGACTTTCAAAAGCAGTTTTCGGATAAGGTTACCAATATGAAAGCCGACTATCAGCGCCTAACCGAGTCTCGACTGGCGTCTTATCGAGAGCAATATCAATTGATGGCAGGGGAAAAACTGAATCTAAAGCAGTGGATCCAAGATAACGAAAAACTGGCTCAGTTGATCGATATTCAGAACAAACGCACCCCGTTTAGTCGCAGTAGTACTAGTCACCTTGATATGTTGGTTTCACACTATGCTAACCATGCTGAAGTCGAGCAGTTTTTATTATCCCCGCCGGAAGATGTCAATCTTTGGCACATTCAACCAAAACACGAACTCTCTTCGAAAGGGCTGTTGAGCCAAAAAGACCAAATATTGGAAGACTACGAACACGGCAGTGCTGTTGCTGCCGACTTTTTAGCACAGCATCATTTCACTCGCTCATAACGAACTCAGGCCGCCGTTGAATTGGATAGTAACCAAAACTAGTGAAAATTGAACGGCGATCCAAATACTTAACGTTACTCATATGATTTTAGTTGAGTATTTGTTTGCTGCGGCTTGGGTCACAGATATTCTTTTTCGCTTCTCATACACTCGCGATAAATTTCGAACGAGCATTAATTTGCTCGTTCGAGCGTTGTTGTTATATCGCTCAATAATGAGGTAGCTATGTTCGGAATATTTAAGCCCAAGGCACATATCGAACGTTTAGCGGGCGCCCAAGTCGACCGCACCTATTCACGTCTAAGATGGCAGTTGTTTCTCGGTATATTTGTTGGTTACGCCGGTTACTACCTAGTCCGTAAAAACTTTAGCTTGGCCATGCCATATTTGATCGACCAAGGGTATAGCCGTGGTGATCTTGGTGTGGCGTTGGCGGCCGTATCGATTGCCTACGGACTTTCTAAGTTTCTTATGGGCAGCGTATCAGATCGCTCAAATCCGAGATATTTCTTGAGTGCTGGCTTGTTGATGTCGGCGATCGTGATGTTCTGTTTCGGCTTTATGCCCTGGGCGACGGGCAGCATCACTGCCATGTTTATTCTGTTGTTCCTCAATGGCTGGTTTCAAGGCATGGGGTGGCCTGCTTGCGGGCGTACTATGGTGCACTGGTGGTCACGCAAAGAGCGGGGTGAAATCGTCTCGGTGTGGAATGTGGCGCATAATGTAGGCGGTGGATTAATTGGCCCACTGTTTATTCTTGGCCTATGGGCGTTTAACGATGACTGGCGCACCGCTTTTTATGTTCCTGCTTTTTTTGCCGCTCTCGTTGCTGTCTTTATCTGGTTTACCTTGCGTGATACGCCGCAGTCATGTGGCTTGCCGCCTATTGAAGAGTACAAGCAAGACTACCCGGATGACTATGACAATTCACACGAGAAGGAGATGACGGCGAAAGAAATCTTCTTTAAATATGTATTTTCTAACAAGCTTTTGTGGTCGATAGCGATTGCCAACGCCTTTGTCTATTTGATTCGCTACGGAGTGCTCGACTGGGCTCCGGTTTACCTGAAAGAAGCCAAAGACTTCTCGGTGGACAAATCATCTTGGGCGTATTTTTTGTATGAGTGGGCGGGTATCCCAGGAACACTTTTGTGTGGTTGGATATCGGATAAACTATTTAAAGGCCGACGTGCTCCAGCAGGCATCTTATTCATGGCACTCGTCACCGTTGCAGTCATGGTTTACTGGTTTAACCCAGCAGGAAATCCAGCGGTAGATATGATGGCGCTTGTTGCGATTGGATTTTTGATTTATGGCCCAGTAATGCTCATTGGCCTTTATGCTCTAGAACTGGCACCTAAAAAGGCAGCAGGCACGGCGGCAGGCCTGACAGGGCTATTCGGTTATCTAGGTGGTGCAGTGGCAGCCAATGCCGTGCTTGGTTATACCGTGGATCACTTCGGGTGGGATGGTGGTTTCATCTTGCTGATTGGCTCGTGCGTTGTTTCCATCATCTGCTTAACGTACGCATTATTGGGCGAAAAAGCGCACCATGAGGCTAAGCTTAAGGAGTCGCAGCAACAGAATGCAAAACTGGAAGAAAAACAGGCGCTGTCATAAGACTAAAAAGGAGTTTTGATGAAAACCAATACGTTTATTGTCTCTGCCGCTGCGCTTTGTTTCTCGATAAGCGCGGTGGCGAAACCCTTGGTGATCGCCCATCGAGGCGCATCAGGCTATTTGCCCGAGCATACGTTAGAAGCCAAGGCGCTCGCTTATGCGATGAAACCGGACTATATCGAACAAGACGTCGTGATGACCAAGGATGATCGTTTAGTGGTATTGCATGATCACTATTTAGATCGTGTCACCGATGTGGCCACTCGTTTTCCGGATCGGGCAAGAAGTGATGGGCGCTATTACGCGATAGACTTTACTCTGGCCGAGATCAAAACCTTGCGGGTTACGGAAGGTTTTAAGATTGATGAGCAAGGTAACAAAGTTGCGGGTTATCCGGATCGATTTCCAATGTGGAAGTCAGACTTTACCGTGCCAACGCTTGAAGAAGAAATTGAGCTGATTCAAGGGCTCAATAAAACCTTGGGCTACGACATTGGCATCTATCCTGAGATCAAAGCACCTTGGTTTCATCGCTATGAGGGTAAAGATATCTCAATAGCGGTGCTCAATGTACTCAAGCAATACGGTTATGACTCAGTCGACGACAAGGTGTACTTGCAGTGCTTTGATGCGTTAGAGCTTAAACGTATCAATGATCAATTACTTCCGAAGATGAACATGGACCTGAAACTGGTGCAGCTCATTGCTTACACCAACTGGAACGAAACCATGGTTTATCAAGGTGATGTGAAGCAGCCCTATAGCTATGATTGGATGTTCGAACCCGATGGGATGGAGCAGGTAGCCATTTATGCTGATGGGATTGGCCCTTGGAAGCCTATGCTGGTGGACTCGTCATCAACACGCGATAACATCATTGTTAAGCCATTGATGGCGAGTGCGAAAAAGGCCGGCTTAGAGGTGCATCCCTATACCTTTCGAGCCGATAAAGGACGTATTCCCGCCTATGCAAAAGACTTTAATGACATGATGGACATTTTCTACCATCAAGTGAAAGTCGATGGTTTGTTTACCGACTTTCCTGATAAAGCGGTAGAGTTTCTAAACCGCCATTGAGTGAGTTGGAAATGTAAGATCAAATGATGATAAAAAAGCGGTGCACCCGATGTCTCTTACTAGAGATAACTATGAGGTGCACCGCTTTTTCAGTTTATATTGGTCTTGGCTATTGGGAGTTAGCGCTTAGGCTGTGCGTCAATACACTGACCGTTGACATTCGTTACGCTTGGATCCATAAGGTGCAGATAAAGCGGCATAATATCCAGTGGCGTTTTCAGTGTGTTGGCATCCTCGCCAGGGTAGGCTTTTTCACGCATACGGGTACGTGTCGCACCAGGGTTAATCGCATTGACGCGAACAGCGGTATCGCTTAGTTCGTCAGCCAGGATTTGCATCATACCTTCGACCGCGAACTTGGAGATTGCATAGGTACCCCAGAACGCACGGCCTGAATGGCCAACGGTTGAAGAGGTAAAGACGATGCGAGCCGCGTCTGCTTTTTTCAGAATTGGTAGCAAAGCCTGCATCATCAGAAATTCCGCCTTGACGTTGATTTGCATAACGTCATCAAACGTCTCTTCATCGATTTGGTCGAATGGGCTCAGCGTGCCAAGTACGCCAGCGTTGTGCAGAACGCCATCGAGTTGACCGAACTGGCTTTCAATCGTTTCTGCCATATCGACATAGTTTTGTTTGGTTGCGCCTTTTAAATCGAGCGGGATGATAGCGGGTTGAGGGCAGCCACGCTTCTCGATTTCATCGTAAACCAACTCTAGGTTGTTAACGTTTCGGCCTAGCAAAATTACCGTGGCGCCATGTTCTGCATAGCTTAATGCGGCCTGGCGACCAATACCGGCACCCGCGCCGGTAACCAAAATCACTTTGCCTTGCAAAGCGTTAGGAGCGGTTGAATATTCCACGTGACACTTCCTTGGGTATAATTCTTGTTGGTAATCGTGACAAGTTGGTTACAATACACTAATTCGTCGTACAGGGGATAAGACATTGGAATTTTTATTAGACTACGGATTATTTTTAGCCAAGATCGTGACAGTGGTCGTCGCGATTGTGGCATTAATCATTGTTGCCAAATCAGTGGGTGGGCGTTCAGGCGCCGCGAAGGGCGAGCTTGAGGTTACTAACCTTACCGAGCAGCGTAAACACACCGTTGAACATCTAGAGCATCACCTTCACGATGACGCGTTCCTTAAAGCACGCAACAAAGCGGAAAAGAAAGCGCAAAAAGAGAAAGACAAGCAGCGCGAGAAAGAGGTGAAGAAAGCCGCTAAAGACGGCGCGCTTGAAAGCCAACGCGAACCGCATCTGTTTGTACTGGACTTTGTCGGCAGTATTGATGCCAAAGAAGTGGCCTCGCTACGTGAAGAAGTGAGTGCTATTTTGGCGGTTGCTAAAGAGGGTGATGAAGTACTGGTGCGCCTTGAGTCTGGCGGCGGTATGGTGCATGCCTACGGTTTGGCATCTTCTCAGTTAGATCGTATTAAAGCGGCGAACCTGCCACTGACTATTGCGGTGGATAAAGTGGCGGCGAGTGGCGGTTATATGATGGCTTGTATTGCCGATAAAATTGTCTCAGCACCGTTTGCGGTTGTTGGTTCTATTGGCGTGATTGCTCAACTACCAAACTTTAATAAGCTTCTGAAAAAGAATGATATTGAGTTTGAACAGCTAACCGCAGGTGAGTACAAGCGTACACTGACTATGTTTGGTGAAAACACCGATAAGGCGCGAGATAAATTTAAGCAAGAGCTGGAAGAGACTCACGGTCTGTTCAAAGACTTCATTCGTGAGCACAGACCTGAACTTGATCTTGATAAAGTGGCGACTGGCGAACACTGGTTCGGTACTCAAGCTAAAGAGCTTGGCCTTGTTGATGAGATCAAAGCCTCTGATGACATCGTTATCGAAGCGTGCAAAGACAAAACCGTGTTGGCGATTTCCTATGTTCAAAAGAAAAAGCTGACCGATAAGCTGTCTGGTGTAGCTGGTGACGCGGCGGATAACGTGCTGATGAAGCTGATTAACAGAGGTCAACGCCCGATTGTTTAATCAAGGTGATTGTTTAAACAGGGTGCAAGCGCATCATTGGCTGCTTATTGAAAGCGGTGATGAAAAACAGCGACGATGACGTCGCTGTTTTTGTTTGTATTCTGAAGCTATTCTGTCTAATGCGGTTATCGCGTGTAATTGGCTTCTAAGCTAATAAACCACCGAGCTAGCTGTCCATTGCCTTTATCTGCCCATACATCATTATGAAATTGATGAACACGACCACGCAGTGAAATATGGATTGTTTGACCGCCAGTGACCGTGACTTTAGCAAATTGATCTGAAGTGACCAAGAACGGCGCTTTCTCATCAACAGGGTGCTCTCCGGCGACAATGAAGTAGGCGAACTTGCTGTTGGCATCAGGATCGGTGGATAACACACGATAAGCCTGAACCGTAAACTCTTCACTGAGTGTAACGATATTGGTTTGAGGACCAAGACGTTCATGGTTAGGAATGAAAACCCAGGCGAGTAGGGCGATAAGAGCAGCAAGTAGTGCTGTCACAGATAAAAATATTTTCTTCATACTAATCGTAAATGAGTGAACCTAGTTGTTACCTTCGCCTTTATATCACGTATACTTAAGCTCAGGCCGAAAAATTAAGCGGATTACTGCAAGGCAGTAATCCGCTTAGGCTCAGGTCACGTCCTAAGGGGAATAAGGGGTTACCTGATTCGTTAAATACTGGCGTTATATGGCTCCCGTTTAGGGCATGTCGCCAATATTTCTCGTCGGCCTGAATCTTTCACTTCTTCCAAAATTACGTCAAAGCCCCACAAACGGTATAAGTGTTTCAACACCTCTTCGTGCCCCTTATCGAGAGGAATGCGGTTATGTGGAACGTGCTGTAAAGTGAGAGAACGGTCGCCTCGAACATCGACATTGTAAACTTGGATGTTCGGCTCTAAGTTGCTTAAGTTGTATTGTGCAGCGAGTTTTTCTCGAATCTGTCGATAGCCCATTTCGTCATGAATCGCGGACACTTCAACGAAGTTTTTACGATCATCATCAAGTATCGAGAAGAACTTAAACTCACGCATCAAACGAGGTGATAGGTACTGGCTAATAAAACTCTCGTCTTTGAAGTTGTGCATCGCAAAGTGCACCGCCTCTAACCAGTCGCTTCCTGCGAGCTCTGGGAACCACTCTTTGTCTTCGTCAGTCGGATCTTCACAAATACGTTTAATGTCCTGGAACATGGCAAAGCCAAGCGCATAAGGGTTAATACCGCTAAAGTATGGACTGTTGTACGCAGGTTGTGCGACAACACTTGTGTGGCTATGCAGAAACTCTAGGATGAACTTATCCGAAACCAAACCTTCATCGTAGAGATGATTCAAAATGGTGTAATGCCAGAATGTCGCCCAGCCTTCGTTCATCACTTGGGTCTGCTTTTGCGGATAGAAGTATTGGCTTACCTTACGCACAATGCGTACGATTTCTCGTTGCCAAGACTCCAGTAACGGTGCATTTTTTTCAATGAAATAGAGAATGTTTTCTTGAGGCTCTGAAGGGAAGCGTACCTTCTGTGTTTCCTCTTTGGTGCGATTTTTAGGTACGGTTTTCCAAAGCTGATTGACCTGAGATTGCAAGTAGGATTCTCGCTCTTCTTGACGGGCTTTCTCTTCCGCGATGGAGATCTTCTCAGGTCGCTTATAACGATCCACGCCAAAATTCATCAGAGCGTGACAAGAATCGAGAGTCTGTTCTACCTCTTCAACGCCATACTTTTGCTCGCAATCTGCAATGTACTTTTTGGCAAACAGCAAGTAGTCGATGATCGAACTGGCATCTGTCCAGGTTTGGAACAAGTAATTGCCTTTAAAGAATGAGTTATGCCCATAACAAGCGTGTGCCATAACGAGCGCTTGCATAGTGACCGAGTTTTCTTCCATTAGGTAGGCTATACAAGGGTCTGAGTTAATGACGATTTCATACGCCAGACCCATTTGACCGTGTTTGTAGCCTTGTTCGGTTTGGATAAACTTCTTACCAAACGACCAGTGATTGTAGTTAATGGGCATGCCTATGCTGGAATAGGCATCCATCATTTGCTCCGAGGTGATAACCTCGATTTGATTTGGATAGGTGTCCAATCTGTAATGCTTAGCAACACGTTTGATCTCAACGTGATAACGCTCAAGCATATCAAAGGTCCAATCTGGACCATCGGGCAGCACCTTAGAATTTGTCTTAGTCTCTGTGGTCATAGCACGTCTCCCTATGCTGTCTCTTTTTGAAACAACTCCCTAAACACAGGGAATATGTCGTCTACCGAACGAATATTCTTCATCGCAAAGTTGTCAAAATCATTTTCGAGCTTCTCGTACTCATGCCATAACGTTTGGTGAGTTCGACGAGTGATCTCGATGTATGAATAGTACTGACAAGCTGGCAGCAGTTTGTTGACCAGTAAGTCGCGACAACGCGGTGAATCGTCGGCCCAGTTATCGCCATCGGATGCCTGCGCAGCATAGATGTTCCACTCTCCGGTTGGGTAGCGGTCTTCTACGATTTCTTTCATGAGTTTTAATGCGCTAGAAACGATGGTGCCACCGGTTTCTTGGGAATAGAAAAACTCATGTTCGTCGACTTCTTTGGCTTGAGTATGGTGGCGAATGAACACCACTTCGACGTTTTCATAGGTTCGTGTTAAGAACAAGTACAGCAAGACATAGAAGCGTTTAGCGATGTCTTTTGTTGCTTGATCCATAGAGCCTGATACATCCATCAAACAGAACATAACTGCTTGGCTGGATGGGACAGGACGTTTTTCGTAGTTTTTGAAGCGTAGGTCGAAGGTGTCGATAAACGGCACGCTGTCGATTTTTTTGCGAAGCGATGCGATCTCTTCTTTGAGTCGCTTCTCTTCCATGGGTTGAGCAGGCTCGCTGATCTTGATCTCATCAAGCTGCCTGTTGAGCTCATCAAGCATCTTACGCTTACCAGCAGTCATCGCCGTTCGACGCGCGAGTGATTGCTGTAGTGAGCGCACAATAGCGATATTAGAGGGCATACCCGCTGTTTGGTAACCAGCGCGATGAGTTTTCCACTCTTTGATTTTGTTGATTTGGTTTTTCTTTAGATTAGGCAGAGCGAGATCTTCGAACAAAATATCGAGATATTCGTCTTTCGAAATCTGGAATACAAATTCGTCTTCACCCTCACCATCAGGACTGGCTTCGCCTTGACCCGCACCACCTCCTTGACCGCCTTTAGGTGGACGTTCAATTTTATCACCGGTAATAAATTGGTCGTTACCAGGATGGACGCGCTCTTTTACGCCTCCTTGCCCTTGATGAAAAATAGGCTCGTTGAGGTCTTTGCTTGGAATAGAAACGTCTTCACCCGTTTCCGTGTTCGTGATCGAGCGACGATTGACGGCATCGGTCACGGACTCTTTGATTTTCTGCTTATGTCTGCGCAGAAAACGCTGTCTGTTAACGGCGCTTTTGTTCTTGCCGTTTAAGCGTCTATCAATAAATTGTGCCATGAGTAACTCCCTGTCTTCCCCTCACCATACAGCACCCGAGCACGCGCTCGGGGCTGCAACTTATCAGTCAGGTGGGGCTATGAGGATTTACGAACTCTCAAGTACCACTCAGACAGCAATCTGACTTGCTTCTCGGTGTAGCCTTTTTCCATCATGCGATTGACGAAATCATCGTGTTTGCGCTGGTCTTCTGAAGACGTTTTCGCGTTGAACGAGATGACAGGAAGCAGCTCTTCAGTGTTCGAGAACATTTTCTTCTCGATAACGGTGCGTAGCTTCTCATAGCTCGTCCAAACCGGGTTAGAGCCATTGTTATTCGCACGCGCACGTAGCACGAAGTTCACAATCTCATTACGGAAATCTTTCGGGTTACTGATCCCTGCTGTCTTCTCGATCTTCTCTAGCTCTTCGTTAAGAGAAGCACGATCAAATAGCTGGCCTGTTTCTGGATCTCGATACTCTTGGTCTTGGATCCAGAAGTCAGCGTAGGTGACGTAGCGATCAAAGATGTTTTGGCCGTACTCAGAGTATGACTCTAAGTAAGCGGTCTGAATTTCTTTACCGATGAACTCAACATAGCGAGGTACTAAGTAACCTTTCAAGAACTCAAGGTATTTCTCACCCACTTCTTGTGGGAACTGTTCGCGTTCGATTTGTTGCTCAACGACATAGAACAGGTGAACCGGGTTTGCGGCAACTTCTGTTTGATCGAAGTTGAAGACGCGAGACAAGATCTTAAATGCGAAACGGGTAGAGAGACCGGACATACCTTCATCCACACCCGCATAGTCGCGGTACTCTTGATAGCTTTTCGCTTTCGGATCGGTATCTTTCAGCGTTTCACCATCATAAACGCGCATTTTCGAGAATAATGATGAGTTTTCTGGCTCTTTCAAGCGAGAAAGGACACTGAACTGACCAAGTAACTCTAAAGTACTTGGTGAGCAAGGTGCTTTAGATAGCTCACTGTTTTCAAGGAGTTTTTGGTAGATTTTGACTTCTTCTGAGACTCGCAAACAATAAGGTACTTTAACGATGTAAACACGGTCTAAAAACGCCTCGTTGTTTTTGTTGTTACGGAACGTCTGCCACTCGGACTCATTCGAGTGAGCGAGGATCATGCCATCAAATGGTAGGGCAGATAGACCTTCGGTACCGTTGTAGTTGCCTTCTTGAGTCGCGGTTAGAAGCGGGTGTAATACTTTGATTGGTGCTTTGAACATCTCAACGAATTCCATCAAGCCTTGGTTGGCTCGACAAAGTGCTCCGGAATAACTGTAGGCGTCTGGATCGTCTTGAGAGTAGTGCTCTAGTTGGCGAATATCGACTTTACCAACTAATGCTGAGATATCTTGGTTGTTTTCATCGCCCGGCTCAGTTTTGGCTATGGCGACTTGGTCTAGAATTGATGGTCGTACTTTTACTACTTTAAACTTAGTAATGTCACCACCGAATTCATGTAGACGTTTTGCTGCCCACGGCGACATGATAGAGCGCAAGTAGCGCTTCTCGATGCCATACTCGCTTTTCAGCAGGTCACCGTCTTCGTTTACATCGAATAGACAGAATGGGTGGTCACTGACTGGACTGCGTTCGCCGTTTGCAGAAAGTACGTAGATTGGCATCTTCTGCATGAGCGCTTTAAGTTTCTCGGCGAGTGATGATTTACCACCACCTACAGGGCCGAGTAAGTATAGAATTTGTTTGCGTTCTTCAAGACCTTGCGCAGCGTGTTTTAAATACGACACAATTTGCTCAATGGCGTCTTCCATGCCATAAAAGTCTTCAAAGGTTTTGTAACGAGAGATAATACGATTTGAGAAGATACGACTTAAGCGTGGATCTTGTGCCGTGTCGATGACTTCAGGCTCGCCGATAGCGAGCAGAAGACGTTCGGCAGCGTTGGCATAAGCACTTTTATCGTCTTTACATAGAGCTAAGAATTCCTGAATTGATAACTCTTCATCTTTTGCGGCTTCATAACGCGTTTGATAATGATCGAAAATACTCATAGCTGATTCCCCTTAACCTGCAAAGCTGACTGTCAACACATATACAATGCGACTCCATGTCAATTTAAAGACTAGTAGGGTTTTAAGATTAATGCTTAACAATTATGCATTTATTTACAAAGTCCCTTGGTAATTGCAGGAAAAATAACCCCAGTCTCACTAATAGTACGTAAGTCCTAACTATGGGAGATGACCGTGTGATTAGAAAAAAAATCTCAAAAAAATACCCGCTCATAATGGCGGGTATTTTTCATAAAATACGACTTAAGTCGCTTCAAAAACGTCTTAAGCGTTAAAAATCTGACGGAATTCTGCGCTTGATAGGTGATATTGACGTGGGCAGTTTCTCCACGTAACCAGCATACGACGGTATTTGTCGAGCATAGGAACATGGCTGTTAAAGTGGTGGTCACCCTTGTCGAACTGAGGGTACAGGCCTTCAGAGTCAACTAGGAATCGAACATAGTTCACTAGTTGTGCTTCTGTTGCGATATCGAAGCCTAAGAACTGCAGACGACGCTGGTCTACATCTTTACGGTCTTCTTCAGAAAGCATTTTGTTTGATTCTTGCATCGCGTGGTACATTTCCATGATGTCGATAACTTCACGACACTCATCTTCAACAAGGCAGCCGAACTCTTTGTTCATCTCGCGCATTTGCAGCTCATAGCCACGTTCTACAATGGTTTGAAGGCGATGGTACTTCACCGCATTCTCAGGCGTTAGTTTCGCCATCAGGTAGTATTGGTTAGATAGGATTAGACGTTGAGCGTTTGTCATTTCCATGTTGAGAGCCTCACTAAATACTTTCTAATAAGTTTATGTATGAATACGAATTATCGACAGATTAACAGTATATGTATGACTTATAACATGATCTCAACACATATTTATGACAAAAAACGCGCCTTCTAGCGCGTTTTTTTCGTGTCAAAGCCTTACAGGTAAACGCGTGGCGCGTTTGGGTTCAGATTAGTATTTGACGGTATCTGTGTACTGAAGCAGGATACTTTGAATTTCATCCATCACTTCTTTTTTCGGTGGCTGTACACCTTCCAATGGGTAATCAAAACCAAGCGCTTCCCACTTGTGCGCACCGAGTTTATGGTACGGCAAAAGCTCAACCTTCTCGATGTTGTCCATGTCTTTGATGAATTCACCCAGCATGTGAGCCGCTTCAGGATCGTCGGTGTAGCCAGGTACAACAACATAACGGATCCACGTTTTTTGACCAATTTTGTGAAGGTAGCGAGCAAAGTCCAATACGCGGCGGTTTGATACGCCAATGAAATCTTGGTGGATTTCATCTTTCATGTGTTTTAGGTCAAGCATCACAAGATCGGTCGCTTCAAGGACTTCGTCTACGACATCGGTGTGTTTGCGGATATAGCCGTTAGTATCGAGACAGGTATGAATACCTTCTGCTTGCGCAGCTCTAAAAAAGTCACGAACAAATTCTGGTTGAAGCATAGCCTCACCACCAGAGCAAGTCACACCACCGCCAGATGCATTCATAAAGTGGCGGTAAGATTTCGCCTCTTTGATTAGCTCATCGACGTTGATTTCTTTGCCGTCATGCGTATCCCAAGTATCACGGTTATGGCAATACTTGCAGCGCATAAGACAGCCTTGCATAAAGACAATAAAACGAATACCCGGTCCATCGACAGTACCACAGGATTCGAATGAGTGAATGCGACCTGTTGTTGACATATGCTCTTCTCTACTAACTTATTTTTACCCGTCATTTTATTACAAAACCACACCCTACAACAGGAAAAGTGGACTCCCATTCATAGTCTGTATCGATCAATAAACGGCTTCTGTTGCTCATGGAGTGATAATGTTATAGCGTTGTTAATTATATTATTAATAAGTGGTACATAGATTGCTAGTTTGCTTAGTCTAGACCAATTTGATTGGTTGTGAATGCCGCCGTTTGTTTTGGTCGCTAGGCCAACACGCTTGTCGCTATAAGGGGTACACATGGAAGTTGCTTTATCACAAAAGCAAAAAACCTTATTCTCGATGCTCACTCTGTGGTCAGGGTTCATCATTTTGGTGCTGTTTATCTTTAACTCGCTCGCCAGTTTAAATGACAAATTTACCACCAGTAGTGGAATGAATAGAGCCAGTGCACATCTTGCTTCGACTCAAGTTCTACTCATGGATACGGTCAATCGCCGCACGACCCTATCTGCTGAAGGAATGGACGCGTTTGAGAACAGTATGGATGAGCTAGAAACGAGTGCGGAGCAAGATTTAGCTGTGTTGCAAAGCGCGGGCTTACAAGCGGAAAGTGATACGATCTCTAGTTCGCTCGAGTCGTTTATCTTCAACTTGAGCCCTTGGTTAACCTTGAAGTCTGAGTTAGGTTTTTCGGTTAATGATGGCTTGTTGGAACAGCTTCAGCAAAACAATGTCAAAATCGATGCGGCGATTAAAGAGACGGGCATGGTGACATTGACGTCGGACTTTCAAAAAGTCGTCACCAGTTTGCAAGAGTATCTAATCGACCCAAATGAGCAGAATGAGAAAGGTTTTAAGCGTGCATTGGCAGGGTTTGTTAACGCTTCAAATACCTATGCCATGCTTGAGTTGTACGAGAGAGAAGTCAAAGCCTTAGAGCTTGGCTTTACTCGAGTTGTTGAACTCTCGGGTACTTTAGTTGGCCTTGAAACTAAGCTCGATCAAGCACAAGCTACGACGTTAGCTGCATTTGACAGTGCCGCATTAGCGCTCAATCAACAAGCTCAGACGTTAAACCAAGAGGCGAACCAGGTTTCAAGCATGACCCAAATCTCGGTGGGTATTGCCTGCGCGCTCCTAGCACTATTTACTACAGCGATCTTTTTAACGATGAATGTATCTTTAGCTCGCTCTTTAAAGCAGACGTTGAATGCGCTCAAGAAGGTAGAGAAGGGCGACCTATCAACGCGACTCCCGGTCAGCAGTAATAGTCGCGATGAGTTTAATCAACTGAAGAAAGCCATTAACGTTAGCTGCGAAAATCTCGGTACCTTGGTCGATGGGGTGAAAGTCAACAGTCAGCAATTGTCTAACAACTCGGGAGAGCTGGATACTGCCCTCAATCTATTGCGCCAGCATCAAAGCCAAGTTATTGAGCAAACTCAATTGCTTGCTTCTGCAACCGAAGAGGTCAGTGTTACTACGCAAGAGATCTCGGGGTCATTAGAATACGTGGCAAGCATCAGTAAAACGTCGGCTGAGTCCGCTCAGGCTGGTGGCGAGATTATCGTGGATACGATTGCCTCCTTTGAGCAAGTAGGCGCCATTTTAGAAGATGCGGCCACTCATATTGAACAGCTAGAACAAGCGTCGCAAAAGATTGACTCAGTAATGGAAATCATTAATGGCATTGCAGAGCAAACCAACTTGCTGGCGCTGAATGCGGCGATAGAAGCGGCAAGGGCTGGGGAGCAAGGACGTGGTTTTGCCGTTGTTGCGGATGAAGTGCGAAGTCTTGCTGTAAGAACGGTTCAAGCGGTGGAAGAGATATCTGGCACCATAGATACTATGAAGCAAGAGAGCACGCAGGTGATACAGTTCATTGCTCAATCCGATTCCTCGATGCAATCAGGAAGAGAGCAAGGCAACCAAGCGAAAGCTGCGCTTGAAGAGATCATGAACAAAGCGCAAGAAGCGAGCGCTCAGACGGAAGTGATTTTTTTCTCAGTGAAAGAGTTAGCGACTACATCTCAATCGATGGCGAGCAACATGTCTCAAATCAATGAGTCTATGGGTGAGCTGGAGACAAGTAGCCAAAGCCTAAAACAAACCAGTGATGGTGTTGATAAGCGATCGACGGAGCTGTATCAGGAATGTGAAAGGTTTAAAACAGCGTAGTTTTCTGATTTGCTTGGACAATGTAAACAGCTAGAAAACAAAACAGACACTCTTGAGTGTCTGTTTTGTTTTTAAAAGAAGGCAAACAGTGAGATACCACCATTACCATATATCGATTTCGTGGCCTCTTTGTATTCTGCCGATTTCGTTCCGGCAAAGACGTTGATACCTACGTAGGTGTTGTACCAAGTCGCGCCTAATACTGCTTCACCTTGAACAGGTTGAAGTGTCACGTCATAGGCATCACTTGGTTCTGGTATACCAGGGCGGTCACCCTCTATAGTAATATCATTAAATCGATAACGGGCTTTCACGCCGAAGTAAGTAAACCACCCCCGGTTCGAAGCACCGATCATACCGGCTTTAAATGGGTTTTCTGTACCGATGTTTGCCGCACCGAAGTTGCCACCAAGCTCTGAACCAAATCGAACCATCATCCCAGTTGAAACATCGCTTCTAAAATTACCCAAGTTGGCTTCGGTGACATTCGAGACTTCCCAGTTAGTATTACCAAACAAAGGCTCTCGCTTTAAGTTTAGGTGTGTTAGATAACCAACACTGCCAACGACTTTATCTTCAATTTGATATGCCCAACCTTTCGGCTCCTTCGAGCCTACAAGGGAGTGGACTAACTGCTGAGCTCTTCCTGCAAAAGAGCCTTCGCCAGTACTACCTAAAGTCACGTTAAATCGCTGTGCCTGCTGCGGGTGCAAGCTAATGTAATTTAACTCACCATGAAAATAGCCGGCGTAAGGGCGGTCGTTAGCGATTGGAACCTCTGATTCTATATCGGAAGGTGTCCACATCTTGTGACCAAGCTGGAATTCAACTTTATCAAGTGAAGTAGCCCCCCAATAGGAGAGACTTAGGGGCTTAAAAATCGACCAGGGCTTGATGGCAGCACTGGTATAGGAAAGGAAAATTCCGTTGGTGTAGTCTTCGTCGGTACCCCAAATTCCATCGTTGTCTAGAGAAAATGAAAGGGTAGAGCGCTCAGAAGCAAGCACACAGCTGCTGGCGAGAAGCACAGGCAAAGCGATTAAGATTTTCATGATGTGTCGACTCTCTTCAAATACGGCTAGTAGAGATGTAGTTATGTAAAGTAATTGTGACACGTTTAGAAATGAGACGTCAGTGATCTATGAGTCATAAAGGTCTAACAACGTCGATTATTTGTAACTAATTCTTAGTGGGTAAGAATGGATGTAAATGATATACGAGGGGCATAAAAAAACCTCGCCGAAGCGAGGTTTTTATCTCAATCAGTATAATCGGAGATTATAGAGATTCAGTGAACGTACGTGCGATTACGTCAGCTTGCTGCTCTGCAGTTAGA
The DNA here is from genome assembly GCF_040412085.2 of Vibrio sp. CB1-14. Classification (NCBI taxonomy): domain Bacteria; kingdom Pseudomonadati; phylum Pseudomonadota; class Gammaproteobacteria; order Vibrionales; family Vibrionaceae; genus Vibrio; species Vibrio chaetopteri. The sequence continues at coordinate 2,436,433 of NZ_CP115920.1, read as the reverse complement.
GAGTTAAAGCGTACAGCGTAACCAGATACACGGATTGTTAGCTGAGGGTACTTCTCAGGGTGCTTAACTGCGTCTTCTAGAGTTTCACGGTTAAGAACGTTCACGTTTAGGTGTTGACCACCTTCAACGCCAGTTTCGTGGTGGAAGTAACCATCCATTAGACCAGCAAGGTTAGAACGTTGTGAATCTTCTTCTTTACCTAGTGCGTTTGGAACGATAGAGAAGGTGTACGAGATACCATCTTTAGCGTCAGCAAACGGTAGTTTACCTACAGAAGTAAGAGAAGCTACAGCACCTTTCTCGTCGCGACCGTGCATTGGGTTTGCACCTGGAGCGAATGGAGCGCCTGCTTTACGACCGTCTGGAGTAGTACCAGTTTTCTTACCATAAACCACGTTTGAAGTGATAGTAAGGATAGACTGTGTAGGTACTGCGTCACGGTAAGTCTTAAGCTTACGGATCTTGTTCATGAAGCTAGTTACTAGCTCACAAGCCATGTCATCAACACGTGCGTCGTTGTTACCAAATTTAGGGTAGTCGCCAGAGATGTCGAAGTCGATTGCGATACCGTCTTCGTCACGGATAGGCTTAACTTGGCCGTATTTGATAGCAGATAGAGAGTCAGCTGCAACAGATAGACCAGCAATACCACATGCCATAGTACGACGTACGTCACGGTCATGAAGTGCCATTAGAGCTGCTTCGTAGCTGTACTTGTCGTGTGAGTAGTGGATAGCGTTCAGCGCAGTCACGTATTGTGTTGCTAGCCAATCCATGAAGTTGTCTAGACCAGCCCAAACTTTGTCGAAGTCTAGAACTTCGTCAGTCATTGCTTCAGTCTTAGGACCAACTTGGATCTTAAGCTTCTCATCTACACCGCCGTTGATAACGTATAGAAGAGTTTTAGCTAGGTTTGCACGAGCGCCGAAGAACTGCATGTGCTTACCGATAACCATTGGCGATACACAACAAGCGATAGCGTAGTCATCGTTGTCGAAATCTGGACGCATTAGGTCATCGTTCTCGTACTGGATAGAAGAAGTATCGATAGATACCTTCGCACAGAACTTCTTGAAGCCAACAGGCAGCTGCTCAGACCAAAGTACAGTGATGTTTGGCTCTGGAGAAGGACCCATAGTGTATAGCGTGTTTAGGAAACGGAAGTTTGTACGCGTAACAAGCGTACGACCGTCAACACCCATACCACCCATAGATTCTGTTGCCCAGATTGGGTCGCCAGAGAATAGCTCATCGTACTCAGGAGTACGCAGGAAGCGAACCATACGTAGCTTCATTACGAAGTGGTCGATCATTTCCTGAGCTTGTTCTTCAGTGATAAGACCTGCAGCGATATCACGCTCAACGTAAACGTCTAGGAAAGTCGAAGTACGACCTAGAGACATTGCCGCGCCGTTTTGAGATTTAACAGCAGCTAGGTAACCGAAGTAAGTCCACTGGATTGCTTCTTGTGCAGTCGTCGCAGGACCAGAAATGTCGAAGCCGTAAGAAGCTGCCATTTCTTTTAGTTGACCTAGCGCGCGGTGTTGCTCTTGAAGCTCTTCACGCAACTGCATAGTCATTTGTAGATCGTCGCCAGCTTCTAGTTTCTCTTGAGTAGAGTGGAACTGAGCAACTTTGTCCTTCATTAGGAAGTCTACGCCGTACAGTGCTACACGACGGTAGTCACCGATGATACGACCACGGCCGTATGCATCTGGAAGACCAGTCAAAACACCAGACTTACGACATTTTAGGATGTCAGGAGAGTAAACATCGAAAACACCTTGGTTGTGTGTTTTACGGTACTCTGAGTAGATTTTAGATACTTGTGGGTCAAGCGTACGACCGTATGCTTTACAAGAACCTTCGATCATGCGCACGCCGCCGTTAGGCATGATTGCACGCTTAAGAGGCGCTTCAGTTTGTAGACCAACGATTGTTTCTAGGTCTTTGCTGATGTAGCCCGCATCATGTGAAGTGATGGTAGAGATAACAGAAGTATCAAAATCAACAGGAGCGTGAGTGCTGTTTTCCTGCTTGATACCTTCCATTACTTTAGCCCAAAGCGTGTTAGTCGCTTCAGTACCTTCAGAAACTAGGAAAGACTCGTCGCCTTCATAAGGAGCGTAGTTCTTCTGAATGAAGTCACGTACGTTTACTTCGTTTTGCCAGTCACCTGCAGCAAAACCTTCCCAAGCTTTAGCAAATTGCTCTGCCATGACATACCTACCTTTTTAGTAGAAAAAACACGTACTGTGCGTTTTATACGCATGCCCTTCAGAGGAAGAGCCAGTACCATTGAATAAAAATATCGTATAACCACTTATGGTTAGTATGGTTATAGATATTGTCATTCCTGACGCTAAAATCAAGCCTACACTAAAAATAAATTGTAAAACTTAAACTAAATCAATAAATCTTAAAAAACTGTGATAAAAATTTGGGCAGTGAATGTCACTGCCCAAATAATCAACTAGATATTATAGGAAAGCTGGAATACCGTACTGGCCTTCTAGCATACCTACAGCAAGCATTGCTACTAGACAGATTACAAATACACCGACTGGGATGACAATCTTATCTACAAAAGATAGACGAGAAGCACGCTCTTTGTCACCGATCAGGCCATTATTATCTAGGAACATGGTCAGAGCCCATGCTAGTACTGGGTTTGCAACTACCGATGCAAAGATACAGATACCCGCAGCTTGAGAATCTTTAGTCTCTTTAACCATCTGCATGCCCGCTTCTAGTAGCGGAAGGAATACACCTACCAGAAGAGCAATACGCATTACTGGTGGCCATACCGCAACGTCCATTGGGAAACCAAGGATTGCCACGATGATACATAGTGAACCAAGAAGGATCGCACCGCCTGGAATAGGACGCTTAGCGATAGCAGCTGGGATCATGTAAGTACCCCAAGAAGACGTGATGTTACCACCACCCACTGCCGTACCAACCATCTGACGCACAGAACACATAGTCATAGTGTCATCAACGTCCATAAGAACTTTTTCAGTTTTACGTGGGTAGTTCAGCTCTTGGAAGATACGGTGACCTAGGAAGTCAGGAGACCACATCGCTACAGCAAGAATCGCAAACGGTAGAGAGGCAATGAAGTGTTGTAGGTTAGGAAGACCTAGCATCCAACCCTCTTCTGTGCTGCCCCACCAGTAAACTGGGTTAAGGTTAGGTAGGCCCATTTCCGTTTCAAACGTTAAGTCGAAGCCTGCACCTAGACCAAGCGCAAGAAGTAGACCCGTTACCGCACATACTGGAATTGCCAACCAACGCATGTTGATTTTTGCAAGGTATGCGTAAACAGCAATGTTGATGCCTAATACGATTAGACCAATGTAACCCATGCTGCCAGCTTCAATGTCCGCAGACTGAAGACTTACAGCCCACTCTTGGATTGAACCGATTTGGCTCATAGTACCGGTAAAGCCTAGGAAGATTAAGAGGCCACCTGCAGTACCTTGAGAGGTGAGGTTAACCAGCTTAGAACCACCTTTAAAGTAGCTAAGTAGCAGACCGAACACACCAAGAAGAATAGCAAGAGCAAGAGGGTGAGCACCGGCAAGCGCGATAGAACCGATAAGCGGAATCATCGGGCCATGGTTACCTGCAAGGTTGGCACGTGGGTTGATGAAACCTGATGCGAGAATACAGAACAATAACGCTGGGATCAGCATTTCAACACGAGCTACCTCGATGGCAAATTCTTTGCCAAGGTTTACGTGATCCCAAGCGGCGGTTAGACCGTCTGCCCATGACATCATTACCGCTGAGTACATTGCGATAATGCCGATAGTACCAGCTAGAGCAGGTACCAAATCTTCGAGTTCAAAGCGGAAGTCGCGGCCTGGTAGGTTAAGACCAAAGCGGCGCGGTTTCATGATTTGAAGTTCGTGGTCTAGGTATTCAGAGCGGCTGGCAAACTCAGATGCTGGACGGTGAAGCTCTTGATAGCTCTTAGTCTCGATATCCGAATCAGAATGCGCTTTGTTAACTGCGTCTGACATAGATTCCTCATTTATATATAAAGTTAGTCGTTTGGCTTGATATGCGAACTCAATTCACCGTTCGCCTCGGCTAGGAGGTACACGTGGTTAACGTGCTAAGGATAGACAACATTCTAAAAGTCGGGTGAATAATTCGTGCTATATCAATGCTGCCGAGTCTAACAAGCAACACTAACGCCTTGATTGATCTTGATCACTTTAAGAAAAAATGTGAAAGAAAACTACAACAGTTGTTTGAATTGGCGCACTTTATTAACAATCTCCGTAACTGACTTTCAGTAACTTTCCCTACATTCCAATTACATTCATAAAGTGAATTGCACGTTTTATCGCCGCTAGAAAAACTTGGCACAGAGTTTGCGACACTGACAGCATATGAGAGAGAGTGGCAACACTTTGCCGCCAGGATATGAATTAGGAATGTAACTATGAAAAAAGCAATAATGTTGCCACTCGTCGCAGCAATTTCAGGAGTCATGGTTGGCTGTGGTGGTGGCGGTGGTGGTGGTAGTTCAACACCACCAGGGCCAAGTTATACCTATTATACATTTAGCTTTTATAAATCAGCAGAAGTTGTTTATAACCCTTCTTCAAGTTGTACGGTTTACGATCTTCGCGAAGACAATGGCGAGAATAAGGCATTGAACTACTACGCTATTGGCAGTTCGTTGGATGCATTCCTTAAGGCTGTTTACTCAGATGCAGAAGGAAATCAGATTGGTTCTGAAGTTTCAGCTACAAATGGCAAGCTCAAGGTTGCATTGGAAAGTATTCCTGACGATGGTTACGTGACCCTACAAGAGCAATATGGCAATCAAGTATTTGCACAGTCGTTTTCAAAAGAAGTGCTTAGTTCTGATTCGAGTATGAGAAGCACTTATTTATCAGTTCGTAATCCTGCTTCACAAGGTTCATGTTTGACAGGAGGCAATGACACCCCAACGACAGTTACCAACCTTGCTTATACCAATGATGAGGCCGCAACAGGTAATCCAAACATCCAGCTTTACTTTGATTCACAGTTAGAGACTATTACGAGCACCAATAATACGTTGGACTCGATTGAAGGCGTTAGAAATGAAAGCACGATGATCAGTCAGTATCGTACTACTGATCGTAGCCAGCTGTTCCAATATGGCTTTGATGGTTGGAATGGGAATAGCATGAAGTTCACTGGTAATCTTGGTACTGTGGATACATCTAAGTCACAGATTGTTAGTACAACACCCGTGATAGACTTGAACGCCATTTACAATAACTTTATGTATGAACTTGCTGAACTGCCAGTGAGTGGTAACCAAGCTGTTTATTATCATCCCGATGAAAGGCTTGGCGAAACGTGGGCTTATAGTATGAGTGGCTCCATTGCTGCTGCAGGCTGGGAAGCAAGCTACCAGGATGTCATTAGCACAACGTGGTCGATCTCTATCGATGACGAAGGACTGTTTATGTCTAACAATGCTAACGACGCGAAACCAACAGTTTCGAATGAAACTGTAGATGTACGAACCAGTATTGCAGTAGATACAGAAAAAGGTCTTCAACGTATTGCCTATGAGCAAGGTCAAGGTGGTTATCTAGTTAAGCATGCTGTTTATACTCACGTATCTCCAACAGTTAAAATTCCTCAGCTTGACCTAAGTGAATTCAGCAGTAGTGTGGCAGATAGTCTGAGAATTACTTCCTCATCTAAGATCTCACAGTCTTATTTGTTTACTGAAAACGATAAGGACATGGCTCTTTCAGACTTTATGACGGCATTTAGACATGGTGGTGATGGTAATGTAGACAATGACAATATGAGCATTGTGAAATCATTACAAGACATGAGATACACGTTGAACAATATAGCGCAAACAAGATCGTACTATCTACATCGTTACGACAACTAATAGTTAGCAGTGTTTTTTAAGCCCTCTCACCATGAGAGGGCTTTTTTGATCTAACTATCAAAAAACTCAACTAGCTCATTCTATTTACTAATGACCTATAAGTTGGTCTTATTCACTATTAAATAACTTTCAATTAGAGGATTTAACTAAAATCTAGCTCACCCTTGTAACAAAGATGCAATAAAATGCACAAAAGAACAAAAAATCACCAATGACTAAATGTGCAGCATTCAGTAAACTTTATTCACATTTTCCAGCGATAAAAACTTCAATTTGCATAATTTGTCAGATACAATGCCTGCGTAGTCAACAAATACAGGTTAATAGTTTGTTGCAAGTTATACTTTCTAGTGCTAGCTTGTATCGAATAAATAAAAGGTCGGAGTACCTTTGCCTAGCAAATAGGCTTAGCAGTCAATAATATACAGGGAGCACAAGCGCATGAATGAAGTACCCGCGCTGGACATAAAAGAACTGCACAAGACCTTTGGTCAAAATGAAGTTTTAAAAGGGATTTCCCTTGCTGCACATAAAGGTGATGTCATCTCAATTATTGGCTCATCAGGCTCCGGGAAGAGCACCTTTCTACGTTGTATCAACCTACTGGAAACGCCAACAGAGGGTGAAATTTGGGTTAATGGTGAATTGATCCAAATGAAGAAAAACCGTCAGGGCGAGTCACTTCCTGCTAATGAAAAACAAGTTCAGCGAATCCGTTCTCGCTTGGCGATGGTTTTTCAGGGTTTCAATCTTTGGTCGCACATGACCGTTCTTGAGAACATCATTGAAGCGCCAATCCACGTTTTGGGTGTACCAAAAGCGCTAGCTATCGAAAATGCAGAACTACTTCTGAAGAAAGTAGGGCTTTATGAGCGCCGTGATTACTATCCAGGACACCTTTCTGGTGGTCAGCAGCAACGTGCAGCGATTGCGCGTGCATTGGCGGTAGAGCCAGAGGTAATGCTGTTCGATGAGCCAACCTCGGCTCTTGACCCTGAATTGGTCGGTGAAGTCTTAGGCGTTATGCAAGATCTGGCGGAAGAAGGCAGAACCATGCTCGTAGTAACACACGAAATGGCGTTTGCTCGTGACGTATCTAACCACGTGATGTTCTTGCACCAAGGCCGAGTAGAAGAGCAGGGCGACCCTGCAAAACTGTTCACCAACCCAGAATCAGAACGTCTACAACAATTTATTTCATCTATCTACTAATATAGAAGATGGCCTTCTGGGCTAAGACCCAGAAAACTCGATAAAAACACAACACAAAAACAAAAATTTCAATCACAGGAGTATGGAAATGAAAAAGTGGTTAATGGTAGCAGCACTGGCTGCGACAGCTGCAACTGGAGTAGCACAAGCTAAGGAATGGAAAACTGTGCGCTTTGGTATCGAAGGTGCGTATCCTCCATTTAGCTGGACTGAAGCCGATGGTTCTTTAAAAGGTTTCGACGTTGATATGGCTAACGCGCTTTGTGAAGAGCTAAAAGCGAAGTGTGTTATCGTTCCTCAAGATTGGGATGGCATCATTCCTTCACTACTTGCTCGTAAATACGACGCAATCATTGCTGCGATGTCTATTACTGAAGAGCGTAAGAAGAAAATTGACTTCACTGGTAAATACGCTCAAATCCCGAACAAATTCATTGCTAAAAAAGGCGCAGGTCTTAACTTCGACAACCTTAGCGGCGCGAAAATTGGTGTACAACGTGCAACAACGCACGACAAGTACCTAACAGACAACTATGGCGATCAAGTAGAAATCGTACGTTACGGTTCATTTGACGAAGCTTACCTAGACCTTGCTAACGGTCGTATCGTCGCGGTACTGGGTGACGCCTCTGCTCTAGAAGAAGGCGTGATCAACAAAGATGGCGGTGAAGCTTATGAGTTCGTAGGTCCATCTCTAACTGACGCTAAGTGGTTCGGTGAAGGTATGGGTATTGCGGTACGTAAGCAAGACAAAGACCTAACGAAGCAACTTGACGCTGCAATCACTTCTCTACGCGCTAGCGGTAAGTACGACGAGATTGCATCTAAGTACTTCAACTACGATGTTTACGGTCAATAATCAGACTGTTTAACAAAAGACGAGGGCTTGAGCTAGTCTCAAGCCCTTTTTACTAAAGGGCGAGTCACAGGCCTTTTGGTAAGACTGACCAACAATTTTGCTGTGCTGTTGGAAGGAACTATGCTCGATTTACAAGGATATGAAGCCTCAATACTAAAAGGGGCCGTACTCACCATAGAAGTGGCATTATTGTCACTGATTCTCGCTATGGTGCTGGGTATGTTAGGTGCGCTTGCTAAGATGGCACCTTACAAATGGGCGCGTGCGATTGCGACCCTTTACACGACTATCATCCGAGGCATTCCAGACCTCGTACTTATGATGCTGATTTTCTTCGGCGGACAAATTCTTCTCAACAACAGTTTGTATGCGACAAACGAGTGGTTGAATGAGTGGTTTGCTTCAAGCGACCCTAACCATGAGTGGACATCGTATCTTCCAGATTATATTGATGTGTCGCCTTTCATCGCCGGCGTTCTGACTATTGGCTTCATTTTTGGCGCCTACATGGCAGAAACCTTCCGCGGTGCGATCATGGCTGTGGACAAAGGTGAACTGGAAGCAGCAAAAGCCTATGGCATGAGCTCCACACTGGCTTTTCGACGCATTCTACTACCGCAGATGATTCGCCATGCCTTACCAGGTTTTGGTAACAACTGGCTGGTACTACTTAAAACCACGGCGCTAGTCTCGATCATTGGTCTTGAAGACATGGTGCGTGTGAGTTCGCTCGCGGCCGGTACCACGAAGATGCCGTTTACGTTCTACATGGCCGTTGCCATCATCTTCTTAATCTTCACAAGTGTCTCTACCGGATTTCTCAAATTGGTTGAGCGCAAATTTAGTATTCACGTGAGGTAGGCTATGGACTTTTCTCTGATTATCGACAGCTTGCCTATCTATTTTGATGGCCTTTGGACCACAGTTTGGCTGGTGCTATCAGCACTTGTCATTGGCTTGTGTGTTGCCATCCCACTTGCGATAGCACGTAACAGCGACAATTACTTGTTAAGTTTGCCTTCATGGGGCTTTATCTACTTCTTCCGTGGCACACCGCTGCTGGTTCAGCTTTACCTGATTTATTACGGTATGGATCAATTTTTCCCAGTGAAAGATACCCTTTGGGAGCATGCCTGGTTCTGCGCGCTGGTGGCATTTGTGCTTAATACTTCTGCTTATACCGCGGAAATTATCCGTGGTGCCATCAACGGCTTGCCACGTGGTGAAGTTGAAGCGGCAAAGGCATATGGCATGAGCACTTGGAAAACATATTGCCGTATCATTTTGCCATCGGCATTAAGACGTGCACTTCCTGCTTACAGTAACGAAGTGATCTTTATGCTTCACGGATCCGCCGTGGCTGGTATCGTGACCATTATGGATCTAACGGGGGCTGCTCGTTTGGTGAACTCTCGTTACTACGCGCCATTTGAGTCGTTCTTGGCGGCGGGTATGTTCTATATGGCACTGACGTTTATTATTCTGTGGTGCTTTAAGAAGGCTGAAAAACGTTTCTTGGCGTATATGAGGCCGCTTGGCTCTCAGTAGCACTTAAGCCAAAAAGAGTCAGCGTTAAGACAAAAGAAAGGGGGCGATATCATTGGATATCGCCCCCTTTATACTTTCTTTATTCGGCTAAACGGCAAATTACGAGAAGGTAGACCAAATCGGCGCGTGATCAGACGGCTTTTCAATGCCGCGTAGCTCGTAATCGATGTCCGCTTCCACACACTTTGCTGCGAGGCTTGGTGTTGCTAAAACTACATCAATGCGAAGACCGCGATTGTCATCAAATCCGCGAGAGCGGTAATCAAACCATGAGAACTTGTCGTCAGCATCTGGGTGAAGTTGACGGAAGGTGTCCACGAAGCCCCAATCAAGTAGCGTTTTTAGCCACTTACGCTCTTCCGGTTGGAATGAACACTTGCCTGTTTTCAGCCAACGCTTACGGTTAGGCTCACCGATACCAATATCAAGATCGATTGGGCTGATGTTAATGTCACCCATCACGATGACTTGCTCGTCATTGTTGTGGTACCCGTTAAGGTAAGTCATCAAATCTTGGTAGAACTCACGCTTGTACGGGTATTTCGTCTCGTGTGCGATGTTGTCACCTTGAGGGAAGTAACCGTTAAGTACCGTGACTTTCTCTCCATTCTCATCCTCAAACGTCGCCATGATCATACGCTTCTGATGGTCTTCGTTATCGGTTGGAAAACCTTTTTGCACCGAAATAGGCTCTTTCTTGCAAAGCATAGCCACACCGTAGTGTGCTTTTTGACCGTGAAAGTAAACTTTGTAGCCCATCTCTTCAACGGCTTCGACTGGGAAGGCTTCATCGTGAACTTTGATTTCTTGAAGACCGATGACATCTGGCTGATGCTTGTCAATTAGGGCTTGCAGTTGATGCAGTCTTGCGCGCAGACCATTGATATTAAAGCTGATGACTTTCATTTCTCACTAATCCTGTGATTTTTGAATCGAAAGCAAAATACTAGCATTCTGGCTCAAACACATCCATCGAATTACTTTAAAGACAGCAATATCTAGGTTGAGCTAAAGATGTAAAAATGCTGTAATAAAACGCTCAATAAATAAGACCCTCGGTCGATACAAAAACAATACATGCTCCCCGTTTGCAAAAAGGATGTACTATGCGAACTCTCTCCGTGCAGTGGAAAATCACGGTACTAGCAGGCTTATGCTTGCTGTTCACCTCTATCGCCTTAATTGGCTTTTCACTTTATAACGCCGTTAATAGCCAGCAGTCGATTCAAGCTATGAGCTCACAGTCAGTTTCTGAGAAATCTCAGGCACTGTTAGAAGCGCAAGCTGAGATCAACGCTCGCGAAGTAAAAGCCTACTTCGATGAAGCGGTCTACCGAGCCGAAATGCTGATTGCGAACGCCAAGTTTCAAAAGTTCAACGCCGAAGAGAACTTCTTGCCAAGTGAAGACTTGCGAGTGGCACTGGATGAGATGGTACGTCAGGCCGTGATTCAGTTTCCCTCCATACAAGGCGCGTACTTGGTATTTAAGCCAAATCAACTCGACGGCGAGGACAGCAACTATGAGGGAGCCGATTACGTAGGTTCCAACGAAATCGGTCAGTTTGCGACGTATTGGCAAATTGCTGCAACGGGTGAAAACGCAGTCCGTACGGTGCTAACTAAACAGATTCAAAACGCGATGGAAAATGCCGAGCGTTTTTACTGCCCATTAGCAAGTGGCGCTGCGTGTGTGAGCACACCTAGGCTTACCCAAGTTGGTGAAGCCCAGCATCTGACTTCTTCTTTGTCACTGCCTATTGACGTTGATAACCAAGTGATTGGCTTTTTAGGTATTGATTTACAGCTAACTCAGCTGGCGAAAACGGTGCTTGATTCGGATTCCAGTCTGTTTAATGGCAGCGGTCACGTCAACATTATCAGCTTAGATGAAAGCGTCATTGCCAGTGACAATACAGATATCGCGGCAGGCTCTCGTTACCAAAGTCAGGTACTAAGCGCAGACCAAATTACTGACCTAATGTTTGGTGAGCAAGCTGAGACACTATGGAGTGCTGACAATCAATGGTTAACTGTGTTTAGCCCAGTAAGTATTGCCAACCAAACTTGGGGTGTATTCTTTGATATGCCACGTGATAGCGTCCTTCACGATGCGATTACTCTAGATAGCATTATTTCTCAGCAGTTAAGTGATGGTATTGTATTTGAGGTCATCGTCGGGACAGGTTTCGTTCTCGTTGGCTTAATCATTATTAGCGTAATGTCATCGCGTCTGGTGAAGCCAATTCGTGAAGTGGTTGTCCGCCTAGAGGATATTGCCAGCGGTGAAGGCGATCTTACCCAACGTTTGGATGTGAAATCACAAGACGAAATTGGCCAACTAGCGAAACAATTCAATGCGTTTCTAGCCAAACTGCAAATCACAATCCAGCAAGTGGCCGTGACCACGGAGAAAATCAGTGGCACTGCTGAATCAGCGAACCAAACCGCAATCGCAACAAGAGAGAGCAGTGAAGCGCAGTTTCGCGAAGTAGACCTAGTCGCAACCGCATCAGAAGAGATGACGCAAACAGCCGCGTTGGTGGTTCAAAATGCGGAAGTGGCGGTAGAAGCGGCATCAACAGCCAATGAATCGGCAAGTCAAGGTCAAGAAGTGGCGGAGCTATCAGCGAGTGAAATGGTTCGCTTGGTTGAGCAGATGAAAGTGACTGTGCCAGTAGTGGAAGAGCTTGCCAAAAATAACGCCAATATCACCGAGATTTTGGCGGTGATTGAAGGCATTTCTGAACAAACCAACCTACTTGCACTTAATGCTGCTATCGAAGCTGCGCGTGCTGGTGAGCAGGGTCGTGGTTTTGCTGTTGTTGCTGATGAGGTTCGTAGCCTTGCGAGTCGTACACAAGACTCGGTAGGTGAAATTCAGCAAGTCATCGAACGCGTTCAAAAAGGCACGGCAGATGTGGTTGCGGCTATGCAAGAGAGCTCTAACCTTGCGGACTCAACATCAAATCATGTTCAGCAAGCGGTATCCGCACTGAGCCGCATTTTTGAGTCGATCTCTGCTATCAACGACATGAACTCACAAATTGTTCGCGCAGCAGAAGAGCAACAATCCGTATCGAGTGAAGTGAACCAGAACGTGAGTAACATTCGTGATTTGAGCGCGAAGATCCTTGAAAACGCCGGTGAAGCCGAAAAGGTGGGGCAAGAGATCAATACGCTGTCGGATACGCAGCAATCACTGATGAATCAGTTCAAAGTGTAAAACAACTCAGAGCGGGACAATCAAAACACAAAAGGCGCACTTCTCAAGAGTGCGCCTTTTTCGTGATTGAAAGTAGGGGAATCTTCAATCAGCTCTTTTGGTTAGGCGACTTTCTCGGCTGCGATGTTCACTTTGCCAAATCGCTCTCGCATGCGCTGAAGCATGACCCACACAACAGGCACAACCAAGCAGCCCAGTACTGTTGCAGCCAGCATGCCGCCAAAAGTACTGTAGCCCACCGCGCGGCGAGCACCGTCACCGGCACCGGTCGCAATCACCAAAGGCACAACGCCTAGAATGAATGAGAAGGCCGTCATCAACACCGCACGAAAACGCAGTTTAGTCGCAGAGACGGCAGCATCGACAATCGACACACCCTGAGTTTCACGTAGCTCTTTGGCAAATTCGACAATCAATATCGCATTTCGACTTGCCATACCAACCATGAGTACCAAGCCTACTTGGGTGTAGATATTGATGTCACCGCCCATAATCCAAGTGTGGAACAGAGCGCCAAAAACGGCGGTCGGCACGCAAAGAATAATCGCCAGTGGCGTCACCCATGACTCATATTGCGCCACCAAGAACAGGAAGGTAAACAGCATCGCCATACCAAACATAATCGGTGCTGCGTTGCCTGCTTTTTGCTCTTGATAGGTTAAGCCGGACCAATCGTACTTGTAACCACTAGGTAAGGAGCTATCCGCAATACTTGCCATTGCCGCCACTGCCTGACCTGAGCTGTATCCTGGTGCTGCGACACCATTAATCATCAATGAACTGTAGAGGTTGAAACGCTCTACCGCTTCAGCACCTAGCACATTGCTGATCTCGATAAGCGAGTTGAGCGGCACCATTTTTCCATCGTTTGAGCGCACGTAGTAGCTCGAGATGTCACTGCTGTCTGAGCGGCTTTGTGCTTCCGACTGCAAGAACACCTTATAGTTACGACCAAACTCAGTGAAATCGTTCACATACAAACCACCAAGGTAGGTTTGAAGCGTCATGTAGACTGATTGCAAATCCACATTGGTCGATTTGATTTTATCTCGTTTCAGCTTTACCTCAACTTGTGGCGTGTTAGCGCGGAACATGGTGTAAGTAAAATCAATAGCTGGATGTGCCATCGCTTTCGCCATTAATTCATCGCCTACAGCGGCAAGCTCTGCAGGAGAGCGTCCCAAGGTATCTTCAAGGCGCATTTCGAAGCCAGAATTCATACCAAGCGCGGGAATTGGCGGCGCGAAGAAGCTAATGATATCGGCATTTTTGATTTGGTTGAGCTTGTCCTGTACTCGTCCCATGATGGCTTTCATGTGCAAGTTGGCATCGGTACGCTCAGACCAGTGGTCGAGATTAACGATCATCATTGCAGAGTTCGACGCCGCTGCGTTGCCAAGCAAGCTAAAGCCCGGCGCAGATACCACGCTTGCTACGCCTTGTTCTTGAAGAACCATCTCAATGGCATCACGGGTGATCTGCTCGGTACGCGCCAGTGAAGCTGCTTGAGGCAGCTCAATATTGACAAAGAAGTTGCCGGAGTCCTCATCGGGTAAGAAGCCGCTTGGCATCTTATAGCCCATAAGCACAATGGCAATGATCATTACGCCAAAGCCAATCATGCTAAGTGTGAGTCGCTTAATCATCAGCGTGACGGTGTTACCAAGCCCTGCCGTTGCCTTATCTAAATATTTGTTGAAGGCTTGCAACCATTTGCCCGGTTTGGGACCGCCCGGACGCATCAAAATTGCGGCAAGTGCAGGCGTCAACGTAAGAGCGTTGACAGTAGAAATCGCAATCGAGACCGAAAGCGTAATACCAAACTGCTGATAAAGCTGACCAGTCAGTCCTGGCATCATAGTCACGGGACCAAATACCGCGAACAGCACTAAGGCAGAGGCCAGGATAGGCCCTGTGACTTCTTGCATCGCTTTGATAGTGGCATCCATGGCAGAAAGATCTTCTTCTGCCATCAAGCGCTCAACGTTTTCCACGACGATGATCGCAGCATCCACCACTGCACCAATAGAAAGTACCAAGCCCAGCAGTGTTAGCATGTTCATTGACATGCCCATCGCTTGCATAACCGCAAATGTCGCAATAACCGAAACAGGAATGGCAATCACAGGGATGATAGTCGTACGCCAATCTTGTAGAAAAATGTAAGTCACTGCGGTCACCAAGATAATGGCAATCACAAGCGTTTCCATAACTTCGGCGATGGATACTTTAACAAACTCGGTTTGGTTATATGGAATTTGGTAATCAATACCTTGGGGGAAGCGCGATTTGAGCTCTTCCATCTTGGCGTAAATGCCTTCCGATATCTCTAGTGCGTTGGCGCCAGGCGCTTGATAGATGGCGAGTAAGGCAGCATCCGATTGGTCGTACATCGCTTTTACAATGTACTGTTGTGAGCCAAGCTCTACGCGTCCAAGGTCGGAGATGCGAACCAGCTTACCTGAGGTATCGGCTTTGACGACAATGTCTTCAAATTGCTGTTCATGGCGAAGGCGGCCTTCTGTGCGCACCACCATTTGGAACGGTGAAGTTTCAGTGGCGTAAGGCGCTGCGCCAACGCTACCTGCAGGGCGAATCACGTTTTGCTCACCAATCGCACTAGCGACGTCTTCTGGCACAATGCCAAGACTTGCCATCTTCAGTGGATCGAGCCAAATACGCATTGCGTATTCCATGTCACCAATATTGCGAACCTTAGACACGCCATTAACACGTGCCAGCTCGTCTTTGATGTTCATGTTGGCGTAGTTGTTGAGGAACAGGCCATCTTTGGATTGGTCAGGTGAGTGCACCATCACAGCCATCATGATGTTAGACGCGGTCTTTTCAACTTTAACACCAGAGCGTTTCACTTCCTCCGGAAGTTTTGCCATAGCGCGGTTAACGCGGTTCTGAACTAGAATTTGCGCTTTGTCAGCATCAAAGCCCACTTCGAACGCAACTGTGAGAATGTAGTTTCCATCACTGGCAGATTTAGAGCGCATGTATATCATGCCCTCTACACCGTTGACTTCTTTCTCAATTTCAGTTGCAACCGTGTCACGCAGTACTTCGGCGTTTGCTCCGGTAAATTCGGTGGAGACTTCGATCTCCGGTGGGGCAACGTTAGGGTACTGTTCGACCGGTGCCTTGAGCAGCGCAATTAGACCAATAATGGTCATGATGATGCTCAGTACAATGGCAAACTTAGGGCGACGAATGAAATACTCAACCATGCGTTAGCCCTCAGTTGTTGCGCTAGCTACAGTCGAGCTATCAGTAATGTTGGTAGATACGCTTGAGCCAGGTTTTATTTTTTGCAAACCTTCGCTTACAACCTGCTCTCCCGCTTCGACACCAGATTCTACAAGGAAAACTGCGTCTAGTTGCTGGTACCACTTGATATAGCGCTTTTCGATAAGGTTTTTGCTATCGACAACATAGACAAAGTGACCTCCTTGGTCGAACTGAACCGATTCGCTTGGTACAGACAGTGGCGTGAGTGAGTCATCGACGACTTCAACAGTGACGTATTGGCCTGGCAGTAGCAGTAAGTCCGGGTTCGGGAAATTAAGGCGAACCGTGATGGTGCCGGTTTCAACGTCCACACGGTTATCGACGAAGCCGACTTGGCCAAGGTATGGATAGGTTGCACCGTTCGCGAGTTTCAAGTGCACTTCAAAGTCGCTAGCGTGTTTTTCATCAAGTAGCATGGCTTCTTGAAACTCAGCAAGACCCGAGGTTTCGTTTACTGCGATATTCACCCAAGTGGTATCGAGCTTAACCACTGTCGTCAGTGGTTGGCCTTCTGGTGTCACAATGTCACCGATGCTGTAAACAGAATTGCTGACACGGCCATCGATAGGGCTGTAGATCTTGGTCCAGTTCAGTTCAAGCTGCGCGTTATCGAACTCAGATTTAGCGATCTCAAATGCAGCAATGGAAGTGGTTTCTTCTAGCTCGACTTCTTCGAACTCAAGAGGAGAAAGAGAGCCTTCTTTATAAAGCTTGACGGCGCGCTGCAGTGTGCGCTGCGCCTGGAGCATTTTCGCTTTTGTTTTAGCAAGCTCGGCTTTGGCGGCATTTAAACGTACTTGAAATGGCTGTGGGTCGAGTTCGTATAAAAGCTCACCTTTTTTCACGTCCGCACCTTCCGCGACCGCTTTGGTGATCAATCGACCAGAAACCAATGGGCGAATTTGTACATCTTCAGGAGCACGAGTTCGGCCAACATATTCAGTCGTTGGAAACACATCGCTTTGAGTGACAGCGACGGTGCTGACTTCAACAGAAGACGGCAGTAAATCGGTATTTTGTTCAGCACCACATCCAGAAAGAAAAAGAAGTGAAAGCGAGAGGGCGGTGCTTATTGCGGTTTTGGTCATAAAGATCTCCGACGTGCAAACCCGGGGCAGTAAAAGTGGGCGATTGATGAGCACCGCTTTTGGCTATAGCCCCCGAAGTTTGCGAAACAGTGATGGTTCTATTGCATCATTTAGGCGCGAGCATCCTAGACGCAAAGACCTAAACCACTGAGTGAAATGATACAAATATCAATTTATATCGAAAAAACGTCACGACACGGATGTTAAGGAGATACGCAGTACTAAAACAGTCTAATTGTTAGTTAAGTGTCTGAATTGTCGTGGTAATGTCGTTGCGATGAGAGGTTTTATAAAAGCTGGAATTGAAGTGGTGAATGTGAATGGTTTTGGTATTTTTGACTTAATTTGGCTAACCAACTGAATTAATTGATTTATATTTCTATTTGAATCGTTTGGAATAGTTTTGAGGGGGCGAATGGAAAGTGTGAGCTTGATCGCCAGGGTTTAGAAGTGGCTAATGTTTTAGGACAAGGTTTTTGAGAGCACTTTATAGAAAAAACAAAGCGCTCAGGGTGAGGAGCGCTTTGTAGATGCTTTCAGATTGACGAGCAGATTGACGAGTTCATTTAAGCGTCTTCGGCGTGACCGAACATTTTCGCTGCGTACTCGACACGTTCTTCTGGACTAGGATATTCAAAGGGATTTGGCGTACCCAATGACTCGATGTGCTGTAGCCTTGGTAAAATACCACAGCCGTTAGCAATTTGAATCGCAAGTCCTGGACGCGCGTTAAGCTCAAGTACCATTGGACCTTCTTCTTTATCGAGAACCATGTCCGTTCCCATGTAACCTAGGCCTGTCATTTCATACGCGCTAGAGGCAAGCGTGAGCAGTCGTTTCCAATGAGGAACGGCGAGTGTTGCAAGCTCTTTGCCTGTATCAGGGTGAAGGGTGACAGGGCGGTCAAACTGTACCGCACGCACTGCTTTGCCGGTCGCAATGTCGATACCTACACCGACAGCGCCTTGGTGAAGGTTCGCTTTGCCGTCAGAGGCTGAAGTAGACAAACGCATCATCGCCATAACAGGGTAGCCCTGGAATACAATAATACGAACGTCTGGCACACCTTCATAACTAAAGCCATCAAAGCAGTCGTCAAACTTAATCAGGTTTTCAACCACGGCAACATCGTTCTTACCACCAAGTGAGAACAGACCTGCAAGAGTGTTACTGATGTGACGCTCAACATCTTCTTTGTTAATTGTCGCACCAGAGGGCTT
This sequence comes from Vibrio sp. CB1-14, assembly GCF_040412085.2. Lineage (NCBI taxonomy): Bacteria > Pseudomonadati > Pseudomonadota > Gammaproteobacteria > Vibrionales > Vibrionaceae > Vibrio > Vibrio chaetopteri. Next base: position 2,418,065 of record NZ_CP115920.1, on the reverse strand, counting down.
AGTGTAAACGCCATCCTTGTGGCTCACTATCACCAAAATGCCTTTACCACCACTGCCTTGCGCTGGCTTAATCACAAAGCCGGGCCAATCTTTAACCATAGCATGGATGTGTTTTGCTTCCGCTTGGTTGTTAACGACGCCGATTAGAGCTGGCGTTGTCGCGCCAGCTTTCTCTGCAATGATTTTGGTTTTTAGCTTGTCATCCACAAGTGGATACTTTGAGCGGTCGTTGTATTTACCGATATAACCATGGTTACGTTGGTTCATACCCATGATGCCGCGATCACGAAGCTTAAAAGGACTGGTTAGCTTTCCAAGCATAGATTAGTCCTCCGTCAGTGGTTTAAAGCGACGCAGTTCAGTGAGTCGGTAACCTGTGTAAGTACCTAGTAGCAAGATACCGCCAAGGATAACCAGCTGCAGACCGATAAAGTTAAACGTTAGGTGCTGAATGTAAGGGTTGGTCATCGCTAGGTAGACAAGTACCGCGGTGAGTAGCGAACCACCACCTTGCAACACAACTTCCTTCGCTCCCTCTTCTTCCCAAAGGATAGACATACGTTCGATTGTCCAAGAAAGGATAATCATTGGGAAGAAGGTAATGGATAGACCTTCTGTCAGACCAATCTTAAATGCGACAACCGTAAAGACAGAGATAATCAAGATTACGGTAATGATTACCGCGGATATCCGAGCGACGAGCAACAGATTGAGCTTGGATAGATAGCTACGAATTACCAGACCCGTACCGACAATCAATAGGAAACCAACAATACCGGTTACTAGCTGAGTTTGTACGAACGCCACCGCAATCAGTACCGGCATGAAGGTACCAGAGGTCTTTAGACCAATCAGAATACGTAGGAACACGACAATCAGCGCGCCGATTGGAATCAGCATGATGGTTTTAAACATGGCTTGCTCTTCAAGAGGCAGGCTATGAATTGAGAAGTTCAACAGACCGTCAGAATCCACTTTACTGTTCGTTGCTTCTTGAGGAGATACCTCTTGAGCGATCATAGTGAAGTGAACTTTACTGTCTTTACCGCCAACAACATCAAGTAGCGATACGTTAGATTCGTCCCAAACAAGCAGATTGGCTTGTTTTTTACCTTCTGTGGATTCTGGAGAGAAGATTTGCCACTTAGCACCGTCCCACACACTCAACATTTGTTGAATAGATTGACGTCGACGACCATCTTCCAGTTCGATAACGCCCACAACCTTGCTTGGTACTTCAGCAAACGCCAGCAGTTTTGCAGCGGCTTGAAGTTTGGTCATGTTGTTAAGAATAAGTGCAGAGTTTTGGCTATCACCATCGTTCAGTGCTTTGATAAGCTCGCGTGTGAAGGTGATGTTGTCAGAGGAGCGAGATTGAGCGCGATCCATCAGGGCAACAGCTGCGGCTTCTTCTGGGCCATCAAAGGTTGGCTTAATCACGTCTTCCGCTGGAGGAGTAGAGCTTGCCAGCGCTTGGTCGTCCACAAGAAATTGGGTTTTGTAGTAGATGGTTTGCGGACCTTGTGCCTCGCGGATTGACCACTCTGCACGGCGACCTGCATCAGAATCGACATATGAGACACCGTAACCTGGAGAAGAGGCTGATTCGCCAATAAGTGTGAATCCTTCTTGAGTGTATGGTGCTGCGAGTGAAACCTTGGCCGGTTTACCAATTGCATTAAACTCGACACGAGCCTCAATGTCCCATACTTGGCGAGTTTCGCCTGGAGTCCATGGTACGCCGTAGGTATCGTGTCTGATGACACTCAGCGCGATACCCGCTGCAATGAGTAATCCTACAGATAGGAAAAATGGAATACGTGAAGTCATAAACAACCTTATTATTGTAATTGCTTCCCTGAAGGAGGTGTTATTTTAAAGAAAACTACTTGTTAGATGAAAGTATATATTGCTGACTTACATCAACTAAAGCAATATCTTTGATAAATTCTCTTCCTAGTAATATAGGGTGGGTCATTTGTGAGCGATCTGCCAGTGTAAATTGAGCTTTTTCATGGATTTTTCCAACACGGATCCAAAGTTCAACCACCGCTCTACGTTCCATTTTTTCACTGGTTGACTGACGAATTTTCACATATCGAATTACTGGCGCTTCTATCCAGCGATCATTTTCTTTGCGGGACTTATCATCAAGAAGTTTGAATTTTACCCACTGCTTACCATCTCTTTCGAATCCTTGAATATCCGATGCACTGAGTGAAGAAGTCACCGCGCCGGTATCCACACGCGCATCAAAACTGCGGTCGAGTATATCGAGGTGGACTTGTTCGACGGAGCCTAAAACAACAGGAGTAGAAGAGGAGGATTTAGGAGCGATAATTGGCAGTGGCTTATTTTGCTTTTCAGCTTGTTCTTCGCCAAGTTGTGCCTGCTTCAAAGCTTCGACTTCTTTAGTGAGTGCGATGACTTCGGTTTCTAAGCTATCAATGTAGTCAGCGTTGTTGCTTAACTGCAGTGTAAGGTTAGTCAGTTTGTTGTCGAGGCGCGCTTCAGATTCTTGAATTGCGCTGATGGTGTTTTGATGAAGTTCTTGGTGATTGACTGTAGAACAACCCGAAAGTAGGCCGATGGCGACAAGAGATGCCAAGCGTTTATACATCTTAAACCCTAAAAAACAATAAAATGGAACTGGAAGGCTAGGGATTTTATCGTAACCAATAGGGAGTGCGATACTCCCTATTGTCAGAGCTGCGTCAGACTTATAAAAGCTCGGTCAAAGTTGCTGTATTTGGCAACAATTTCTCAAAGATTGAGACTATTTGTTTGGGTTTTCAGCGACTAACACAGCGCGTCTAGGTGCTGGATACCCTTCGACAGTTTTGCTTGGGTCGTTAGGATCTAAGTATTCAGGGAGTGAATTATGTGTCATCCAACCTGTGGTACGCTGCTCCTCTGTAGAGGTAACGTTTTCATCTACAATACGAACATTCACAAAGCCAACTTTTTCTAACCATACTTTTAGCGCGCGCGCAGATGGGAAGAAGTACACATTACGCATTTGCGCGTAGCGATCGACGGGGACAAGCACGGCATTTTCATCACCGTCGATAACTAAGGTCTCTAATACGAGCTCACCGCCCGCGACCAACTGGTTCTTCAATTGGATCAGATGATCAAGAGGAGAGCGGCGGTGGTACAAAACACCCATGCTAAATACCGTATCAAATGCTCGAAGTTCCGGAAGCTGCTCGATACCTAATGGTAAAAGGTGCGTGCGCTGGTCGTCGCCCATCAGCTTACGAATTGCTTCAAACTGCACTAGGAATAGATGTGAAGGGTCGATACCCACACAAAGACGCGCGCCTTCACCTAGCATGCGCCACATGTGGTAACCATTGCCGCAGCCCACATCCAATACTGAACGGTTTTTAAGTGGGGAAATGTGCGGCAATACGCGATCCCACTTCCAGTCAGAGCGCCACTCGGTGTCGATATGAATATCGTGAACGCGATATGGGCCTTTACGCCACGGGTGGAAGGTGCGCAGCAGGTTCTCTAGCTTCTTCATTTCACCCATCGCAAGCGGTTCATTGTTCGCGAGTGACACTTCCGATTTCAGTTCAACATTATCAGGTTGACCGGTTGGAATCTTCGCGAGCGCACGCAACCAGCGGTCAAAATCACCGTGCTCGGCATTCTGCCAGTCGGTGAGTTGCTGTGGCAGGATGTTAAGCCAAGGCTGAAGTTTGGTATCTTGAGCGATGAGCTGATAAAAGTTAGCAAAGTTAAACATGAAACTCTCAACAATAATGGGTGACAATAGCTAGGGTAAAAATAGTATGCAGGTTATTTATAGATTGCAGACTACTTAATGGCGAACATAGATCCGAAGTTAAAGCATTGGAACCAGACTTCGTAGCTGGTGAAACCGATCTCTTTAAAGCGCTCTTTGTGCATTGTGATTGAATCAGGACGCATCACATTTTCAATCGCACTGCGCTTTTGACTGATTTCCAGTTCGCTGTAGCCGTTAGCGCGTTTGAAGTCATGATGCAGGTCGATAAGGAGCTCGTTTGAGTTCTCATCTTCAAACACATACTTCTCAGACAGAATTAAAATGCCGCCCGGGCGCAGACCGGCGTAGATTTTTTCAAGCAGCGTCCGGCGATCGTCTGGCGATAGAAACTGTAGGGTAAAGTTAAGTACCACAACAGAGGCATCTTTAATTTCAATATCGCGAATGTCTGCCTCGACAACAGCAACTGGCGTGTCTGAGCGATAGGCGTTGACGTGCAACTTACAGCGCTCAACCATCGCTGATGAGTTATCAACGGCAATGATCTGGCAGCCTTCTTGGCTGATATTACGGCGCATGGATAGCGTTGCCGCGCCAAGTGAACAACCCAAATCGTAAATAGTAGAGTGTGGCTTAGCAAAGCGCTCTGCCAACATACCAATTGCAGAAATAATGTTGCTGTAGCCAGGTACGCTACGCTGGATCATATCTGGAAAGACTTCTGCTACTCGCTCATCAAAGGTGAAATCACCAATTCTGTCGATAGGAGCAGAGAAAATAGTATCTTTATTCTGCATGTTAAGATTCCCCATTGCCGATTCGGACGGACGCAATAAAAAAGGCGCGCATTTTACGTCATTTAACCTGAAATGTCATTATTGCTTTTACAGGCAGTGTCGTAGGGTTTTTGAGCGACTAAAACATGGAGATTTGATGGTCATCTCGAAGACAAGGAAAGGTCGGTTTATCGCTTAAAGTAATGTTGCCGGCTAGTGACGCTTTGAGCTCTTTATATAGCTTGATTGCCAGTTCCGGTGCTTCCACATTGTCAGGCGTGTGGATCATCAAATAGGGCTGCTTACCTTGTTCAATCCATTGTTCCAGTTTCTTCTCCCAGGGTTTAAAAAACGCCAAGTTAGCTTCCATATCAGGGTGGCCAATAAAGCGGATCATTGGATGATCCGCTGTGGCAATGGCATGCACTGGTACTTTGGGCTTTTTGTCGTGAGCATCAATAACCGCTGCGGTGGTAGGCGCCGCGGCAAAAACGGGGCGAGAGTCCATAATAATGCGGTCGATGTGATGCTCCATGAGCCATTGGTTGAAGACTCGCTCTTGTTCGGATTTATTGAAAAAGCCTAAATGCCTCACTTCAACCCCAAGCTTCATCTCAGATGGAAACTTGGTGCAGAACGCTTGCAGGGCAGGGAGATCGGCAGGTGAAAACTTACTTGGCAGTTGTATGGTCCACATACCCACTTTGTGGTGCAAAGGTGCCATGACCTGCAAGAACGCAGTAAGCTCATCTTGGCATTGGTTGAGCATTCGTTCATGAGTAATCGATTTAGGAAGTTTAAAGGTAAAGCGGAAATCATCAGAGGTAGAATCATTCCAACTGGTGACAGTCTTCGCGCTTGGTGTGGCGTAAAACGTTGTGTTGCCTTCGACCGTATCAAATACAGACGCGTAGCGCTCTAAGCGTTCCCCAGGTTTAGTACCTTTTCCGTAGAAAGAGTGCTGCCAGTCATTGTGAGACCACATGGTTAATCCAAGTCGCAATGTCGGTTCACTCATTTCTCATCCTTTCAATGCAAGTCAACAAAAGCCAATAAGGAATAGGATTTGTTGATATTTTGTCCGTTTCAAGTGTTCTAGCTTAGCAACAGGCAATTAAACACAACAATTCTATCAAATTAGGTCGATTTTAGACGATTTTCCGAGTATAAATGAACCTTTGATTTTGTGGGTGGATTTAGTATTGGCGACTTTTCATGCCATCACCCACAATATAGATTTCATATAAACGTTTTCATATAAACAATCGGAAATTGGGAAATTCATTATGCGTAGCCATTACTGTGGTCACCTGAACAAGTCCCTTGCAGGACAAACTGTAGAACTGTGCGGCTGGGTAAACCGTCGTCGTGATTTAGGCGGTCTTATCTTTATCGATATGCGAGATCGTGAAGGTATCGTTCAGGTTGTTGTTGATCCAGATATGGCGGATGCTTATGAAGTAGCGAACCAACTTCGTAACGAATTCTGCATCAAGCTAACTGGTGAAGTTCGTGTACGCCCAGAGAGCCAAGTAAACAAAGACATGGCAACAGGTGAAGTTGAGATCCTTGCAAAAGGTCTTGAAATCATCAACCGTAGCGACGTGCTACCTCTAGACTTCAACCAAACGAACACTGAAGAGCAACGTCTGAAGTACCGTTATATCGATCTACGTCGCCCAGAGATGAGCGATCGTATTAAACTGCGCGCTAAAGCATCAAGCTTTGTTCGTCGTTTCCTAGATGACAACGGCTTCCTAGACATCGAAACGCCAGTACTAACGAAAGCGACGCCAGAAGGTGCTCGTGACTACCTAGTACCAAGCCGCGTGCACAAAGGTTCGTTCTACGCACTTCCACAGTCTCCACAGCTATTCAAACAGCTGCTGATGATGTCTGGCTTTGATCGCTACTACCAAATCGTAAAGTGTTTCCGTGATGAAGACTTGCGTGCTGACCGTCAACCAGAATTCACTCAGATCGATATCGAAACATCATTCATGTCGGCTGACCAAGTACGTGAAGTGACTGAAAAAATGGTTCGCGACATGTGGCAAGAGCTGCTGAACGTAGACCTAGGTCAGTTCCCAGTGATGCCATTCTCTGAAGCGATTCGTCGTTTCGGTAGCGACAAGCCAGATCTACGTAACCCACTAGAGCTAGTGGACGTTGCTGATCTGTTGAAAGACGTTGAGTTCAAAGTGTTCTCTGGTCCAGCAAACGACGAGAAAGGTCGCGTAGCGGTTATCCGTGTACCAGGCGGCGCTAAACTGACTCGTAAGCAAATCGACAGCTATGCTGAGTACGTAGGTATCTACGGCGCGAAAGGTCTAGCATGGATGAAGGTTAACGACCGTGCTGCTGGCATGGAAGGTATCCAATCTCCAGTCGCTAAGTTCCTAAACATCGATGTGATCAACGGTATTCTTGAGCGTACGGACGCAGAATCTGGCGACATCATCCTATTCGGTGCAGACAAAGCAAACACAGTTGCAGAAGCAATGGGCGCGCTACGTCTTAAGATTGGTAAAGATCTTGAGCTTACGGACGAGTCTATGTGGGCTCCACTATGGGTTGTTGACTTCCCAATGTTCGAAGAAGATGGCGAGGGTAACCTGCACGCAATGCACCACCCATTCACGTCTCCTCTTGGCATGACGGCGGAAGAGCTAAAAGCGAATCCAGCAGCTGCAAACTCTAACGCATACGACATGGTTCTAAACGGCTATGAAGTCGGCGGCGGCAGCGTTCGTATCCACAACGCAGAAATGCAAGCAGCGGTATTCGAGATTCTTGGTATCGATGCAGAAGAGCAACGTGAGAAGTTCGGATTCCTACTAGACGCACTGAAGTTCGGTACACCACCGCATGCAGGTCTAGCATTTGGCCTTGACCGTCTAGTGATGCTACTTTGTGGTACAGAGAACATCCGTGACGTTATCGCATTCCCGAAAACAACCGCAGCAGCATGTCTACTAACAGACGCACCAAGCGCAGCAAACCCAGCAGCACTTGAAGAGCTAGCGATTGCAGTAACGGCAGCGAAAGAGAAGAAAGACGCTTAATCTTTCTCAGTGTGTTGCGGCGATCCGCAGCGAGCCTTTAACTCCTCCCTTTTATAAGGGGAGGCTGGGAGGGGTGCTCTTTTCTTGCTTATTGATTGAAATAAAGCAGTAAGATCAAGAGCACCCCCTCTAACTCCCCCTTATTAAGGGGGAGAACAACAGGCTCGTTACTGCGTAACATCGCCAGGCGATGCGTAGCGAGCCTTTAGCTCCTCCCCTTTATAAGGGGAGGCTGGGAGGGGTGCTCTTGTCTTGCTTAATCAATTGAAATAAAGCGAGAAAGCCAAAAGCACCCCTCTAACTCCCCCTTATAAAGGGGGAGAACATCAGGCTAATTACTACGTAATATCGCCAAGCGACGCGCAGCGAGCTTTTAGCTCCTCCCCTTTATAAGGGGAGGCTGGGAGGGGTGCTCTTTTCTTGCTTAATCAATTGAAATAAAGCGAGAAAGCCAAAAGCACCCCCTCTAACTCCCCCTTATAAAGGGGGAGAACATCAGGCTAATTACTACGTAATATCGCCAAGCGACGCGCAGCGAGCTTTTAGCTCCTCCCCTTTATAAGGGGAGGCTGGGAGGGGTGCTCTTTTCTTTCTTAATTGATTGAAATAAAGCGAAAAAGCCAAAAGCACCCCCTCTAACTCCCCCTTATTAAGGGGGAGAACAACAGGCTCGTTACTGCGTAACATCGCAAAGCCCAACACACAACAAAAACTCCCGCATTCGCGGGAGTTTTTGTTTCTAAATTCTGTATAGTTATACCACCCTATAAAAGTCCAAATTCATAGAACTCAAAGGATTAACCATGGCAGGTCACAGTAAATGGGCGAACATTCGTCATCGTAAAGCCGCGCAGGACGCTAAGCGTGGCAAAATCTTCACTAAGCTAATTCGCGAAATCGTCGTTGCCGCAAAAGAGGGTGGAGGCGAGATTGACAACAATCCAAGACTTCGCGCCGCAATCGATAAAGCACTGTCAAACAACATGACTCGCGACACAGTAAACCGCGCGGTGTCTCGTGGTGCTGGTGGTGAAGGTGATGACAACATGGAGACCGTCATCTACGAAGGTTACGGGCCTGGTGGCACAGCTGTGATGGTGGAGTGTATGACGGACAACCGCAATCGTACCGTTTCTGGTGTTCGTCACGCGTTCTCAAAAGCGGGTGGTAACCTAGGTACTGATGGCAGTGTTAACTATCTGTTCGATAAGAAAGGGGTTATCTCATACGCGCCGGGTCTAGATGAAGACGAGGTTATGGAAGTCGCTCTCGAAGGCGGTGCCGATGATATCGAAACCGGTGAAGATGGCGCGATCGATGTATACACCGATCCTACCGAATTTGGCTCGGTTAAAGACGCACTGGACGAAGCTGGGTTTGACGCGTCAAACGCGGAAGTAACCCTAGTGCCTTCAACGAAAGCAGATCTAGATGAGTCTACAGCACCAAAATTGTTGCGACTTATTGACGCATTGGAAGATCTCGATGACGTCCAAGAGGTATACCACAACGGTGATATCTCTGATGAAGTTGCAGCGACGTTAGAGTAAATAGCGAGAAACAATGTCTATTATTTTAGGAATTGACCCAGGCTCACGAATCACAGGCTACGGCGTGATTCGTCAGCAGGGTCGACATTTGCAGTATTTGGGGAGCGGCTGTATCCGGACCTCAGAAAAAGAATTACCCGGTCGACTAAAACAGATTTACGCTGGTGTCAGTGAAATCATTACTCAGTTTCAACCGGATGTGTTCGCCATTGAGCAGGTCTTCATGGCCAAAAATGCCGACTCAGCGCTGAAGTTAGGTCAAGCAAGAGGCAGTGCGATCGTCGCTGCGGTCAACCACGATTTACCCGTTTACGAGTATGCGGCAAGGCTTATTAAGCAGGCCGTCGTGGGTACCGGCGCCGCAGACAAAGCTCAGGTTCAGCACATGGTGATGGCGATGTTGAAGTTGCCTTCTAAGCCACAAGCAGACGCAGCCGATGCGCTCGGCGTTGCTATCTGTCATGCCAACACCAACAAAACGCTCGTCGCGCTTGCTGGTAAAGCGAGTGGTGCAAAGAAAGGGCGCTATCGTTAATCTTGAGGATCGTCTCTTTAAGGCGTTACCGTCTTGGATACCGATAGTTTTAACGATAACCAGCCCACAGTTTTAGAGCTTTTTACCTAGTGCGCCTTGTTAATCATTTGTTAACTTTCTAAGATTGGTCTGATGAGTGAGTCAAAGGACCAATAATAAGGAAAACAAAGGCATGTGGCACAACTTAATAAATAACGCTCAAAGTCTCTCCCGTAATACTCTTCGCAAAGCTGAAATCACCGCTGTATTTACTGTTGTCGCGCTGATCGTTGGTCTGTACAGCGCTATTAAGTGGCAATCTAACGGACATGCATTACTGTTTTTAACGTCGGTACTGCTTATTGCAATCGAAGTTATTGGCTTGGTGGTGTTGCGATTTACCAAGCAAATCACGCTAGCGCTCAATATCGGCTTCCTTGGGATGGTTGTTCATGCAGTGAACATCATTTATCAAAGCGGCGGCATCGTAGATTCTACTCAGGCATTTTGGGCACCTTTGCTCATTGTCGCTTTCTACCTCTCGGCTTCTAGAGCGATGGCGCTGACTTGGAGTGTCGGTATTCTGCTGGTCGCGGGCGTTATGACTTACCTTCACACTAGTGGCTTTTCATTCCCAACGATTTCACTATCGGCCTCTAAGCAAAATGTAGAAATTTGGTCTGGCATGCTGCTGCCACTTTGCGTGATTTGTTTTGCCCAGAGCTTTACCGCGAAGCAAAAAGAGAGTGCAATTCATCGTGCAGAAAAAGCGATGAAAGAGAGCAAACTGCAAGCCGAAAAAGCCTCGCAAGGTGAAAAGCGCATGGATGGCATGTTAGTGACCGTAAACGCCAGTGTGAAAGAGCTTGATGAAGTGATACATCAGGTAAATACGCAATCATCGCAGCTAAACTCAAACGTACAGTCGCTTGGCATGAACAGTGCTTCACAGGCGAGCGCTGCAGAAGAAATGAGCCAGCAACTAGAACAGTTGTCTTCGTTTACTCAAGAGTCTGTGAACTTCATGGAGCAAGTTATTGGTCAAACCGACGCGATCAAGCAGCAAGCAGAAAGCAGCTCGGAAATGCTTAGTGCGTCCACTGAGGCGATTGCCAATATCGATAGTAGTAACCAAAAAGTCGTGTCTGTCATTGAGCTAATCACCTCAGTGGCTGAACAAACCAATTTGCTGGCACTCAATGCAGCCATTGAAGCTGCGCGAGCGGGTGACCATGGCCGCGGCTTTGCGGTCGTTGCTGAGCAGGTGAGGGAGCTCTCTTCGAAAACCAGTAACTCAGTTGAGGAAATTCGCACCTTAATCAGCAACAGTCAGCAGCAGATTGACTCAGGGCAACAGACAATCCAGACCACGGTGAAAGAGCTCAGCCAGATGATTGAGCAAGTCCAAGTCATTTCAACTGAAATCACCGACCTCAGTCACTTAGTTACCCAGCAAAACCAAGCGATAGGGGAGCTAGATCAAGCGAGTAGCGATGTGGCACGCTCGGTAACAGGGAGCAAAGCAATTGCTGAGGATATTCAAACCATCAGTGACGAGCTCAATCAACAGATAGCAGAAGGCACTGAGCTCTCCGAGCGACTGCGCTCGGCTATGAGCTAAAATGTGAAGAGAATAACTGGATACCCATCCAGTTATTCTATATCCTAAGCCCTATTGCAACGAACAATGAGACATAGACTGTGATAGGACGACTGCGTGGCACGCTAATCGAAAAACAACCTCCTGAACTACTGATTGAAGTTGGTGGCGTAGGGTACGAAGTTCAAATGCCAATGAGCTGTTTTTACGAGCTGCCAGAAATTGGTCAAGAAGCCATTATTTACACCCATTTTGTCGTTCGTGAAGACGCACAGCTTCTTTACGGATTCAATACCGTGCGAGAGCGCGCTCTGTTCCGCGAAGTGATCAAAGCCAACGGTGTCGGTCCTAAGTTGGGGTTGGGTATCCTATCTGGTATGTCTGCCAGCCAATTTGTCTCGTGCGTTGAGCGCGAAGATATCTCCACCCTTGTTAAACTGCCTGGTGTGGGTAAGAAAACCGCTGAACGTCTCGTCGTTGAAATGAAGGATCGCCTTAAAGGTTGGGGCGCTGGTGACCTGTTTACGCCAGCGACGGACGCTGCGCCGATGGACAGTGCTGGTGCGATGTCTAGCGAAAGTGCCGAAGAAGAAGCGGTAAGCGCGCTGCTTGCACTGGGTTACAAACCAACGCAAGCATCGAAAGTGGTTTCTCAAGTAGCGAAGCCAGACATGACCAGTGAAGCGCTGATCCGTGAAGCACTGCGTACTATGGTTTAATGACCAAGCGGTATTTTTAGAGAGACAGTTAGATGATTGAAGCCGATCGCTTAATCGCCCCAGAAAACCCAGTTTTCCGTGATGAAGACGTCATCGATAGAGCTATTCGTCCTAAGAAGTTGGCTGACTATGAAGGTCAGGATCACGTTAGTGACCAGATGGAAATTTTCATCAAGGCCGCACAGCTACGTAACGAAGCGCTCGATCATTTATTGATATTCGGACCTCCTGGTTTGGGTAAGACCACGTTGGCGAATATCGTTGCCAACGAGATGGAAGTAAACATCCGTACCACTTCTGGCCCAGTGCTTGAAAAAGCCGGCGACCTTGCTGCGCTGTTGACCAATCTTGAAGAAAACGATGTACTGTTCATCGATGAGATCCACCGTTTAAGCCCAATGGTGGAAGAGGTGCTGTATCCGGCGATGGAAGATTACCAGCTGGATATCATGATTGGTGAAGGGCCTGCGGCTCGCTCAATCAAGATTGACTTGCCGCCGTTTACGCTCATTGGTGCAACGACGCGCGCGGGCTCATTGACGTCACCGCTTCGTGACCGATTTGGCATCGTTCAGCGTCTTGAGTACTACAAGATTGCCGACCTTCAAAATATCGTGCAGCGCAGTGCTCGTTGCTTGGGCTTGTCGATGGATCCAGAAGGGGCGTTAGAAATTGCCCGTCGAGCTCGTGGTACACCTCGTATTGCTAACCGACTGCTACGCCGTGTGCGTGACTATGCAGAGGTGAAAGGTAACGGGCATATCTGTGCTGACATTGCAGACAAAGCTCTGAACATGCTTGATGTCGATAACCAAGGTTTCGATTACATGGATAGAAAACTGCTGCTCTCCATCATGGAGAAGTTCTCTGGTAGCCCTGTCGGGTTAGATAACCTAGCAGCAGCGATAGGTGAAGAGAAAGACACTATCGAAGATGTCATTGAACCTTACTTGATTCAGCAAGGCTATCTGCAACGAACCCCGCGTGGGCGTATTGCCTCAGATAGAGCCTACTTACACTTTGGAATCGATAAAGTTTAAAGCCGCGATGTAAGACTGTGATACGCAACTCATGTTCTACATCACAGAAATGAAATTTGTCAGACCAATTATTGAGCTGCATATTTGTAAAGTAATATTGCGAATATGCGGCTTTCTTTTATTTACATGTCCTATCACTAGAATCTATCAATTTCGTGATTTTTGTTCACACGGTTACGCACATTGTTTATAATCCCTTGCCAATAAAGGGGTATTAGCGGCTGCTAATTTTCTTTTTTTGCTCACCACATCAAACTCTCTTTCCAAGTAAATTTGATCTGAATCAGTGTGATTAAAGATCGTACAATTCACTTCTTCTATTTATTGACTTACATCAAAGCATTTTCCTGAATAAACCTTTTGAAACCGATTCAATTTCCCAGTAATATTAGCTCAAGCTATATTAGCGCAAGCTTAACAATTAACTAACCATTGAGGTACATTTTTGCAACAAGGATGCTGATTTGCTCAACAAGTTTAATTTCCATTAAACAAGTATCCTCGGCGCATAATGTAGAACGTGTCGTTCAGCCGACACAAAAGGAGTTATCATGATAGACGTTGTTGATCTGTCGAGATTGCAATTCGCAATTACGGCAATGTATCACTTCTTGTTCGTTCCATTGACTCTAGGTATGGCATTCTTACTTGCCATCATGGAGTCCCTCTACGTAATGACCAACAAGCAAATCTACAAGGACATGACCAAGTTCTGGGGTAAGCTATTTGGTATTAACTTCGCCCTAGGTGTGGCTACCGGCCTTACCATGGAATTCCAGTTTGGTACGAACTGGTCCTACTATTCCCATTACGTGGGTGATATTTTCGGTGCGCCGCTGGCGATCGAAGCCCTCGTTGCCTTCTTCCTCGAATCCACCTTTGTCGGACTCTTCTTCTTCGGATGGGATAGGCTTTCAAAACGTCAACACTTAGCCGTTACCTGGTTGGTTGCACTTGGTTCTAACTTCTCAGCACTTTGGATCCTAGTTGCGAACGGTTGGATGCAGCACCCAGTGGGCGCAGAGTTCAACTTCGAAACCATGCGTATGGAAATGGTTAGTTTCGCAGAAGTGGTGCTCAACCCAGTTGCTCAAGTTAAGTTTGTTCACACAGTAGCGTCAGGCTATACCACAGGTGCGATGTTCGTGCTGGGTATCAGTGCTTACTACCTACTGAAAGGCCGTGATGTGGCGTTTGCTCGTCGTTCATTCGCGATTGCAGCGTCGTTCGGTATGGCTTCTATCCTTTCTGTTATCGTTCTTGGTGACGAATCTGGTTACGAGCTTGGTGACGTACAGAAAGTGAAACTTGCGGCTATCGAAGCAGAGTGGCATACAGAGCCAGCTCCAGCAGCGTTCACTGTGTTTGGTCTACCAAACCAAGACAAGATGGAAACCGACTTTGCGCTTAAGATCCCATACGTAATGGGTATCATCGCAACACGTTCTATCGATACACCAGTTCAAGGTCTTCGTGACCTACGTGAAGAGCACGTGGATCGTATCCGTAACGGTATGTACGCTTACGAACTTCTAGAAAAACTGCGTGCAGGTGAACGTACAGACGCAAACATAGAAGCGTTTGATGATGTGAAGCAAGACCTTGGTTACGGTCTACTGCTTAAACGTTACACCGACAAAGTTGTTGATGCGACAGAAGATCAAATCCAAGCGGCTGCGGATGACTCTATCCCAACAGTTTGGCCACTATTCTGGTCGTTCCGTATCATGGTTGCGTGTGGCTTCATCATGCTATTCGTCTTCGGTGCGGCATTTATTCAGACATGTCGTCAGAAAATTGAACAGAAAAAATGGATCCTTAAAGCGGCACTATTTAGCATTCCACTACCATGGATTGCAGTAGAAGCCGGTTGGTTTGTTGCTGAATTTGGTCGTCAGCCATGGGCCGTAGGTGAAATCCTGCCTGTACACGTGGCAGCATCAGCACTGACAGCAAGTCAGATCTGGACATCACTATTCGCAATCATCGCTCTATACACGGTGTTCCTAATTGCAGAAGTTTACCTAATGGTGAAATTTGCACGCAAAGGCCCGAGTAGCTTGAAGACAGGTCGCTACCACTTCGAACAAAACGTCGAAACGGTAGAGAACAAAGTTAGTCGTCAAGTAGAAGCGTAAGCAAGGAGAAAAAGAATGTTTGATTACGAAGTCTTACGATTCATCTGGTGGATACTGATCGGCGTACTGTTTGCTGGTTTCGCTATCACCGATGGTTTTGATATGGGGGTAGGTGCACTTGTACCTATCCTAGGTAAAACGGACACTCAGCGCCGTGTAATGATTAACTCTATCGCTCCACACTGGGACGGTAACCAGGTTTGGCTAATCACCGCCGGTGGTGCGTTATTTGCTGCTTGGCCGCTAGTGTACGCGACGTCGTTCTCGGGTTTCTACCTAGCAATGATCCTTACTCTAGCAGCGCTTTGGCTACGTCCAATCGGTCTAGATTACCGCTCTAAGCTAGAAGACAAACAGTGGCGTAACGCTTGGGATATCGGTATCTCAATCAGTGGTTTCGTACCACCACTTATCTTTGGTGTGGCGTTTGGTAACCTACTACAAGGTGTACCATTCCAGTTAAGCGACTTTATGATGCCGACTTACCACGGTTCATTCTTCGGCCTGCTTAACCCATTCGCACTATTGTGTGGTCTGGTAAGCCTGTTCATGATCCTGCTTCAAGGTTCAACATGGCTACAAATGAAGACTACAGGTGATATCCATACTCGCGCTCGCAACACAGCGCAAATCATGGGTCTACTCACAGTAGTGGCATTTGTAGGTGCAGGTTTCTGGATCCAAGGTATCGATGGTTACCTAGTAGTAAGCAGTATCGATGGCAACGCGGCTTCAAACCCACTAGTTAAAGAAGTGGTTCGCGAAGCCGGTGCGTGGATGACGAACTTCGAGAAGTACCCACTACTATGGATTGCTCCAGCACTAGGTGTGGTTATGCCTCTACTAGCGGTTCTAGCGTCTCGTCTTGAGAAGTGTGCAATTTCATTTATTGCTTCTTCTCTGGCGAACGGTGGCATCATCTTTACTGCTGGTTTTGCAATGTTCCCATTCGTAATGCCAAGCAGCCTGAATCCAAACCACAGCTTGACTATGTGGGATGCGACGTCAAGTGAATTGACTTTGAACCTAATGACAGCGGTAGCGTTTGTTATGGTTCCAGTAATTCTTAGCTACACAGCTTGGACTTACTACAAAATGTTTGGTCGTCTTGATGACAAGTTCATCGAAGAAAACAAGAATTCACTTTACTAAGGAGCATTTAACATGTGGTATTTCGCTTGGATTTTAGGTGTTCTATTGGCTTGTGCGTTCGGTATCATCAATGCACTTTGGCTTGAACACAGTGAGATGATGGACGAAGACAGTGAGTAAGCTTAACCAACAGTTGGAGCAGATTCACAAGCCTATGGATAAGGTGCTACTTCGCGCCTTATCACTGGTGCTTGGTTTTGCCAACGCAGGTCTGTTCATGTGGAGTCCAGAGGGCTACGACGCAGCCATCGGTGGCTTTGCACCATGGTTAGGACTGGCGTTTGTATTGTCTCTCTGTTCAAGTATGGTCTACGGTATCGGCTTCAAACCAAGGTTTTGGTTGTGGCAACTGGTGTTTAGCCCGTACTTGTCACTAACTGTGTTGAGTTACTTAACGTTAATGTACGTTTTTTAGAATAAACCCGAGCCATTGCTCGGGTTTTTTACTTTTTGAAACAATGAAAAGCGAGTAATCGCTAATATCTTCATCAATTAAGTGTAAATTTTGGCACTTTAATCAAAAATTCTTGTCAGCACTTATAACAATCACAATGAGTTGCGTTATATTAATGCGTAGTTTTATTTAGGAAGTGATCAGTTTGTCTCAGTTATCATCGTATTTCGAATTTCCTGTGACCGTTTATTACGAAGACACGGACGCGGGAGGTGTCGTTTACCACTCGAACTACCTCAATTTCTTTGAACGTGCCCGCACCGAGCTACTTAGAAGCAAAGGTGTCAATCAGCGTGTGTTGCTAGAAGAGCATACTGGCTTTGTGGTTCGTCATATGGATATCGACTTTATCCGTGGTGCACGCTTGGATGACCAGCTCACCGTAAAAACCTATATTGAAGAATTTAAGAAAGCGTCGCTAACCTTTGCTCAAGAAATTGTCGACCAACAAGGTGTGACAATAGCGAAAGCACTGGTTAAAGTGGCGTGTATAGATAATGTTAAAATGAAGCCGAAGGCTATTCCTTCGTCTATCTTAGTGGAGTTAAAACACAGTGACGGCTGATATTTCATTTGTAGACCTCATACTCGAGGCAAGCCTACTTGTTCAATTGGTAATGCTGATTCTGATGGGCATGTCAGTCGTATCTTGGGCGATGATCATCAAGCGCAGCAAAGTGCTAAAAGAAGCCACCAAAGAATCTGAGGCGTTTGAAGACCGTTTTTGGTCAGGCGCTGATCTTTCTCACATCTACCAAGATGTGAAAAAGCGCAAAGATGAGCTTTCAGGTACAGAAGAGATTTTCTACTCTGGTTTTTCCGAGTTTTTGCGCCTTCGTAAATCAAACGCCGACTCTCCAGCTTTCATTATGGAAGGGACTGGTCGCTCAATGCGCGTTGCTGTTTCCCGTGAAGTGGAAGAGCTAGAAACTAACTTGCCATTCCTAGCGACCGTTGGCTCTATCAGCCCCTACATCGGTCTGTTTGGTACCGTTTGGGGTATCATGCACGCGTTTATCGCGCTTGGCGAAGTAAAACAAGCCACGCTTGCCATGGTAGCGCCAGGTATCGCAGAAGCCTTGATCGCAACGGCAATGGGTCTATTTGCGGCGATTCCTGCCGTTATGGCGTTTAACCGTCTTAGCAACAAAGTGAGCAAGCTAGAACACAACTACGCAACCTTCTCTGAAGAGTTCCACAGCATTTTGCACCGTCAAGCGATGGCCGCTAGGGAGCAATAATGGCTGGCTACCAACCGAAAAAACGCAAGCTGACCTGTGAGATTAACGTCGTACCTTAT